>JAVZCZ010000001.1:0-909956 GCA_038874135.1 Candidatus Woesearchaeota archaeon
TTGAGAATCGAAAGGTACATCCCGCTCCTGAGATGTTGTTAGAGCCGTCAATGTTGAACATGTGCGGGTTTATGTGATGTACCCCTTCACTCTTGAAATGTTCCACCTCGTGATGGTCCAGTATGAAAACCCTTCTACCCTTCAACGCTTCACTTATCTTAGAGAGCTGGCCCGAGCCTATGTCAGTAAAGATGAAGTTCTTGTAGTCCTCGCGCGAGAGTGCAGCTATCTGCCTTTCGTCAAGCTGCTGCACTACCGATATTGCATACTTTCTATTAAGCCGGTTTAGTGCTTTCGTAATTATTGCTGCAGAAGCTATCCCGTCGCAGTCCAGATGGGATATTACCCTTATTGTTTCTGAATGTGGAATCTTCTTAAACTCAGCTGCGCACTCCTCTACATGCCTAAGGAGCTCTTCAAAATCTTTATTCTCCATCTCTGTCACTTATGAGCTCCAGTTTGCAGATTAAAAAGCATTTCGGAAAGCAAAAATATATTTTAAAAAAGTTATAAAAATCAAATTTAAAAGTTGCTCACTCAAGATAGAAGCTTATCTTATCCGGCTCGTACTTCCAACTTGCAGGAATAACTCCTTCCCTCTTGTAGTACTTCACAAGCCGCCTTATCTTTGACTCAGTCAGAATGAGCCCCCTCTTAGCTGTCTGATCCTTATGGTTTGACTCCAGATGCTTCCTTATGCTCAACACCTTTCTGAAAAGTGCTGAGAGGTCCTCAGGCATCTTAGGATTCATCTTCTTCTCTTTTAGTATCTGCAGAATTGTCTTCCCGCACACCATCTTCACGCTGGGAACTCCATAAGAATCCCTGAGCTTCATGCCTATCATTGAAGGGCTGTTGCCCTCCTTGGCAAGCTTCACAACTAGGGCTTCCACCTCAGCAGCGTCCCTTCCAATCCAAGCCTTCTTAACTAGCTTTGCCGGCTTGTTGCTTCCGGCCTTTCCCTTACTTCTGGAATGCATTCTTGCCATTTTTTCTCATACCTCTTACACTCTTTAAACTTGGAGAATTAGGAAAAATTCTCCAGTGCAGACAAGCAGCGCCGGTCTGCCTCTTGATCTACGCTTGGAATTTTCTTCCAATTTATAAATCTTTTTAAAGTTAATGGGAAGAAAGAGTTGAAATTTTAGATGAGCTCAACCTTCTTTGCTCTCCTTCCATACCTCTGAACAGTACTCTTCTTGCACACTGTGCACTCGTATCTCAAATCTGTTTTCTTAGTCTGCTTTTTTCCAGTCATTCGCCAAGAGGTTATTGCAGGCTTGGAATACCTTCCGTGACCGCCCTGGCCGCGCGCCCTGCCCCTCTTCTTAGCCCTATACTTTGAGCCGTATGTTAGGGCACTTGGCTGTTTCTTCTTTGACTGATAAACCCTGTGCGGAGTGTGCTTCTTGCAGTTCGGGCAATACCTGTTGATTGTCTTTGGAATTTTCATAGTATGCGGGATTAAGCCGGTTATTTAAAAACTTTTCTATAAGCAAATATGAAGAGAAATTACTAGGATGACTCTCTTAAAATCTCATTATCCGACATAATTCATTCTCTTCCTGTCCTGTTCCTCTTCAAAGCTTCTACTTCTTTCTTCCAGCTGTCTGAGCTTTGCCTCAAACTTTTTAGCATTCTCGTAAAGCGGTGTGTAATCCACTTTGAGGTTGAAAATCCTGTCCAGCGCTTTTATCAGCTCGGCAGCGCTTCTACTGTCAGGCATATCTGAGTGGGTCTCAGCAAAGATGCAGCTGGAGTTTTCAAATTGCGAAATTATCATTGCCGGCGCGCCTATCACTATGCCTTCAACTAGCTTCTTGAGTCCGATTTGCTTGTACTTTTCACCGAGCTTTTCCTTCCTTGAGAAGTAATATATCTCAGAGCTTCCTGTTGGAGAATTAACTCCGTCAAGCACTAAGACCTCTTTTGGTGAAACTGCTTCTTCCAGCTCTCTAAAATCAGCAGAAAGCTCTGAAAAGTTCTTTGTGAGCTTATTAACGCTTCTTATGAGCAGAAGGTTGTGCTCCCTGCTGTAGTGTATTGAAATCGGCTCTACAAGGTTCCCCTCATGAATTGCCACCACGGGGATTTCATTCCTGCTTACAATCTTACCTATCTGCTCTGTTTTCAGATGTTCTATCAAGAACTCCACTGCAATCGTGCCGACAAGCCCAAATCCCGGAAATGCTGTTATCAGAAGAGGACTCTTAGGCTTCTTGTTCAGGACTAACATATCCACGTGCAAGCCCTTCCCCTTTAAATAATTTGTTTTAAAATTTTTAAGTGACAAAAATTGAAAATAAAAAAAGAAAATCTTTATAAATAGGTGTTTTATCCCTGTCGCATATGGCTAAGGCAAGGAAGATTGAAGATTCAGCAAAGGCTAAGAAGAAGTGGTTTGACATAATCTCACCAAAAGAGTTCGGCGAGTCTGTTGTTGGAGAGACCCCCGCGTATGCTCCTGACGAGGTTGTAGGCAGGGTTGTAAACATAAACCTGATGAACCTCACGGGCAACATAAGAAAGCAGAACATAAATGTCAAGCTCAGAATCACTGGCATAAAGGAGAACAAGCACGCTGTCACCGAACTTATAGAATACGAGCTAATGCCGGCATTCATAAAGAGGATGGTGAGGCGTGGCAGGAACAAGATAGATGACTCCTTTGTTGTAAAAACCTCAGATGAAAAGTTTGTCAGGATAAAGCCGATGATAATAACAGCGTATTCTACAACCAAGACGAGAACAACCAGGATAATAAAACTTACTAGATACTTCTGCGCAAAGAGCGCTTCAGAAAAGGATTACTCAGCATTCACCTCAGACATAATTTCTGGAAAGCTCCAACAGGACCTTCACAACTTCCTCAAAAAAGAATACCCATTAAAGAATGTTGAGATAAGAAAGTTCAAGCTGCTCACACAGAAGCCAGTTAGGGTAGAAAAGCCGGTGCTCAAGGAACTTCCAGTAGAGACAAGCGAGGACGACTCAGAAGTTGAAGAACAGAGAATAATTGAGAGTGTGAAGAAGAAGCAGGAAGACGCAAAGTGGGCTGAGCAGCTGGACCAGCTGGAAGTGCCTCCCGAAGCTGAAATGCCGGAGCAGAAGCACAGGAACAGTAAGAGGTGATTTCTCATGTCTTTTAAGCCGGTAATTGACTATAAGAAGTGTAAGAACTCAAAAAACTGCGTAGCAGTGTGCCCAATGAATGTCTATGCAGTTGAAAAGGGAAAAGTAGTTGTAAAAAACCCCTCAGCATGCATAGGGTGCAGAGCGTGCGAGGTCCAGTGCCCAAATAATGCAATAACAATAAAAGAACAATAAAAATTTTCTACTTCTATTCTTTATAAGAATCTTATAAAAAACTATTTAAGCAACGACCATAATCTGAAAACCATGATATGCCTAGGCATTGAAAGCACAGCCCACACATTCGGAGTTGGAATAATAAGGCAGGAAGGCTCACAAGTTGAGATTCTCGCAAATGTAAAAGACGCCTACACAACAGAAAAGGAAGGAATAGTGCCAATGCAGGCTGCAGAACACCACATCGCCTGCTCCGACAATGTAATACAAAAAGCAATCTTAGAAGCGGGCATAAGACTTTCAGAAGTAGACCTTATAGCATTCTCACAAGGACCAGGCCTGGGACCCTGCCTGAGGGTTGGAGCATTTGCAGCCCGCTCCCTCGCTTTACTTCTAAAAAAGCCGATAATAGGCGTAAACCACTGCATAGCACACCTGGAAATCGGAAGGTTGGTCACAGAGGCTAAGGATCCAGTACTGCTATACGCTTCTGGAGCAAATACGCAGATAATCGCATTTGAAGGGGGCAGGTATCGCATCTTTGGAGAAACACTGGACATGGGAATAGGCAACATGTTGGACACCTTCGCAAGGCATCTCGGCTTAGGATTTCCAGGAGGTCCCAAGATTTATGAGCTTGCTCTAAAGGGAAAGAAATACATAAGGCTTCCATACGCTGTAAAGGGAATGGATGTCTCATTCAGCGGAATACTCACAAATATAAAGCAGAAGCACGCTACCGGGCATTACTCTGTAGAGGACCTATGCTACTCCCTTCAGGAAACAGTTTTTGCAATGCTGGTTGAGGTTGCAGAGAGGGCGATGGCGCACTGCGGAAAGAATGAGCTCCTGCTGGGAGGAGGAGTTGCCTGTAATCTACGCTTGAAAGAGATGTGCTCCAGGATGTGCGAAGAGAGGGGTGCTAAGGCGTATTTCCCCGCAAACAGCCTACTGGTAGATAATGGGGCGATGATTGCCTGGCTGGGAGCCCTGGAATATCTCTCAGGAGTCAGGATGGGGCTGGAAGAAACTACAATAAAGCCCTATGAGAGGACTGACGATATTGAAGCGTGGTGGCACGGGGAAAAAAAGTATTCACTAAAAAGCAATTAGACGGTTCACTCCGCACAGGCAGAGTCGGGAAGCCACGCGTATCCGCACACGAAATCGGGCTCTACACACTGCATCTTATCCTTACTAATGCCGGAAGTTGTCATACAGCACCTAGTACCCTGAGGGCAATTACAATTCGGCTTAGTCATAATTATAAGATCATCACAAACCCCGTCGTAGCCCTTGTCATAAAGCCTCTTGTCAGTGGTATTATAATTCTTGCAGTAGAGCGCGCAGTCGCCAACTGTTTTTATATCTGCATAGCCATTTATGCCCTTCCTCTTATCAACCCTAACCCAAGAGCCAGTGTCGCACCTCTTGCAGTAGCAGTATTTAGAAGAGCAGGGCTCCTTTGAGTTAATGTTCTCAGGAGAATAGGCATCGTTTCCCTCATACTTACTCGTGCATCCCGAACTTAGAATAGTCAGAGTAACAAATATTAGCAATATAGCCAAAACTGCAAAAACCTTAAAGCCCTTCATAACAACACTCACCCGCTCGGACATATGTTTGAAACCTCCTCCTTAAGATTCAGATCCTTATCATACTTCAAAATCCTGTTATCATCATAGTCGGTAACATAGACATACTTCTCATTAACAGCTATACCAACAGGCCTGCCCTGAACAGTAGCATCTTTCACAAATGCCCCATCCTTTTTTATCTTGTATACTTTCCCATTTCCTAAAGCCGCGTCAGTAACATAAATGTAATCCTTATCAGCTGCAATTCCAACAATAAGTTTGCTGCCTTGAATTGTGAATTCTGATACTTTATTTAGCGTATTATCATTTTTTAAAACTATAATCTTGTTTTCTTCGCTGTCAACAACATAAACATAATTCTCATCTGCGAAAACTCCCGTAGGCTCTTGGAAACCTTCAACCCTTTTCACATACTTAAAAAATCCGTAGCCCCTCTCATAAACATACAAGCCGGGGCTCTTGCTATCCGTAGATGTTATGAATATCCTATAAAGGTCGGGACTCCCGCTCTTAGCAATTCCAACTGGGCTGCTAATCTGACTTATTGAAGGGTATAATGAATTACAGAGCAGGTCACTTTCATAATATCTGTATAAGTACCCTCCCTTTGCAGGTAGGATATAAACATTAGTTACAAGTTCAGTTCCCTTCGGGCACAACTTCTCCTTAAGCCCTATCAGCGAGATTGGACTATCAAGGCATAGTCCTGGGCACTGGTGTCTGCTACACCTTACCTCATCTACAATTACAATTTTTTCTTCTCCTCCTTCATTCTTGTAATAGTTCTTACGGCTCTTCTTTAATGTTTCATTATCTAATATGAGTATTCTATTGTTGAAAGTGTCAGCCAATATCACTTTTCCTTCAAAAGTTGTTATTCCCAAGGGATGGTTCAGAGAGCACTCGTAGTTGTTCTTTTCAGCGTTTTTAGCCACGCAGGCTCCGATCCCGCCTACTTCCTTATAGTAATAGTCAGCCCTGCATTGGCACCTCGCCTTACCGTCCGGAGCAAGTGTGCAAACCAGCCCGAAGTTGTAATTGCACTTATCTTCTGCCTTGGCACTTACGCTCTGGGAGCATTCCTCACCATAGCCGCGCATTGCATTCTTGTTTATTTCTTGCTTCTCTTCGCAACTGAGCTTGTCGCTATTCCATTTGCAAGAATCATACTGCTCGCACTTTTCTTTCAACCTCTTAGCCAGCTCTTCCTTATTCTTGTAATCATCGTTAACCTTCTGGCACACATCTTTGTTGAGCGGGTAGCAAAAATTGTTGTAACTATCCCAATCACAACCATCTTTACTTTTACATTCGTTAATATACATATCTTTAATATTATCTGCATCCCCGACCTGCCAGCAGCTTGAATATGGAAAGGCTTCAGCAGGGAGCTTTACAGAGAGCTTCTTAAGATACTCTCCAAGGAAGATATATACATCCTGTCCAAAATTTGTAATCTTATAAGCTGTATTGTCCAGCGCGACCTCCTTATAATCACTATTGTCTCCCCAGATGTCGCCGTCCAGCTCCGCCTTAACTATCCTGCCATTTTTCAGCGTGAGGCGAGCCCTCTTGCCACTTCTCAGAGTCAGATAAACCGTAGTTGTGCCGTCCTCATTCGGAGTTATGCTCTGAATAGGAGCAGTACTTGCTTGGCATTCCTTCTGACAAACATAGTCCGGCTGAGTGCCGTAGTATCCCTGCTGCTTATAATAAACAAGGCTGTGCACTGCACAGCAGCTCAGCCCATCATTACAGCCGTATGGGCAGCATGCTTCATTCTCATTCCCACAGCTAGTTGTTCCCTCAACACGCTCGGGCTTGCAGCAGACCAGGTCGCAGTTAATCTTCCCTGTTGAGTCCAAGCAGTTAACTCCCAAATCATAGAGCCCCTGCTCAGCAGTGCAGGAACCGCCTTTAAGGACACTTCTATTAATACACACTCCTCCTTTAGAAGTGCATTCGCTGTTAAGGTCTGCCCTCTTGCACATATCATCCTCAACTAAGGTGCAGCTCTTTTCAATAGGAGCATTCCACCAGTTATACCTATCCGAACCAAAAACATAGCCGTTCATCTCGCACCTGCACCTCTTCCCGTTAATGCACAAGCCGCACTCTGCAATTGTGCAGCCGGGCATGCCATTCTCAAAAGAGCGCCTGCAGTCTGCAAAATAAAATTCCTGATCCGAAGTTATCTCTCCCTTTTCTTTAGATGCAGTGTAGGGCCACCACTTGGGCTCTTTAAGAGCATTCTGGCAGCCTTCATCTCGGCAGTCAATCTTTCCGTCGCAATCGTCATCAATGCCGTTGCTGCAAAGTTTGTCTTCCTCTTTTATGTTAGGGTTGCAGGGTCCCATGGGCTTGCATTCTGAGCCTTCTGTGAGTTGTGCCGTCTGGTATATGCACTTCTTGGTTGTCTGGTCGTTCTCAGTTACTTCTTGACAGCGAGGCATAAAAAAGCAGGATTCCCTATCATCATTCTCATTAACCTTGGCAGTGTAGTATTGGCAGCAGTCATTATCTGAGTTGCACTCGCTTCCGTTACTCTTGCATTCAGCAACATAGAACTCGCTGCTCTCAACTTTAAAGATTACATTTCCTTCTTTGTGCTCTGCAACGAGTTTTAACTTATCTTTTTCTGTGCTCTCAATAACAAGCTTTACTTCTTTTTTTTCTGCGCCTACGCCGGTTTGCTCAGCAGGTGTTAAGAGTTTCAAATTGGCGTCTGGCGCTGAAAATGTGAAGACCATTCCGCCCATGTCATATTTTGGGGTTATGATTGCTGTAAATGGCACGCCGAGCTGGACAAATTCTTCTCCTTTCTCGTTTTTATAATTGCTCCCCACAGTTAAGCTGAGTTCCGGATTAACCTTCACATCAATTCTGCCCGAATATTCTCTGCCATTTATTCTTATTTTTGGCTCTACATAATATTTGCCTTCATTATCAACCTGAACGTCTCCTATTTTAAATTCGCACGCCTTATAGGTGATTTTTTTATCACCATCTGAGAAGG
Source organism: Candidatus Woesearchaeota archaeon (assembly GCA_038874135.1). GTDB lineage: Archaea > Nanobdellota > Nanobdellia > Woesearchaeales > 0-14-0-80-44-23 > 0-14-0-80-44-23. The sequence goes on from JAVZCZ010000001.1 coordinate 7,924, forward strand.
CTGCATACATTTTATCAGTTTGGTGCGTCGTAAATTTAACTCCTTCGCTATCTTTATTACAGTAAAACTCGCCTTCAGTATTTTCATTAATGTTTTTTAAACTGATTATTGTTGTAATCTTTGAGTTTACAGCGTCTGCATTGTGAAATTCTATCTCAGGATCAGCTATAAATGTGACATCAGGATTCTCTTTTACGCATTTGTTATTAGAGCAGATGAGCCCTGAGCAGCATCTCACCTGCTCATCGCAGTAGTTGAGATCATCTTCAGTGTGGGGATTGCAGCACCTCGCTGCTTTCCCTCCAATCGTGTCTACGGTGTCTACGACTTCGCACTTTCCTTTTATTGTCGTACCATCTTTAACGGTATATGTGCAACTTAATCCTCGTGCTGGTTTTCCATCCAACGTTACATCGTCTGTTGGGTATAGTCCTTTTGTAGCGCTGTACTGCTCGCACTTAAGCGTTGTTTTGTTACAAACATATTCTACAACATGCGTGCCATCATCAGAGCAAGTGTCTGACATTTTTCCATCAGAACCAAAGCATATCCCCGCCACGAACCTCAAAGGGTATACCGCAGCATTATTAGCATTATCTGCACTATTAACTTCTAAGCCCTCATTATTTTTTTTGCAATATCCTTCGCTGCTGATAACTGATTTTGCAAATAATGGTATTAGTGCCGTAAGGATTAGTATTCCGAGCAATAGGTATCTTGCCTTTCTCACTACTCAATCACCTTTCTATGCTTTGTTGCGAATATGAACCAGTATTCGGGCTTGGCTTCCTTATCCTTTATTATCCAGAGCGTGCTCAGGTGGTCTGGTAGGAAGGAATAGCTGACTTCCATTTTTGAGGCTTCGCTTTCTGTTTTTATTGCGAATGGGAGCATGTCTGCTTTTGGTATGCTCGTGGTTGGGATGTAAAATACGAAGTTTATTGAGAATTTTGGGCTGTTGTAGAGGTCTTTGCTTATCTCTCCTATTAGTGCCGAGTCGCCTTCCATGTCGCTCAGCTGGACTGCGTTTATTATCTCTTCAGCTCTAATCCTCGCCTGTTTTAGCCTTGCATTGACTACTGATTTGTAGTTTGGCTGTAGCTGTATCTCCTTTCCCTCTTTTTCAATTGTTATCGGAAAGTTAAGGTTTATCACAACATTTTTTTCTCCCAGCACTGCTTCTGCTTTGGGGATTTCTGTTCTTATTGAGTAGCCCATCTGTTTGAATTGGGCAAGGTTTACGCATTCAAGAATCTTGTTGGAAGTGTATGCTGATATTTGATATTCCATCTCGTCAGTTGTGGGCAGGTAGCTCATCTTAGGCGGAAAATCTATGAAGCTTTGATATTCATAATCGTATGTTACCGTTCCTATTTCTGTTTCTATGGAGTTGAGAGGGCTGGGATATATGTATCCGCCGTATCTTCCCAGGAGCCAGACTGCATTTCTCGCTGTTAGGTCCAGGCAGCTCTGCACATGTTTCTGGATTGATTCCGCTTCTCCCCCGCCGGATATTGTGTTGTTATTATTTGCTCTGAGCTTCTGAGCCATAAGAAATATTACTCCAAACAGTCCCAGTAGTATTATAAGTGCGAGTATGAATACTGCCAGCTGTGCGCGCCTGCTTTTCATCTTTGTTATTCCTTGCTTATCTCTTTTAATACTTTTTGGTTTTCCAGATTAAGCCCGTGCTTTCTGAAGAATCTTGTTATGTTATTTATGTCCCTTTCTAAGTATTGTTGGAAGTTCGGATTTTCCCTCGTTGTGGCTTGGCTGAAGTCTATGAAGACGGGCTTTTCATTCCAGTTGAGTATGTTGTATTCAGAGAGGTCCGTGTGTACGAATCCTCCGGAGTAGAGCTTTCTCATATACTCAATTACGATTTCTGCGAATTCTTGAATGTTTTCAGGTATTCTGTCTTTTAGTTTTGGAGCCGGCTGATCGTTGTCTCCTATAAATTCTGTGACTAGAACATTGTTTAGGAATCCTATGGGGCTGGGAACCCTTACTCCCAGCTCTCTAGCTTTCAGCAGGTTTCTATATTCGCGCTGGCACCAGGCGAAAACTACTAGGCGGCGCCTCTTTTTAAGTCCGGAATACCTCGGGTCTGCTCTTATGTAATCGTACATCCTGTTGAAGTCGCAGGTCTCAAGGCGGTATATTTTTACTGCTACAACGCCTTCTCCCCTCTTTGCTGAGAATACATTAGCTTCCTTGCCTATTGAGATTGGACTTTTCAGAAATTCCAGGCAGCCCTTGTCTGTGAGTTTTTCTATTGTTGTGAGTGTGAAGTTATCAAATACATCCCCCCACACCTTGAACTTTTCCCTGGGCTTCGCCATCTTTTCCCTGTTCTTTAAACTTTTTTTGGAAGGTTTAATAAGTTTTTCCAAATGCAAAACTATTTTTTAATATAACTTTTTAAAAATATCTTTTACAAAAACAAAGATTTAAATATTAGTTAAAACTAATTTTTTTATTAGAAATTTTTTCCGACGAGATTTTGGTTTTGGGTGGGTGGAATGGCTGATTCAAAGAAAATATTCAATGTATTGTTCCGCGAGAAACCTGCTATGATGCTTGTGAACCTCAAGAATGCCAAGTCAGATATTTACGCTTCTTCACTGGCAAAGACCGTTGATTGCACATACTCTCATGTTGTTAAGATACTTCAAGAGATGCAGAAGGCAGGCTTGATAAGCTTTGAGAAGCAGGGCCGTTTGAAGCTTCTAACCCTGACCCAGAAGGGCAGGGAGGTTGCTGAAGCGATTGATAAGATAAATACGATTCTGTGAAGAGTTTCTAACTATTTGTAAGTTTCTAACTTATTCTTAAAGAATTCTGCTCTCTCTAATTAAGCCTACTTTTTCGCCACTCTTGAGCCTTCTTCTTCTAAAATTTCATTTACATTTCTGAATCTTTCTTCCCCTTTTGCCTTTTTTGTTTTTTCCTTCCTTTCCAGCAAATTTTTCAGCTCGGTTATTTCCAGGAACTCGCTTCCAAGCTTTTTCACGCCATTAACTCCCTTTTCCAGTCCCCTCTGGATTAGGTATGTTGTCTCTTTGAGCGGCTCAACTGCTATCAGCTTTAGGAATAGTTCGTCCTCTCCAACCTGCGGGGTTCCAAGCCTGACCTCTTTTATTCTGCCCGCGTATGCCAATGCTATGCTGAACCTCGCCAATGCTGAGAGCAGGAGCACCATCTTGTATTTTGAGAGCGACAACGCTCCTATGGAAACTCCTGATGGGAACCTTGTAAGGAGAAAAGCTCCTAATGTTGCTCCGAGGAACATTGTTACTCCGTCTATTATGTTGTAATAGGCTATGGCTCGCACCCTCTTTTTCGGAGTTACTGAGTCAAACATGAAGTTTGAGCAGGAAAGATTGTATCCCGCCCAGACGAATCCTGAGAATGCGTTCACAGCAAAGAGGTAGTAAGGGTTTCCCCAGAGTATGAAGAGCAGGGGCACTAGAGGTATGAGGAAGCTTGTTATTATGATTATCTTCTTGTTTCCGAAGATGTCAGTGTACTTTCCCCAGTATGTCATGACTAAAAATCCGAATATTGTGCTGGCACCATTGACTAAAGTGTACACCCACAGGTTCATTCCCAGCTCTTTTAGCATGTACGCTGTGAAGAAGGGAGCTCCCATGTAGACGGCTATGTCGTATATTGATATGAAGAGTATGAACCTTCCGAAGTTGTTGGTTGGCATCTTTTTTACGAATTCAAAGAAGCTGAACCTGCTCTGCTGGTCTATCAGGATTGGCTTCTCAGTCATCTTTCTCATGTAATGCCAGGAAACAATTTTGGATATGAACGCTATCGTGAATACTATCCCGAAGCCGTAGTATAGGAACTGAGGGTCCTTCTGCCGTGCGAAGAAGTTTATCGTGAATCCAGCCACGAGTATTGCTGCAAAGTTCAGCGCGCCTGTTATCCTGTTTCTTAAGCCAAAATAGCGCCCTCTCTCATTTTCATCCACGATTTCAGATAGGAGAGAGCTCCATATTGGCATCATAAACATCTTCAAGGTTATTGATGCTGTGAAGAGTATTATAAGCAGGATTGGACTTCTGAGGTAGAATGCTACTCCAGCCATGAAGAGCCAGGTCAATGCCTGCATCATGTCCGCAGGTAGGAGCACTCTCTTTCTGTTTCCGAACTTGTCTATTGCAGTAACGCTGAAGAGCTGCACGAAAGCCGAAACCAGCAGGGGAAGAGAATTCAGAAGTCCTATCTGCGAATCCGTTGCGCCAATCTTTACTGCAAATGCGTTTACATTGTTCTCTCCGAAGCCCGTCATTATTGCAGTTGCGCAGCCCTCTTTTATTGCGTATTCCTTATTCTTATCGCTTAGAGGCTTTTCATCAGGGGCTTCAACTTTTCTGCTCTGCAGGCTTTCCTCAAGCTTTGACTTATCATTTTTACCTTCACCCCCGCCATTTTCCAATTCAGCAGCATTCGGCTTGTAGAATTCCGACTCAAAATTCTGAAGGTCATTCTCCTGATAATCTTGCATGCTAACCCTCTTTTATTATGCAATCTTGCAGGTGTGATGTTTTTTTGAGACCTTTTAAATAGTTTTTGATTCTGCTAATTTTTTACATGAGAGCGCCGCATATGGCTCCAGCTGGCAGCATTCTTAAAAGATTTTAAATTTTAATTTAAAAGAAAGAAATTGGAGCTTTTAAGCCGCCTACTTCTTTGCCTCTGCGCCGGCAGCTCCAGGCTTGCCGGCAGCTGATTCTCCCGGATCTAATGGCAGGAGCTCCATAATTATCTCTTCCGGTATCTTCATCTCGCGGAGCTTGTGCCTTATAAGCCTCTTCTCCTTGCCCTGCATTGAGCTTATTACTTCCTTTGCCTTGGCTGTGAATTCTTCTCTCCTCTTGGCAAGCTCCTCTGCCAGCTTCTTCTTCTCTTCTTCCAGCTGTTTGAGTTCTTCAGCACTTAGCTCAGTCTTTCCACTTCTTATCTCAGCATCATAGACGCCAGCATCCACATCTCTTATGCTTTCCAATGCGGGCTTGCCCTCAACAAGTATTCCCATGCCGTAGCAGGTGCCCATTACTTCCTTAACCTTCTCTTTAAGTGTGACTCCTAAGAGCGAGTCCTCTTTCATCTTGGCAATCTTTATGATTTGCTCAATTTTGAGGTCTGCAACCTTTTCTTCCTTCGGATTCTTAGATGCTTTTTCAATCTGAGCTTCCTTTTTTATTAGCTGCGCAGTAGGCGGCGTTCCGACTTTTATCTCAAACTTCTTAGTTTCAGAATCAATTATCACCTTCACGGGAACCTGCATTCCCTTGAAGCTTTCAGTCTTCTTGTTTATCTCAGCCACGACCTGCCCTATATTAACGCCTGTTGGGCCAAGTGCAGGTCCTAAGGGCGGGGCTGCTGTTGCCTTTCCCCCCTCAACCATTACTTCAATCGTGTTCTTTGCCATTTTGCCTTCCTTCCCTTCTTGGTTTTAGCGAGCTGTTTATAAATATTTCTACTCTCTTGCCGTTCCTATTGGTATTCCGAATCGTCCTCTTCTGATTCTTCCTCCTTCTCTTCTTCCCTTCTTATAGTTTTTACAGCGTCCATCTTGAGCGTTATAGGCACTGGAACAGCTGCGTCCAGGAGCTCAACAACTACCTCTTCCTTGGTCTTGTCAATCCTCATTATCTTAGCCTGCTCCCTCTTGAATGGACCTGAGATTATTTCAACTATATCGTTCTTCTGAAGGTTTACCTCGTACGCCTTCTTTGGCTCAAGCATGTGTTCTATCTCTCCATACTCAACCGGCTGTGGAAGCACTCCTCTAGCATATGGAATGTTCTTAGTGCCCTCTTCAGCGTCCTTAAGCCTCGGCGCCTCTATGAAGAGGTAGCCCCTCATCCCGTGAGGCCTTATTATTGAGTATATGGGAAGCTTTTTTCTCTGCACGTGGCTTGCCAGGAAGTCCATCACCTGCTCTTCCCTGTTGGCAGTGACCCTAAGCGCGAATATTCTTGTTTCCATCTTTTCCTCGCTCATTCTTTATCACTCCTCAAATTTTTTCTCAAATTTTTTTTTATACATTGCTGAATAGTAAGTGTTTTATAAGCTGTAGCAGGAATCCTATCAGGCCTATTGCCAGTATTCCCAGTCCTGCCACCTTTATTATTACTAAAAACTCTTGTTTGCCCGGCTTTTTTGTTACCTGGAACACTCTTTTGCATTCTACTATGAAGCTTTTGAGCCTTCCGAGGACTTCTTTTATCTTGTCACTTGCGCTCATCTCTTACACCCTTTCTAGTTTATGAATTCTATTCCGAGGTCTTTTTCAATCTTCTTTATCCGGTCCTCTTCCATCTTGCTTACAGGTCCTAGTATCTGCAGGGATTTTACTCCTGTGAGTATTATCATTGTGCGCACTGTTCTTCCCATGTCTTCGCTTATCTGCGCGCCCCAGATCAGCTTCGCCTTCTCATCCATCTTGCTGGATATGATTTCTACAATCTTCTTGGCTTCTTGAAGAGTTAGGTCCGTGCCTCCGCATATGTTTATTAGCGCCCCGTTTGCTCCTGAGATGTCTACATCTAAGAGGGGATTCTTTATTGCCTTTTCAACTGATTCTACAGCCCTGTTTGCGCTGTCAGATTCGCCTACTCCGATTAGGGATACGCCGCCGTTCTTCATTACAGCCTTTATGTCTGCGAAGTCCAGGTTTATCAGCCCTGTCTTGGTGACTAATTCTGCAATTCCCCTCACTGCATTGGTGAGTATCTCGTCTGCAACCTTGAATGCGGTGTGCACTGGAAGGTCGGGTGCTAGTTCTAAGAGCTTGTCGTTAGGTATCACTATCAGTGTGTCAACTATGCTTTCCAGTCTTTCCAGGCCGTAGAGTGCGTTTTCAAACCTGCGCCTGCCCTCCATTGAGAATGGCATCGTAACTATCGCTATCGTAAGAGCTCCCATCTTCTTGGCAATGTCTGCAACTATCGGGGCTGAGCCGGTTCCAGTGCCTCCTCCCAGGCCGCAGGTTATGAATACCATGTCCGAGTTTCTCAGAGCCTCTTTTATCTCCTGCTCGCTCTCTCTTGCCGCCTGCTCTCCAATCTTTGGGTCTGCTCCAGCCCCCCAACCCTTGGTTAGGTCTTTTCCTATGAGGATTTTGTGGTCTGCTGTGGTGTATAATAAGTCCTGAGCGTCAGTGTTTATGGCTATTGTTTCTGCACCAACTACGCCCACTTCTGTTATCCTGTTTATGGTGTTGTTTCCCCCGCCCCCGCAGCCCACCACCTTTATGGTTGCCTTCTGCCTGGCAACCAGTTCTTCCAGCTCTGCGTCTATCGGCAATGTCTTTCTCGGGATGTTCTTGTTTTCGGGGATGTAAGCCAAGTTTTTCACCTCGCGGACTTGAAATTTATCTTGTCCGCACTTTATTTAAATCTTTCCCGCCTGCGCTTTGCTTTCTTTCTTATTTTCGCTTTCTGACTTTGTTTGAAAGTTTACCTGTTTGAAGTTGGTGTGCCTCTTTATCTCTTCTGACACCTTTTCTTCCACTTCTTCTGGCAGTTTTCTTTCAGTCTGGATTGTTAGGAGTTCCTTTTCTGTCAGGATTTGAAATTTTTCTTCTCCTACTCTCATCTTTAAGATTGCCTCTGCTTTTTCCTTTTCGTCCTTTACTTCTCTTATGATTTTTATCTTGTAGTTTAGCTTCTTTCCCGCTAGGGGATGGTTCATATCCACGAGCACTCTGCCGCCCGTTACTGCTTTTACCACGCCGAGGATTCCGTCTATGCTCACTTCAAGTCCGGGCACCGGTTCTATGTTCTCTTTTAGGAACCTGCTTATTGGGATTAGGCGTATTAGCTTGGCGTTTCTAACTCCGAAGCCCTCCTCAGGGCTTATGCTTATTTCGTACTCCCTTCCAACTTCTAATCCCACTAGCTTTTTTTCCAGTCCTGGTAGTATGTGCTGTTCGCCTAAGCATATTATGATTGGAGCTTCGCTCCTGTCAAAGCTGCTTCCATCTTCTAAGCTTCCGGAGTATTCTATCTCTATGAAGTCGCCATTTTTTACTGCCATTTTTTTACCTCTTCAACTTTGAAAACCTGAATGCCCTACTGCCATCTGCTCGGAAAAAGCCACAGTAGAACACTGAACTTGGGAGTGGACAGCATCTTTATAAACTTTTCTAAAAAACTCTTCAAAAGCGTTTTGTTTCAAGTTTAGATAAATTTATATACACATTTTAACATTTTCAGCTGAGAGGTGTTTGTGGATGAGAAGGTACTTTCCGGTTTTGATGATAATAATTCTCATCTCCGCACTGCTCGCCTGGAAGCTTCTTCCCGGAATGTCTAAAAAGGTTACTCATATCAATTCTGAGGAAGATTCAGCTGGAAGTGTTACTTTGAGGTATGACGAGTTTAACTGTTCAGTTCCGAAGTGGAAGGAGTGGTATTACAATTCTGGAAAGCCGTTCGCGCGCGACGCAGAAATGCTGTACTCCTACTATTCCCAGGTTGTGGGCGTGAATGTTTCAAATTACAGGTGCGTGGTCTATCCTGAGGGAGAAAAGCCTTCCTGCAATGATGGATGCTGCCCCTCCTTCTGCTATGTGCTAATAGATGTTCCATCCCGCGCTGTAAAGACCATGGTTAAGGACGGCTGGAAGAATTACTGATGCTTCCTTTCCAAAAACTATTTAAACAATTCTTTAAACTTTCAATCGTACAAAGCGTGCAGCCCCGTGGTGTAGAGGCCAATCATCCCAGCCTTTGGAGCTGGGGACCCCGGTTCGAATCCGGGCGGGGCTATTCTTCTCACTAGTTTTTTAAAAGAATATTTGAAATAGCAAACATTTAAATATAACATATCAATACTCATTGATATGAAAAATTTGTGCTCGTCGGAAATTCAGCTTTTTAGGGCTCTTGGTGAGGAAACCAAGTTTAGGATACTTAAGCTTCTGGCTTCGGGAGACTTCTGCGCTTGTGAGATTCCGAAGCTGATAGACAGGACTCAATCAAACACTTCAATGCAGCTTGCTCAGCTGCTGAAGCTTGGGCTCGTTAGGAATAGGAGGGCTGGAAGGAGCATAATATATTCGCTGAACGACGAGAGAGTAATTAAAATATTCAGGATGCTTAAATGTTATGACGATTCAAACAGGGGATGTGTCTGTGCTGTTAAAAGAAAAAAAATGGAGGGGAAAAAATGAAAATACAAGTATATGGTTCGGGATGTCCGACCTGCAAGAAGCTGGAGCAGAATGTAATTATGGCTGTTGAGGAGCTTGCCATTAAGGATGCGAAGGTTGAGCACATATACGATGTTGAGAAGATGATGAATGCGGGCATAACATTTTCGCCGGCGCTCGTCATTGACGGGCAAATAATTTTTGAGGGCAGAGTGCCCGATGTTTCGGAAATAAAGAAGCTGCTCTCAATGAGAAGGTAGGTGTGCAACATGAAACTGAAAAGGGTACACTTCGGAATACTGCTGATAATCCTTCTCTTAGGAGGACTCGTTTTTTATGAGTGGTACGGAGCATTCAAGAAGAGCAGACTGATTGAGCAGGGTATATACCCCAAGGAGCCGTTTCCAATAAGTCCTGGAACTCCCACCTGGCAAATCCCGCTGCTTACGCTGCTGAGCTACGGACAGAAGGCGTGGGTCTGCCTGCTGGTAGCGTTTCTCGTTGCAGGCGCATTCCAAACCTTTATTCCAAAAGAGCTTGTGATAAGGCATCTGGGAAAGAAAAGTGCTAAGGCATATTTCATAGCCGCTTTTGGAGGCCCGCTTCTTTCAGTATGTTCCTGTTCAATAATTCCGCTGTTCGCAGCTATAAAGAAGAGGGGAGCAGGCTTGGGCCCTGCAATCACATTCCTCTTGGCGACTCCTGCAATAAATGTTGCTGCGATAATACTCACTTTCAGCTTGCTCTCGTGGAAGTTCGTGGTTGGCAGGGTTGTTTTGGCTCTGAGTGCTGCGATAATTACAGGGCTGCTAGTTGAGAAGATCTGGGGTGGAGAGGAAAGTGATGGGGCGTCAGAGCTTAAGGTGGCGTATCAGGAGAGGGAGTTTGAACTACTTCCCGATTTGAAGGAGTGGATGAGGAACACTTGGGAGTTTGTGGCTAAGATTCTTCCCCTCGTGTTTTTAGGGATTTTTATAATAGGGGTAATAAAAATCTTCCTGACCAATGATGTGATTTCAAGGTATCTCGGGCAGGGAATACTTCAGACAGCCTTCGCTTCAATTATGGGAGTTGTGATGTATACTCCGACTCTTGTTGAGATTCCCTTTGTTAGGGAGTTGATGGGCTTGGGGATGGGCACCGGTCCAGCCCTCGCATTCCTGCTTACAGGTCCCGCGCTGAGCCTGCCTTCAATGCTTGGGGTTTCAAAGGTTGTAAAGGTGAGGATAGTTTTGACATATGCGCTTTTAATGTTTGTGCTCGGGCTTATCGGCGGACTTGTGTTTTCATATCTTGTTCCATCTATTCCGCTGCCCTAAAAGCTTTTTTCTCTTCTTCTCTCTGCCTTTTTTTTTACTTTATGTCTGCTTCTCTTTGCAGCGCACTTCTGAACCGTTCTGAGCATTCAGCGTTTTTCAGCCACAACCTCGTGAATTCCGGATGGCCCTTCAGGTATTCAAAGTCATCTTTCAGCATGACCTCTGCGTAGAATATTCCTGCGCATCCGCCCCTTCCTGAGAGGTATGCTCCCCTGTGGAATGGCTCGTCTGCTATGAAGCTTACAATTCCTTCATGGTGCCTTTGCCCCTCTATGACACTTCCTTCCAGAAATCCTTCCCTAATGAGCTCGTGTCCCCAGTGCTTCTCCTTTTTTGAGGCGAATATTACTATCCTGTCCCCCACCTTGTAGTAATCGTTAGGCCTTAACCTTGGAAGGTAGGGCTTCTCTTCTGAATTCTTGGCTAAACTTTTGAGGAAGTCATTATTGACGCTTACTGCTATGTATTCCAAGCCAAGTTCAACCATGCTTTTCTGAATGTTTTCCTTTATAACTTCAATTTTAGATTTGCTCATACGCCTCAGCAGGCACTCGTCGTATGCGCGCATTCTCCTTTCTGAGATTTCGCCCTCTGAGAGTATGCTGCACTTGCCGTCAGTCCTGCAGTTGTAAATCATCGTATTGTACGAGTTGTACTGGCACCATCCGCACGTGTTGAGCGTCGTGCTCTTGTCCCTCCTCTCTTTTAACTCTTCTGTGCCCGGAACCGGCAATCCTGAGGAGTCAATCTCAAAGTCTTCTTTTGCAATCTGAGGATTTTCAAATTTTGACGCCTCAATTTCAAGGTTGTTCCCGCTGAGCAGGGCTTCATAACCTTTGAGGGCTCTGCACTTCTCTACTATACTCTCAATATCTTCGCTGTTGGCTTTTATTATCTCTTCCAGGTTGTTCCTCCCGAGAAATGCCAGCTCTTCCAGTGAGGAAACACTTATGACACTTTTAAGCCATTCGGGTATTAGCGAGTTGGCAATGCTCTCAGTTGTGTATGCTTGATTATTGCCTTTCACCTCTTTCACTCCTCCGCTATTCCCCCTCCTTTTTTTATGATTAGAATGTTTAGCCCTTGTCCTCTATCTCTTCCGCGCGCTCCTTTTCTATGAGCAGGTTGGCAACACTTTCTGGAAGTGAGGCTATGTCGTCCTCTGCGAAGGGCCCGTATATTTCTGCGTCGTCACCGTAGAATTTTGGGACTTCTTGTAGGAATCTGACCATTTTCATTTTGGGAGTTTCTGTCTGTTCAGGCGGGTTTTCTTTTCTTTTTTCTTCCTGATTGTTTGGGGCTTTTCCTTCCAGCACGCTGGCTAGGACTTCCCTTCTGCTTGTTGCGAGCTCTTGCGCGAGGGCTTCAAAGAGCTTTTTCTCTTCGGGGAGCATGTTTGAGGTTTCTACTATGTTTGAGTTTGTTCTCGCCATTATGAGGGCGCTGTCAAGTATCTTCTTTTCCCGCCTGTTGTATATCTCTCTGATTATCTGCTTTATGCTTTGGAGCTGGACTTGTAGCACTTCCTTTTCCTGTTCCGAGAATATTGAGCCCTGCTGTATTGAGCTCTTCTTCTCGTTCAGGTATCGGACTACTTCTTCGTAGAAGTTTTTTTGGAGCGGCTGCAATTCTTCCCTGTCTTTTTCCCTTCTGAGGATTTCAAAGAGCGTTTCTGCTGTTATGTTTACTGACCCCTCAGGATTTTCGGCTTCAGCCATGCTGCTTGGTGTTGTCTTGTATTATTTAAGATTTTTGCCGTTCTGCTGAAAAGCTTTTTATATGCCGTTTTAAGTTACCATCTTGTTATGACGCGTTTGGAGTTTAGGGATTTGGAGTTCAGGCAGCGGGACGGCTTTTTAGAGGTCTTTTTTATGAGGATTTTTCAGTGCAGGATTCCGAATTCTGAGCTTGAGCGCATCGGGGCTTTTTCTGCTGAGGGCAACTCTGTGGAGTTTGACTGTTCTGAGAGGCGTGCGCGTTTCAGGTTTAATCAGCTTCTGCAGAGGGCTTTTTCTAATCTTAGGAATGTTGTTACGGGAAGGCGTGCGATTTACATTCACAGGAATTCGGGGATTCCGCTTATCGGGAGTAACTCTTTCGGCATTGTGGATAGGAACACTTCAATTGTGGAGGTAAAGCCGATTACTGGCTGCAATCTGGACTGCATCTTTTGTTCTGTGGACGAGGGCGTTTCTTCTAAGGATAAGCGCGATGTGGTTGTTGAGGAGGAGTACCTTGTTGAGGAGTTTCGGAAGCTTGCGGAGTTTAAGAGGGTGAGGGTTGAGGCGCACATAAACGCCAGCGGGGAGCCTCTGCTCTATTCCAGGATTGTGGATTTGGTGCGAGATTTGAGGTCAATTCCCAATGTTGGAGTAATCTCTATGGATACTAACGGGGTGATGCTTACTGAGGATTTGGCTCTGAGGCTTAGGGATGCTGGGCTGACGCGCTTTAACATTTCAATCAGCGGCTTCTCTCAGGAAGCATATTCCCGGATGAGCGGCTCTTCTGCTTCTGTGGATCGCCTTAAGGATGTTATAAGATTCTGTTCGGGGATTGCTGAGGTGCTCATAGCTCCGGTTTGGGTTCCGGGCTTTAACGATTCTGAGATTGAAGAGCTGATAGCTTTTGCTAAGCGGCTTAATGTCAGGATTGGGATTCAGAACTTTCTTGAGTATGAGCGTGGAAGGCGCCCGACAGCTCAGCTTTCCATGGAAGAGTTTAGGGCTCGGCTTAAGGCTTTGGAGCAGAAGCACGGGGTTAAGCTGCTCTTGTCCCCGGACGACTTCGGCATAGTTAGGACTGAGAGGCTTCCTAAGCCTTTCAGGAAGGGCGACATCGTTAATGCCTATGTTGCTTCTGAGGGCAGGGGTGCTGGCGAGTTTATAGGCGTGTGTTCTGGAAGGAATATCACCCTGCTGGGAAGCTTTAGGGTTGGCTCCTGCGCGCGGGTTAGAATTCTTAGGAGTAAGCACAACATATTTCTTGCCAGGCGCGTCTGAAAAATTAGGATAGGGGAAAAATTAAAGTTTAAAAAAAATAAAAAATTTTCAAGCCAGCCCCAAAGCTTACTGGGGCTTGCTTACAGTTATGTCCGTCAGGCTTGTGCCGGTGACCTCTACTGAGGTTCCTGAGAGTCCGTACTTCTTGTAGTCAGCAAGGACTCTTGAAGCTCTCAGAGTGTCTTCTCCCTCGTAGCCCGCTACGAGTATGGCTACCTTGCCGTTCTGCTCGTACAGCCTTATGAAAGCCTTTCCGGGCTCAAAGCCTGCGTTGCACACTGTCGGGTTGCCCATCAGCTGTGCAGCCACCTTGTTGGCGCAGGGTCCTCCTACCACGATGAGGTTCTGTGCCCAGATGTCGCTTATCTGAGAGTCGAGCACTGCTGCTCCGACCTTTATGGGCACTACTTCCTGGTAGGTGTTCTCTCCGCCCGCTGTTGTGGCTGTTGCGCCTGTGGGTGCGAGGAACACTTCGTACACTGTCGGGTTCTTGTAGTATTTTATCTCAAATACATCCTTCTCTGTGTTGTATGTGTAGTATGTTCCAAACGCTGTTACTCCGACATAGTCGTCTGTGTCTCCAATCCGGGATGCAGGTTCAGATGTGCTGAGCTGCGCCTTGCTGTCAGAGTAACTCCAAGTTGTTGTTAAGAGTACTCGTGAGGGCTCATCAGTTGGCTGTGCAATCCAGTTTCCTGCATCTTCCATAACTCCCACGGCTGCGATTGACCCGTTGCTTATTACTATCAGTGCGCCCTGTGCAGTGTAGAACCCAGGCACTATATAGCTTCCACTATCCAACTTAATGTTTGATGATGTTGTTGTTACATCAAATGTTACCGGAACTCCGTGGAACGAGTAGGTAACTGTGTCTGGGGTTGAGTTTGTGCCTGTGATGATAGGCCTTACGAGTTCTTCTCCTGTTACATAGTTCTTCAGCGTTACCTGGTTGTTTGTTGTGTCTATCTTCTTGAGCTGCATGATGTAGCTGTATCCCTCAACATCTAGGATGAAGTATTCGTCAACTCCAATGCTGTCACTACTATTCACATGCAGCGGTTTTGAGCCTATCATGTACTCAAAGTTTTCGCTGCTGCTGTTGTACTTTATTGGGCTTACGCTGACTGAGTTTCCGTCCCTGTCTGTGAAGGATATTCTGACTGCAGTTCCGTCTTGTTGTATCTTTATCTTTTCTCTCGCTGTTGAGTCGTAAGCCGGGTTAGGTCCTACGAAAGCGTACTTGAACGCTCCGAAGAGTGGCTCTACGAACTCGTCTGTGATGTATTTTACAGAGTTGTTAAAGTTGTCAAAGTTGTACGGGTCAATCTCGAATTTCATTGTGTTGAGGTTGTCAAAGCTGTCTCCAGTGTATTTTATTCCTCCCATGGTTGTCTCCTTTCCTAATGCTGAGACGCGCTTTACCTCTCCAGTGCTTTTGTCTATTGTTAGCTTTTCTGAGCCGAGGAACAACCTTACTGCTCCTCCTCCTACTGGCTGGTCGTACGCCATTACATCCTTGACATAGACGCGCTGCCCGCCTATTGTGTAGGAGTTTCCTGCTGTTACCTGTTTTGTTTCTCCGTTTATCTTTATTGTGGCTTGGTCTGAGCTTCCTCCCGTCCTCACGCCTATGACCTCAACTGTGACATCCTTGCCTCCTATGCTTATCGTCTTTGCAGCCTCTCCAGCTGTGAAGGTCTGGTCAACTGCTGTTGAGTAAAGCGTCAGAAGTGTGCTTGTTACTTCTGAGCTTGAGTCAGATATTACATACTCCTTTCCGAAAAGTTCAATGTTTGTTCCCATGATGTTACTTGTGTTGAATTGTACTGGCTTGTTGAAAATCATCGTTATTTTTATCGACTGGTTATCTCCCACTGCAAGGTATGGGAGCGGCTGTGTGAACTTCTCATCGTCCGGGTTGTCAAAAGTCACTTTCCAGGCAGGGTTTGTTATTTCCGTGTCGTACTTGTATTCTGTTCCGTCATCTGCTACGAGCACATTCTGTTTCAGGAGTACTGGGAAATCCTCCTTTGTGAATGTTGCTCTCACATCAGAAAGGTTGCTTCCAAGGTAGAGATGGCTTGCTGCGCTCTCTATCTTCTTTCCTCCTTCCATTGTTGTTTCTGTTGTGCCGCTTATTGTTTTTGTGACAACATTGGCTGCCTGTAGGCTTGCCAGTATGTCCGCGGCTCCTACTGAGTCAATTCCCATTGACTTTTCGCCTACGACCACTAAGCCGTTGAACTTTCCGTTGTCCACGAACGGCTTGGGGTATTGGCTCAGGTCTGCTGCCAGGGCTCCGAGCACTGTTGCGCCGAGCATTGCAGCTCCGGTTCCCAGGGCAACTATTCTCTTTATTGTCTTATTCAAACCAAACACCTCCATTTCTGTTGGTTTAGTCCTTCATCTATTTTTGGGCTATCTTTCTTAGTTAGAATTCTCTTTCAAATTCCTTCTGTGTTGTTAACGCGTTTGTTGTCACTGCAGCTCTTAACCTTTAAGGAGTGCATTATTACTTTATAAACCTTTCGCTGTTTTGTATTTACTGTTGAGTTAATTAGCACTTCTTTTTAAATATGTGGTGCGGGGAGTAGGATTTGAACCCACGCAGGCACTAAGCCAGCAGGTCCTAAGCCTGCCCCGTTTGGCCACTCCGGCATCCCCGCTTTTCTGTGTGGTTTTGCCTTTTCCTTTTTATTTTTATTGCTTTTTTTATTGCTTTTAGGGCTTCCGCGCTCCACTCTTCCATCTGTTTTGCTTCCAGTTCTTTTAGGGTGAGCATCTCTCCACTTTTTATTTCCCTGTTTTTTGAAGTGGCGCTTCCGCTTATTCTTGCCAGGTGTAGCAGTCCGAAGTGCACCCTGCTTACTGGCGTGTCCTCCCTGTTTATGTAGCCGATGTGTCTTATGCTTTTCACCCGTGCTTTTACTTCTTCTCTGAGCTCTCTGAGCAGGGCTTCTCTTATGAAGTCCTTTCCTCTTAGGTCTTTTTCTTCTATGTGGCCTCCTACTCCTATTGAGCCCTTTTCAGCCAGCCTGCTTTCCGAGTAGCCCTTTCTGCTTCTTATGTAGTAGTATATCTTGTCTTCCTCGTTTATGAGCACCGCGTATGGTATTGGCTGTTTTAGCTCGCTGCTCTCTTCTGCTTCTGCTCTTGTTGTGAGTTTTGCCATTCTCTTTATTCTTTGAAGGTATGGTCCCTTGTTTCTTACTCCTGAGAATTCTCTGCCTCTAAAAAGTTCACTTCTGCTTATTGTTATTACCTTTTCATTCAGCTTGTTTTTCTGCTCTTTCATGCGGTTGATTTTTTTAAAAAGATTTATATAGTTTTGTTTTTTTAATCTGTTTGGTGATGCGATTATGCTGTTTGCGGTTCCATTGCTTGTAGGCGTTATTGCAGGCTTGGTTACTATGCTCTTTGCTGGGAGCAACTTTTTTGGAAGTCAGAAGGCGTTTCTGTTCTTTTTCGTGCTGTTAGTTTCCTTTGCGTGCGCATTCCTTTCAGTTAATTCCGGCTTTGCCTCTGAGTTTTTGAGGGCTTCCTTCCTTCAGAATGCGCTTGTAGTTCAGGCTCTCTCAGCTGTTGTTGCGGGAGTGCTGGCTTTAGTTGTTGTTTATGTTGTGGGAATGTTCTCGGGAGGCGCGATGCTTATGGGCGGTACCTCTTTCCTTATAGTTTTTGTGAATGCCGCTCTGGTGTTTGCAGCTCCATACCTTGTGGCTTTCGTGCCGCTGGGCTTTTGAGGTGGTCTTATGGGGAAGGTTAATTCCAGCAGGATGATGTCTGATTTGATGAGCGCTGCATTCTTTAAGGGCTTGCTGCTCGGCTTTATCCTCGGAGCCCTGTTCATATACCTTATCGTGAACAGGATTATTCAGATAAGCCTGCCCTGGTTGGCTCCAAAGTGAGGTTTTAAAATTTAAAATTTGAGAGAAAAATTTTTTGAGCTGTTTTTTAGTTACTGTTTGCTCTTTGTTTTCGGGAGTTCCCTTCTTACTGTTATGGGGATTGCTCCTTCTTCAAATTCCAGCTTTGCGATTCTTATCGGGTCGTACCTGAGCTCTTCCAGCTTCTTCTGGTCCAGCTTTATCAGGAAGGGTGCTCCCATTGAGAGTTGAAGGGCTCTCGCACCTATTATTCTCGCCTTTTCGTATTTAGTGTACCTTTCTGTTTTTTCCTCCTGCTTCTTGCCCGCCATTTTCTTATGCCTCCCTCAGCTTTTTTCTTATCTCAGCAGCCTTTTCTACTGCTATGTCTATCATCCTGTTTACATCCTCCATGGTGAGTGGGCTGTCTCCACCCTTTTGCAGGGCGCAGATTGTTCCCTTTTCCGTTACTGCTGCTGTGAGCCTCGCATCCATGGTTTTTTCCTCTATCCTGCTCGGGTCCACTATGTAGCTGCTTCCAAACTTTATTACTGTTACGGGGATTGGCTCCCTGCTTATCGGGAGCTTCTGCTCGGTCTTTTCGTGGTAGTCAATTCTTTCTCCGTCAAACTTTGGAAGACGAGTGTCCTGCAGGGCTGCAAGTGCTGCTATGCCCGAAGCGTCTATCAGGTTGCCGTCAGCGTTTATGGTGCATATGTCTATATTGACTATCCAGCACTTCTCTCCGGGTACTATGCAGAGCTTTTTGAAGTCCAGGGTTTTTGCTTCCCTTATGCCCCTGTCAACCACCCTTGCGAGCTCTACAGCGTCGTCTCCCGGCGGTCCAGCTTCAAAGTCGGGACTTGCCAGGGGTAGGAATTCTGCGTTTACTGAGATTGTGCCCTCGTCAGGAGTGTCAGGGTAGGGAGTGCCCACTTCCATCTTTACCCCGCAGAGCACCTCGGTCTTTCCAATTCTGACTCTGGCTGAGCCCTCTGCAGTTTCTACTACTCCCTTTTCAACTGTTATCTCTCTGAATTCCAGAGGCTTTCTCCCGTCAAATCTTATTCCCTCTGCGAGTGCCTTTTTTATCTCCTCTTTAATCTCTTCGTCCATCCTAATCACTCCTCCGCCTCATAGTCTTGGAATCTGCTCTTCAGGGCTTCAACCTGTATCTGATGTATCTTTGGGGCAACCTCCTTGATTAGTGAGAGGGCTTGCATGAGCTGCTCCTTTGTGACTTCGCCGTCCATCTGGAGCAGTGTTATCTCTCCCGTTCTTGGGAGTATCGCTACTGGTATGTCTGCCACCTCTCCCGGGTATGCCTCCTCGTCATAGCACAAATCTACCAGTATCTTGTCCTCAACCTTTCCTACTGCAACTGCTAAGGGCAGGTCTTTCATCTCTATTCCCGCGTCTGCGAGTGCTATCGCTGCGGCGCATATCCCCGCACACCTTGAGCCCGCGTCTGTGGATGATAGTTCTATGAATACATCTATTACCGAGTTTGGGAACTGCCTGAGGTCTAGGACTGGCAGAAGCGCCTTTTCTGTGACCATTGAAATCTCCTTTGACCTTCTGGAGCCTCCTGGTCTGACCCTCTCGCCCGCTCCTGAGAATGGCATCATGTTGTACCTGCACCTCAGGATTCCCTTTTCTGGGTCTTGTAAGAATTTTGGGAAGAGGTTTCTGGGCCCGTAAACTGAAGCGTAAGCTTCTGTCTTTCCCATCTTTACATATGCTGAGCCGTCCGCGTTCGGGATTACTCCCGCCTTGGCAGTCATGGGTCTGAGCTCGTTGAATTTTCTTCCGTCTATCCTCTTATCATAACTCATAATTCTCACCTTTCCTCGTAGTAGTTGTTGTTTTCCTGTTCTTCTTCGGGATGCCACTCTTCTCTCAGTTCTTCTCTGGATATTGTGCTCCTGCTTTCAACATCCACTTCAATATTTTCCTCCTTCTGCTCCCTGCTGTTCTGCTCCTGGTACAGGTCTGGGTTGTAGCCGAGCTCCCTTTCCATCCTTTCTGTAAGTCCTGAGGTGTGGGCTTCTTCTTCAACCTTCCTTATTGCTGATATGGCTCTCACTACATCTTTCGGCTTTCCCTGTATCCAGACCAGGCCGTTCTGGCCTACTGCTATGTTGCAGTTTGTAGCCCTCTTTATCATTGTTACCATTGAGCCGTTTTTTCCTATTATTCTGGGCACCTTTGAGGGGTTGACATTTATGACTATGCCTCCTGAGAGCTTTCTGAGCCCCGGACCTTTGAGTGTTATGTCTACGAGCATTTGGGATGTTACATTTATGACTTTTGCCAGCATGTATTCTCCAACTTTGAAGTATCTTGTCAGGTCTGCCCCCTTGCTTATGAATCTTGAGCTTGCATCCTTGGATGCGAGCATTGCAGAGTATGCCGAGTTTGTGTCAACTCTCCATCCGTAGAGGCTGACATCTATGACCCTGCATATTATTGTGTCTCCAACTTTTGGTATGTATTTTCCTGAGAGGGGCACCAGCTTTATCAGGCTGCCGCTTATCTCCACCATTCCCAGGCGGGATGCTATTATCTTTTCTCCCTCTCTGAATGTTCCTATTCCAGGTATTATGTCCATTCCTGTTGCGATTATGTCTCCTGGAACTACTATTTCTCTTGGTTTGCATATTATCTGTCCCATTTTTTCTCACTCCTTGAACTTTTTAGCATTAAAGTTACTCCCTTGTTATTTTGGATTCTATTTCGCCCTTGGTTATCTTGTTTATCGCGTCAAAGAACTGCTGCTGCATTCCAGCGGGCATTCTTATCTTTGCTGAGAGGCTCGCGTCTGAGAGCCACTCTTCAGAGATTATCTCTCCGTAGCTTTTCAGAACGCCGTATGTCCTTACAGCGTGCTTTGCAGGTATTCTGAGCTCTATTATTGCGTTTTCAAACTTTATTGGGAGCACGCTTTGTATCTGTCTGGCTATGTCCTTTATCTGGGCTTCTGCGCTTTTTGAGTAGTCAATCTTGGCTTTTGCCTCTTCAATTGCTGCTTCTATGCGCTGGGGCGGGTGCGGGTATCCCGTTTTCGGGTCAACTGCGTTTCTGGCGAGCAGTGTTATTATCCTCTTCCTTAGGGCTTCTCTCTGTTCCTGTCTGAACTCTTCTGTGACCTGTATTTCTCCCTCTTTGAGTATTATTTCTGCAACTTTCAGTTCGTCTTCTGTTCCGAAGAGCTCCATCATAAGCTTTTCAGATGCTCTCAGCCCCTTCTTTGCGTCTGAGAAGACATGCTCGCTCTTCAGCACTTCGCTCAGCTCAACATCCTCTCCATTCCTGTACTTCACTGCCAGGTCTGGGTCTATTACGACTTCAAAGTTTTCTCCCCCCTTTTTTAGCCGTGCAAGGTTGAAGTGGATCTTCTCCTTGCCCAACATTATCGTCATTTTTTCACCTCTTACTTACGCCTTGATTCCCTGGGATAACTTTTCAATCTCCTTCTTGGTCATTCTGGTGAATGAGTTCTGGGGACCTTCTACATATGCTGCTTCTATCCTTTCCGGGCTGTAATCCTTTTTTAGGAATTTTATCATTGCAGTTGCAGCCAGCTTTATTGCTTCCTCCCTGCTCATTCCATCCTTGTAGCCCTTTTTCAGCGTCTCTTCAACTTCCGACTCGCCCTCTCCTATTACTGCTGCCTTGTATCTGAAGTAGATGCCCGTAGGGTCTGTCTCGTAGAGCTTAGGCCCGTCATTGTCTATTCCTGCTACGAGTAGTGAGACTCCGAATGGTCTTAGGCCTCCGCTCTGGGTGCACACCTGTTTCAGTGCGCATATGTCTTTGACTATGCTTAGCGTGTCTATTGGCGTGTCGTAGGTTATCTTGTGCTGCTGCGCCTTTACCTGGGCTCTTTCTATCAGTACGCGTGCGTCTGAGATGATTCCTGCTGCTGTGACTATCATGTGGTCGTCTATCTGCCACACTTTTTCTATTGATTCCGGTATTATCAGCGAGTCTGTTATTCTCTTGTCTGCGAATAGTAGTACGCCGTTCTTGTAGGTTATTCCGATTGCTGTTGAGCCCTGCTTAACTGTCTTCTTTGCGTATTCTACCTGGAGCAGTCTTCCGTCTGGGCTGAACATTGTGATTGCCCTGTCGTAGCCCATTACCTGGTGCTGCACTGGTTGCATGCTCTTGTTGTCCACCATTTTTTATTCCTCCGTTGCCATTTTGGCTTTTCTTATTGAGCCTGAAACTTTTAGGCTTCTCACCTGCGCGTTTCTAATTGTTGATGCGGCGAATACTGCTCTGACCTTGTCTGCGCCGCTCCTTTCAACTCTTATGATTCCCGTTCCGGCTTCAGGGTTGAACCTCTCCCTTAGGCATACGGGATTTGCCCGTCCCATTTCTATTCTTCCAAAGAGCTTTTCAAACTCTTTTGAGAAAGCAGATGAAAATTCTTCGTAACTTATGGGTTCTCTCTGTCCTTCAATCTTGAAGGCTATGTATCTGAACTTTTCCCTCTGCGTGGGCGGTAATAGTTTTATCCTTTTTTCGCCTGCCATTGTTTTGGCTCCGAAGCGAAACCTTTTCTGCCGGGAAACCTTCCGGCTTAAAAGAGAAGTTTTCTCTGCTTTCCCTCTCTCTCGCTCAGTTTGGGGTTTGGCTTTTATTATTTAAATCTTGCCATTTTTTTATTCTTTTTCCCTACTTTCTAATTCCTGGCTGAGCATCCTCTCTAGGGAGCTGAGAAGCTCGTCCTTTTGCATCACGCTCCTTCCGCTTATTATGATGGTGGATCCGCTGTTTATCTTAATCTCGCTGTGCGTCCTTTCAAGTTCGCTCCACCAGCTGTACTGGATTGTTGCTTCTAAATTCTTTTCGGGAAGTGCGAGGATGCCGCTTCCCTTAGCCATCTCTCTTACTTTGTGGATGTGTTTCCTGTTCATTCTTACTGCTTCAAAGAACCCGTAGTTTCCGAGCCTGTCTGTCGGGATGTGAATTCTGTTTGTTATGAGGTATATTTTGTCTCCTGAGGGCGGTTGGAGTGCGAACTCTTCATCGTAGTACCTTATACTTTTAACTTCTTCTAAGATTAGCTTGTTTCCCTTGAAGGTTGGAACTTTTGTGAGGTATTTTCGCCTGCTGATGAATTCGCTGTTTAGAAAGTCAATTATCTTGTTGTTTTTTATGTAGTGTTCGTATTCTCTCTTTTCAATTTCATCTTCCTGTATCATTTTGTCGTGGCGTGAAGATGGGATCGTAAACTTTTATGTTTGCCTTGCTTTTTAGCTCTTCTATCAGCTGTAGTACTAGCGTGTTTCGTATGCTGTTTTTCAGCCCCTGTTCTAGCTGGTCTCTTATCTCTTCGTAAGGTATTGTGTCTGCTTCCCTTTTGAATATGTAGTATGTGTTGTTGTATAGTATTGGGGCTGTTATCTCTCCTACTCTGAGTGGGAGCACCTCTTTGGAGATCTCTGCTGGTAGGGTTGTCTTCTTTATGAATCCTAGGTCTCCTCCGTATGCTGCCGTCCTGTCTATGGATTCGTAGCGTGCGAATGTTGCGAAGTTGCTGCTGTTGTTTTTTAGCATCAGGTATACCTGTTCTGCCTTTTCGCTGGAGTTTAATGCTATGAGCCTTAGCCTTATGCTTCCCTGCGGTGCTGTGTATCTCTCTCTTGTTTCGTTGTAGAAGTTTATTATGTCCTGTTCTGTGACGCTCACTTTTGGTTCTATGCTTTCGTTTACGAATCTTATTATGCTAATCTCCTCTGCGTAGTAGTGCGCTAGTTCTTTTTCGCTTATTCTGCGGGAATCCATTATGCTTCTTATGAGTTCTTCTGTTAGCCCGCTCCGGTTTATTGCCTCTTTTAGGAGTTGTGCTCCCTCATTATAAGAGGAGTATATTCCGTTCTTGCGCGCCTGCTGTAATAGGAGCTTTCTGGTTATGACCTGGTCTAGGAATGCCTTCTTGTCTACTGAGCCCTCATAGGATTGGGGCACGCCGTTTAGGAAGAGCATTATCCTCAGCTGCCTGTTGAATTCTCCGAGTGTTATCGGCTCGCCGTTTACTGTTGCGATTATTCGTGAAGAGTTGAGTATGCCTTCTGCTTTTTCCCTGAGTGCGAGGTAGCTGTTTTTTGCGTACTGGACACTCTGCTTTGGAAATGCGCATATCATTATTGTTGCAGCTAGGATGAGTAGCGCGAGTGCCACTCTGAGCTTTCTTATTCTTCTCTTTCTGTATGCGTATATTGTGTGTCTCGTCTTAACCCCGCCTTCCCCGTTATGTTTTCTTTTTTCATACTGCTCTTTTCGCGATTTTGCCCCTTTCAATTTTTTCACCACTTTTCTGCAATCACTTTAAAATGAATAAACCGGTTAGGACTTATCTGTTAATAAATGTTTTTCTTTTTCAGAACCCTTTTAGATTGAAATCTTTTTAAGAAGAATAGAAAAGAATAGAACAGTTAAAAATGAAGGAAGCGCCTGGAAGCGCCTTATAGTTCTTGCACGCTGAGCACTCTGACCTTTACATCAGATGGCCTTGCCAGCACGCTGCTTCCAACCAGGATTTTCACATTTGCGTTGTCAGCCAGTCTTATGAGCTCCTTGTCTATGGGCCCGTCCAGCACTATGGATTCAACTCCTGAGTTTATGTTTTTCAGGGTTCCGTACAGTTCTGCTACTGGAACCTTGCCCAGTATGTTTAGGCGCTCGTCAAATATGCAGGCTCCCCTTGTTCCTATCAGCTCTTCGCTCACCTTCTTGAAAACTTCTATCTGCTCCTGAGTGGGCTTTTCAAAATCCCTTCTGGAGCCCTGCTGGGGTCTCTCCCTGAGTTCCTGTCTCGGCTCGGGCCTCTTCTGTTCCCTTTCAGGCGTTCTGCCGTTCTGGATTCTTCTGACCTGCTGGTCGTGGTGCTGCTGGTAGAATTCCTTTCTCTGCTCCTGCCTCTGGTGCTGCTGGTATTCCTGGTGTCCGTTTTCGCTTTCCAGCTTTATCTGTTCAACTGCTACCCTGCCCCTCAGGGCTTTTAGTATCTCTTTCTGGGTGAGCTCTTCTACTTCCTTTCCGTCAGGAGCCTTTGCAACATAGTCTATGTCGGTTACAGCCATCATCGCCTTCGTGATTATGTCCCCGCCCCTGTCCCCGTCTACAAAGAGGGTGACGGTCTTCTGCCTGCAAAGCTCAGCTACATCTTCCGGGATGTTGGTGCCGTTGATTCCTATCACATTCTTTATTCCGTGCTTTAGAAGGTTTAGAACATCTGCCCTGCCCTCTACTACTATTATCTCTTCAGAGTCGGCTATTGCAGGTCCTGCCGGGCTTCTGCTCTTTCCGTACTCCTGTACTTCCATCATCTTTATTGATTCTGCAACCTCTTGTGCCAGCTCTTGAGAGTCGGGCATTGTTGTCTTCATCCACGCCTGCAGGAGCTCCTTCGCCCTTTCCAGGATTTGCTTTCTCTTTATTATTCTGACATCTTCTATCTTATCAACTGTTATCTTTGCCTCGCAGGGGCCTATTCTCTGTATTACTTCCAGGGCTGCGGCTACTATTGCTGTTTCAGCCATGTCCAGGGATGAGGGTATCTGTATTATTCCCGTGGTCTTTCCGCCTTTGGTGTCGTAGCTTACCTCTATCCTGCCTATTCTTCCTGAGCGTTGGAGCTCTCTCAGTTCAAGTTCAGTTCCGAGAAGGCCTTCTGTCTGTCCGAATATTGCTCCTATGACATCTGGCCTTTCTACAACTCCTTCTATTGAGATTGTAGCGTGTATTATGTATTTTGCTGATATCGGGCTTATTTTTCCCATCTTAATCCCTCCTCTGAGTAAGTTTTTTGTTTATGATTTTTTCAAGCGGTTTTAGAACAAGCGATTTTTCACTTGTGGGAATGCGTGTTCGGAATTAGTTCAGAAATTCTAAAAGGATTTCGCTCCTTTCAGTCCTGAAATTTTTTCTAATTCCTATTTTGCATCCCTCAAATGAAAGTGTGAATGTGAAGCTTGTTCCAAACTTGAAAATGCTTGTGGCCCGTTTTACTAACCCCCGGGTTCATTGCAGGGCTTTCGCCGTGTGCTCCCGCGGGTACTCTCGTAACGGGCCTTGAGTTTAGTTTTTCTGTTCTTGTATTTAAACCTTTGCGTTTGTTTCAACTTTAAAATATATTTTGTAGAAAATTCTTTTTTGGTACTCTGCTGTTCTTCTCACCTTTTTTCTTCCTGCCGGCTTTCAGTTGCTTCTTGTTCCTCATTCCAAATCTTTTCGTATTCGTTCTCGTTTTCGTTCCAGCTCTTTTGCTCTTTCGTATCTGTGCTTATGCCCTGTTCAAGTTCCGCTGCTTCTTTGCTCTTCTTTCCAATCTTGGCAATGACCTGCCTGTGCATCCTTCTTAGGAATTCTGTTCGGTCTTCCATCTTGAGCAGGTCTAGGTAGCCCTGCGCTATGAGGTTGAATGCGAATGGGCTGGGAATTTTGGTGTTTATCTCTGAAATCTTTATGCTGCCCTCTTCTATTCCCCTTACTACTTTTGAGGCGTTTTCTATGTCCATGACATCGTGCAGGACTTCCCTTCTCGCCTCTCTGAGTATGCAGAAGTCCGGGGATATCCTCTTGACTGCGTTTATAAGTATCATTGAGGAGACCTGCTGTCTGCCCACGCTTTGTGTTCTTCCCTTGTAGCTTCTGAGTATCATTAGGGCACGGGCTGCGCAGTGTCTGAACCTTCTTGCGAGCACTTCTGTCTTGTCTATTGCTGCTTTCATCACTAGTTCAAGCTTGTCACTCTTCAGCATCTTCAGAGCCTTTAATGCCTGCACGGGCTTTTTTGAGGCTATGTAGAAGCCGTTATCGTTGATTCCTATCTCAATATCTGTGTGCTGTATGCTTGCAGCTGCGTAGCCGACTGCTCTTGAGAGGCAATCGTTGACTCTTCTTCCGTAGAGCGTGTGGAATATTGCGTAGTGCTTCTGCTTTTCCCGGTTTCCCTCTTCTGAGTAGTATTCTATTACTATCTTTCTGTCATGAGGTATCTCAGCGTATAGGTGCTGTTCTAGCATGTATCTGTATATTGCGCTTGCCGAGTTTTCGTCTACATACAGGTAGGAGTTTATGAATTTTAGGATTTCTCCTTTCGGTTCTCCAGCTTTTAACTTTTCTTCTATTAGGCGTCTGAATGAGCCGATTGCCAGTGCCAGGTCAAAGCTTAGCGGTAGCGTTTCTGAGAACCACGAGGGAACTGTGGGCATCTTGCCCTCTGCTGCGGAGACATATGCTACCTGGCCCCTTGCATATTTGAAGCGGTATGTTTCTCCGCCGAGTACAAATATGTCTCCCGGTTTGAGCTTTTCCAGGAAAGCCTCGTCAATCTTGCCTATGATTGTTTCTCCTTCCTTGACTACTACTGCGCTCTCTTCAGGTATGGTGCCTATGTTGGTCATGTACAGCATTCTCATGAGCGGGCCCCTTCTGCCTATCATTCCAGTTTCAGGATCGTACCATATCTTTGCGTATATGTGTCTGTCTTCCAGGTTTCCGTACTGGCCTGTCAGATAATCTATTACCTCGTTGTAGTCTCTTCTTTCCAGGTTGTGGTAGCAGTAGCTCCTTTTTATGAGTTTGAAGAGTTCTTCTATGTGTATCTTTTGAGAAACTGCGATTCCTACTATCTGCTGTGCCAGTACGTCCAGGCAGTTTGTGGGTATGTGTATCCTGTCTATCTTCTTTTCAATTGCCTCTTTTAGCAGTACGCTGCACTCTACCAGGTCGTCCCTGTCCAGCACGACCATTCTTCCAACTGTTGTGTCTGAGAGTCTATGCCCGCTTCTGCCTATTCTTTGTAGGGCTCTTGCAACTGTTTTCGGGCTTCCTAATAGTATTACCAGGTCTATGTAGCCTATGTCAATTCCCAGTTCTAAGGAAGTGCTGGACACTATGCATTTCAGCCTGCCCTCTCTAAGCCTTCTTTCCATGTCCAAGCGGTGTGATTTGGAGAGTGAGCCGTGGTGCGCTCCTATTCTGGGTATGTCTTCCGGGGCAGTGTTTTCATCTATGAGGACATAGTTTTTTGGGAACTTTTCTTTAAGGTGATAGACCACCCTTTCAGTGGCTGATCTCGTGTTTGTGAATATGAGGGTTGTCTTGTGCGCCTGTATCAGGCTGTCTAGGAGCTGGTACATCTTGTCGTGCATTGTTTGAAATTCTGCTTCTATCAGGTCTGGAACCGGGCTGAGCACTTTTAGGTCCATCTTCTTTATTGAGTCAACATTGATTATGGTGCAGTCCCTCTCTCTTCCCGAATCTTCATAGCCTACGAGGAATTTGGCAACTTCTTCTATAGGCGCTATGGTTGCTGAAAGTCCTATTCTTGAGAAGTGGTTTTCCTGCTGCATTCTTTCTATGCTTAGTGAGAGATGAACGCCCCTCTTGCTCTCTGCAAGGGCGTGTATCTCATCTACTATGAGCCACTCCACTCCTTTTAGGAGTGTGCTGAACTTGGCTGAGGAGAGCATTATTCCAAGGGATTCAGGGGTTGTTATTAGTATGTGCGGCGGGCTTTTGAGCATCTGCGCCTTCTGGCTCTGTGTAGTGTCTCCTGTTCTGACAGCAACCCTTATTCCAAGCTTTTTTCCGAGAATTTGCTCCATCTCTCTGAGCGGGTTTTTAAGGTTTACTTCAATGTCGTGGTTTAACGCTTTTAATGGCGATACATAGACGCAGTACACTTTATCTTCCAGCAGTTCTTTCTGTGACAGGTCTACAAGCTCGTTCAGTATTGAGAGGAAGGCTGTCAATGTTTTGGTGCTTCCTGTTGGAGCGCTTACTAGGACATTCTTTCTTGAGTGTATCTCCATAACTGCGAGCCTTTGAGGTAAGGAGAACTCTTTGAACTTTGAGAAGAACCACTTTTCAACCAGCGGGTGAAGTATTCTTCTTATCTGCTCTTCACTGTCCGGCTCCTGTTTGTATTCTAGCATTCAGATTCTCCTGTTTAAATTTAAACAGATTTCTCTTATTATCTGATGGATTAGAACTTTTCAGAGTTACTTATTCCACCGCTCTCTTATGGGCTGGATTATACCTTCCAGGCTTTCAGCAACTGCCCCTTTAAGGTCCAGAGGGTGTATCTCTCCCTTCTGATATTTTTCTTCCAGCTCCTCATAACTCTGGAGCTCTATGCTTCCCCCGTATTTTTCAGGCCTTTCAATTTTCAGAGAGCCCTTTCTTGGGAAGATTATCAGTTTTGCTATCTGCATTATGGGGTTGTCTTTAGCAATCTTTTCCGGGCAGTATGCCTGTCTTATAGTCTTTTTTATCTCATCGTAAGAATCTGTTACTGATATTCCCGATCCGGGTATTGACTTGGACATCTTCTCTCCAGGTCCTTTCAGTGAGGTTATTAGAGGGGTGTGCACTGCTACGAATCTGTGTCCTATAAGCTCTGAGTTCTCCCTGCCGAGCATGTGCACTTTTCTCTGTTCCATCCCGCCTTCTGCCAGGTCAACCTTTAGGTGTTTTATGTCTGCCACCTGCATTATCGGGTATATCAGCTGGGAGATTGTTGCGTTTTCTATGTCGCGCGCGATCTCCTGCATGCTTCTTAGGCCCCTGTTTATTGTGCACTTCTGCGCCATTTTGAAGACGTCCAGCTGGTATTCCCTTTCGAACTGGTAGGAGCTTCCAAGGACTACCTCTGCGTCCATTCCTATTGCTTCTATTGTTTTCTTCCAGTTCTGTACTTCCCTCTTTATCTCTTCCTCTTCGCCCTTCCTGTTTAGGTAGGCGTGTATGTCTGCGAGTAGTATCTTTATTTTGAAGCCAGCCCTGTGTAGGTCCATGAGCTTTGTTATTGTTACGAAGTGTCCCAGGTGCATCGGTCCAGACGGCTCGTAACCGCAATAGGCTGTCGGGTGCTCTTTTTCTCTTAGAAGGTTCTTCAGCTCTTCTTCTGTGATTATCTCTTCAGTGTTTCTCTTTATGAGTTCAATTCTGGATTGAAAGTCCATACTGCAGAGTTTTCCATTCCTCTCTTATAAATCTTTCTAGAAGCGGGAATAATTAGTTGAAAAATGAAAAAGATTGTGTAAAATTAGAGAAGTTGAAATGCTTACTTTCTCGCCTTTTCTATCTTTCCCTTTCTCAGCGCGTCCAGGCTCTGGCCGTTCACTTTTATGACCTGCCATCTTATTCCTGAGAGGTCTCCTTTGGAGCGGCCCATCTTTCCGTGGATTGACTCTATTACTACCTCGTCGTGTTCGTCCATCAGCTTTATCGCTCCGTCTCCCGGGCAGAAGGCAGTTACCTGTCTTCCGTTCTTTATTAGTTGGACTCTTACGCACTTTCTCATTGCAGAGTTTGGCTGTTTAGCCTCTATCTGCACCTTTTCAAGTATTATTCCCTTAGCCTGAGGAGCTCCTTCTAAGGGGTCTGACTTCTTCTTCAGGTTGAGCATCTTCCTTACATACCACTTCTTGTTCCACCTGAACTTCGCCCTGTTCTTCTTTATCTTGCTTCCAAGGTATAGTCCTGACGATTTCTTTTTAGACATTCTTATCTTCACCTTTTCATATTACTCTTATCTTTTCAATGTCAAAATACTTTTTTATTATCTCTTCGTGGGACTTTAAGTTTTTTGAGTCCCTGCCTATTAGCATTCCCCTGATTTTTGCGTCACCCCCCTTTATGAAGAGCACCTTGTCCTTGAGCTCTATCTTTTCAGCTCTGAGGGGCATTATCAGGTTTCTTGCAAAAGTTGTGAGCTCGGGATTAAACTCTACTATTTTAATCTTTCTGTTCAAAGCTGTTTCTAATCTTCTTATGTTTGAGCCGCCCCTTCCTATTGCCTTTCCAATTTCGCCCTCTTCAACTACGAATGTTAGGGTGTCATCCTTTTCTTTGAAGCAGTCCTTAACCCTTGCTCCAGTCATTGCTTCAAAGAAGCTTATTGTCTTCATTAGCTCCTGGTCGTAAACTATCTTTCCCATTTTTTAGAGCTTAAAATGTGTTTTATGCTTTTCTTACTCCCAGGGCTGAGATTGAGAACTGTTTCTTGCAGAGTATTCCCAACTCGTCGTTAGGAATTGTGAGCTTCTGTATTGGACAGCCGGCAGCATTTGCCCTTGCAGTTAGGTCTTTTTCTATTTTCTGAGCAGGGTTTGCCGCTAGGAATATCTGTTCAAGGTTTCCCTTGTTGAGCTCTCTAAGAACTGCCCTGCTTCCAATCACAAGCCTGTTCTCTTTAAGCATCTCCCTTATCCTGTTTGTCTCGTCAGCCATTTGCTATTCCTCCTTCTTATTGATTCTGATTTCTTTTTGTTTCTTCCTTTATTCCTTTTTAAGGTTTGCAATCAGCTTTGGAATGCCCGTGCCTATAGGCACCGGCTGGTTTATCATCACATTCTCAATTATTGAGTTTAGATTGTCTGATATTCCAAGCATGCTCGCCTGTGCTATATGCCTGAATGGGGTTTCAAATGATGCCTTTGCCAGCACGCTGGACTTGTCCTTTATCACGCCATACCTTGTTATTCCCTTGACGCTTCCCGTGGAGCACATTGTGTCCGCTACCAGCATCAGGTGCCTCAGGTCTATTACTAATCCTTGCGACTTCATAACGGAGTATGTCTCGTTTATTATCGCCTGCCGTGCAGCTTCTATTCCTAAGACCCTTTCAATTTCAAATATGTCGTTGCTTATCGTTCTTGTAGAATCTACAAATGGTAGTTCTAAGACCTCTTTGAGGTTTGTTCCTGAGGTCATTATCATGAACTCGTCACCCCTCTTTACGGGGAGCACATATGCTATTCCTTTTATTCCGCTTATGAATGCGTTTTTAACCCTGTCTTTTAAGCGGTAGAGCTCGTTGAGTCCTGAGTTTTCTTCTTTCGCCTTTATTGTGAAGATTATATCCTCGCCTTCCTGTTTTGTCTTGCAGGACGCGCCCTTGATTGCATTCTTCAATGCGCTTTTTATCTTCTCCTCGTCTATTGAGCGTTCTTCAATGCTGCTTCTGCGTATTCTAACTTCAATTGCCTCTTCAGCTATGTCTATTGAGAATTCAGTTGCTATGTCTGAGAGTTTTGTCTCTTTGAGCATCATTGCTATCTTTTTTATGTCCTTGCCTTCTGAGTAGGGCTTCTTTAGGTATATCTCCATCATCGGCGTCTTTATTGACTCCCTCGCATCTAGCACCTCTATGATTCTGGGAAGTCCTGTTGTTACATTCATCTCAGATACGCCTGCGAAGTGGAATGTGTTAAGCGTCATCTGAGTGCTCGGCTCTCCTATGGATTCTGCAGCGACTAGGCCAACTGCTTCTCCAGCGTCCACCTTTGCCTTTTCATATTCTTCTACTGCTCTATCAAGTATTCTTTTCAGCTTTGCTTCTGAGATGTTTTCAGGTATTTCCTGTTCAATCTCAGCCAGGACGCTTGCGGGAAGCCTGTTTTCGTATTCTTTGATTATCTTGTTCATCATTCAGCACCTCATCTTGAAAGTTCTTCCTGGATTATCTGCTTGACATCTACCTTTCCACCTATTGAGCGCGAGACATCTACTCCGTCTTCTCCGTACTGGAATTGGATTATTCTGTTGTTGGAGTCCCTCACTGTGCCGTCGTATTCAACCTTTATGTCCTGCATCGCGTTTGCCAGGCGCCTGTAAAGGTATCCTGACTTTGGAGTTCTGAGAGCAGTGTCCATGAGCGAGTCCCTTCCTGTCATTCCCATGAAGAAGAACTCAGCAGGTTTTAATCCCTCTTTGAATCCACTAGCTATGAATCCTCTGGCTTTACTTCCCAAGTCGTTCTTTTCAAATGCGGATAATGTTCTATCCGTGTAGCCGTAGCTTATCCTGTTTCCCCTTAGGGACTGCTGCCCTACGAATGCTGCCATCTGTGTTATGCTGAGGAAGTTTCCTCTCGCTCCGGATTTCACCATTATTATGTTGTCTGTTTCCTTCTGAGTAGCTTCAAACACTATCTTTCCAGTTTCGTTTCTTGCCTTGTTTAGCACTTCAAGTATTTTCACTTCTAATGTTTCTGCAACGCTCCTTCCCGGAAGTGCTAGGAGTTCTCCGCTCTTGTACTTGCTTATGAGCTCGTTGACTTCCCTGTCTGCATTCCTTACAAGTTCTCTTATCTTCTCCTTTACATCCTCTTTGAGTTCAAGGTCTGAAATAAGGCTTGTGAATCCGTGCAGGGTGAGGGTGTTGACTCCAAGCTTGAAGATTCTTTCAAGGATTTCAAGGGAGTCCTGTCCATACTTTCTGTTTATCTCCGCAAGCATTCTTCCAGATTCTTCTCCCAGATTGTTCTTGTCCATGACGCCGCAGATTAGCTCTCCATTTCTTATGAGCACGTAGCCGTCGTTTTGGCATTTTTCCTTCATGCATTTCTCGTGGTGCTTGCACAGCCTGGATGTTCCTTCAAAGTTGAAATCTGGAGGGAGCACCTGGCTGAAGATTTCCCTGCCGTTCAGCTCCTTCTTCTTAGGAAGCCGTGAGAAGTCAGTTATTCCTGAAGCGTACAGCAGGTTTATCGCCTTGTCTCTAGGCAGGGTCATCTCCTTAGTTAGGAGGTATAGTCCCGAAATTGCGTCCTGTATGCATCCTATGACTGTAGAGCCGTACCTTGGGCTTATGATTTGTGTTCTCACTTCCATAAGTAGTTCTGCCTCTGCTCTCGCTTCTTCTGTCTGCGGAATGTGCAGGTTCATCTCGTCCCCGTCAAAGTCAGCATTGTACGGGTGGCACACTGCAGGGTTGAGCCTGAATGTCTTATAAGGCAGTATTTTTACCCTGTGGCACATCATGCTCATCCTGTGAAGTGAGGGCTGCCTGTTGAATATTGCGATGTCCCCATCCATGAGGTGCCTCTCAACTATGTAGCCCGGCTGAATTTCTTCCAGCAGCTGCTCCTTGGTTTCTTCAGTTATCTTCTTCTTCTTGCCGTCAGGCCTTATCACATAGTTTGCTCCCATCATCTTTGTGGGGCCGTTCTGCACGAACTTTTTGAGATAGTCAATGTTCCACTTTGTCACCCTTTCAGGTATTGTGAGCTTCATCGCTATTGATTCTGGGACGCCAACTTCGTCTAGTGCTATGCTCGGGTCTGGGCTTATCACTGTCCTTGCTGAGAAGTTTGTTCTCTTTCCAGCCAGGTTGTGCCTAAGCCTTCCTTCCTTGCTCTTCATCCTGTCCATCAGCGTCTTGAGAGGCTGTCCGCTCCTGTGCCTCGCTGGCGGGAGCTGTGCAATGTTGTTGTCAAAGAATGTGGTTATGTGATACTGCAGCAGGTCCCACAGGTCTTCAACTATTATCTCCGGGGCTCCTGAGTTTATGTTCTCATACAAGCGCTGGTTTATCCTTACAATGTCACCCAGCTTGTGAGTCAGGTCGTCCTCGCTTTTTTCTCCAGATTCGAGGGTTATGCTTGGCCTCATTGTTACCGGCGGTATTGGGAATAATGTGAGAACCATCCACTCAGGCCTTGCGTGCTGAGGATTAAAGCCCAAAAGCTCGCACTCATCATCTGATACCCTTTCCAGTCTCATCCTTATCTCTATGGGTGAGAGGCGCTTGTCATCTTCCAGGAATGTAGTGGGTTTTTCTATTGCGAGTTTTCCCTGCTTGGCTTGGCAGTGTGGGCACTTTTCGGATTTTCTGGCTGCAGATATCACTTCTGCTACTGTGCGCATTATTGCTTCTTCATCGTTTGTCTTCTTGACATTTTCCAGTTTGGCTTTGAAGTGTGCTATCTTTTTGTCATCCAGGAGTATTCTTCCACAGCTCCTGCAGGTAGCCTTTAATACTGAGAATATTGGCCTTACAAACTTCACATGTATTACGGGTCTTGCCAGTTCTATGTAGCCGAAGTGTCCGGGGCAGTCCTTTAGGCTGCTCCCGCAGGTCTTGCACCTCAGCCCCGGGTCTATTACGCCGAGGTGAGTGTCCATGAGGCCGCCCTCTACTGGGAAGCCCTCCTTGTCGTACAGCTCTGGAGTTATTATCTTGACTGTAGCCATCTTTTTTATTATCTTTGGGCTGAGCAGTCCGAATGTTACCCTTTCAATTTGTTTGTAAAAGTATTCTTCTTCCATTTTCTGCACTCTCCTACTTGTATTTGCTCTTAAGCACGAGTTTTGGATATATGCACATTGATCTCAGCTCGTCTAGCAGCAGCTTAAAGGCGTAGCTCATCTCTACATCTACTACTGAGCTTTCTTCTCCGCATATTGGACAGAAGGACTTCTTGCTGTACCTGTCGTGCACTGCTATCATTCCGCAGGTTTCACATATTGGCACTACTGTTCTGTCAGCGTCAAACCTCTCTTTTAGTAATAGTGAGGTTCCGTGGGCTACGAAGCAGTCCTTTTCCATCTCTCCAAGTCTTAAGCCGCCTTCCTTCGCTCTGCCCTCTGTCGGCTGTCTAGTTAGGAGCTGTATTGGTCCTCTCGCCCTTGCGTGTATCTTGTTTGCCACCATGTGCTTCAGTTTGAGGTAGTACATCTCTCCTATGAATATCCTGGCTTCATAGATTTCTCCCGTCTCGCCGTTGTACATTGTCTCTGTGCCGTTGTCCCTGAAGCCCATTGCGAGCAGCTCTTCTCTGAGCTTCTGTTCAGGTTCGGAGTCAAACATTGTTCCATCCACATACCTTCCTGAGAGTGATCCTACCTTTCCGCCTATTGCCTCTATCAGGTGGCCTACTGTCATTCTTGAAGGTATGCTGTGGGGTGAGAATATTATGTCGGGAACTATGCCCGATGCAGTGTAGGGCATGTCTGCAGGGTCTATTATTAAGCCTACGACTCCTTTCTGTCCATGCCTGGATGTAAACTTGTCTCCTATCTCTGGAACTCTCGGGTCTCTGATGTTTACTTCAACTAGGCGATTTCCCTCTACGCTTTCTGTCAAGATTACTGAGTCAACTATTCCGCCTTCTCCATGTTTTACTGCTACTGAGCTTTCTCGCCTGTCTATTGAGGATAGATTAAACTGCTCTAAGCTTGAGGTGAATCTTGGCGGGCTCGTCTTGCCTATTATGACATCCTCCTCTTTTACTCTTATTTCCGGCGAGATTATGCCGTCCTCTTCTAAGTACTTGTACGCTTCTTCTGAGCGGTACCCCTTTACATCCTTGTCCGGTATGCATATGGTGTCGGTCATTCCTCCAGGGTATCTGAGCTCTTCTGCCTCTGCCGGCCTGAAGTATGTGCTCCTTCCAAACCCCCTGTCTAGGGATGCCCTGTTGAGGATTACTGCGTCCTGCATGTTGTAGCCCTTCCATGCCATTATTGCTACTACTACATTCTGTCCTGCAGGGTGCTTTTCGTAGTGGGAGAGCTCTGTCATCATCGTGCTCACTATCGGCACCTGGGGATAGTGCAGTATGTTTGTGTCCATGTCCATCCTTATAGGGAAGTTTGAAGCGTATATTCCAAGACCTTGTTTCTGGTTTTTTGAGCCAGCGTTTAATCTTGTGCTCGGGTCGTGGTTTCCGTAGGGAACTAGAGATGTGCACAGGCTTACCATTGCTGAAGGCATTATTTCCAGATGCGTGTGCTTGTCAGTTAGTTCCTCTTCCGAGAATGCGATTAGGCAGTTTTCCTCTTCTGCAGCGTCTATGTATTCTATTATTCCCTGCTTTACGAGTTCAT
This sequence comes from Candidatus Woesearchaeota archaeon, assembly GCA_038874135.1. Taxonomy (GTDB): domain Archaea; phylum Nanobdellota; class Nanobdellia; order Woesearchaeales; family 0-14-0-80-44-23; genus 0-14-0-80-44-23. Next base: position 43,924 of record JAVZCZ010000001.1, read on the forward strand.
TCCAGGAGAGTTCTCCCTTCTGTACTCTTTCCAGGTGCTCCTTTGTGAGCAGTGGCTTTCCATTCTTAACAACTATGAGTGGCCTTCTGAGTCTTCCCCTGAATGTTTCCACTTCTACTTCTCCAGTTTTTTCAATGTAGCGCACATTTAATTCTGTAGGCAGTTTTCCTGCTCTTCGCGATTCTATAACCCTTTTGGCGAATTCCGCCGGGTTTTCTACTTTTCCTATGAATTTTCCGTTAAGGTAAACTTCTCCTGCCATTTTCATCTTCTCCTCTTTATTGCGTGGTTATTTTTTGTTCCCTGACTCCAAGCTCTTTTAGCACTTTTAGAACATCTTCCTCGTTTGCACTTTGCGAGATGCTTGCCAGTAGTGCCAGATTCTTTTTGAGTCCGATGTTTGTTCCCTCAGGAGTTTCTATAGGGCATAATCTTCCCAGGTGTGTTGGGTGCAGAGCTCTTGCTTCAAAGTTTTCCTGAGTTGCGCTGAGGGGGCTTACGACTCTCTGCAGGTGTGATAGTGTTTCTAAGAAGTTTAGGTGCTGTATCCTCTGACTTATTCCCTTCCTGTTGCCAACCCAGCTTCCAGTTGCCATGCTGGAGTATATCCTATGCGTAAGCAGCTTGTCTCTTATTACAACTCTTAATGACGGGAATTTTCCCCTCTTGACTATCCTCTGGAAGTTGTAGAGCATATCTTTTATTAGCATGTTGAAATTCACTCTGAACAGATCTGCCAGCAGGTCGCCGCTCATCTTTATTCTCTTATTGGCATAGTGATCCTTATCATCAGGGGGTATCTCTCCGAGTGATACGAGCTGGAACTTCTTTATCATCTTGCAAAGATTCTGCGCCTTTAGGATTCTACTCTGCTTTGTTGTTCCTAAGTGTGGCAGAAGGAACCTGTCAATTATCTCTTCTATCCTCTGCAGGCGAACTTCCCTCGGCTGGGTTATGCCCGTCTTCTTAGCCAGGTAGTCTAAGGCGTCTTCCGAATTTGTTATGTCTGCGAACTGGTAAAGGTTTACGAGCACATCATCGTACTGCACATCTTCACTTATGCTCCTCATTATGTCTTGGTCTTTAACTATGCCCAGCGCTTTTATTAGCAGTATTACTGGCGCCCTTCGAACCCTTGTGAATGTGATGTAAAATATTCCGTCTTTCATCTTTTCTATCGTGTGGGGAATCCTGAAGGCTGCGCTTTCCGAGAATATCTTTCCCGTAAACTTGCTGGGCCCGCTCTCGCTCTCAGTAACTAAGAACCTGTTTGCTGCGAGGTCCTCCACTTTTACTAAGACCTTTTCGCTTCCGTTGATTATGAAGTATCCTCCCGGATCTTCAGGGTCTTCGCCGTGTTCTATCAGTTCTTCCCTGTTCATCTTGCTCAGGTGGCAGTATTTTGACTTGAGCATTATGGGCATGTTACCTATGTATGCGTTAAACTCTTCCCTCTGCACTCCGTCTATTATCACGCTCATGTTCAGGTGCATCGCTGCAGCGTATGTTATTTTTCTCAGACGCGCCTCCCACGGATAAACAGGCCTTGTGCTTCCGTCCGCTTCTACAAGCATCGGAGTTTCAACCTTTATCTTGTTGAGCTTTATCTTGTAACTTTCCACATTGTTAGGTATTATTGTGGGCTCTATAATCTTGTTCTCGTCAATTATCTCCTGCAGCCCGTAGTCTATGAAGTGGTTGAAGGATTCTATGTCTGAATTTACGAAGGACTGCTCGCTGAAATATTTCCTGCAGAGAATTCTTCCGGTTTCATTCAAGTTTTACCACCCTGTAGAAGATTGATTCGCCAGCAATCTGGCTCTTTCTTGTTATCTTTATGATGTCTCCCGGCTTTGCGTTTAGATGCGCAATTGCAGGATCCCTTGCAAGTATTACTGGCATCTCGTTTTCAGTTATGCCGTATTTTTCTAGAAGAGCCTTTTTTTCCCCTTCGGAAAGCTTTTCGTGCTCGGGGACAAGCACATGCTCAATCTTTTTTGACATTTTCTTTTCCTCGCCTTTTTAGCATGATGGGCCGGAGGGGATTCGGACCCCCGACAACCTGATTAAAAGTCAGGTGCGCTATTGCCCACGACACCTTGACATTTTCATGGTGAGCGCTCCAGGCTGCGCCACCGGCCCAAAAACGCCCTGGCCGGGATTTGAACCCGGGTCGGAGCCGTGACAGGGCTCCATGATAGGCCGCTACACTACCAGGGCTTCCTTTTGCATCGGGAAGTTTGAAAGCATCACGAGTGTTCTTCTCAATTTTGTATGTGAGAATGTTTCATCATGATGGCAAGCAAGCTCCCCGACACCTTCTTCCATTTGAGTAGTTTGGCATCCATTTTTAAATCTTTTGGTTTTTGGCAGTTTTTTAGAATTTCTCGGAAAAGAATTGGAATCCCCTCCCCCGGACTTGAACCAGGAACCTTCCGGTGACGGCTGTCCCGATTTCATTCATGCTCTCTCGGAGTTGTCTTCGGGAATCTACAGCCGGACGCTCTAACCATTGAGCTAGGAGGGGCTCAACTTTTTTTTGGGTTTAGGAATTTTGTTTATAAAGTTTGTTGTTTTTTAGATTTTTAAGATGAATAAGAAAGAATAAAAATTTTCTTTTTACTCGCTTTCTTCCTTCCTGGATCTAATCCACACCTCGTTTGAAACTGCTTTGTACTCCTTATTGTTTATAGTGTAGCGCGCAACTGCAGGTTTCAATCTGAAGCTTCCCACTATTGCAAGTCGCGATTTTATCTTGTAACTTATTAGTCTCTCATCGTATGGTTCCATCCTTTCTATGTTCCACTTTATGAGGGTTCCGCTGGCTATGTTCTTTGTTATGTTGTCAGGCTTTATGGTGCCGGCTTGGAAGTTGTCTTCCACATCTGCTATGTCAGGCACTATGTCTACAACTCTTAGGTTGTGTATGCTATTCTTTCCCCTATTCTTTATGTTTATCAGAACCTTTAACTCTGCGATTCCGCCCTCTTCCTGCACAATTACCTTCGCCTTCTTGGTCATCTCCACAGGCGGTTTTAGGTAGTAGTAGGCTGCAATCAGTCCCGCTATTGCTATTAGCAGCAGGGCTATTCCCCTGTAGTTTGTAGTCATTGTAATCTTCTGCTCCGACCTCGGCTGCACCTCTACATTCCAGCCTATAAGCTTCTGGCTTCCAACTTTTACCCATTTGGCTTTTGGACTAGTTCTCAGGAATAGGTTCTGGAAGAATCCGACCTTTTTGGTTATGAGCTTTGTTCCCGGAGCGTTCCCCGCATTTGACACAGTTATTATAGTTACCCTTTTGAGTAGGAAGCTCGTGGTGTCTTCTCTCTCACTTATTAAGGAGTAGCCCTCTATCCTGAATGTTTTTGAAATCTCCTTAAGCAGGTTTCCATTCTCGTCATAAACGCTTATCTGCAGAGAGTCTTCTCCCGGATTTTGCAGCGGGTCCATGCTTACTGGTACCTTCACAGTAATTTTTGAAAGCGGGTCCATGCTAACTTCCTTCTCAAACAAGATTATTCCGGCAGTGTCTGTAACCTTTAGCTTTAGGTTGTTCCTCTTTATTGGAATCTTTGATTCAATAATTACTGAGAATTCTCCTCCGATTCTGGGGTCTATGCTTTCCGGAACCTGAGCATCTAACCTTATAATGTCTCCAGCGGTTGGCGTCTGAATGTTTATGGGAAGTGAAACCTGCTTTTCAATTCCAGTATTTTCTGATCTTACACTTATCACTATATTGTATGTTCCTGCGGGCCAAAGCTTTGCAGGCTCCACATTTATTGTTGTTGTTCTTTCTTGAAGCCCCGGGATGATTATTCCGGTGAAGTAGTCTGAAAGCTCTTCTGTTCTGATTATCCAGCTGAGGTCCTTGCTGAAGCTTAGGGTGAATCTGTCCTGTTGCGGCAGCTTGTTTTCAATTATTACTTCAAACTTTGCGGATTCGGGAGTTTCAGCATAAACATTTATAACATTTTTTATCGGGTTTACTCTTATGTTGAAGTCAGCTCTTACGATTATTGGAGCAATTAAAATAAGCCATAGAAAGATTGCCCATTTCGCATTTTTCATAGCATTACCACCTTTTTCCTTAAAAGCCGTCGGCATTTAAAAATATATCTGTATAGCAAAATGGTTTATTGTCTTTAAATATTTTTCTATGCGTCTCTTCTCTTTACCCTGTCCCGGCATAAAAATCTTTTTAGCAGAAGTTTTATAAAGAAAACATTCAACCACTTTTGATGTTCGGGGCTGTAGTGTAGCTTGGCTATCACTCATGCTTGGGGTGCATGCAACCCGTGTTCGAATCACGGCAGCCCCACTTTTCTTTTTTTTCAAAACGCTTTTAAAATGCATCAGCATATTCCTCTTAGATGAACAAGGAGATACTGCTCTGCGTTGAGCTTCTTAAGAATGAACCGGACGAGCATTTCATAAGAAGAACTTTAAAATCTTTGGATAGGAATGAATTCTTATTAGTGGCTTCAGCGTTTCCTGTTGATCAGCTGCTAATATCGGCTGAGCGTCTACGCTTGAATGCTCTGAAGGGCAAGCTGCTCCAGCTTCTGGCAGGAAATATGCTTATTCGTCGTAACTTTGAGGATTTGCTCTTAAAACTTGTCAGAAAGTTCAATCGTGAGGGGATAGATTTTATTCTATTGAAGGGCTTCGCATTTCCAGAGCTTGTTGGGTTTAGGACCACTTCTGACATAGACTTCCTTGTAAAAAAGGATTCGTGGAAGAGGTGTCTTGAGACGCTTAATTCGTTCGGATTTTATGCCCATTCCAAACATTCGCTGCAGTATTATAATTCTTTTCTCAACGAGGTTACACTGGTCTTTAAGCCTAATCCTGCGCTAAAGGTTGAGCCGCACTTGGGTATAGTTCAACCATTTTCACCATTCAGCATAAATAATGCATCCCTGTGGAAGCATTCTAAGCTCAGCTCAATAAGGGGGCATCCCGTCAGAGTTCTGTGTGATGAGCACACGCTGATACACCTTTCAATTCACGCTCTATACCAGCCGGCTTCCATACTTCCACTTAGGGACATATATGTTATACATAAGATGATAAGCACGAGGAGTATAAACTGGAATTTTCTTATCAGGGAAGCTCGCAGCTGGAAAGCTCACAACTTTGTGTATTCTGCACTAATCATTTCTAAGAAGTATTTCGGTACGCCAGTACCTCAGCGGGCTCTTGACCTTCTTAGAAGGAGAGGATTTCAGCTTTTCTTAATCTGGGCTTTCTCGTCTCTTAGGCTTAGGCGTAGGCGCCTGGCAGCTTATGACTCTTTGGATTTCTTTTACGAGTTTTTTCTTGCAGACATTTCGGGTAAGATTGGAATATTGCGAAGGAGCTTTTACTCTTTCACTTACGAGCTTGGACTTTTTCATAAGCGAGACGCATTGTAGGAGCATTATTGCGCACTGAGAACCCTACTCTGGTGTCCCTGTTTTACTATTCTTATCACATTTTCCACGAAGCTCTCTATTTTAGGCTCGTGGCTTACCAGGATTACCTGTTTTAGTTTCAGCTGTTCCAGCACTTCTCTTACCCTGTCCAGCTGTTCTGAGGAGAATCCGTCTGTTGGCTCATCAAGTATTATTATATTTCTTGTTTTGATACTTCCAGCCATATCATTTATTACCCTGTTTAGCGCCAGCCTGTAAGCTAGGGCAACAGCGGTTTTTTCTCCTCCTGAAAGGTTTTCCACGCTTGTGTCATGTCCGTCCTGCGTAACTATGGGCGTGAAGTCTTCATCTATCCTGGCACTCATAGCTTCTTCTTCCATCAGTGCTGAGAACCACTCTTCAAAGAGCTTTCCAAATTCGTAGTGTATTGAGCTCATCACCTGCTTCTCCATTGCCGCCATCAGCTCGGTGAATTTATTTGAGAGCATGTCTTCAATTTCAGAGTAGAATTTCATCTTCTTTTTGTCATTAGATTTCTCTTTAATTTCAGCTGATATTCTTCTGATTCGCTCCTCTTTAATGCGAACCTCGCTGGTTAGTGCTGCAGAGAGTGCTTCCAGTCCTTTCTCCTCCTTTGCAAGCGCGTCCCTTCTCTGCCTAGCATTCTCGTATTCCTTGTCATCTATCTTTATCTTTGCGAGCTGTTTTTCTGCTGAGAGCTTTTTTGTATTGAGCTCTGCTACGAGCTTCTTCAGCTTGGAATACTCCTCTTCAACTGAGGATAAAAGCTGCTTCTCCCTGCTCAGCTGTTCGGAGAGCCTTTTGAGCTCCTCAATTTTTTTGTTAGCTTCCCTAGCCATCCTGAGAGTTTCTCTCTTTTTCTCCTCTTCTTCTCTTATCTGGGCTGCTTTTCTTTTTAGCTCTTCAAAGTTTTTGATTTCGGCGAGTTCTGTCCTGACTTTGGCTAATAATTCCTTTTTCTTGTTGAGTTCTGAGAGCCGTACTTCTATGGCTTCTATCTCGGCTTTCAACACCATGGCTCTTGACTCGGCTTCTGCTTTTTTTGAAATCTTTCTCTTCAATTCTGCAATCTCTTGAAGAAGTTCTGTCCCGCGCATTTGTAGGGCTGCAACTTCTTCTTCAATTTTTGATATTCTTATTTTTTCTTCACTCGTCATATGCTCTCTATACTCATGACTTATTCCCTGTTTGCAGAGGGGACACCTGTCATTCTTTGCAATTTCAGATATTATCTTTTCAGCTTCTGATTTTTGGCTTAGGAGCGCCGCCTTTCTTTCAGATACCCTTCTGAGTTCTTCCTCTAATGCTTCTTCTCTCTTTTCAATTTCCAAACGGGATTCTCCCGTAATTGTGCCTTCCAGTTCCTTCCTCTTTTCTGAGAGCTTCTCTGAGAGGGCTTCAGCATTTTCAACTTCCAACTTTAGCTCCTGCTCCCTTTTCACAAGCTGTGCAGCCCTTTCAGAATTCTTTTCCAGCTCCCTTTCTAAGGCTTCCCTCTCTCTGCTCAGAAGTTCAAGCTCTCTTTCCAGAGCTGCCTCATCCTTAGGTTCGCTCTTCGGAATTTCAGATATCTTCTTTTGAAGGGCTTCTATCTCTTCTTTTATCTCTTCACTTCTTTTCTTTTTTGCCAGGTGTTGTGCAGCGTTCTCTCTTATTTGCTCCTCGTATATTCTTATTGCAGCAAGGAGTTCTGCCGCTGTCTTCCTGCGCTCTTCTATGTTCAGGAGCGCCCTTTCAGCTTCCTGAATCTCTTTTGCTTTACTCTCAATCTCAGCCCTGAGTTGTACAAGCTTCTGCTTAGCCTCTTGGACATCTCCTTTCAGTTCAGCTTCTTCTTTTAGCTTTTCTTCAAGGTCACTTATCTTAGCTTCTAAAGCCCTTACAGCTTCCCTGAGGGAGCTGGCAATAAGCATTGCGTTCGCTCTTATCGTTCCGTACTTTTCAATTCCGAATATCTTTCTCAGGATTTTCAAGCGGTCCTCTCGCCCTTCAAAGAGTATCCTCTTCATCTCTTCCTGAGGAGTATACACTGTGTATCTGTAGAGTGAGATGCTCTTCTTTTTCAGGTATTCTTCAGGGTATCCCAGAATTTGAAGCACTGCGGCTTTGAGCTCTTCTGCACTCTTCTCGCTTTTTAATCCGTCAATTGTGATGCTTCCCGGCGGCTGTAATATTGAGTCCTTTCCCCTTTTCAGATTCCTCTTTATTATTATCTCTTTTCCCTCAACTTCAATGCAGAGCTCAACTGAGCCATTCTGCTTTCCATTTCTCAAAAGTGTATCTCCCGAAATCTCGTTTGTGAATCCGAAAAGTGCGAATTCTACTGCTAATAGGATTGTGCTCTTTCCCGCGCCTATGTCCCCGCTGAGCAGGGTGGAGCCTTCTGAGAATCTTATCTCTTCAGATAGGTAGCTTCTTATGTTCTTCAGCCGCACCCACTTTATTATCATGCAATTTAGAGTATACAGCCCTCCTTAAATAATTTTGGCAATTAAGGCTTTTTCAAATTTTCTTACAAATCCTGCGACACTTTTTTAAAGCGGCTTTTCCTATCCGGGCTTATGCTCTTGCTGAGTTCCGGAAGGGAGAGTGCAGAAGCTCTCGGGAAGTGTCTCATAATCAGGAGTGGCGGTTCAAAGGCATTAGTACTTTCAGACCTTCACATAGGATATGAGGAGTCATTCTCTGAAAGGGGAGCGATGGTTCAGAGGTTCCAACTAGAAGATTTCAAGACGGAGCTCTCAGAAGTTTTTAAGAGGACCGGCAGGCCTAAGCTTACAATTATTGCAGGCGACTTGAAGCACGAGTTTGGAAGAATATCCAGGCAGGAGTGGCGGGAATCCTTAGAAGTGCTGGATTTCCTATCAGCACATTCGGAGAGGGTTGTGCTGGTACGGGGTAACCATGACAATGTTTTGGGCCCTATAGCTTCTAGGAAGGACCTCGGCGTTGTTGAAGAGTTCAAGCTGGGCGGCTTTTTGATAATTCACGGGCATAAAATTCCCATGTCAGAATCTCTTAGAAGAATTCACACCATAATTATTGGGCACGAGCATCCTGCCATCACGATTAGCGACGGAGTGCGCTCAGAGCCGTTTAAGTGCTTCCTGGTTGGGAGGACTGGAAGGTTCAACCTGATTGTTCTGCCATCCTTCTCGCAAATCTATGAGGGAACAGATGTTAGAGGGGCAAGCTTTCTGAGTCCCATGCTTAAGAATTCCGATTTGGGGAGCTTTCGCGTTGTTGCCTGCGGCCCTTCCCTGTCCAATTACGATTTTGGAAGGCTGTCCAGGCTTGAAGCAATCTTTGGAAATGAGTAACTGAACATGCTGTGAGGATTCAAAACTTTTTTTAATTAGAATTTTGTTTCCCATCTTTGAAAAATGATTTTGGCGATTTCCGATGGAGCAAAAACTTAATGATTCAGATGCAAATGAGAATGCAATGTTTTCAATGTCTTTTCAGTTTGGAGAGGAAATAAGCCGCGGGGCTGAAGCAGTACTATACAGGAGAGGAGACTCTGTAATTAAGTTTAGACATAAGAAGGGTTACAGGATTTCTGAAATTGATTCTGAGCTAAGGACTTCCAGAACGAGAAGGGAAGTCAGGATAATGCGCAAGGTTTCTAAACTTGGCATTCCCTCTCCGAGGATAATCTCAGAGGACGAACAGCAATGCTTCTTTGAGATGGAATTTATTGAAGGAGAAAAACTGAGGGATATACTTAAAAAGGATAACTATTTAGAATTCTGCACCCAGCTTGGAAGGATAATAGCAGGACTGCACTCTGCGGACATAATCCACAACGACCTTACCACTTCTAACATGATAATCAGGAGCGGAAAGCTTCACATAATTGACTTTGGACTCTCCTTCCATTCTAAGAGGGTAGAGGACAAGGCAGTTGACCTTCACCTATTAAGACAGGCCCTTGAGAGTAAGCATCAGGAGCTCTGGGAGGAAGCCTACTCTGCAGTTCTTGAATCCTACAAGAAGCACTATTCAGATGCTGAGAGTGTTCTGAAACGATTGGAAGTTGTTGAGGGAAGGGGCCGCTATAAGAAGAAGGGTGGCAGGCGCTAAAATTTTAGTTCAAAAAGATAGAAGTTAAATAATTAATCAGCTTCTTGTTCAGAATAAAATTTTAAGTAAAAATTTTAAGTAATAGAATTGAGTAGGAAAAATGTATTGGGCAAAATAAGCTTGTTTCAGTGTTTTAGTCCTGAGAGCCCGCGCTTTCCCGGCTTCTGCCAGCTGTATTTTCTAATCTTCTTGCTGGCTCCGAAGCCGCAGTGAGCGCATATCTTCGTGGTTATGTCCATGGATATTCTGCCGCACCTTCTGCATCTTATGTGGTTCTTCTTGCCGGACCTTTTTCCATGGCTCGCAGTTCCTTTAACCATCTAAGCATACCTCTTATTTTTTGCAAATGTTCCGGTTTTACTCTGGGGATATTGTTGTGATGGTGTCCCCTCTCAGGAATATGACTCCCATCTTTTTTGTTATCTCGCCGTTAACCCTTTCTTCTGCTTCTTCCAGAACTGTATTGATGTGAATGTCAAATGCTGAGAGCTTTCCAACATACTGCTTGCCATTCTTCAGCTCAACTATTACTCTCTTGTTGCGTGCCTTGTTCAACGCATCTAAAGGTCTTGAATTTTCCATTTTCGATTTCACCCCGAAACAAAAAACTAATTATGAAGCGTGGAAAACAACCCATATTTAAATCTTTGCTTCTAATTCTTAGATTTTCACTTCCTTATTTTATTTGGCAACTGGGGCTTGCATCATCCCGGGAGATGCGGCTGAAGAGCAAAATATTTAAAAAAACACTCACACGAATACTTATAAATACAATACAAACAATACAATATTATATAATTCAAACAATACAATATTATATAATTTAGATGCTAAGAAACTGGGCATATACAGTTTTTAGCTTTGGAGGCGAAATCATGTTCGGGAAAAAGCAGCAGGATTTTGAGCCGAAAAGGCCTAAGGAGTCAATCTCTTCCAGGGCTGGAAGGAATCCTTTCTTGCGGTTCATACTAACATTTCTTAAGAGCTGGAATCCAGATGCTTATTCCAAGCTTGGAAGCAAACCAATTCGGGAATCTTTAGGATACTTTTTTGTCCTGCTGGCAGTTTCAATACTTGTCGGGTTTTCTTTTTTCATTCCAAAGCTCCTTTCCAGCTCAGGTCCTATTGAGGGCTTTCTCTCACAGTTTTCAGCACTTTCAATTCAGGCATCTGCACAGAATCCGGCAGATTTTAACTTCGGAATAAGGTTTAGGATGAGCACTGCGCCTAAGTCACAACCTTCTAATGTTGGCTTGAATGTTTCAAACTCTTCTCAGAAGCAATCTGATTATCTTGAAGGATCAGACCTTGTGCTTTCTCCCAGCGGGCTCTACGCTAAAAGGCTTTCCTGCCTCATCTTTAGTCCTTCCTGCTTTTTCGGCAATGCTCCAGTCAAGATTGGCGGGGAAGGATTTTTTGATGTTTTAAAGTATAAAGCTGAATATGCCCGGATTATGAAGTTGGCAATTCTGCTCATGCTTCCTTCAATTTTTATAGTTTTGTTTGCAGGGCTCTCAGTAAAGTTTTTGGCGCTTTCTCTGATTGCTTCCATGTTGTTATATTTAATCTTCAAATTTTTGAAGCACAACCTCTCTTTCAGGGCAGTTCTATCATCTTCCATCTATGCACTAACCCCGCTGGTCGTTTTGAATGTGCTTAACATATTTCTCAGCTTTCTTTCAGGATGGTTGGAATTAATTCCGTATCTCCTGTATGCGGTTCTTCTTATAAGCGGCCTGCTTATGCGAGAGGAGGATGTGTTTTGAGGCAGCATTATAACTGGCTTCTCGCATTAAGCTTTGCTTTGCTACTTATTATGTGCGTGTGGCTAATTATCGGTTCTAAGATTACTGGGATGAGCATTTCTGAATACTTTGTTTCAGAGGGAGAATACGCTTCGGTAGGCATCTTGATTTGCGGGCTGCTGATTGCTCTCATCCTTGCGGTTAGAGAAAGCGCGTTGGAGGGAATTATTGATTCAGAGCCGCCGTTTAACTTGTGGACTCCCAAATTTGAATTGAGCCGAAATAGGGTGGAACGCTCAAATCACACTATAAGAAGTCAGCATGGGAAGAACAAGCACTCTCACACCACTCTTAAACTTCAAGAATCAGAGAGTGTTATAGAGAGGGAGTTTCAGGAGAAGCGTTAGCCTTTTTACCCGGTTGCGTATATCCTGTCCACTTCTTTTAATCTTTTTTCAACATTTTTATAGAATTCCTCACTGGGTATGCCGCTGTAACCGAACAGAAGCCCTTTCTGAGGTTTTCCTGTTTTTATAAAGTTTATATGCGCTTCTATTGCGCTTATGTTTTCTTCTTGTACTTGGAGAAACCTTCGCTGTGAGCAGTCTGCAATGTTTTCTGCTGAATTTGCTATTGCTCTTATGAAACCAAGAATTTCATCTTCACTTAAAAGGTTTGGCATTAATCCTAATATGTTATTCGCAAGTTTTTCATCCATCCCTCCAGGATATATTGTTGGCACATACTTGTCAAGCGTGTCTATTGCGTCTATGAGATAAACACCAATTGCAGCGTCCATTCCATATTTGATTCCTGCAATTATTACTGCCAAGTCATCTGATACTCCCTTTCCGACCAGGTGCCTGACATAGCCGCTCCTTAGCATTGGAGTGCTCTCAACAGGTTTATCTAATATTATTCCTAATTCGTTAAGCCTTTCAATATAATCTTCAAGGTAATTTGATGAGAGGAACTCTAATGTTAGTGATTTCTCCCCGTAGGGGCAGTAGAACCTCTTGCCAACCTTGCCTACAACTTCTTCTAATGGAGTGTTGCGCATTTTCTCATAATTTATCGGGAGACATTCGCCCCCGCCCATCTCAATCTCATAAGGAGTGAACTTGTACCTCTGCATAACTCTTTTTCTTAGCTGAATGTTGTCCATTAAGCCTCCAAGGCAGATTCCCTTCAAAAATGCCACTAGATCCTTTACCACATAACCTTTTAGGAAGTTAGCTCCCATAAGCGGCTCTCTCTGAGAATTCACAAGTTCTAAACCCGTTTGTTGCTTAGAATACATTTCCCCGCTCCCTACCATTTTAATAAGGACGACTGCATTTTCTGCTGTGCTGTAAATCTCGTTTATCAGGTCTTCTCTCTTCTTTTTTATTTTCTCCTTATCAATGCCATAGTAGCTTGCGAGCGCTTCAACCACATCTTCCATGCTGGCGTTTAGAAATATGTTGGTTGGTCCTTTATTGCTGCTGAAAAGTCCGTGCCCCTTTCTTGCGTGCCCTTCTACTGTTTGCATTAGTAATAAATCTTTGACTTCATCAGAAGTGCACAGCGTTATGTTTTCCCTGCAGTTTTCATAATCTCTTACTACTACCTTGTTGAAGAAGGGGTTGGAAGTCGTATTGGTGTTGACATAATATTTAAGTCCAGAATTTGATTTTCTGAGCGTCACATAGGTTTCTTTGGGAATTATGCTTGATATTCGTTTTGTTATCTTCTTCATGGATATCGCTCCATGCTCGCCTATTGCGACGCTCTTATTCACTGCAATCTATTTCTCGCCCTGCATTTGCTCCCGACGAGCACTTATTTAAAAATATATACAAATATTTAAACTTTTTGTTTATATTCACTATTATTAAGTTACTATCTTGTTGGCAAATTTTTTGGATAAAACTTTTAAACAAGCACATTCTAAGTTCTTCAAGGGGTGATACTGCTTGAAGGGTTCTCTTCACAAGATAGGAATAATCGGCGGCACTGTCACAATTGATGAGTCAATGCTCAAAAATATAAGAAAAATCAAAGTAAGAACGCCATACGGAAGCCCTTCATCTCCAATACTCAGAGGCAAACTTGGAGAGAAAGAGGTTTTCATACTTAGAAGGCACGGGGAGAAGCACACAATAAATCCAAGCATGGTGAACTACAGGGCAAACCTGTGGGCGTTTAAGAAGCTGGGGGTAGCACAGGTAATAGGCGTCAATGCAGTTGGCTCGCTCTCAGAAGAATACATGCCTGGAGACATGGTTTTTCCAGACCAGTTTATAGATCTCACAAAATTTAGAAAGAACACATTCTACGATGGAAAGAAAGTTTGTCACATCTCATCTGCAGATCCATTCTGCCCAGAACTTAGGAAGGTGCTCATAGGCTCAGCCTCAAAATTGAAGCTTCCACATCACGAAGCCGGAACCTGCGTAGTGATAGAAGGTCCTAGATTTTCAACGAGAGCGGAGTCAGGTGTTTTCAGAAGTTGGAACGCTCACATAATCAACATGACAATGTTTCCTGAAGTAATTCTTGCCAGGGAGCTGGAGCTGTGCTATGCTAACATTTCAATGGTGACTGACTACGATGTATGGCGGGATCATCCAGTGTCTAATGAGGAAGTAGTTCAGACGATGAAGAAAAACGCTGAAAAGGTCAGGAGACTGCTGCTTGAAGCAATTCCTAAGATTCCGAGAGAAAGATTGTGCGCCTGTAAGAACGCTCTGAAAGGCGCGATGTTTTAAAAAAGAGGTGAAAGTGTGAAAAATAGTGAAATTAAGGTTTTGATTAGGAGTATTCCAGACTTTCCCAAGCAGGGAATACTCTTCAGGGATATAACACCAGTGCTTAAAAATCCTGAAGCCTTCAGAAGCGTAATTTCAAAACTTGCATCTCACGCCAAGAAGCAGGGAGCAACTGCAATAGTTAGTGCAGAGTCCCGCGGCTTCATACTGGGAGCAGCTCTCGCATACAAGCTTAAGCTTCCATTCATGCCTCTGAGAAAGCCTGGGAAGCTCCCATACAAGACGATAAGACAGGACTTCACCACAGAATACAGCACTGACGCTTTTGAAATCCACGAGGACGCCCTTTCAAGCAAAGACAGGGCATACATTGTTGATGATGTCTTGGCAACTGGCGGCACTGTGAATGCAGCAATAGCACTTTGCAAGAAGCTTGGAGCAGAGGTCTCAGGCATAGGCTTTCTCATTGAACTGAAATCACTGAACGGCAGAAAAAACCTTGGGGAATATGCAAAGAAGGTGAAGAGCATAATAAAATATAAATAGTCATAATCAAAATGAAGATAAGCTAAAAATTTAAGTTTTTACTGTGTGAGGTGAAAAAATGGGAAGAACTTTAAAAGTTTTTGTGGTTTTGGCAATTCTGGCTTTGTTGAGTGTTTCCGTGCTTGGGAAGATGGGAGATTCTCCTTCGGGTATTGGCGCACAGCAGCCGGGATCTCAGCAGTTAGTAAATTCTTCTGAAAGGGTTGAAGCGCAGGTTGAGGTCAAGAATTCTGGAGAGAACTCTCAAATCAGGACTGAGGAGCAGACGCAGCTTGAAAATCCCGGTGTTGGGGCTCAGATTTCAAATCAGGAAAGGGAAACCGTTAAAATTGCAGTGAGCAATAACAAGATTGAGTTGAGCTCAGGAAACTCCACTGCTAAGACCTCCATGATAGTTAGGCGTGAAAAAACTGCTGCAGGTGAGGTTTTGAGAGTTAATCTTAGTAATGGAAGAAATGCAGAGATAAAGGTTATGCCCGACGTTGCATCTGAGAGGGCTCTTGAGAGGTTGAGACTTAAGGTCTGTTCTGCTGAGAACAACTGCACCATAGAGCTTAAAGAGGTTGGCTCTGGAAATAGGACTATAGCTGCTTATGAGGTGCAGGTTGAGAGGCACGCAAGGATACTCGGAATATTCCAAGCGAAGGTTCAGGAGAAGGTTCAGGTGGATGCTGAAAACGGCGAGGTTGTTAAGGTTCAGAAGCCTTGGTGGTCCTTCCTGGCTTTCGGTTCTGCGTGAGCCATTTATTTACTTTTCTTTACTTTTCTTCGCTTTCACACTTTTTTTCTTCTTCTCTTACCCGCTTTAGTTCCTGTTTGAACATTTCAATTACTTCTGATGTTGTAGTTGCTTCTTCTGCACTCTTGTTTTCTCTGAAGTTTTGAAATCTTGGAAATCTAACTGCCAAGCCCCTTCCCAGCTCTTCCCTGGCGCAAGTGTGCACTGGACTCCTCGTTATCTCTGCACCTACCACTTCCACTACGACTTTCGGCTCAAACCACTGGTCCGCTTCCATTTCTGAGAGCACGCGAGCCGGCTTCTTCGGCACTTTCAGATTCTTGAACTTCTTTGGAAGCTCTTCTAAGATTTCGTCAGTGAGCCCTGCTCCCAGCTTGCATATCGTTTCAAATCTATCCCTTTTTTCATTGTATGTTGCGCATAGCAGCGCTCCGTAAGTGCCAGCCCTTTTGCCCTGGCCTGCAAATCCTCCCACTACTACTAAGTCCAGAGTGTCTTGCATCCTGTTCATATAATCTTTCTTCCACTTTATCCAGAGCCATTCTCTGGCTCCTGCTCTATACACTGATTCTGGAGAACAGGACTTTGCTATTATGCCTTCGCATCCCCTCTCTATTGCTGAGAAGAAGAACTCTTCAATTCTGTCAGGGTTGTCAGTTACTATCCTGCGCGCAAGCTTTACTCTCTCAGATTCTTTTAGTACGCCTTCCAGGGCTTTTCTCCTTTCAGGGTAGGGACTTTTTAGGTAGCTCCTTCCGTTCAGGTATAGTAGATCAAATGCGAAGAGGCATACTGGGACTTCCTTTGCGTATTTTTCAATTTCGTATTTTCTCTTTCTCTGCATCACGGTTTGGAATGGGAGCAGCTTTCCTTCCCGATCAACTGCAACGCCTTCCCCCTCTATTATGAACTCTTCTGACTTTATGCTTTTCTTCACACTTTCCACTACATCTGGGTATTGTTCAGTTATGTTTTCCAGCCTTCTTGAGTATATTACTATTGAATTTCCACTTCTGTGTATCTGCATCCTCTCTCCGTCATACTTCTCCTCTGCAGCCAGCTCTCCAGGGATCTTTTCCTGTATCAGCTCCAGTGTTTCTGCCCTCTGAGCAAGCATCATCTTAACAGGCCTTCCCACCTTTATGCCTATCTTTTTTATTCCGCTCAGCCCTTCTGCAGCTATTGTTCTTGCTATTAGTCCTATATCGTTTGATAGGTTGTAGGCTTCTTCAATCTCGCCTTTCGCCTCTTTGCTTCCTGTAAATGCTATTGCTAAGGCATCCAGTATGCTCATTGCTGCAATTCCAAGCCGCATTGTACCTAGGCATAATCTCACTATGTATTTTGCCTCTTCCCCGTCTGAGTGCTGAAGAAGTTCTGCAATTATTGACAGTTTTCTCTCCTGGCTTCCTTCTCCTCTTGTTTCAGCAATCTTTCTCAGAGTGTTGAATACATCCCTTACAGATAGCTCTCTTGTTTCTGTCTTGAAGAAAGAGCTGAGCCTGTTTTCTTTTTTAAGCGAGAGCTGTTGGGCTACTACGCCGAGGTCTCCTTTTTCTTTGAAGAGTGCTGAGACCTTTTTTTCAGGCTGGGCTGTTGCCATGGCTATTGCTTTTAGCACCATCCGCTCTGCCAAGCCCAGCTCAGGCATCTTGTACTCTGCATCTATCGTGCCTAGGCACAGGTATGCTACTATGTCTATTTCGTCTTTTGGGCAGTTCTTAAAAAGCTCTGCTAGTATCCTTCTTATCTCGTTTCCTGAGGATGTCTTCTCTAATTCTTCATAGATGCTGACTAGCTGTTT
Source organism: Candidatus Woesearchaeota archaeon (assembly GCA_038874135.1). Classification (GTDB taxonomy): domain Archaea; phylum Nanobdellota; class Nanobdellia; order Woesearchaeales; family 0-14-0-80-44-23; genus 0-14-0-80-44-23. Next base: position 61,032 of record JAVZCZ010000001.1, read on the forward strand.
GAACTTCATAACGCTTCAACCGATTAAACATTTCAAACTATTTAAACCTTTTTCAAGGTTTTTCTCCTATGATGCGGGAAAACTTTTTTATATGAGTGTTTAATCAATACTAAATCAAAACTTTTTATATGAATACTGATTTGTAGGGGCGATTTGTGATGAGGAACAGCTCACGCGCGAGTGAAAAGAGGTATTATGTTACTACTCCAATTTATTATCCTAATGATATTCCTCATATTGGCAGTGCTTATACTACAATAGCTGCTGACATTCTTGCAAGGTGGCATCGCCTAGACGGCTATGATACCTTTTTCCTTACCGGGCTGGACGAGCATGGTAAGAAGATAGAGCAGGCTGCTCAGGCAAAGGGCTTGTCGCCAAAGGACTTTGTGGATGAGAAGGCAGTTCAGTTTCTTGACGCTTGGAAGAGGCTCAGCATTAGTTATGACAGGTTCATCAGGACTACTGATTCTGATCACGAGAAGAATGTGCAGGCTATAATAAGAAGGGTTGCTGAGAATGGTGACATCTACAAAGCTGATTATGAGGGGTTGTACTGCACTGGCTGCGAAGCGTTTTATCTTGAAAAGGACCTTCTGGATGGAAACAGGTGTCCAGTGCACGGAACTCCTGTTGAGCGCATAACTGAGGAGTCATACTTCTTCAGGCTTAGCAAGTACAGGGATGCTCTTCTAAAGTTTTATAGGGAAAATCCCGACTTCATACTCCCAAGGAACAGGGCTCCTGAGGTAGTAGCAAGGGTTGAGGAAGAGCTTAAAGACTTGAGCATAAGCAGGAAGAACTTAAAGTGGGGCATTCCATTTCCTTTGGATGAAAGCCATACAACATATGTGTGGTTTGACGCCCTTTCCAACTACCTTTCCGGAATAAACTACTACTTTGACAGCTCAATCCAAAGCGGAGGGGATAACAGCCGCTTCTGGCCTCCTGATGTTCAGCTGGTTGGCAAGGACATAATCTGGTTCCACTGCGTGATATGGCCTGCCATGCTTATGTCTCTCGGAGTTCCACTGCCGAGGCACGTTGTTGCTCACGGCTGGTGGACTGTGGAGGGCGAAAAGATTTCTAAGAGCAAGGGAAATGTTGTAACCATAGACCAGCTTACCAAGTATGGAGTAGACCCAGCTAGGTATTTCCTATTCCGCGCAGTTCCTTTTGGTGCTGACGGGGACTTTTCTGAGAAGGAGTTTGTTAGAATCTTAAATTCTGAACTGGCTGACGGGCTGGGTAATCTTATAACGAGGACTTCAGCCCTGATAAGAAGGTTTCTAAATGCTAAGATTCCTGAGATGGCTCCATCTTCATACTTGTTTGATTCAGAGGACAACGCCTTAAAAGATGCCTGCGCTTCTGCCCTTGAAAATGCGCGTAGATTTATGCGTAATGCCGAGATTGACAGGGCTCTTCAAGAGGTTTGGCTTCTAGTTAAAGAGGCGAACAGGTACATAACTGTTAAGCAGCCCTGGGCAATTGCCAAGCAGGACGCTGTACGGCTTGAAGGAGTGCTTTTCAACCTCACCCAAGCTATAAGATACATAGCATATATGATACAGCCTTTCATGCCCGAAACTTCTGAAAAAATAATATCCCTATTCCACTTTAAGGAGAATAATTTTTCAGAGCTGTCCTGGGATTGCAGGAACTCTGGAAATATCTCTGAGGAGCTTAAACTCTTCTCAAAGGTTGAATTCAAGGAGAAGCCGAAGTTTCCCCTATGTCTCAGGATTGCTGAGGTGTTAGATGTTTCAGACCATCCCAGTGCAGATAAGCTGTACGTGCTCAAGCTAAATTTGGGAAGCGAGCAGCGGCAGCTGGTGGCAGGACTAAGAAACAGGATTCCCAAGGAAGAGATAATCGGAAGCAAGATAGTTATCGTAAGCAACCTCAAGCCTAAGATGCTCAGGGGCTTTGAGAGCAACGGCATGCTCCTAGCAGCTTCAACCAAGAATCCTGACGGCTCGGAAAAGGTTGTGCTGCTCAGGCCTTCAGGCAGTCCTGGAGATGAAATATTCTGCGGCGATCTTGAGAACCTACATGAGCAGATAGACATTGAGGACTTCGCTAAGGTAAAGCTTGAAGTTAGGTCAGGCAGGATCTTCTGGAATGGGATGCAGCTCAGGCCTAAGAACGGCGAGCTCACTGCCGATATTGAGGACGGTGCAGAAGTTAGATGATGTTTTTTAGGCGTTTTATTCTTTTATGTAGAATCCCGTTGTTTCACTCTTGTAGAGGGTCCCCTTAACAATTATGCTCATTCCCTGTTTGATGTTTCTGCTGCTGACTACAATTATCCTGTTCTGCTTCTCGTCTTCAAGTATGTAAGCGGATTGGTTGTTAAACTTTTGAACTGAGTATACTATGCCTCTTACTGCTACTTCCTTTCCTACATTCTGTTCATTTGCTATTGAAAGTATATCTGATTCGGCATTCTGTTTTTCGCAGCCTGATATAATTACTGCCGAGATTACAATTAGAAATAGGATAGCTGCCCCTTGTTGAGGAATCTTCGCAGTCATACTGGCATATTATCCTTTCAGATTTTTATATTTTGCGATGAATTAAGAAAAGAGAAAAATTTTTTAGAATTCTATCTTTACATCCTTTTTTGCTTCCTCTTCTGCCTTGAATGGTTCCTTTCTAGTGTAGTGTAGCATGTTTGCTATGAACACGTAGGGAATCTGTTCTATTCTAGTGTTAAATGAGTATACAGAATCGTTGTAGAATTCTCTTCTGTCTGCGAGAATGTTTTCTATATCGCTTATCCTGTTCATAAGCTGGGTTACATTCTCATTTGCCTTCAAGTTTGGATAGCTCTCTACAACTGCGAAAACTGATCTGACTGCAGACTCCATCATCTTGTCCGCCTTTGCCTTTTCCTTTACGGTTTTGGCGCTGGCAAATGCGTTTCTGGCTTGAACTACCATGTTCAGGGTTTCCTTTTCGTGCTTCATGTACCCTTTGACTGAGTCAACAAGTTTTGTTAGCTCGTCATGCCTCTGCTGAAGTGCAGCTTCAATGTTGCTCCAAGCCTTCTCTATCTGGTTTTTAAGGCGTACTAGGCTGTTATATGCTGATAAGAACCATATCAGAATAATGATCACGACCAGCACTACTGCTCCAATTATTAATCCGGTTGTCATTTTTCATCGCCTCCCTTTTTTAATTTTTAAAGTTGCTCAAAAACTTTTTCTTTCTTATTCTAAAATCAACTTTGCAGCAATCATGAATATTATGCCTGTGAGGAATAAAGCGAATGCGCTTAAAGATTTTTTTAGTTTTGCTTCCTTATGCAGTTCAGGTATCAGGTCTGATGCTGAGATGTAGAGAAAGCCTCCTGCTGCGAACGGCATTAGGAAGTTTTTGAATGGGTCTATATTTCTTAGGAAGTAGCCAGTAATTCCTCCAAGCACGCAGGTTATCTGGGAAAGAAATGTTAGAAGGAGAGCTCTTCCCCTTTTCACTTTGCTGTGAATTAAGACTGCAAAGTTTCCAAGCTCCTGTGGAATCTCGTGTGCGAATATCATTAGTGAGGTTATTATTCCTAATGGTATTCCTGCTATGAATGTTACTGCCATTATTAGTCCATCTATGAAGTTGTGCAGCCCGTCTCCCAAGACTATGAGCGAGCTTATTGGATGAACCTTGCAGTGCCCCTCGTGGCAGTGGTGCCATCTCATTATTCTCTCCATTAAAAAGAAGAATATGAAGCCCCCCATAAGTATCAGAACAGCAGCTTCTGCTCCTATTTCATGCAAGGATTCTAAGAATAGGTGAAACAGGCCGCCTGCAAACATTGCTCCTGAAGCAAAGGCAACTAGCCAGAATATCACATTTCTAAATGTTTTTTCTCTAAGCTTCAAAGTTATAACTCCTGACAACCCGAGAAGTCCATCCAGAATTGTTGCCAGCAGTATCCACAGTAGAGTTTTCATGCTGTTTAGCTTAGCAGTTCTTTATTATAAAACTTTTGTTTTAAGAATTTTATTTTTCGGGCTGAATTTGAGTTCTTAGCGTATTTCTAAGCTCTTTCAGCAGGCGCAGTTCTTCAGTTAGATTTTGAAGCTCTTTCGCAATTTCTTCTGCTTTCTGCACATCTACTGAGCGTTCTTTTAGAATTGTTACCCTTTTTGAAATTATGAGGGCAACTTCACTTATTCTTCCTTCAACTCCGCGAAGGATTTCTGCAAATGCCCTCTCATACTTCTGTTTTATTTTAAAATACCCCTGCTCTTCAAAACATTCCTTCCAGCCTGATGGTGCCGATGCATAATCCTTCTGAAAGTTTGAATAGGTGCTGAATAATTCATCTATTAATGCTGCGTCTTCCAAGTTAAGCCCCCTGAGCACTAGCCTGCCCATTCTGAAAAATTTTCCTGATTCAGCGTGGCTTTTTAGCTCTTTAAGTCTCAAAAGGGCTTTTTCTTTCTCCTTACAAATCACGATTTTTTCAGTTACTTCAGAGTAGGCTTCTTCTGCCGCTTCCAGCTCTCTCTTTATCCTACTTGTTAGGCTGTAGCTACTTGTGCTTTGAGAAAGAATTTTTTGGTATGCATTCAGGATTTTTTCCAGGGAGTTGCTGCAAGATTTTAATCGTGAATATGCAGCTGTGAAGTTTTTTGGGTTTTGCTCTGATTCTTTGAGGCTAGCGTGTGCTTCACTGCTGATTTCTGAGGTTTTCTTGTTTAATGCTGAAAGGGTTTCATTCCAGAATGTGTTCAGCTCAGTTATTAATTGTTCTTCAAGGGCAGCTGCTCTTATCCTGCTGTTTGGCATTCGGGTTTTTAGTGCTTCTTCTATTGCCGTGAGTATTTCCTCTTCGGAAGTAGAACTTCTCATGAGCTGAGTTAGGGCTCTTGCTTTCTCAATTCTGTTTGCATATTCTCTTCTAATTTCATCTACTATTCTTTTTGCTTTTTCGCTGTAGTGCACTTCTAGGAATCTCTTGGCTGTTGCAGATGCGTTCTCTCCTGCATATTCTGAACTTTGAAGCAGCTTGGCGCTTTGCGGCTCGTTCTGTATCTCGTATTCTACAAGTATTATTCTTTCTAGGCATTCTGGGCTTTCAGCAGATTTTACCAGGTGCTTCGCGTATTTAAGTAGGGACAGGTATGCGCCTGCTCCGAGCATTGGGCTTTCTGTATATTTAGAATACTTCGGACTGGGTAATCTTATAATCCCCGCAGTTTCGCATTTCGTTTCGCCTTTCATACCAGAACAGTCTTCAGAGCCAACTCCTTGCGGCTTGTAAGCTTTTTCTGTCAAGCTTCTTTGTGAAGCCGATTCTGAAAACTTTTCCGCGCTTCTGTTTATCTCTTCTTGAATGTGTTCTTCCAGCATTGAATTTCTTTCTTTCTCATACTTTTTTAGAGTGTCCCTCCACATCTCTTCTGCGTCCTGTTTTATTGAATCTATTGATACCAGTCTTATTATTCTGCATAGAGGGTGCTGGCTGTTGTTTTGCACTATTGAATAAATCCTTTCATATAAAAGCCTCTCTTCTAGTTTTTCATCCTTCCAAGATAATTTTTCACATTTCTTGCGCGAGTCCTGAAGCATTATCTCTTCCATATTATTTCTGAATATTTTTCATTTTGATTTCGGTTCTGATGAGTACAGCATCTCCATCTCTTTAGCAATGCTGCTTTCAGGATACTTATTCTTAAGCTCTCTTATTGCTTCACAGAGCTCCTCTTTCATTCCCGACTTTTTAATTGCTATTGCTCTGAGTTCTGCTATTTCCCGTTTTGGGTTTAAAGAGAGTAGTGCATTGCACAGCTCTACGGCTTCTTCATAGTCCGACTCTGCCATGAAATACAATACTGCTTCTTCTCCAAGTTTTTCTTCTTCAGAATATATCAATTCACCTTTAGTTTCTATATATTCTCTGATTCTCTTGGACAATTCCTTTGCTTTTAGGTATGGAGAGCTCACCAGACATTCCAGGTTTGCAGTTAGGGCAAGCCCGCATATCTCTGCCAGTGCAGCATCCAAGTCTAAGCATGTGGGCGTTTGCATTCCTTCTAGGATTCTCACACCCTCTTCAATTTTTTCCGCCTTCCCACTTCTCATCATTTCTAATCCACTTTTTATGTTATAATCCCTCTCTAAGATGCATTGTTTTGTGTAATCTGCAAGGTTTCCTTCAGGAAGCTCACCCCTGTTATAATTCCTCCACTGCACGCTTTCTTCCCCTCTTTCATAATTAGCATTTTCTGAGCACTCTATCCCAGCACTTTCCACTGCGCGGATGATTTTTCGCCTAATTCCAGAAATGCGTGGTTGAGTATCTGAACTCGCTTCTCTATCTGGAGTATCCAGCGGTGCTCCTGCAATCTCTTCTAAGCTTCTTATTATCTTTTGAAGCGCCATTATCTACCGCCCTTAATCATTTCCGGAAGCCATAGTTTTATGCTTAAGTACTTCCTATCAGGTGGACTAATCTTTAATTCCGAGCCGTAAGCTCTAATTATTTCTGCAGCGCTGTTCAGGTACCAGCTCTCTTCTACTAATTCTCTAATTTTCTTTTCATCTGAAACCCTGCTGCACCAGCCCTCAACTTCTGTGAGCTTTCCTTTCCTCTCTGCAGAGAAAACTATCTTAGAGTTTGGCGCTGCACATTCTTCCAAAAAGTATGCCACCTTTTCAATGCACCTTCCTATGGACATCGGAGCTTCTACCACTACTGAGTCCAATGCGTAGCCCTCCAGAGCCACCTTTTTGAATGTGCTCTTCTCTACCTTCCTAAAAGCATCTTTCAGTTTCAACTCTGAAATCTCGTTCATTCCAGAGTAGTTTGAAAGTTCAAGATACACTTTCAACATGGGTTCCAGCAACTCCCTCTTAGTAATTTTGCTCTTATCTTCTAAGAATAGCTGCACTTCGCTTACAAGCTCACAGAGCTTCTTCGCATTAAGATGCACCCTGCCTACAAATCTCTTTACCTCCTCACTGCAAGAACCAGTTTCAGCATATTCTTCTAGAACTCTGATTCCGTTTTTCAAAAAGTCCATATCCAGCGTTGGAGAATATAAAGAATCTTCAAGTGATGAGCCTAAAGAATCGCAGATTCTGAGCAGTTCAAAAGCTATTCCGGAAGCCTGCGCCCTTATCGCAGTATCAGTTTCATACCTTCCTTCCAGCAGGTTTTCCAATCCTAAAAATCTGGAACTCATAACTTCTCACCCCTGCTCTTGAGCAGCGCTATGGCTTCTTCCCTCTTCTCAAGCTCCTCAGCAATCTTCCTCACTTCAAATTTTCTGGATATCTCTTTCTGCAGAAGTTCTTCCCTGTATTTTCCCTCAATTGCTTCAATCAAGTCAAGCTCGCCTATCTTAGATATGCCCTTTTTTATTTCCAACTCTAAATCTTTAACTTCAAGGCTTCTCAGCCGTGCGTAGTCAATTGTTGAGCAAGCCTTCTCCTGAAGCATCTTCAACGCCTTAGTGAGCTCCCTCGGGCTTAGCACTTCTGAGTAATTCATGCAGAGCTCTGCGGCTCTGAAAAATCCCTCGCGGCTAATATTTACATATCCTGCATCTATTCCCTTCCTAAGCTTTGAAATTAGAAATTCAGCGTATTCTGCCTCTGTCTGAGGTCCTGGCACCTTGAAGGAAGCTTCACCTATCCTTTCCAGCAGTGCCTCGTCAAGATCGCTCGGCTTGTTGCTGGCTGAAAGTATTAGATAGTTTCCATAGTATGAAGTGTCTATTCCTTCTATTATCTGCATCAAGTATATTGTCATGCTCCTGTCAGGTGCATTTACTTCTGATCCAGACCTGCTGACTACTAGCCCGTCTATGTCGTCTATGAACACTACTCCCACGCCTTCCGGGCTCATTGCCTCTCTGGTTTTTGTTCTTAAGATTTCTTCAGTTTCTCCATACCACTTCTTCTTTATTGAGGAGTCAATTGTAACCCAGCTGAATTTCTTCCCGCTCTGCTCAGATAATTGTCTCATGTAGTTTCGCATTGCAGCTGCGAGGCTGGTTTTTCCAGTCCCAGGCCTGGCGTATAGGAATACTGTTCGCGGTATGTAGCTCACTTTTAGTATTGGGTTGTTTCTTTCTTTGGGGCTGTAGAGGAATAGCATCTCTGCATATCTCTGCAGTGCGGACTTCGCCTCGCTGTTTCCTATTATGTCCTGGAAGGTTATCTGTGCTGTGCTCTCACCTTTTTCTGAAGTAAGCATTTCTGGCTCTGCTTTTTTCCCGTTTTTACATCTTGAGAATCCTTTAATCTTAATTCCATCTAGCGAGAGCACTGCACTGCTTATTGCGGCTTCAAGCCCTGGATATGCACTTTTTTCTTTGAGGATTTTTTCTTCAAGCGATCCGTATAGAATGCTGAGTATTCCCTTTATTTGAGTTCCAGTGTTTGCATTGTTTTTTATTGAGTGTATGTAGGATGAGATTATCGTGTCTAGGTATGCTTCAGGGCTAGACGGGCTTCCTTCTGAGAAGCTTATGAAGGATAGTTCGTGTTTTAGTTCGGGCAAATCAAATTTTAACATTTCCATTCCTTTTGAGATGCCCGCGTATGTTGCAAACATGTTGAGGAATGAATATGTGTCTTCGCTTATGCTACTTGCGCTTGAGATTAGGTATCGCGAGGCGCACTCTCTTACAACATAGAATGTGGCAAGGCATTCTTCAAGAGATTCTGCAGCTTCATATCCATCTCTTGAAGGCATTCCGATGGCTGTTGCGTCTTTCAGAATTATTGTGTTGTAGAAGTCATATTTCTGTTTAAGCACTTTTTTTATTTCAATCCTCATCTTGTTTAGTGCTGAATAGTCAATTCTTAGAATCTCTTCCATGGGAAGCTCCTCCTTTAAAATTTAATAAAAAAATTTAAAACAGCTCAATTTGTTTTTTCCGTTGAATACTTTCCCGGCTTTTTTCTGATGTCTTGCACTATTGAGTCAATATTGTCTGATGTCTCACTGATGAGCTGTCCTCCCTCGTCATTTCTTCTCATTATGCTCTGCGCAGTGTTCTCACTGTAAAACTCCGAAGGGGCTGTGGATATGCTCTTCATTATTATGTCCAGGTTTTGCGATAGCAGGTCTAAACCCTTGTTCATTGCGTTTTGGATTTGATTTGCGTACTTCTGAACTGCCCCTGTGACTTTAACTATCTTTGAGAGCTTGACCATTACATCCTTCATCTGTTCAGCTTCTTTTATGTAGTCCTCTGCGCTGCTCTTGAATATTTCAATCCTGCTAAGAGTGCTTTCCGCCTGCTCGTAGAGCGCGTCTATTACCTGTGCTGTGTTTTCCATGAATACTAAGCGGTGTGAAGCTATTTTAAGCTGCGTATCCAGAGTTCTCCTATCCTGCATCATCTTGTCTATTTCAACTTCTAACGTATCTCTCAGCCCGTACTCTCCCTGTTTTTCTAATCTGTTGTAGTCCCTCTTGTATTTTTCTATTTCAATATCCAGCTGCCCTATTGCCGATTTGTAGTCATCTATGCTTTGGCTTAGTTCTATCTTCAGCTGCTGCTTCTCTTCATAGTAGCTTCTCAGCTCCTCTTTTGTTGCTCTGAACTCTTTGAGTTTTGATTCAAGCTCATCAACTGCCTCTTTGGAGTTTCTTATTAGCTTGTCTATGTAGAACTCCTTTTCTGTGTACTCCTTGTTTATCAGCTTGTTCCAGTAAAGGCGAATCATATCTATGAATGTGTTTCTTCCTTCAAATAGCTCTGTCATCTTTTTCTCGTTTTCTTCAATCTTTCGTATTGCTTCATCTACATTTCTGTAAGAGCGCGAATACTCATTGCTAAGCCCCTGCACTAGTCCAGTGTAAGATCCTGCTTTTTTTACTCTTTCAAAGAGCTTTTTCTGCTTTCCTTCTACCAGCTTTTTTACATACTCGGTTTCAAATTCGCTCTTGGCTATTTCTTCTATTTCTCTTTCTTCAACAACCTGCTCGGCTTCAAGATTCTGACCTGATTCATCTGTCTCGCTCATTTTTCTCTCCTCCGTCTTTTTCATTTTGGGTAATTTTTAGCACCTTTTCCTCTACATACTTATCTTCCTGTTCTGCAATTATTTTCGCCTCTTCAGAATTTCTTCTTATCCTTTTAGCAATTCCTTCTCCGTTGTATTCTTGAGAGATGTTCATTCCGTCTGAAATTTCGGTATAGAATTCTTCTTGAAAGTTTTGTATTTTCTTCAGGTATCCTTCCAGTTCTTGTACCTGGTTTAGTATCCTGCTTACCTGTTGGGAATATTTTTCGTATCTCCTCCGCGTATTTTCATCTGCCCTTTGGTATTCATCTTTTATTCGGCTTATTGCGGATTTCAGCTCATTTTCAACTTCGCCTATCTTCTGTTCTATCCCTTGAACTTCCTCCTGCATCTGCTTTAGCAGTTTGTCTATTCCTGAAGGTTCCAGCCCTAGTTTTTCCCTAATAAACTTGGAATAGTACCTTGGCATTTTTGCTCACTCTTTAAGGGCTGTTGAAATATTCTGTTATTCTGTTGTATAAGTCCTTTAACCAGCTCTTTCCTGTTTCAATGCCGTCCTTAACCTTTTCTTTTACATATTCTTTGATTATTTCGTCCTGCGTTGTGCCTTTAAATTTTAGGAAGACCTCTTTCTGTTCCTGTGCGCTTAGGTTTTCCGCGATGTCATCTATGCTTCCAACTATTAGGTCTTTAGTGCCTTCCCTTATCGGGTACTTCCCGTTGGGGCTTGCAAGATACACTTCAACTAGTCCGCTCTGATTCTTTTCTATGTCAATGCTCAGCTCGTACGGCTCCTGGTAGAATCCCTGTTCTACCTTGTAATTCTGAGGAAATACCTGTGAACTCGTCTTTCTGAATATGTTGTTGAAGTTCACAGCGTCCCCCACTGCCATTGTTCCGGCTAGTGCCCCCACTACAGCTATTGTCCCAACAATTTTTCCCAGCATTCCCGCACTCATTTTACTCCTCCTCAGTAATTTTATTTGTATTGCATTTGCATTAATTTTGGACTTTATTTTTAATAAGGATTTGCCGTTTTAAATGGGAAAGTTTTCATCTTTTCTGAAGGAATTTCGGAATAGTTTATTCTTATTCAATTGTGAACCCTTCGCTTTTAAGCTGGCATAGGATGTGATACCCTTCAACTTTTAATGCACCCCTTTCTTCTAGTTCATGCTGAAACTCTTCTACCTGTTTCAGGTTTGCAAAGATCATTTCAGCATAGAAGTCAAACCCGCCTCTTATCCTTTGAAGAGTGTTGATGTGCGGGCTGTGAGCAAGTAGCTCAGCCATCTCGTTAATTCTTGCCCTGTCAGATTTTATTAGGTATACTATTCTGAGCCAGTACCCAATCTTGGAAAAGTCAATTAGCGATACATACTTCCTTATTATACCATCTTCTTCCAGCTGCTCCAGCCTGCTGAAAACTTTTGTAACTGGAATATCAATATTGCGCGCGATTATTGCTGTGCTCTCCCTAGCGTTCCTCCTCAGCTGGCTTATTATCCTTCTGTCGTTTATTTTCCTCTTCATTTTCGTTCGTCCTCCTCTTTCTTATTTTCAACTTCCAAAGATTATCTTCTTAGCAAGGTCGCACTTCTGATTGTATTCCTCCCAATTTCCACTTGTGTTCTTTATCAGAAGCTTTACATAGTATTTCCCGTAGGGTGTTGTTATGTCAGTGTATATTGCGCTCCTGTCCTTCACCATATAGAAGTACGCCTTGTTTCCAACTTCTCCGTTTTCAATATTCCCATCCACTAGTGTGTCTAGAGCTTTCTTCTGTTCATATGTTAGAATGTTTACCGCTCGTAATATTCCGTATAGCCCCGTCCAGTCGGACTTTGCAAATTGTTTCTTATACATCTCCGGCAGGTATTGTTTTAGGCTCGGGCTGTCTTCCCTGAATATGGCGTCAAAGTATAAGCTTAATTTTTCTTCAAACCTTTTTCTTTCCTGAGCAGTTGTGCTTTCGTTGTCATTTTTCAGCTGCGGTGCATTTTCCTGAGTTTTTGTTTGCTGTGCTGCGCTCTGCTGATATACTGCCGCTGGGCTTTTATTATTACTCAGGCTCTGGCTTTCCTGCGCGGTTGTTTGGGCCAGTTGTGTAGTGGAGATTGTTATTGGCGTTTCTTCCTTCTTCTTTTTGTTTTTTTCATCTTGTGTGTATTTGCTGTTGAAAAGTTCTGTAGTGTCATAAAAATTTTTTATTATAATGTTTTCATAGAGCCAAAGCATTATGTTTATGCTGCTCTTTCCAGGAAATTGTGAGCCGTCTAATTTTTCATTCAGCTCTTTTAAGTATTCAGCTTTGTTCTGCAAATTAGAATCTCTTATTGCTTCGCTGAGAAGTTTTGAGCAAGTTGCATATTCTGAGCTCATGCTTGCCATAAGATTATTATAGCTTGGCGTATGAGCCCAGATTCCAAAGCATACAAGTGCAGCCGCGGCTGCCTTTCCAATTTTTGATATTACTCTTTTTGCAGTATTCTTCCTTTTTCTAGAAAGTTTTATCTTCTCTATTATAAGTTGCTGTGCAGACCATTCTGCCTCTCTGTTTAGCACCCTTCTGGAAAGCTCTTCCGCTTCGCTTATGAGCTCTTCCAATTTTTTTTCTTCCATACACTCTTTTTAGAATTTTTTATTTTTTATAAGAATTAGCAGTCAAAAATTGAAGGATTTTCAAAAATTTTATTTTAGAATGTATTTACACTGATTCAAAAAGGCGTATTGCCTTCTCTCCAAGTGTTAGCAGGAATGGTGCCAGCCGAGGACCTCTCTCCTTGTTTAGCAGAACCAGGTATCCTGCTTTGAAGAACTCTTTTGAGTCAATTCCTACCTCTTTTATCTTAGCATACATCCTCTCTGAAAACTCCTTTTCGTCAGAATGTCTCTCTTTTAGGAGCTTGGCAACTGCTCTTAATGCTTCCCTCTGCTTCTCAGATAGTTTAATTTCAGGATTTACCTCCTCTTGCAGCTTAAACCTGCTCTCCTCAGGAGCGTAGTGCTCAACCCAGAAGCGGGCTTTTTCTATCCTGTTCATTATCCTGTCCTCTTCACCCTCATCGTAATGCCCAGTTTTTTTCAGACTTGTTATTATTGCATCTCTTTCTCTGAACAGCTGGGCTAGTACTGCTGCGTGGGAGAAGCTCATCTTTAGCGGCTTCTCCCTTCTTATCGCGCTGACTTCATATAACCTTTTTAGGTGTGCTTCATCATTCTTGTTCTCCAGGTGCTGTTCTCCGAAGTATACTGCAGCCGCTCTGTCATACTCATCATAAATCTGCGGCAGGTCTTTCCAAGAGAAGCTTCTTGTCTTCATCAGGCGCTTATTGTAGAAGTATCTCAGATGTTCCGGCTCTGCAACCTGAAGCCAGTCCTTAGGATAAACAACATTTCCCAAAGATGCAGACATCTTCATATTGTCAATCATTAAGTGCTCATAAAATATGGGCTCGGGCATTGGAAAGTCAAATACTCTCTCCACAATTTCGCCGTTGGTCCAGAATGCGCTCATAGGCACCTGATATTCCTTGCCAGCACCTTCTGTGCAGACACTCCACCTCGCCCATTGGGCCGCCCACTCGCTCTTCCACATAAGTTTTCCTTTGTCTCTTGACGGATCTGCCCAGCCTTCATGTCCGCACCCCTTTGCCGTTTGGGTTTCAAACTTGTAGTCCGAGCATTTGTAGTGCACCCTGCCGCCCTTTACTTCTATCACTCTTGTTGTGGATATCTTTCCGCACTTCTCACAAACTGGAACCCAAGGGCTCCATCCGGACGGTATTGGTGTTGTTCTGTATTTGGACATTATGCTTTTGATGTCTTCAATTTTTTCCATCGCTCTTAATATGTATTGTGAAAAGTTTCCCCTGTCGTATTCCTCCTGCATTGAATATATCTCAAGGTCGGAGTGTACAAATTTTCTTATCACTTTGAGGTATTCTGATTTGTGGTGTTCGGCATAACTCTCGTGGCAACCCCACGGGTCAGGCACTGAGGTTATGGGCATTCCTATGTACCTTACATACTCTTCAGGCACTCCTGCAGGCACCTTTCTCAGAGGGTCCATATCTTCTGCTACCCAAATGTATCTTGCCTTTACTCCCAGCTCTTTTAGTGCCATGAACACTGAGTCGCCCCTTATCGTGTCGCTCAGCCTTCCTATGTGCAGAACTCCTGATATTGAAGCTGAACTTTTCACTACAAATTCTTTTCTTTCAGGAATTTCTCTATCAAGGTAGTAGAACCTTTTTCTTTCAACTATCTTCTTAGCGAGCTTGTCAGCCCAGAATACTGAATCCTCTTCACCCTGTTTTTCTTCTTCTGCCATTTTTCTATTTCACTTTTTAATTGTGTGTCTGTAATTTATAAAAGCTTATGCTCCCTGACATTATTTGATGAGTCCTTCCATTTTTGCTTGTCTTCTGTATTTGGCATATCTGTCTTCGGGACTATACCTTGCTGGTTTGGGACTTATTGTTTTTTCATTGCAGCTTGGGCACTTATCTCTCATAGTGTATTGAGAGCATTTCGGGCACTTGAGAATGTGCTTCATTCTCATCCTTCCTTTCTTGAGAATTCCCACTCGCTGTTATGTTCTTCTACAAACTTTGAGATTGCCTCAGTAAATGCGCTTATGACCTTTTCAATCTCCTTATATTCGTGAGAGGTGAATGCCACATTGTAAGTGCCTGCCCCAGCGTATTTTATTTCAACCTTTACATTTGGATTCTCTTTTTGACAGGCATTCATGCCCCTTTTTATGGCGTCTTTTATTATTTCAATCCCATTAGGCTCGTAGCTTGTGAGCTTAAGCTCTCCCTTTATGCTTACAAACTCTGGCTTCATCCTCTGAAGAATTACCTTTGTTATGTGCTCTGCAACCTGTTTTTCAACTCCAAGCTTTTCCAGCGATTCTGAGCCATTTAGCACCTTTGCGAAGCACGAGTTCAGATCTTCGTACTTAGCGAATACCTTGCTTGTGACCTCCTCGTAAAGCTGCTTGAAGTCCTTCTTGAGACTGTAAGCCACATTTTCAACTATCTTCTCAGCCAGCTGTTCTTTCTTCATCCACTCAATCTTTTCCTGCCTTTCCTTGTTGTTAACCCTTCTGAGCGATAAATCCACTATGCCCCTTTCAGGATCTACATGGAGAACCTTGCACACTATCAGCTTGCCTTCCCTTACATAGTCATTCATGTTCCTTATTCTTCCGGCAGCTATTTCAGATATGTGTATCATACCCTCCCTGTCATACTCGTCCAGCTTAACGAATACTGAGTGGAAGAGCACCTTGGTTACAGTGCATATTACTATTTGTCCTTCTTCCGGAAGTCCTTCTTTTCTGTATAGCATTTTAGTCCAGAATCTCCAGAATTCTTGATTTTATTCTCGTCTTGCCTCCTGTTGGTTGAGCTATCACCTTGCCGCACACTAGGCACTTTATCTCAGTTGTGGCCTTTCCAAAGATTATCTGTTCGTTCTTGCACTTCGGACATCTTACTTTTACAAACTTTGAAGTAGGCTCTCTTACCGGCTTCATTTTGAAATTCCTCCTTTAAAACAAATCTCTTGCTGGAATGGTTTTACCTTCTCCTTTTAAATATTTCTAAAATAGTGAGAAGCGGGGACAGTTCTGCAAAAACTTTTAAATATGCTAACACTCTGAAACCTTCTGATGAAACAGCAGATTGAAAGGGTAAGGGGTACGAGGGACTTCTACCCGGAGGAAAAGAGAATACAAAACTACATCTTTGAGGTGTGGAAGAGTGCCGCCTTAAAGTTCGGATTTGAGGAGATGGACGGCCCACTTCTGGAGCCTGTTGAGCTCTGGCATGAGAAGTCCGGCTCTGAGATTGAAGAGCAGATGTATGTTCTCACAGACAGGGGTGGTAGAAGACTGGCAGTCAGGCCTGAGATGACTCCAACTCTTGGAAGGATGGTTGCTCAGCGCTTCAAGGAGCTTACTAAGCCGATTAAGTGGTTTTCCATCCAGCGTTTCTGGAGGTATGAGAAGCCGCAGTCTGGAAGGCTCAGGGAGTTCTGGCAGCTTAACATTGACACCTTGGGCACTGAGAGTATGAAGGCGGATTCTGAGATAATAGCGAGTGCAGTTTGGATAATGCGCTCCTTCGGACTCGCTAAGGATGACTTTGTGGTCAGGATAAATAATAGGCGTCTTTTATCCTCACTTCTCAGGAATGCTGGCGTAGATGCTGAGAAGGTTAAGGATGCCTGCCGCATTCTGGACAAGAGGGACAAGCTTTCCCCTTCAGATTTCAGGCAGATGCTTTCTGATTCTGGGATTTCAAGTTCAGCTGTTCAGAAGATACTCAACTTTGAATCGCTAAAAATTGAGGATATCTCTCAGATGGATTTAGACGAGGAGGGAAAAAAAGGGCTTTCAGAATTGAAGGAACTGCTTTCGTACCTTTCAGCTTACGGAATTTCTGAGTATTGCAAGTTTGACCTCACCCTGGCGAGAGGGCTGGACTACTACACTGGAACCGTGTTTGAAGTGTTTGACACTTCTAAAGAGTTTAGAGCCATTGCTGGCGGAGGCCGTTATGATAACCTCGTTTCACAATTTGGCGGGGACAAGTGCCCCGGCGTTGGTTATGCTATGGGTGATGTAGTGTTAGAGCTCTTTCTTAGAAGGAAGGGCAAGCTTCCTGAGCTTAATAGAGAAATTGACTTTTTTGTAGCGTGCACATCTGATTCTCTGTATTTTAAGGCTGTTGAGATTGCTCAGAGGCTTAGGCAGAGAAACTATTCTGTTGCAGTGGATGTTATGGAGAGAAGCTTGTCCAAGCAGTTGAAGTATGCAAACACTATTGGTGTAAGGCGTCTGCTCATCGTGGGTGAGGACGAGCTCTTAAAAGGTGCTGTTAAGCTTAAGGATATGAATAGTGGCTCAGAATCCATACTGCCCCTTTCTTCACTTGATTCCATTTAAGAAAATTATTTAAATAGCGAATTCTATAAAGTATTTCTATGCTTTCATCATTCGTAAAGAAGCTCCTCTTCGCTAGCGAGTTTATGCTGCAGGACGGCAGGAATGAGATGCTTGGCGAGAGGCAGGCGTTAATCCCTTCTAAGCTGCTTACTCAGCTTCAGGACATATCACCTAAGAAAGCTTACGAAATAAGTAAGAGAATCATGAAGGAAGAGACTGATGTTGTTACTCAGAAGATTGGAGAGAGCAAGGCTGAAATGATTACTGCTATGAAGGACTTCTTTGAAACCCTGGGCCTTGGCAATTTGGAAATAGTAGATCTGGACCTTATAAAGAAGAGAGCCATATTTAGAATTCATGACAGTCCTATAGCTGTGGCGCACATATACTATAAGAAAAAGGAGAACTGTAGTATCACCGCCGGGGTTATTGCTGGAATGATGTCTTCAATATTTGATACTGACGCAGATGCTATAGAAAAGGAGTGCATGGTAAATGGGAGTGCGTACTGCGAGTTTGTAATAAAAACTGAGGAATGAAAAAGAGGGATGAAATATGATGCGCTGTAAAACTGGGATAAAGGGCTTTGACGAGCTGGTAGAGGGCGGATTTCCTAAGGGCTCTACAATCCTTATAGCAGGAGATCCGGGCACTGGAAAAACCATATTCGGATTGCAATTCATTTATAACGGCGCAGTGAAGTTTAATGAGAAGGGGCTTTACCTCTCACTTGAACAAACAGCAGATGCCATCAGGAACCAAGCTCTCCAATTCGGTTGGGACCTCAAAAAGCTTGAGGAGCAGGGCAAGCTTAAAATAGTCTCAATACCCGTTAGAGATATAAGTTCAACTACTGCCAGGGAAATTTTGGAAATGTGCAGAAATGAGGGAATAAAACGCTTAGTGATTGACTCCCTATCCACCCTTGCAATAAACGCTCCCATATACGCAACCCATCAAGAGCTATCAATAAGGGATGTAATTAAGGAAGATGTATTCTTTTCACCCCCAATAATGGGGGACATGATTGTTAAACGGTTCATCTACACCTTCATAAATGACCTGCAATCCTTAGAAGAAACCACAACCGTCCTAATCTCGGAATCCACAAGTTACAACTCATTCCCTGAAAATGCGCTTGCAGAATTCTTAGCAGACGGCGTTGTTCACATAAGCTTTGAGAGCATGGGCGGCACATACTCTAGAAGCCTGCTGGTAAGAAAGATGAGGCAGACCAAGAATGATGAGGACCTTCACCCATTAGAAATATCTAAGGAAGGCCTCATTGTTCATAGCCTGGAAGAGAATTAGGCATCTTAGGAGAGCTCGGGGTAGCTATGAAAAAGCAGTTAATCCAATTAATGAGCAGGATAATTGGCTTCAAAGCAATCTCGTTTGACGGACACCACATAATCCTATTGAAGGTGCCCATGATTTTTATTCCATACGAAACGCTTGTAAGGTTTCAGGAAGCATTAGTTCAGAAGTTGGGCTTTGAAACCGCATACGCTATAATGTTCGGCCTTGGAAGAATACAGGGTTATAATGGTACTAGTATATACATAAAAAATTATAATATCCAGCCGGACGCTTCAGACCTGAACTTCTTTCTTGAACAGGCACACCTTGTTGGACTTGGCAAAATAACTATTGAAAAAGTTGATATGGAAAGCAGGCACGGTATTCTCATATATCACAACTCGCCTGAAGCTGTTAAGTATAAGGATCTTTACGGCTTGCAAAAGAATCCTGTTGACTTATACCAGCTCGGGATGATTTCAGGAGCAGCCCAGGCAGTTCTTCGTGGTAAGGACATAATCGGGATAGAGAAGCAGTGCCTTGCCAAGGGCGACCCGAACTGCTTTATTGAGCTCAAAGAGCGCGATGTTTGGCTTTCTGAAGGTGAATATTCTAAACAGCTTCCAGCACAATTGAAAGATGTGGAGCAGCTCAGTAAGATTGAAACACTCTCTTCACTCCTTGAACCGATACAAATTGATGAAGAAGATATATCACCTCTTATGCTTCAACTTTCTAAGCTGAAAAAAAATGTTTACACATTCAGCGAACAGGGAATAAACCTTTTAGATATCAACGGCATGATCACCCCTATAGAAATCTTGAGCCTGCTGGCATATGTGGCTAATAAGCTGAGTGCAGACGATGGAGCCGAGATATTTTATAATACCGGATTTGATGAGGGCAAACTGATTTTTGAAAGTTTAAACAGGGTACTCCACTTTAAAAGGGACTTCTCATCAGTTAGCATGGCTTTTGAAGCAGTAGGCCTTTTGGGACTTGGAAGTGCTGAACTTCTGCGCGCTGATATGAAAAGCACAAGTTTTCTGGTTAAGGTTAAAGACAACTATCTTGCTAAGAAGTACTTGAAGTTTTTTGGAATGCAGAAGAAACCATTTGACCATTACTTGACTGGAATTCTAGCGGGAATAGCCAGCTCTCTCACAGGCGAGAAGCTTACTGCTTCTGAAGTGAAGTGTGTCGTGCAGGGCGCTCAGGCTTGCACTTTTGAGATAAAAAAATAAGATCTCAACTATTTCTGCGCGACTACCAGATCATCTATTCCTTCTCCAGTTTTTGGATCTCTGTAAAAATCGTTTGAAAAGTAGAGGATGTTGAACCCGGCATACATTACCCATCTCTTAAATTCTTCTGAAGCGTGCATTGGGTATCTTCCAGAGAGCTGTCCTTTGTGAAAGTTCTCGTTCTCCCTCTTTGCAGCCCTGTATTTTATGAAGTGGTAAACTGTGGGTAGGATTGCAAATACTCCATATCCGCTCTTTTTGAAGTCCTCATAGGTCCACTTAAAAATCTGTTTACTCCAGTTTTCAACTTTTAGTTCTCTTCCTATATCTACTGCAATCATCACTCCGCCAGGCTTGAGCCAATGGTATATGTTCCTTATTACTTTCTCAGGTTTGCCGGTGTAATTCAAAACATGGGTTATGTTTATTAGGTCAAAGAATCCTTCCGGGTAGGTGTTTATGTCTGTGCAATCTGCCTGTTCTAAGCGGATTATTTGTTCAAGGGACTTTGTTTGTACTTTTTTCTTAGTTATTGCTAACATGTCTTCGCTATAGTCAGACGCGTATATCTTTAAGCCATCGTTATGTTTGAGAGCTTCATATATTTCAAGTGTAAAATTTCCAGTTCCGCAGCCTATATCTCCAACTATCTTGGCATTCCTAGCGTATAGGGATATTAAATCTCTGTAAACAGATAGAAGACGCTGATACTCTCTATTGTGCTTAGCAAGTTCGTCGTAAGGGCTGGCTTCGCTGGTGCCAGCATAATTTCTCAAATTTACTTTGCTCATTTTTTTCACCTCTAATAGTACCTGTCCCAAGGCGTTTTGTACACCGTTATGTACTTGCTTATCTCTGAACTGTTCAGGGGCTTGAGCAGGACATCTAAAACTGGAATACTCAGCTGGCTATCACTTGCACTCTTTTTTCCCTCTTTTATGTCAAAATACTCACTCATTACTTCGTCAATGTTTAGCTTCATCCCAACATATTTTCCTGGAAAATCTCCGCTTTCATCTCCTTTGAGAGTTGCGTGTTCAAATGGCTCTCCAACCTGCTTGAAACCAAGCTTCGCATAAGTCCTTATAAGCTTTGGCAGACAAGTGAGGTAGAGCTCGTTCTGTTTAAACTCGTATTTCGCAGATATGAAAGCTTCTATCAGGAGCGGAATTGCTATTGGACTTTTGAACTCAATTCCGTTTTCAGCGTTTAAGAATGTGGATAAAATTGCACTCCTATAATCTGGATGCACCATCCACTTTCCAACCCGCAGGGTCATCCTGTCGCCAGTGCCGAAGTCAAATCCGTCCAGAGGTCCCTTGTCCATCCAGAGGCGAACTGTTCCAACACATTTGCCCCCCTTCATGGCAACATAGTGCTTGGAAAGGTTGTTTATTCTTCCGTCAGGAGTGAAGTCTGCTTCATCCCACTTCTCTTTCCGCCTTGCCTGCTCTTCAGTTATAACCCCGTCTCTGAATCTTTTTTCAAGCTCAGCGTACACCATGTATACGAGCCCTGCTGCAGCGTGAATGTCATAAGCAGTTTCAGCAGGCCTTATTATTATTTCTGAGCCGTCCTTATCCTTGACTGAAAATTTTATTCCCTCTTCGCTGTCATATTCTCTTAAAAGTTCTTCAATCTTTCCAATTAAACCTTCCTTATTTTCAATTACCTGCTTTTTGGGAATATATACATCTGCTCCTGCTTCGTTCAACGCAGTTATAATCTCTTCTGGAGTTGCCTGTCCTGAGAGCAGTATCTTTCTCGCTCTGGGGTGGGTCTGATCAAATCGGCTTAGAAGCTGGTTGCCGTTTTCAGTGCTGCCCTTTAGCACTTCGTCTATTATGAAGATTGGTATGCTTATTCCTTCCCTATCCAGGTAGTCGCTTATTTCCACTGCTTCTTCAGATGTTTTGCAGGCTATGCATTCAAAGTATGGGAAGTGATTTCTTATGCTGTTATATAAGAAATCTTCAAGTATATCCGCTTCATCATCCACCATCAAAATTGCTCCTTTCATTTTTTCACCTGTTTTATTTTTTTATTGGAAGTATGACTTCAAAGTAGGTCCTTTGCGGGTCTGAATAAACGCTTATTCTCCCTCCGTGTTGCTTTTCAACTATTTCTCTGCACATATAAAGTCCAATTCCCCTTCCTTCTTCTTTCTTATTCTTTGTGCTGTAATACTTGTCAAATATCTTGTCTATATCAGAGGGGGGTATCTGAGGCCCGTCGTTTTCTATCCTTACTGCCAGTTCATTTTCGTTAAGTGAGTACGCGTCTATGATTATGTTTTTTGCTCCGGCTTCAATTGCATTGTTTATTATGTTTGTCCAAACCTGGTCCAGCGCTCCGGGGTAGCATGTTATCTTAGGAATTTGTTTATCTTCATATCTCTTATCTATTACAACTCCACCCAGCTTTACTTCCATTATTAGAACTGTGCTGTTTATTCCAGTTCTTATGTCATAGTTTTCTGCTTTTCCCCCGTAGGTGTAGTCTCTTATAGCTCCTACTAGGTCTGCTATTCTTTTTGCTGATATTTTCATCGTGGATAGCGAATGTCTTATATCAAATAGCGAGTAAGCTGATTCAATCACTTCCACGCCGTGCCTTTCTATAAGGCTTAGAAGCTTCTCACTAGTGGCTTCTGGCAGTTGCATCTTGGCATATTTTTCTATTAAGCTGTCAATTGTTATGCCTCTTTTGCTTAGCACTTCTCTAGCCTTCTGCTTTGCTCTTATCCACTCTATCCCGGTAAGGTTTCTGGATGTTTCGGCGTGTTTCGCTATTTCCTCTTCTAGTGAAAAATAATCGTTCATCTCTTCCTTGGCAATTCCTCTGCTGAATAGCCTGGCTACATTTCTGCTGTATGCTCCGTTGGCTTCAATCAGGTGTTCTATTCCTGGAAGTACTCCCAGCATAAGCGTGTTTATCTGATGATTTACCTGCTCTGAGAATTTTGCATATTCTGCCTGCGCTTTTGTTCTCACTATGATTTCCTGTGCCTCTTTTAACTCCTTTAATGCTGTTTCCAATTCGTTGTTTGTTCTTTTTAATTTTTCATTTATGACCTTCCACTTGTGTGCGAGGTATGCATTTGACAGAACAGGCTGTATTGTGTTGGCAATTTTTTCTAGTATCTTCATTGATTTTTCTGATATCGGATTGAGATCCCAATAGTCAAAATCTGATAGGTGTATTACGCCCAATACATATTCTGTTCCTCTTTCGTCCTTTGCGAGAATTGGAACCATTATGCTGCACATCTTTATCCAAAACTCGTATTCAGCTTCTTTTCCCGTCAGGGGTTTGCATCCGTAATCTTCAACATTGCTTCTCTGAAATTGTCTTATCTTTTGTTCTATGTAGTCATCTACACTTTTTATTCTCCCTTCGGATATGTCATACTTGAGAAGTTCTTCCAGCTGTTTCTTATTCCTAGTGAATTGTAATCCTCTTTTCTCCCTTACAATTCTTAATGTTGGCCCTTTTATCTGGGAGTAGTACACTTCGCCAAATTCAATTATGTTTGTATCTTCCATTTCCGGTTGGGGTTCTAACTTGTCGTTGTGAAAACATCTTGTTATCTGCTGGTAGGCTATTGGCTGGCTGTTTAATCTTTCCATGTTTTTAAGTTCTGGCTCCAATTTTTTAGCCCGTTGTATTAGTCCTTCAAATGTGAAGAGCTCTCCATCTTCTATGTCTCTTATCTCAGCTCCTGTTTCTGGAACTAATCTGAACTCTATCAGTTTTATGTTGTTTATTCCTAAACCTTCTCCAATATCATAAGCTATCTTACTTATGAGTTCGTTTTTGTCGTATTCTTCAGGCTTGTTTATCAGTACGGCTTTCCCGTATTTCTCTCCAAGCCTTTCTAATAGTGGTTCTCCTTCTCTTTCAAGTATTAAATCCAGGGTGGAAGCCATCAAAGAAAAGAACCACTTTCAATATTTAAATTTTTCTAAAAAGGTTGTTATTGTGCAGTTAAGAAAACTTTATATATTTGCTTATTTTACTCGTGCGTATGGATGATAAAATAGAAGGTAAAATGGCAGAAACAGATATCACTGGAACAAATGGGCTCGCATATCTTCTTAATAAGCTTCTCTCAGACATTTCAGCTCAGGATTTTGTGAGCTACAAGATTAATCGTAAAATCGTTGAAAATAAGGTTTATTCCATACTAAACCAAAAAAATAGCTGTTTGCTTACCTCTAGCACATCTGATAATCCTTTGGATACAGAATATTGTTTATTTCTTGAAAATTACTGCAGTGAAGCAGGATTAAAACTTGTTAATCAGTATAGGTTCTTCTTAATTAAGCGCCCAAACTCTAAGCTGAACTATGAAATAATTGATTACGAAAATACTAAGATA
Source organism: Candidatus Woesearchaeota archaeon (assembly GCA_038874135.1). Taxonomy (GTDB): domain Archaea; phylum Nanobdellota; class Nanobdellia; order Woesearchaeales; family 0-14-0-80-44-23; genus 0-14-0-80-44-23. The sequence goes on from JAVZCZ010000001.1 coordinate 84,904, forward strand.
ATGTGTCAATATACAGAGATATTTACACTGAAAAATTGTAAGAACGAGGCAGAATTAAAAAAACTGCTCAGTGATTTTAAGAATAGTTTTGATAAAATTGTTGAAGCGTGCTGCAAGATAGAAGATGAATTTGAAGATTCTATTAAGATAAAAGTGCCTACAAAAATAAACTCTTTTCTTTCTCATGTTGAGAACATCAAGTTTGAACATCAGAAAAATTCCAGCACGCCTATAATTATAAGAGAGATAAGCAATATCTTGTCTGAAATGCTCTATCCTGAGAAGCCATACCTCTCCGGTTTTGATTTATCCGCTCAGAATGAGGTGTTGTCAAAATATGACGGTTCTTATTTGATGCTCATAGCCAGGATTATCACAGGAGATCTCATACATAATAGTGGGTTTAAGAGTTTTGAAAATGAAGAAGAACTTAAAGCTCGCGTATCATCCAAAGCAAACGAATTGTATGCGCAGCCGCTAGAAGAAATTATAAATAAAATAAAATCTTCTTACCAGTTAACATTTTGAGATGCTGTCTTGGTGTCTTCAACTTCTTCCAGCTCTTCAAAGCTGATTATTGAACCGCACTTTGGGCACTTATACTTTCTTACCTTCTTGGGCCTTGGCATCTTTCTTACCTCCATCTGAGTATTTTTTTTGTCTTTTTTTATTATTTTCTGTTTAAAAGCTTTAAAGTATTTAAAGATATCGGTATATTAAATAGTATATTAGAATACAAAATATATTTATTTTTCCCTTATTTTTTCATAGATTGTATTAACCACATCTTCCACTGTTTTTATATTATTCAAAGCTTCATCGCTTACTGTGAACTTCTTTCCATACTTCTTATTTAAGGTTTCTTCCAGGTACATTGCAAAGTCCAGCATTGCAAGCGAATCCAGATAATCCCGGATAGGCGTTTCTGGCTTTATCTCCACTTTTTTGTTATGCGGCTCGCAAATCCTAATCCCATTTTCCACTATCCTATATATCTCTTTATATTCCCTCTCTTTGTCACTAGGATTATACTCCATTTTTTTCACCTCTCTCATATTCTTCAAAGAATTTTTTCCTCTTTACCTTCTTAGTTTCTGAAAGGCACTCTTGCGCTATTGGCTCTGTGTGGAAAACTACTTCATCTATTGTTTCGTGCTTATGGAACCTTTTGCTCTCAATTATTTTTCTTTTAATTTCTTCCTCTAAATGAGCATAACCTTTATTAACATTTAGAAAATCCTTATTTAAAAATATGTGTGCCCTCAGCTTATCATTTTTGTAAGTAACGACTGCATTATCCACATAGGGCAGGGCTCTCAGCTCATTTTCCAGTACGGCTGGCTCAATCTTTTCACCGTTCCTCAACACAATTGTGTCATCAGCCCTCCCAATTATCTTTATGAATTCATCTATAGTCTTCATCGCCAAATCTCCAGTTTTAAGGTATCCGTCCTGAGTGAATGCCTTAGCAGTTAGCTCTTCATTCTTGTAATAGCCTTTCATCACATTTGGGCCCCTTAAGAGCAATCTACCCACACTTCCAGGGCCTACTTCTCTTTCATTTTCATCTACTATTTTGTATTCTATTCCTGGGAGCACTTTTCCTACGGTGAATATCTTGTGTCCAATGCTCATGTTCTTGTAATATTTTGGAACTCTTACGGCATCCACAACTATGGTTTCTGTCATTCCGTAGCCCTCGCTTATTTGTGGAATTGTTGGCCTTCCAGCGCTGAAGAACTCATCTATCTCTTCCGGCAGAGGTCCTGCTCCGCTTATTATTATTCTAAGCTTTTTTCCAATCTTCTCTTTTAGTGGTTCATAAATCTTTTTTTGAGCCAGCTGATGTATTGGCTTTAATAAGGCTGCTTTTATTTTGGATTTTAGAATTTTAGTATTGTCTGGCTCCTCTTCTTCTGAAAAGATTGGCTCTTCATCATTTATGATTCTTATTGCTCTGTCGTATTCAATTGCTCCTTTTATGAGCATTTTGGCAATTATTTTTTCCAGCGGGGAAGATTGTTCTATCTTTCTCATAGTTGCTTTGTATAGCAGCACTAGTATGTCGGGCACAAGAGTTATTACTGTGTGTTCTGCATTTTTTAAGTCGGAGAGTAGCGTGTTTATGCTTCCATAATATATTGAGCCGCCTACTGCGAGCATTCCATAGTTTACCTGTCTTTCATATGCGTGCCATATTGGTAGAATTGTGAGCAGTCTGTCTTCTTCATTTACTCCGAAAACTTTTCCTAATAGTGCCATGTTGTGCATATAGTTGCTGTGGGTGAGCATTGCGCCTTTCGGAATTCCAGTTGTACCTGAGCTGTATATTATTGAAGCTAGGTCATCCCCTTTCAATTCAGATATTCTTCTCTCAACTTCTGAGCTTCCCTTCTTGATAAGCTCAACACCAATGCGCATTAAATCTTTATACGAAATTATATTTCCTATTTCTCCTTCAAAGTCCTTGTCTATGACTATTACCTTTTTTAGGCGGCTTCCATTTTCTGGAAGGTTTTTTATGTATTCCAGTGTTGGGATTATTGCAACTTCTGCTCCTGAGTGTTCCAGTATGGTTCTTATTAGTTCTGAAGGAGCGTTTACGCCTCTTGGCACATCTACTGCTCCTGAGTATTGTATTGCTAAGTTTGTTATAAGCCACTCTGGAGAGTTTTCTAATATCATGGCAACCCGGGTTCCCTTTTCAAGTCCGATATACTTTATCAGTGCTTCTGCAAATGTAGTTACCATCTCGTCAAGTTGGGCGTATGTTATACTTTTTAGAGTTTCATCCTGCTTGTATATTAGAGCTGTTCTGTCAGAAAACTTCTTTGCTGATTCCCTTATAACTTGTGGTATTGTTGAGTATTGGAATTTAAAAGCAGACTCTTCTTTAAGTTCTCTTCTGTTCTCTTCTTGGTGTTGAATGGTTTCTTCTTTAATTCTTTGTATTGCAGAATGTCTTGAAATTATACTTTCAAGATTATCTTTTCTTACCACTTTATCACCGATATTTTTTTACTTAGAAGTAGTGATAATTTTATTTTATTTAAATCTTTTGCTTTTTTACTATTTTCCAACTACAATCTTCTTAGCTTCTATAATTGCTTGCTTGTGCTTCTCCTGATGCTCCTTAAGCATCTTGTTTAAGAATTCCATGCAGTTCTTCTTGCACTCCCCACAGAGAAGCCTGCCGCTTCTGCACTCTGAATATGTCTCTTCTAAGAATTTGTCTTCAGGATGGTGAAACTTAAAGATTTCATAGACCTTGCAAACTTCAGGATTGCCACCTTTTTTTCTTTGCTCCTCAACAGATTCTCTGCCACCTGTGAATGCCTTGGATATCTTCTTCTTTACTTCGTCAGGAGTGTCTTTTAAGAATATTGCAGTTTCAGGGTCTGAGGAGCTCATTTTGGAGTTTTCTTTAAGCCCTGAAAGGTGTTGAAAATAAAAGAAGGATGGAATCTCAAAATTGTAGTCCAGACGCTTTGCCACATCTCTTGTCAGCCGAGCGTGAGGATCCTGGTCTATACCTATACCTGTTACCGAAGGGGCCTTCCCAAAGTATTCTGGAAGCTGCACGTGTAGTATGTCTGCTATCTGCAGGAAAACAGAAGCGATCTTTCCCAAGTCTGTATGCCCGTATATTGCTTCAAACATATTGTTGGTTATCTTTTTTGAAATCTCATATGAAAGCTGATAATACTCTTTCGGCATGTTTGACTGGGCGTAAATCTCTTCAGCAGGAATTCCGAGAGCGATTGCATCTGCAGCGTTTCTTATTCCTATCTCCTTAGCAATCTTCATAGAAGGCACTTTTGGGTCTGGTCTACTTACATATCCGTCAATATCTGCTATACAAAATCTGCTCTTGGCTCCTAATTTTCTAAATTCCAGATAGAAGTCTATGTCTGTTTTGTGTCCAAGATGTAAATCCCCCGAGGATGCTATTCCTGTTAGTTGTAAGAATTTTTTTCTCTGTTTTATTGCTTCGGCTATCTTCTGAAAGTCACGATGTGCTATTATTATCTTTCTTTTGAACAGATAGTGCTGGCTGATTGAGTAGTCGTTAAATTTTGATAATCCGAATTCTTCAAACACATGTTCATAGTTTCTTATTGCGTTTGAGTCCCATGCGTTTATCTGAGTCATGAATATTGAAAATGGCAAGATTGTTTATAAATTTATCTTACTTTGTTAATTGTTATAGAAAAATAGGTGCTGGCGTTCTGGACTCGGTGAAAGAGTTCCTTTGCATGCACCTATCGAACTTAACCGTTGGTGCTGCATCAAGGTTATCTCTTTCGCACGTGGAATATCGCTTACCGCGGTGTAGATCGCATACGGCGAGTCAAGGTCCAGTCGCCGTATTAATCGCCGAACACCGGGCAGAGGCTACTCCCGCCGCATCCTTTTGCAGGACACCCGAAGTTTCCACGCCAGCGAAATTATTTAAATACTCTCATCTATATAAACTTTTCTTTTTTTTGTTGTCATTGAACAGTAACTACAAAATAGAAAGGTTTATATATTAAATCCTCTTTTTTAGATGTAGAGATGATGAATATGAGCGAATACGAGGCTAAGCTTGAAATTGCTAAGCAAATTTTAGAATCCCTTTGTAATAAAGAATTGTCACATTCAGAACTGGAAGATATGGTGTACGACTTCTTTAGAGTCAGAAAGAGCAGAGAAGAAAAAAGCGAATTCCTAAACAATTATGACTCCTATAAGCTTATCCCTTATTCTAAATATGGTTTTGCGCGCAACATTGATAAGAAAAAATGCCTATCCAGAGAAGACAATTATTGGTTAAGATTTTTGTTCAACCACAAATCAGATTTTCACTACAAAATCCCCAAGCAGGGTTCTGATATTGAATTGTATTACAAAGCATACTTTACTTTAAAAGCAGAAAACCCTGAGGAATTCAAGAAAAATTATGAAAGACTTGGAATGGCTCTTCCTGAAATAATTGCCTTCCTATACGCCCTTGGAATTGTGAATAAGGATGAAATCCAGGCAAAAGTTTCTAACAATCCATACAAGATGTATACAACCAGAGACAACCTTGTTGTGCACTGCCGCAAGCCCGAAACAGTTAAACAGGCAATTGCAGGTATAAATCACATCCTTGAAAAATATGGCACAACAATTGAGATTCACCACGGCTTTGACTTTTATAATAATGGTTCTAAATTTGAGGGAAGCCACACCCAACTGATATCTAGAATAATCTCAAGAAGGCTCTTAATGAATATAGATGATTACACTTTAATATCACCTGAAAATCTTGCCTCTTTTATACTTTCACAAAACGATGAGCTATCCCGCATGAGCCCACTTAATTTATACGCTCAGCTTAAAATGACTCAAGGTGAAAATTTTGAAGAGATACAATAAATACCGCGTATGCACTTCGGAATATGGCCTTGCAATTGATGAACTAATTTTGAAAATTGAAAAGAACCAGGATTTTTTCTTTCTCAGGAATGCCTATCCTGCTGCCCTTCAACTTTATTATGATGGACTGATAGAGAAGAGTGGCTATTCTTGGAATAAGCATGAGAAGGTGCTTAATGAGCTCTACTCCGCCTTGCAAGGCTTCTTTGGAGCATACTACAACAAGGATCGTATTAGATTTAATTTTTATAAGAGAAATGCTAGGGAAGCATTTCTGGACAATCGCAAGTTAATAATTGAGTATTCCAACAAAAATGTTGCTAAGCATAGACACTTAGAGGGAATGCTGGAAGATGTGATACGCTCTTTCAGACTTCTTAAGGACATTTCAAAGAATTGGAAGTTTGATTCATTAGTGCCTATAGCTTCAGGTGGGTTTGAGCCTGGCTTTGCTGCATACTATATTTACCCTGAAGCAAACTTCTTCTCAGTAAGGTATTCTAGCTTTTCAAGGGGCGATGAGGATGTTCTAATTCCCTCTGAACAGCCGTTTGGAGAGCTCTCTAAAGCCATATCTCACTCTGATGTCCTGCTGATTGACGACATAATTTACAAAGGTGACACTTTAAGAAGTGTATATTCCTTTGCTGTGGAGAATGGTGCCAAGCGAGTTTTTTGTTTGGCAGTCAATATGCAGACAGAAATTTTAAAGAACAGGTTGGTGTTGAAAGAGGCGTCATTTGAAGTAGATAATGCTGTTTTCTCATCCAACAGAGAAACTTGGTTTTTTGAGATTGTGGATGATGTTTCACTTAGAATATGAATGGCTTATTAATCATAAGCCTTATTAATTCTGAAACTTATCAAGTAGCAGACAGCGCTTCCAAGCACATATGTTATCGGCATAAGCACTAAAAGTTCCCTTGCAAGAATTATGCCAGCTCCAGATATTACAGCCCTGCTGAACCCGTATATTATGAATGCCACTACGATGGACAGCACGGGAATCATTACTGGAACTATCACTTCGTTCCCTAACGAGTTCAGTTTTTCCCCAAGTTTTATCAACGAAAATGCGAATGCGAAGCCCAAAATCGCCATTGAACTAAGCAGGAGGAAGGTGCTTGTAATTTTGTTAAGCAGGAGCGCTGTAATCACTAGAACTATCAGATAATTTGTAGTTATCAGCAGTGCTATAAAAAACCAGTAGAGCATCGGGTTCATATTCAGCTTATACCTCTTAATCAGAGCGTACAATAGCAACGCCTGGTTAATAAGCCAAAAGGACAGAAGGATTATAGCGTCGTAGAATATCGCAGGATTTCCAATTACAGCTCCTTTCATCAGGGATGAGAAAGCCCAGCTGAGCAGCCGAGCTGCTATTGGAATTCCATAGAATACAAGCACGCACATGCTTACCAGGTATCCTAAAGCGTAGAATATTGCGTAAGCCAACACAATGTTTCTCTCTCTTAAGCTCTGGTAGTGCTGCCTGAAGTGGTGATGCTTCTTTCCATGAATGAAACTTTGAAAGAATTGCCTTAATAGGAGCTGCGCCTTCTTGTGCAGATTATTAACTTCGGTAAGGTTTTCAAAAGCGTAGTAGATATCCGTTTTTAGGAAGAAGTAGAACTGCCATGCTATTCCGAAAGCTTCTAAGAGCACTACAAACTTGAGAAACCTCACAATGCTCTGACTTAGTGTAATTGCTCCAATTCCAGAGAGGTATAAGATAACTATTGATGCTGAAGCAATCAAAAGGTCAGTGGCAATACCAGCCAGGAATACCCTGTATCTCTTCTCTCTCTTTATTGAGTAGACATTTGTTACATCAGTTATTGCCACAAGGTAATACAGCCTATTAGTTATTCCGAAAGATGCTTTGAGGTTGTACGAGCGGCAGGCAAGCATATGAGCAAGCTCGTGCAGGAAAACCAGAAGCCAGCCAGTTAAGAATGATATAATAACCACTTTTGACATGCTTTCAGTAAAGAAGTAGTCAGCCATTTTTGGAAAGTAGGAAGGGTTAGAAATTAGTATTCCCAGAGCAAAAGATATTATAAAAGCGTACACAAGATATGCCTCTTCTGAGAATAGCCATCTTACATGCTTGGGCTTTATGAAGCGGAATATCTCAATTATGTTTCTCTTACTTTCAATCTTCAAAGGGTTTCCGTCTATGCTTTTCACGAATTCGTGCCTTATTAGGTTCTTTATGAATGAGTCAACATTGATTCTTCCAAGGTGCTCCCTGCTTATTTTCCTTATTTCTGATACGCTGTACCCTCTTTCAAACAGCTCTAAGAGTTCATATCCCTTTTCGGGTATTCTGACATAAATCTCAGTTTCAGGATTCCCCACGATCCAGAAGTTTCCCTCCCGCCTCTTCACAAGCTTAAAAAGTTCAAACCTGCTGTGCTCAGAATACGGCTTCATCCATCATCCTCTTAAAACTATTACACCTTCTATTTTGAGGTTTATTAATTTTTCTTTTTCCGCCATTTCTGAATTATTTTTGATGAAACAACATCAGATGAACTAAAATATTGACTTTTTTAACTCTATCTATTTCTCTATTTCAGAATTATTAATACTTAGTAATTGGCTTTTCAGTGCAGCGATGCTTAAGGCAAATCAAATTTGCGAGTACCCCGAAAAGTTTTCTATTTTTGTGAAAATTCTTCAATTCCCTCTTCTAAAATGTTTTAAACAAAGATTACCATGTAAATGAAAAAGGTAGGTAAGAGGTGGTCTGCATTGGAAGCAAAATATCTGGCGATGATTAATGAAGAAATTTCAATGCTGGAGTGCGAGCCCGTCTTCAAGGATGTCACACGATTGGTTGAAAAGAATCCCGCGCTCACCCTTGAGGAGCTTATCAGCGAACTTTTGAGTGACAGGGACCTAGAAAAGGATGAGAAGCATCTTAGGGACTCAATAAGCTCTTACCTTAGCTCAGACAGAGCTTATTCTTCATCCCTGCTTTACTTCCTTGACCTTTCACAAATTGATATAGGTAGAGGTGCTAAGGGCTCCTACAATTATAGGGAGATCATTATTGATGGGCGCAGGCTCACTTCACTTAGGTTTGGAGAGCATCGCAGCGTGAGGGCAGTTCCTCTTTTTCAAGATGCAGTTGCTACGCTAAGGAACAGTCAGCTTTCAGAAAAGACGGTTAGGTATAAGGGACTTTACATAGTTGTTTCTAGGGCTCAGCAGGGAGGCATGCCCTATGAGGTGATGCGCTTTGAATGAAATAGTTGAGAGCCCCCTTGAACGCCTGCTCTCTTCAAGAGAGTGTGTTTTGACTGAAGGGAATGTTTATTCCCTGCTGCCGCCAGGAGTTGGAAGGCTGCGGGCTGTTATAATGGGGATTAAGCTTTCTGCAGAAAAGATTTTTGAAACTGTTGAGCTGGACCGCTTCCTAATTCTTGAAAATCCCGAACGGGCTTATGAGCTTGCTGTGAAAAACATATCTAAAGATTATGAGATGAGGAGCATCATGCCTGATCCTCTTACTGAGCTGGCTTTTGGGCTTGGTGGAATTTTTACAAACCCCGCATTTTATGGGGCTGCTAGAATTCTAGAAAATGCTCTGCAAGGCGGCATCAATAAGCTAAATCAGCTGGATCTCGATGAAGTAATATTTCAGATTATAAGCAATTCGTGCCGAAAGGGCTTTTTTTCAGCAGGTTTAAGCCTGGCTTCAGGAGGTAAGATAATTCCAATTTATCCCTGTGCTGATTTAGAAGCCGATTCTGATATATGGCTGGAGGGGCGCTCATACTCTTTTGGTAAGAATAGGCTCTGGAAGAATGAGCTAACTCTTCTTCACTGGAATGCTTTTGAAAAATTTCTGCAGGAATTCTCATTTCAGGTTGGGATTAGGAGCTTTCATACTGGTTTGGAAAATATAAGTGAAGAATTAGCATCAAAGGGATTTGTAGAGAGGCATCCTTTTGGAATATTGAAGGTTTCAGAGATGGGAGAAGATAGATACTACGCTTACAAATGGCTTAATTCTGGAAGGCAGTATGTCATCACGGATAGGACGAGCGGGGAGCAGTTTCTCTTTCCTACTGCCAGAATAGCTACTCTTGTTAGAGTTTCTTCAGGCCGCCTCCTGGATCCCCTCCCGACTTTTTATGTAGTTGAGAGGTACTCTCACCCATTTGTTAAGGATTTTGGTTCAGGTTTTCAGATGGCTTGTATTGATGGCTCTTTTGTCTCTTCTGAACTGAGCAGATGCTCAAGTGTTCCGGCTAAATATTCTGCAGCCCTTAACATTGCGGAAAAAACCATGATTCACGGTTATGAGGCGGGAACTTCAGCCCTGCATCCATATCACCTGCTTGATGTTTCAAATTTTAAGAGTGAGCGGCAGGCGTATTTGGCAAGCACTGGATGAATGCTAAGGGGTGGTTTTGAATGGCTGGGAGGAAGGTGAGGAGGACTTTAGAGTTGGCTTCACTTTCTGAATTGTTGGATTCTGAATTTTCTAGTATAAGAATAACTGATTATGCTTTAAAGAAGATTCGGCTCTACTCAAGCTTGACTACTCAAATCTTTGGATCTGAGTTGGAGTGTGGCGGCTTTCTTCTTGGCGAATCCGGCTCCGGAATTGTTGAAGATGCAGCACTTTTTCCCAAGCAGGAGGTGAGCAGGTTTTACTACTTGGGAGACCCTTCTTATCAGCATCTGATTCTGAGTGAGATTTCAGATTTGTCTGAGCTGAGCATATTGGGATGGTGGCACAGCCACAATTCAATGCCCGCATTTCACTCATATGTGGATGAGCAAAATTTTGAAGCCCTTTTTAGGTCAATTTCAAATTACAACCGAAAAAAGATTTTTGAATTTAGGAATCCTGTGGACGGGATTGATTTTGAAGGAGCCGATTCTCTGCGTATCAGACTTACGGATTCTCGCACTGTTGAGATTTCAGGGCTGATGCCTAACTCTCAAGTATCTGCTTTTGAAGTTGAGGTAGTTTCTTCAGGATTTGCGTACAGCATAGTTGTTAGCTCTTCAGATGAGAATGGTGCTTATGCAGAGGTGATGTTTGAAGAGCCAGGCACTGGTTCAATATTAAAGCGTATTGCTCAGATAAGTGTTCTGCAATCGCAACAGCACTTTGATGAGGATGATTCTGCTCTCATTTCCTTATTATCTGAGGAGATAAAGAAAAAGATAATTCCAGTAGAGCATGTAAAATCTGACAAGGATTCGGCATCTCCTGATCCTATAGTTGTGGGTAAAATACCGGCTGAAGAGAACGAATATTTGAGTGAGAACTGCGTTCGCCCTGAAAACATCTCACTTTTAGGAGTAAGAGCTCTGCCTCCTGCACGAAACCTGGAAGGCTGTGAATGTCTAACTCTGGAGCACTTAAAATATGGATATGAAGTTGAGTGTGTTATTCAAAATGCTGAGAATGTTCTTGAAAGTTATTACCGTGCAAGAAGTTCGGGTTCAGCTGAGTTAACATTTGATTCAGCTTATGAGATGTCTGCTCTTTCTGAACTTGCACGATACTATTCCATTTTAAATCAGGTAATATGCAATGGCGGTAATGAGTTTGAAGATTCCTTGTTGAAGAAGGCTTATACTCTAAATTTGAGGATGCTTGAGGTGGCTGAGCAGGCACTTTCTTCAATTGAGTTTAGCATAAAGTGCGAGCTCTCTAAAAACCATCTTTTTTTATCCCTTTTGGGAATAATTTCACCATCTGTTGAGGAGAAGCTTCGTAGCTATGAGCAGGCGAGAGCTCAGATAATAAAATCCTTTAGGCTGACCAGAAATGAATATTAAAAAGTTTTTTTCAGGAAGACTAAAAAGCGATGCAGCTTATGATTTGATACAGAAGGAGAATTGTGAGTATTCTCCTAATAGCGTTCAGCACTTGTCTTTGGAGCAGGCGCTCAGAGATTGCCTTATTGGGATAAAGCAGGATGATAATTTGTCTCTAGTTTTTGACAGACAGGCAAAAATTTCCGGTTGGAAGCAGGATGCCCTTTTGAAATCCTCAGTTGCCATCTTTGGCTCTTCTCCAGCTTCAAATTATCTCGCGGCAGGGCTTTCTGCGCTTGGAGTTGGGCGTATATACTTAATTCCCGAATCTGCGAAGGCTCCGTCTTCTCAGGAGTTTCTCTCACGATTGGGGTCAAGGTCTATGCCAAGTGGTGATGGCTTGGAGTACTGGTTGAACTGCAGGTTTCAGAAGAGTCCCCAGTGCAGGGTTTACCTTCTCCGCTCAGCCAGTGAGCTATTCGCATTTAGCATTCCTGACATTGTTTTAGATGCGTCTCATAATTTAGAAGCCAAGCTTGACGCTCTGGACTTCTCTGCTTCACTGTCCGTTCCTCTGCTTTCGGTTTCTTTTAATGGTTATTCCTCTCTTGTTTCAGCAGTGTTTCCTGGAGGCGCTTCTGATTTTTCAGGAAGGGGCTATCCGGGGATTTATTATCTTAAAGAGGCTGATGCTCGCAATTCTAATTATTTTAACGGTTTTAATATGGCTGCCTGCGGAGTTGCTTCAGGGATTGTTTTGGATATTGTTAGAAAGTTTCTTATGCCCCTCAGCCAGGATGTTTTTCCAGAGCTTCCCTTCTATTATTCTTTGATTTCTGGCATCTCATATGGTGAGAGCGCTCTTAAATCTGCTTATGAAGATTTTTGCGGATTAGAAGGCATTTCGGAAAAGATGGTTGCTTCTCAAAAATTGCGGTGCCTGCTTGTTGGGGCTGGCGCTCTCGGGAACTTTGCAGCTTTGGCCCTTTGCCTTTCAGGAATTAGTGTGGATATAGCAGACTTTGATTCTGTGGAGCTTACCAATGCTAACAGGCAGATTTTAATCTCTGATAGGGATTCCATAGCTTTTGGAAGGAATAAGGCTGAGGTTCTTTCAGAACGGCTTAGAGAGTTGGGAGCTGACTGCACATTCATAAGGGGCATTGTTTCAAAAGGTGGTGTTCCTGAGGGTTATGCTCTGATTGATAAAACCTTTGTTCAGAAGAATGAATATGGTTGCATTTTGGGGTGCGTGGATAATCCCCTGGCGAGGGCGCTGTTAAATGAAATTGCTGTTCATCAGAGGATTCCTTTTTTTGATTCAGGCACTGAGCCTTTTTCAGGAAGCCTACGCTGTTACATTCCTGATATGAGCCCCTGCTTAGACTGCCAGGTTGGCATTTATGAGCTAGCTCGCATCTGGGAGGAGCGCACTTTACAGAGGGATTCGTGTTCCCTCTCAGAAAAGGAGCCGAGTGTTGTAATTTCTAATATGTTGTTAGGCTCTGCGCTTGGCGGAGAATTGCTGAGGTTCTTGATTTTGCAAGAGTCTTTTCTTCCCCTTCTTTATGATTCCAGCAATCTTCACCCGCTCTTATTTTCAGGGGTAACTCCCGCTCCTTCAAAGAGCTGTTCATGTACTTCAAAAACAGATTAATAACTATTATTTAGTGATAAAAATAGCAATGTTTATATATTAGTTATTACTTTATAGTGATTATGAAATTGGCGAGATTGGGGGCATTCATCTTAGTATTCCTTTTAGGCTGGCTCTCCAGCCTAGCATATTCTGAAATATCAACATATAAGCGCCAAGCAGCACTCATAGAAGAGTTTTACGATAAAGAAGCTCCTTACGCTCAATATAAATCAGCAGTTCAGCTGGCAAACCCGAATCGGGACATGCTGAGAAGTGTGGCTTCGGAAGTTTCATCAGAAGTGGCTTCCCTATTAAACAAACAGGAGGGGCCAAGAGCGCCTCCAGACAGGATTACTGAAAAGCAGATTTATGTCTTTAGAGATAAGGTTATACTTGACATTCCAAATGCTGAGTGGGCTTCCTTTACTCCAACTCATTCGATGGAGCCAGTTCTGAACGAGAACTCAAACGCAATTGAGGTCAAACCTTCTTCAGAATCCGAAATTCAAGTTGGTGACATAATCGCTTACAGGTCAGAATATGCTGAGGGCACGATAATCCACAGGGTAATTTCAATAGGCTCGGATGAGAAGGGATGGTTCTGTATTGCTAAGGGAGATAACAATCCCAACCCCGACCCTGGCAAGATAAGATTCAGTCAGATTGAAAGCGTCGTAGTTGCCATAATATATTAATAGTTCAAATTCATACTTTTTAAAAGCAGGACATATATGGAGGATTAACAAGATGGGTGATGAACACTCCCTGGAAGAGAAAGTGAAGCGTTTTCCAGATGAAACATTAGAATATTATAACGAATTTACCTCTCCCTTAGAGGTTGGAGCTGCTGAACTTATAGAAGAATTGCTCAGAACTTCCAGCCTTGGAGGATTTCTAGGCTATTCAGAAAGTCTAATTGATATAAAGAGAATGGACTATGAGGTTTTAAATGCACATGGTGTTTCTTACCATAAGATAGTTGAAAATTTGGAGAAGATTAAGGAAGTGGCAATGCAGCAGTACTCTCAGAGTTCTCTTAAGCATAAGCGCGGCATAGTTTTTTATCTTAACAACAACTATGAATTAGTTAGAGATGAAGCAGCTAAACATAAAAATCAGCTGATTACTTTTTTGAAGAAGATTTTGCTTGGCAAAAGCGCCGGCGATAATGAAAAGGCTCATTTCAGAGTCTCAATAAGGAAATTGCAGGATGCATATTGTCCCTGGAGTGTAATTCCGGAGTCTCAGAAAGAGCTGAGTGCATTAAAATGCAGTTACACACTCTCTCCTAATTATGAAATCTTCATTGAGAACCTGCAAAATGGCAGCTCTTTCAGGTTCAACAACTTGCAGCTTCACATGATAAGTGAACATAAGTTTTTTGAAGGCAGGTACACTGCAATTGCTCATAACTTTATAGTGCACAACTATTACAGAGTAGAACCTCTGAATATCATCAAGACACTTGAACTTGGCAGAAATTATTAAAAATGTCTCTTTTCAAACATTCAGCTGAGTAAGCCCTTACAGTTTAGAAAGTTTTAAAAAGCGCGGCACTATCTTTTCAAATTCTTAAAACTAGTGTAAAAATTAAGTCAGAGCTTGAGGTGGGGGTGGAGCACTGTGTATAAACAATTAGAAGTACTAAGCACTAAGAGAGTTTCAATTATAATATCCGCACTCGCATCGGCGCTGGTGTTTATTATAACAGTTGTTGCAGCTCTGAGGTAATCCCTAAATTTTTTACTAGTAAATTCGTAAGATTTTCGCCTTTTAATCAATATATCTTATTAATTTAAATTATTAACAAAAAATTATGGATCTAAAATATGAGTCGCTCTGTAAAATTTCATTAGCCTCATCGCTTTTAGGCATAGTGCTTCTCTTCCTGATGCTTCAAAATGCTCCCAGCTCAGCTTTTCCGCAGCAGGAAAGCCCTCAGATGAGGTTTAGGTCAAACTTTACAGTTACTTCGGTCATCCCTAAGAGGGACTATTTCCTTGTAGGGCTTTATGGCTGCAGTTCTGTGCAAGCTAGATTTTATGGCGAGAAAATAGAACTTCTTCCCAATCAGAGCATATCTGCTCTGCTGGAGAATAGGGGAAGCTATCTTCTTCTGCTGGGTTGGGAGAAAAATTAGTGCTCCTAAATTTGGGAGTGCCTCAGCGAGTTCCATCTCATCATCTCTTTCTCAGGCGGGAATAACTTCATCATCGGCACTTCAAATATTTGCCTGCTTCATTTCAAAATTTTTTTGACATTTAAATTATTTTCTTTCTATCTATTCCGAAACACTTTCGGTTTGAGGGCAGTTGAGCTTATTTATTCATAAATGTATTATACCTTAAATGTTCAATGCTTTTGAACAGGTGCTCTTAGGAGTTTTTGGAGGGGTGCTGCTTGGGCTAATCTCCGGCTTAGTTCCAGGAATGCACATAAACCTCTTGGGCTCAACACTTCTCAGCGCCAGCATTTTTCTTCCCTCTTACTCCATGCTTATTTCTTCTCTAATATTTTCAGCTGCAGCCTCTCAGCTCTTCTCTTCCTTCATCCCATCAATATTCTTGGGAGCGCCTAGCAGTGAAAACTTTCTAAGCGCACTGCCAGGGCACAAGTTACTGTTAAAGGGCTTCGGCATGAGAGCCCTCTTCATATCTGTTGTGGCTGCACTTCTCGGAATGTTATGCTCCTTCTTGTTACTTCCAGTTTTTATTTTCTTAGCTCCGCACCTTTACAGAATCATATTGCCAGCAATTCCTTACTCCCTAATCATCGTTTCACTAAGCATGTTTCTAAAAGAGGAAACCTTGAAGAAGAGGGTTTGGGCAGTAGTGTGCTTTCTGCTTTCAGGCGCAGCCGGGATTGTTGCTCTTAATTCTCAAATGCGAAACCCCTTAACCCCAATGCTTTCAGGCCTATTCGGTGCTGGAATGCTGATGTTCAGCATTTTCAGCACAAGCAGGATTCCCAATCAGCATTCTGAAAATTTCAGAATTTCAGCTTCTTCATTGAAGAATCTTCCATTCTCAGTTTTGTCAGGTGGGCTGGTCTGCTTGTTTCCTGCAATGGGACCAGCTCAGGCTGCTGCCATATCTTCTGAACTTTCTAAGGCTGAAGGAGAGGACTATCTTGTCCTATCAGGCGGGATTTCGTCAGCTAATCTTCTTCTCAGTCTTGGAACCGCTCTTTCTATAGGTAAGGCTAGGAATGGTGGAACTGCGCTTGCAGTTTCTTTTGGGATTTCTGAGAGGGTGGTAGCTGTTTTGGCTCTTTGCGCTCTTGTTTCAGCAGCTCTTTCAGCATTTATAGTTATGCTCATCTCACCCCTTTTTCTCTCTCTAATTCAAAAGTTCAATTATGGACTGATTGCAGCTTTTTCTTTAGCCTCAATATTTTTGATATGCTTTATTTCTTCTGGATTTGTCGGAGTTGTCCTATTTCTTGTCTGCTCTTCAATAGGACTCCTAGCAAACCTTCTCGGATTGAACAGAAGCTGCCTGATGGGCTGTTTGACTATTCCAATAATTTTTAATTATTTCACTTAAAATTTTTTTTAACCGTTGAAGGATTAATAAATTTTTTAAATAGAAAGTGGTTGCCTAATTCAACTTGTTAATAAATTATTAAAAATGGACACGGAATTTGAAGAGCAAAAGTCCTATTCTTATGACAGGACGGTTCATCTCAGAATGAGCGGATGCAGGAATCTCTATGAGGATTCTCTTGAAGATATAATTAACGCATGTGTATTTCTTTCCAATGCTGACGAGCGCGAGAGGATTATTCATAAGTTTTCTCCTCAGGGCGTGAGCTCCTCTTCAATATTGAGCGAGAGCCACCTTAACTTTCACATCTCTCCAGAGGAGCATGAAAGGTATGTTCAGATTGATATTTCTACCTGTGGAAGGCACACCACGCCTACAAAAATAGTGAGGTTTCTCATGGCATCTTTCATTCCGAGGGAAGCCAAGCTAAAGTATGAATACCTGGGTTTTGATTATATTGAGGATATCTTTCCAAAGAATGAGAACGATTTTCTAGATGAGATGTTTGAGAAAAGGTACCATTTTGATTTTGAAGGAAAGCACCTGGTATACATATGGTCTTATTACAGTGCTAATTTTCCAATGCGCGAATTTGAAAGATATCTAGTGTATGAAGTTTCAGAATTGAAAAATCTGAACGACCAAAATCTTAGGGAGTTCTACGTTCACTTTAAATTTTTAAGAATGCAACCTATTTATTCTTAAGCTTTCAATCTTTTTTCACTGCGGCATTATTATTCCATAGCCTATTAGCCTATACCTGTCTCCCAAGCGTCTGGAGATTGTTACCCTTGAACCGGCTTCTGCACATACTGGAAGCTTCAGAGCGCATTCAATAATGTCCTTTCCAAGCTTTACAACCTTACCTACCGTGGCTGCAGAATTCACATTTAGCATTAGAAACTCGTCCATCTTTATCGGCTCAACCACCAACTCGTCCTTAGCGCCGACTACTCTTTCAAGAAGTTTTATGCTTAGTTTTAAAGAATACCACACTGGAGGCAACTTGCCAGGCATTCCAACTATTGAACCTGACAGGCTATCTGACTTTACTATTGAAGGATCCATCTCAGTCATTATAGCGGAGGATCCGCCAGGCCTTAGCTCTTGAACCTTCACTCCGCCAGTCATCAGTCCAAGTATGCGCGTCCTTATCGGTAGCCACTGCACCCTGCCCTCCCTTTCAACTCTTCTTCCAGGCTTTATCTCAATTTCCTGTCCCACTACAAGTTTTCCCTGCTTTACGCTTCCGCCTAGAACTCCTCCCTGCATGTTTTCAGGTAGAGTGCCCGGCTTGTTTATGTCAAAGGATCTTGCTACTAAGAAGAGCGGGTCTTTATTCTCGTCCCTTTTTGGAGTTAGAAATCTTTTTTCTATCGCTTCAAGTATCAGGTCTATGTTTATGTTCTGCTGTGCGGAAACTGGTATTATTGGAGCGTTTTCGTATTGTGTGCCTTTTAGGAAGCTTCTTATCTGGTTGTAATTCTCAATTGCTTCCTCTTTTGAAACCAGGTCTATCTTGTTCTGTATGACTATGATGTCCTTTATTCCGACTATTTGAAGCGCCATCAGGTGTTCCTTTGTCTGCGGCTGCGGGCATGGCTCATTAGCTGCTATGAGCAGGAGCGCATAGTCCATTATAGTGGCTCCGGAAAGCATTGTTGCCATTAAACTTTCGTGTCCTGGAGCATCTATGAAGCTAACCTTTCTTAGAAAGACGGTTTCAGAGCTGCAATGTGGGCATTTATCCTTAGTGGTGTAGCAGTCCGGCTCAGGGCATTTTGGACACTTTCTTATCACCATATCAGCATATCCCAGCTTTATAGTTATGCCTAGCCTTATCTCTTCAGAGTGTGTGTCAGTCCACTTGCCAGTTAGGCGTTCTGTAAGGGTTGTTTTTCCGTGGTCTACATGTCCTACAAGTCCTATGTTTATCTCCGGCTGTTCATCTTCTCTCTTTATTTCAATTTTTTCTTCAGATTTTGCGTGGTGAGGCTTCTGCTCTTCTCCAGCTGTTTTTCTCTTATATGTCCGTTTGGGTTTTTCAGCTGCTTTTACCTCTGAAGAATTCTGCGCTCCTTCCAGGATTGACTCTTCGCTTTTTTTTCTTCCCATTTTTTACTTTTTTTACTCCGCCTTTTCTTCCTTCTTCTCTTCTGCTAATGGCTTTGTTCCATACTTGAGGATTTTCATATTTATCTGAGAAGTTTTTGAATGTATTGTGTTTCCAGCTACTGTCTTTCTGAGCCTCTGCCCCTTAGGCACATTTCTTACTCCTGTGCTTCTGACAGTGTATATCCTCTTCCTGCCCGCCTCGTTTAGGTCCTTCCTCATTGGAAATCCGCAGTAGTCAGAGCCGCCTGTTATTTCAAATTCGTATCCGGGCATTCCAATGTCTTCTCCAGGAACCTTATCACCTATCTTCTTGCCTATCAGTTTTGAGGCTTCAGTTCCTTTTGCCTCGTGCTTGTAGCATTTTCCTGTTTTTGGGTCAGCAATCACGATTTTGAAGTCAGCCATTCTGATTCCTCCCTACTAAATTTTTATTCCAATCAGGATTTGGGTTCTATTTAAATAGTTTACTACTCCGTCTCATTAAAAGCTTTAGCTTAACTTTTTGTCAAGTTTTTTATACTTGCTAATAAAACCTGAAAAACATTTTGTGGTGAATCCTCAAATGCAGGAGAACTTTTACGAAGAAGAACTTGAAACCTGGCTCAGAGCGGGAAGAATCGGTGCTGAGGCACGCGAATACGCTAGAACTCTAATTAAGCCAGGCGTTTCCCTCGTTGAGGTAGCGGAAAAGGTTGAGGAGAAGATAAGGCAGCTGGGCGGCGTTCCGGCATTTCCAGTGCAGCTCTCTCTTAACAGCTTTGCAGCTCACTACTGTCCCGACATTGAAGATAAAACCTTATTGAAAGAGGAAGACCTTGTTAAGGTAGATTTAGGAGTCAGTGTTGAAGGGTGCATATCTGACACTGCTTTCACAGCCTATCTTGGGAGTGATGAGAAGATTCTCAGACTGATAAGTGCTTCGCAGAACGCTTTAAAGAATGCAGCTAAAGAGGTGAAGTTTGGAGCGGAGATTGGTAGGATTGGTAGGATAATTCAGGATAGCATAACCTCCTTAGGATTTTCACCTGTTAGAAACCTTTCAGGGCACGGGCTTGGTAAATTTCAGATACACACCAGTCCAACAATACCCAATTTCGCAGTTTCTTCCAAAAGCCTTTTTTCAGTTCAGGCAGTTGCGATTGAGCCGTTTGCCACTGATGGAGTTGGCATAGTTGAGGATTCGGGAGTGCCGAATGTTTTTGCATTAACCAACAAGAAGCCAGTGCGCGACCCAATAACGCGGAAGGTATTATCCTTAATATTGGAATACAACGGCCTCCCATTTGCTAGGCGCTGGTTGGAATATAAGTTTTCAAAGGGTGAGGTGAATTTTGCTCTCAGAAACCTCTTAAGGGATGAGATAATAACAGAGTATCCGCCGCTTGCTGAGATTTCAAACGGCATGGTCAGTCAGGCAGAGCACACTTTTCTGATTCTGAAAGATAAAACGATTATGAGCACAGAGTAGCCTAATTTTCAGACGGCTTTTTTGTGAAGAAATCTTTAAGCACTTCCTCATAATATGATGTTGATACCAGCTTCCAATCGCGCGGCATGAGCTTCTTATAATTCTCATAGTTATACCGCTCATCAAGGAATACTAATGCAGCGTAGTCTGTGCTGCTCCTTATGCACCTTCCTGCACTCTGTATAGCTTTGCTCATGGCAGGTATTGAGTAGCCGTATTCAAAGCCCCTTCCGAACCTCTCCTGATATAGCTGTATCAGGCTCATGACCTTTAAGTCTGGCGGCCTGAGCGGGAGCCCGATTAGCATTGCACACTTTAAAGTGTTGGGAAGGTCTATCCCTTCGGAGAATGAGGCGCCAACCACTGCGCAGAGCACGCCGCTTCTGTCATTCACCAGCTTACTTATAAGCCCTGCCTTCTCCTCCTTAGACATCTTCTGACTCTCTACATATAGTTTTCTGTCCTGAATTTGCAGCTTTTCCAGCACTGAGCTCATAATTGAGTAGCTTGGAAAGAATAGAACTGCCCTTCCGGGAATGAGGCTTAGCACTTGTTTTATGTGGAATGCTATCCTTCTAAACTCAACATCGCTTCTCATCTGAAACCTTGTTGTCGTTTCTGGTATTATCAGAGTGAGTCTGTTTTTCTGGGGAAAAGGATTACCGTACGCTTTCATGTTAGGATAGTCAAATCCTAGAATGTCTGAATACATCTCAATTGGCTCAAGTGTTGCGCTCATTAGCACCATCGCCTGAGCCCCTTCTATTACTTCCTTGGTTAATATTGATGGGTCTGTGCAAAAATATTCCAGACTAAACGGATTCTCTTTGCTGCTCAGATGGCCTATCATTATGAATTCTTCCCGCTCTCTTGTGCTGTAGCACAGCTTCAGAAAGTCGGAAATTCTGCCCAGGAAGCTCCTCTTCTGTTCTCTTCTCACTATGTCGGCACTTTCTTCCAGCTCTTTCAGCATTTTTTTCCATTCAAACCTTTCTAAGAACTCAATCAGTTCAGAAGTATCAATTAGCTCTTCTCCAAACCTGCTAGCTCTTCCACCTTCTATTGCTTCGGACTCCTTACTTATCATGAATTCTATTAAGGCTTTGAGATAATCTGAGCACTTCAGTGAGAATCTCTTGTTTTCTCTAAGTGCTAGCTGAATAGTTTTTTCGTTTATCTGGCTGGAGAGCATCTCTCTTAGTCGTTCTGGAAGGTTGTGGGCTTCATCTACGATTATTATTGAGTCTTTTAACGAAGCTCCAGTTTTTTTGAGGAATGCCTCTCTAATTTCAGGATTGAATATGTGGTTGTAGTCGCATATTATTACATCAGCTTCTTTGGCTATCCCGCAGGCAATCTCGTATGGGCATAGGATGGCATCTCTGCATATCCTGCACAGCTCCAGGGTAGGCAGGTTTTTCTCTTTCAGGAATTCCAGCATCTTTGAAGCGTCATTTGTGAAACGCTTTTCTGCTGAGTTTTCCACGGTTTTGGTATAGTAGTGGCACTTTTTGTCTGCTCTGAGGGCTCTGCAGTATTCTGAGAAGTCGCTTGGAAGGAAATTTGTTACATCTTCAAACCCGCACAGGAACTTCTTTCCGAATATGTCTGCTAGTATTATTCTGTTTTCAGGATTTTTTTCGTTTATTTTTCTTATTGTTTCTATAACTATTGTGTGTTGAGTGTGTCTGGAAGTTAGGAAGAATATCTTCATTCGCCTGCCGGAGTTTTTCTGTTCTTCAACAAATTTTAGGGATGGTGCTAGAACCCCAACTGTTTTTCCTATTCCTGTAGGAGCATGTACGAGTATGTCTTGGCTTCGTTTTATTGATGTGTAAATGTCTAGGATTAGTTCTTCTTGGAATTCTCTTACTTTTTCATAAGGGAAGAATTTTAGGATTGAGTTTAGGACTTCTTCAGAATATTTTTCCATGTGTGAGTGTAATCGTGCAATTTTTTAAAAGCTTATCCAAAAGAGGGATTATTCGTGCACTTCCTTTTTCATCTCAGCTAGCCACTTGTCTGCAATTATTGACAGCTGTTTTGAAAAGTCGTCAGAAATTCTATAAATCTTCTTGTACAGGTCGTAGTAGATTATGCCCATGCTTTTCATCGGGGTGAGTATCCTGTCGTAAAACTGCCTCTTGTTGTATGAGAGCCTTAATTTTTTTCCAATGTAGGGCACTCTGTCAATTTTTGTTTCTAACTTGCCCTCGTGAAGCCTTGTTGCGAAGTCTGACATCTGGGCTTTAGTCATCTGACCCCCTTTTAGCTTCATTTCTCTTATGAGTGCCTGAGCAACAATTATCTGCTGCTCGGTTGCAAATATTATCTCGTATATGTCATCTGGAAGATTAAACTTGTCAAACAAGATTACCATTCCACACCCCCAAAGACTGCTAAGAAACACTAATATATAAATTTTACTCAATATTATATTGATATACCTTTCATTGAACTTTAAGTCCTTTTTTTGATATTAAAACATTTAAATGTATACTAATTTTAGTTTTTTCTTCCTCTTAATTTTTTTTCAATATTCTCAAAAGATATTCTTATCCTATACATCTCGTAAGCCATCCATAGACAACCCATTGCTATGGGTATCTGCGTAATTAAAATTGAAGTGTAGGTTTCCATTCTTATTCTACCCCCATTATTTTTTATTCTTTGATTTTTTGGTTAATCTCCTTTCAATCTTATTGACTGCAAATTTGAGCTTATGCAATGATAACAGCATAAATGCTGCTATTATGATGTATGGAATATGAGTTATATTATTAGGACTAATGAAGTTCGCATAAGCTCTAGTTTAACCCTACCCATTTAAAATTTTTTTGTTGTTGCCCCCAATTTTTTAAAGTATGCTCTTTCCTAATTGAAACATTTTTATAACACTTAAAAATCCACTCTCTTATGGATTCGGACAGAAAGTTCAGTATTGAAGATTTTGATTATTATGTGCCGAAGGATCTTATCGCCCAGGAGCCAATCCAGCCTAGAGACAAGGCACGCCTCATGATTCTGCAGGGATTCTCTATTCAGCACAAGATATTTTCAGACATTCCAAACTATGTAGGTGAGGGCGATGTTTTAGTAATAAATAACACGCGGGTAATACCAGCAAGGTTCTTTGGCAGAAAGGAAAGCGGTGGAAGGGTTGAGGCACTGCTGGTTAGGAAGCGCTCTGACGGTTCCTGGGAAGCACTAGTCTCAGGTAAGAATATAAAGCCAGGTTCCAAGCTGCTCTTTGACGACTTTTCAGCTGAGATACTCTCAAAAGAGGGGAACAAGTTTATTCTCAGCTTCAGCTCTGATGCTGAAGATATTCTCCCAAAGGGTGAGGTTCCACTGCCTCACTACATTAAGAAGCGGATTGAGAATCCTGAAGATTACCAGACGGTTTATTCCAAAAGAGCTGGAGCTATTGCTTCTCCCACTGCAGGGCTGCACTTCACTCCTCAGCTGATGAAAAACATTGAGGATAAGGGCGCTCGTTTTGTTGAGATAACACTTCATGTTAGCTTAGGCACCTTTCAGCCAGTTCACGATATTTCTTCTCACAAGATGGACCCTGAATATTATGAAGTTTCTCACGAAGCTGCTGAAATTATAAACTCTGCTTTTCGTAGTGGTAGAAGAATCTTTGCTGTTGGCACAACAGTGCTTAAAACCTTAGAAACCGTTTCAAGATTAGGAGTTGTATACCCGGGAAGTGGAGAGTCTTCACTATTCATTAAGCCAGGGTACAGATTTGAGTCGCCTGTTTCTGCACTTATAACTAATTTTCACACTCCCAGGTCAACATTGATAATGCTGCTGGCAGCGTTTTCTGGTTATGATGAAGTTATGAATGCTTACAGGGTTGCTGTTTCTGAGCGTTATCGTTTTTTCAGCTTTGGAGACGCAATGCTAGCTTATAAGAAGGGCTAGCATTTTCTTATTGAGAACTCGCATCCGCAGTAGTTCTGTCTGTAAATTCCTGAACTCTTGCATTCTCTTACTGAGTATTCAAACCCGCCTCCCTTCTTGAAATCGCCTGATACGAAGGTGAGTCCAAACTGGGAAGCCACTTCTTCTCCGATCCTGTTTATTATTTCTGCTTTCTTGTTTGAGCCCGATGTTAAGGTTGTTGATATTGCTTTAAATCCATGATTTTTAGCATACTCTGCAGTTCTTCTTAGTCTTTCTTCAAAGCAGAGTAGGCACCTTGCCCCGCCTTCCGGCTGGCTTTGAAATTTTGGCGCTTTTGATACGAAAGAGAGCCACTCTTGGTGAGTATATTCCCCCTCTACTAAATTTATTCTTTCTTTTTCGCACGCTAGTTTTGCATTTTCCTTCCTCTTATCATACTCTTCTTTAGGGTATATGTTTGGGTTGAAGTAGAATGCTGTTATCTCGTAGTTATTTTTGAGATGGTGAAATGCTGCTAACAGGCATGGAGCGCAGCAGGTATGCAGGAGAAGTTTTTCTCTCATTTTGTTTCTTTTAAAAATTGGACGGGCGGTAGCCGGAATTTGAATCCGGTCTAGAGGATCCACAGTCCTCTGTGCTGCCAGGTTACACCACTACCGCCATATTTTTAGCTAAGATTTTGAGGTTTGTTATTTAAACATTTCGGGGAATCTTATCAAAGTGCGTTATTAAAATGGGCTGAGCAATTCATTTTTGTGATTTTTTTGTTATTGTGCAATGGTAAAAAATAGAAAGTTTTAAATATTATCTCTCTTTCTGATTTCTTCAAGTGGGGTGTTACTCAATATGAATGATTCGCTTGATAATAAGGAGCTGGCTGAACATCTCAACACAAGGTTTTCAGCTCTGGATGCAAATCTCCGAGAATCCTTTTCTTCAGTAAAGCGCGACATAATCTCTCTCAGGCAGGAATACTCGCAGAATCTTAAACAGGTTATTTCTCAGTTGAATGCAGTTCAAAATTCTTATTCAAAAAACGATGAAGAAAGAAAGAATGAGATACTGAAAATCCAGAAACAGATTGATGCACTCTCAGCAAATGAAAGGGCAATATCTGCACTTGAAAAGAGGCTCTCAGAGCTGGAATCCAAGTTCAGACAGGCTCCGTCCTCTTCTGAAATTTCAAGTATAAAAGAACAACTCAGCGCAGTTGCTAGCAGGAGTGCTTCTAAGGAGCAGCTGAAAAATGAAATTAACAAACTTTCCGAATTATTAAAACGCGCTACCAGCGTAGAACAGGTTAACCAGCTCAAGCAGCGTATTGAAGACTTGGGAAGTCAGCTTGAGAGAATTGAGGCTCAGGAAGCGGCCAAGGCTGCAGAGCTTTCACGCATAAGTAAAAAGATTGCTATTTCTGAGAAGGAACTTTCGGAGCACAAAAAATTCTTCCTTCCCAAATCCTCTTTTTATGAGGAAGTTGAATACATAGATAAAGAGCTGGATTCAATCTCTTCAAGAGTAGACCAGCTGGAGCAGCTTAAAAAGGAATTTTCTTCTTTAGGAGCAGTTCAACGTGCGCTTTCAGCAAGGGTTGCTAGACTTTCCGAAGAGAAGGTTTCAATTTCTCAGTTTGAAAAGAGCTCTGCAGGACTTGCATCTCAGATCAGAGCAGTTCAGGAAAGCCAGAAGGAATATTTTAAACAGATTGATTCTAATCTTAAAGAATCGGAAAAGCGCCTAAATAATAGGATTATGCAAAATGAAGAGGAGTTCTCAGCTGTTGAGGATTCAATAAAGAGAAAAGTTGATTCAATACGAAACTATTCTGTAACCAAGAGGGATTTTGAAAGAAAGATTGAGTCAATCTCAAAAACATTTTCAGGAAGGCTTACTGAGCTAAGTAGAAAAGCATCCTCAATTGACAGAAGAGTTGCCTCGTTTGAAGAGAAAGTGTATGAACACGAAGAGTTTGCAAATAGGATTTCTCAGTTGGCTTCCCGCTTGGAAGAGATTGAGAAGGCACACATTGCTGATACTCAGAGCATCAGCAAGAAGCTGGAGAGCATACAGAACTCAGCAGCTTCAAGGAATGAGCTCTCTTCAAAGCTGGCTGCAATTAACAATCGGCTTAGTGAGATTTCCCACTCAGCTGAAGAAGGAGATGAAGCTGTACTTCTGCAATTGAGAAGCTTAAAGGATTCTGCTGTTACTAAGAATATGCTCTCAGCCAGAACTGCTGAACTGAGGAGTGAGCTTATTAACATAAAAAATAAGCTTGCTGGAATATCCAAAGATGTTGAGAGGTTAGAAGCTATAAAAACAGACGAGGCAATATTCCGCGATGAATATGCTTACATAGAGAAGAAGATTCTTAACATTGAGAAGCAGCTTTCAGATTTAGATGCTCTTAAGAAGAGTGGGGCAACTCTCAACAAGGCGCAGGAAGAACTTAAACAAAAGTTAGCATATGCTCAGAGACAATTTGCTACCAAGAAGGACTTTAATGAAGTGTCTTCCTCAGTAAGGAAGGATCAGCAGATCATTCACAAGGAGCTGGATGAAGTACTCTCTTCACTCAGCAGCACTCACGACGCTTTAGAATCTTTAAGGTCTGAAACAGTGAACAAGCGCACCTTTGAGATGGAATTAGCTAAGCTTGAACAGCGCCTGAGAAGGAGCTCATCAAACATTAGACAAGTTATGAACGACCTTGCAGAGTTTAAGATTGCAATTCAGGATGAATATCCAAACAAGGAAATTCTCTCTAAAGAAGTTGCTGCTCTAAAGAGGGCAATCTCTAATGTGGACAGGAAGGCTTCTCAGACATCCTTGATACCTGAAATACTGGAGAGGATAGAACATCTAGAAAGAATGCTGGAAGAAGAGAAGCGCCGCTCTTCAGAAAAGGTCGGAAGACAGGAGTTTAATTCCACATTTAACTCTCTAAGAGCCAAATACTACAGCTTGAAAAGGGAGCTAGAGTCTGCTATTTATGAGGCTTCCAAAAAGGAAACCCGCAGCGAGGTTATTGAAGCTACTGAAAAGCACGCTCCTTCCATGCAGGTGCCTTTCGCTTCAAAAGAAGAGAAACCTAAGAGTGAGGATAAAAAACATCGGAAGAATATCTTCACAATAATTGGTAGGATAATTACTGACTTTTTTACCGTTGAGGAGACTGTTCAGGAGAAGCGTCCAGAAAGTGAAGGGCACGGTGTGGCTAATAAACTCCTATCGCGGAAGCATAACCCTTCAAAGATTATATACATCCTGATTGCACTTTTAATATTCTTCGCACTGGCAGTTATTCTAATATTTAACTTTGAGGCAGTTGAGAGGTTTTTCTCTTCCCTGGGAAGTTCAGCTTTTCTGCAAAATGCTTGGAATGCTATTTCAGAAGCGGCTTCTTCCGCGTGGGATTTCATTTCGGCATATCTAACCTACATAGTAATCGGGCTTCTGATTGTGCTTGCAGCATTAGCTTTCTCTTCAGAAAAGGTGATATCCTTGCTAAAGAGGTTTTGGAGTTGGCTTAAGGGACTGTTCAGTAGAAAGAAGAAGGGATCCAACAGGAGAGCTAAGAAGTAGATTTATTTTTTCTGTACTATTTTTTTCCTTGAGGAAGTTCCTGTTTTTATCTCAAAATTTTGTCCACTTATCCTTTTAAGCATTTTCAGCAGACTCTCATTTGCCCTATTGTTTTCAGCAGGCTCTCTTAGCCAGACAACCAGCAAACTTTTTTCTTTATCCCACTCTATCATTTCTGTTTTGGCGCTTGGTTTTACCAGAATCTCAAATGTTTTTTCATTCTGTAATTTTTTAAGAGCCTCTTCTGAGATGCTAATTCTTTTACTCATTTTTTGCTTTCTTCGCTTTCTTTGCATCTCTGACTATGGGGTAAGGATCATATGTTCCCCACCAGAATTCGCAATCATCGCACCAGTACCCCCAAACTCCCAATTCCCTTACAGACATCAGTGCGCCGCACTTTGGGCACTTCTTCGGTATGAATATTATCTCCTTGCCCTCGTACTTTTTGTAGTCCTCTTCTAGCATCTGCTTGTATTCTTCCTCTATTTTCTTGTTTATTTTGGCTTTTTCTTTATCTTCTTTCTTTTTGAATAGATTGAACACCATGCTATTCACCTCATTCATAGTCGCGCCAAGTGTGCTTGCACTTTGTACACCTGTAAAACTTTGTTTCAGGCTCGTCACTCGCCCTTGTTTGCACCGTCCAGAAGTATGCTTCGTTATTTCCGCACTTTGGGCATTTTATGTTAACTTTTGGAAGAGTGTTCTCCTCTGCTGAGGCGTCCACAACTTCAATCTTAGAAATCTCGCTCTTCTCCTTTATTTTCATGCTTTCCTGCGACTTTTCAACATATCCGCAGCTCCTGCATTCTAAGACCTTCCTATCACGCTGCTTCTTTATTACTAACATTGTTCCACATTTTGGACAAAACATTTTTCTTTCACCTTTCCTTATTATCTTCTTATTAAGTTTAGGAGTGGATTTGCAACATAGTTAAAAAACCATATCTTAACATACCCCAGTAGAGGTATTCTTAGGATTCCAACTCCCAGTATTTTCTCTTGAGGAATATTTAAATCGTGAATTATTGAATCGGGATTGTGGTCTCCCTTTGTTGTGAAGTAGTACTCAGTGCTGTTGGCTTGCTCAGAGATGTTTATACTAACTACCCTGTGTATTATCGGCTCAAAGTTTCCAGCACTGTACACAACTACATCTCCAACTTTTATCTCAGACGGCTTTTTTCCAAAAAGAATTATAAGATCTCCCTTGTTAAGCCCATTTGCAAATGGAAAATTGAAGAATTGCTCCTCAGAAATTCCTCTGGCTTCATAAAAGCTCCCGCAGCTTCTCCAAAACAGCTGCCTATCCACCTTATACTGCTGTGTAAAAGTGGTGTTGCACAGCACATATAATCCGGAGTAATACCTTATGCAGTTGTGGGCAGAATCCACTTCCATGCAGGCTGGGTTTATCTTGTGCTCCATGCTTTCAGAGATTACTGCAACTATAGGATAATTAGTCCTGAGTAGGAAACCTATGCCCGGATAAAATACAAACTTTATTATGAGAAATGCCAGAACTATGTTTACGAGCCAGCTCCAGAAGCTGTCCTCCTCCCAGATGAAGTGCCAAACCTTCTTTAAGGTTTTTTTTAACCCTTTCACGCGCCTTAGGATTTAGCATTTAAATAAAAAGTTATCGCTTTTCACCAGTTTCACAAGTGTTTACAGCGCAAAGATTTAAATAAGATTATTAAAACCATCACTTTTCAATCAGGTAAACGGAGGGTTGGGAATGGATATATTCTGGACTGGAAGCGAATTGAGCTGGACGATTCTGCTTGTAGTTTCATTTATAATCTCAGCGTGGCTTGCACTGATTCTTTTTAAGAAGCTCATGCACAGGTTTGTCTTCAAAGCGCAATCCCCCTATGTTCGCAGGATGGGAATTTTCTTTTTGATAATGATATTTTTATTTGCAGGTAGAATACTAATGTATAGACTAAGTCACCTATTCAGCATAAATCTAAATCCTAACTATATCAAAATACTCGACTCGCTTATCGTTGTCATGGCTTTCATTGGCATTTCCTGCCTGGTTGAAGGCCTGGCTGATCTTCTTGCGAAGAAAATAACTAATACTCTAACAGTTAAAAACTCTGTGATTGAGTCATCTATCAAAACTATAAAAGGGCTAATACGCCCAATCATAATATTCCTCTGCATAACAGTTGTGCTTAGGATATGGGGAATTGAGATAGGCCCACTGCTTACAGGCTTGGGAATTGCAGGAATCGCAGTTGGCCTCGCCCTTCAGACAACCTTGGGAGATGTTTTTGCAGGGATGGCAATTGCTTTTGATAGAGAATTTAAGCTTGAGGACACTATTGAGGTCGGCTCTACATTTGGAGTTGTGCACGAGATAAGCGCTAGGAGCGTTAAGATAAAGACATATGACAATCAGCTGGTTGTACTTACAAACTCGCAGCTCAATTCACAGCCGATTATAAATCATTCAGCCATAAGCCCGCGCAGGACGAAGATTCAGCTCAGGCTGGAATATGGTACTGACATTGATAAGGTTAAGAAGATATGCTACGAAGTTATTGACCGGGTTGCTGCAGAGCTTAAAAAGGAGCACAAGAAGGACATAATCCTGTTTGAGCCGGAATCAAAAAGGCCTTTAGTTTATCTCAATGATTTTGGAGAATACGGATTAAATTTTACAGTGTTTGTCTGGTTCCCAAACTTTAATGAGATGTATCTGCCTTCTGAGCGTTTGAGGATTGAGATTTATAATGCTCTGAGAAGGGAAGGGATAAGGTTTGCCCGGCCGAACAGGCTTCTGGTGCAGCAGGATGGCAATACTGCACAGTGATGTTGTCCCGAGCCAAGGGTTTTTTTAACAGTTAGCTGGGAGAATGATATGAAGAAGGTTATAATACATATAGGGGGAATGGGCTCTGAGTACTGTGCTGGAAGGATTGAGCGCGCACTCCGCAAAGTAAAAGGCGTTTTTTCCGTAAGGGTAAATCTGCATTCCAGTTCAGCTGTTGTGGAATATGATGAGGAAGTAGTCAGTATTCAAAAGCTTTGCAGGACTATTGAATCTCTGGGTTATGAGGCAGTGGTGCCTTATTTGAATGAGGAAGATGCTCTTGATAAGCTCCCACATGAGGGAAGTAAGAGTATCTTTAGAGGTGGTTTGAGGAGTGAATTCTTACTTGTTATGCTGCTGTCTATAGCTGCTGCTCTTTCTAAATTGGTGCTTTCAGCTCCGTTAGACTTCTGGTTTGTTCTCGCAATTTCAGCTCTCGTTCAAATTGCCGTTTTTAGAAGGATTTTATTAGGAGTTGTGCACGGTATTAAGCAACACCACCTTAACACTAAAATTCTTGCGCTTCTCAGCTCTTCGCTTCTTTATGCAGTTGGCACTTACCTAAGAGATGGGTGGCTGCTCGTTTATTCCTCTGTTGTCATTTTAATTTTTGAGTTTGAGTGGCTACTTACAGCCCGTGTTATTAGGCGAATAAGCGAGACATTTAGAAAGATGCTTATGCTTCATCCCAGAAAGGCGGTTGTTCTTAGGGAAGGGAAAGAATTTGAAGTTCCAATTTCAGAGCTTCAAACTGGCGAAATAATTTTGGTAAAGCCTCACACGATGGTTCCTGCTGACGCTATAGTTATTGAGGGAAGCTCCACTGTAGACGAGTCAAATGTTACTGCTGAGGGAATTCCTGTTGAGAAGAAGGTTGGCTTTGAAGTCTTTGCCGGTACCAACAACCAGGAAGGCACTCTGAAGTGCAGGGTAACTGCTGTTGGGGAATCAACATTGCTAGGCCAGATAACTTCTTCTGTTCAGCATGTTCAGAACAGTCGCGGAATTCTCATTGAATCTGCTGAGAGAGCAGGTGTAATCTTAAGTGCCTTTACATTTCTCATCTCGGCAATGCTTTTGCTCACGCCCATTATTCTTCCGAAGTTTATTCCTGGTAGTAATGTAGTAACTACAGATGCTTTTAGAGCCGTAGCTTCACTGCTGCTTGCTTCCTGCCCTTTCATTTCAGCGATTTCAGTATCTTTAGCAGTTTCCTGCTCCTTTAATAGAGCTGCAGGTGAAGGAATAATCTTTAAACACGAATCTGCTCTTGAAAAGCTTAGCAGAGCAAACTTTGTAGTGCTGGACAAGACGGGCACTCTGACAAAGGGCAAGCCCGAAATAACTGATATCATCCCATTTGTTAAGAGCGACGGCAGATTTGGAAGCAGAAGCGATGAGAAACAGATAATAGAGTATGCGGCAATTGCAGAAAAGAGCTCTTCTCATGTAATTGCTAATTCAATACTCAGAATGGCTGAAGAGGAGAATATTAGTGTGAGTTCTCCCTATTTTTATGAGGAGATAGCTGGAGAGGGCATAGTCGCTAAGTATTCACTTAAAACTATTCTATTGGGCAATAGAAAGCTGATGGCGCGACACTCAGTTTCTTTGGGAGAGGAGCAGGAAGAATTAATAAACCGGCTTGAAGGCGATGGGAAGACAGTTTTGATTCTCGCAGTGGACAAGAAGCCGTTTGGCTTAATAGCCTTCGCGGATGCCATTCGTGAGAATGCCTTAGAAGTTGTTTCAGAACTTCAGAAGCTGAAGAAGAGAGTGGTAATGCTCACGGGGGACAATAGGAATACTGCATTTGCTGTTGGAAAAAAGATTGGCATATATGACATAATTTCAGATGTGCTTCCAAAAGATAAGGCAGAGGAGATTGATAAGCTGAAAGCAGATGGAAGCGTTGTAGTAATGGTTGGTGACGGTATAAATGATGCTCCGGCGCTCTCAAGGGCTGATGTTGGAATAGCTTTTGGAAGTAAGGTGCGCCCTAATGTCCAAGCTGGCCAGGTAGTGATACTTAAAAGCGATCTGAAAAAGGTTTTATTCGTTATAAAATTTTCTGATGCAGTAGTAAAATCTTCTAATGCCAAGATAGCTCTTTCTATAGCATATCACATCTTATTAGCCTTAGGAATTCTTACTGCATATTTGACTTTTGGAGCCGTTTTGAATCCGCTGCTTGCAGCCCTGCTCTGTGCATTCTATTCTTTGATTATGATGCACTCCTCTTTAGCTTTTCTTTCATATAAATTTAAAAGTGTTGCAAGAGTGAGGAAGAAATGAAGCCGGAAATCTTCAAGCAGTACGACATAAGAGGAATCTATCCTTCTGAGATTAATGAGAATGATTCTGCAGTGATTGCTTACGAGACTGCTGAGGTGCTCTCAGCAAGGAACTGCTTTGTAAGCTTTGATTCAAGAAGGGGCTCAAAGAGCATTGCAAATGCGATAGCCACGACTTTGGCTTCGGCAGGGCTCAGAGTTTGCATTTCAGGACTTGCAAGTACTCCCGAATTCTATTTTTCAGTTGCTCAGCAGAAGTTTGACATGGGTATCATGGTTACAGCTTCTCACAATCCTAAACAGTATAACGGGCTTAAAATTGTTAAGAAGGGAGCAGTGCCTGTAACCTTAGATGAGGAGATGGCTACAGTTAAAGAGAGGTGTCTGGACTATTATGAGCTTCGCCTTCCAACTGGTAAGGGCGAGATTGAAAATAAGAGTTTCAGAAAGGAGTTTGTTGAATATTCACTTAATTCTGGATATGTTGATGTTTCAAAACTTGCTAAAAGGCTTAAGATTGTAGTTGACTTATCTTCAGGAGCGATG
Organism: Candidatus Woesearchaeota archaeon; assembly: GCA_038874135.1. GTDB lineage: Archaea > Nanobdellota > Nanobdellia > Woesearchaeales > 0-14-0-80-44-23 > 0-14-0-80-44-23. The sequence goes on from JAVZCZ010000001.1 coordinate 118,028, forward strand.
GGCCCGGCTGCTCTGGAATTTTTTAGAAGGCTTCCTCTGGATGTGATATTTATGAATTCTGAGCCGAATCCGGATTTTCCCAGTCACAGCCCGAATCCTATGGAGGAGGGGAGTTGCAATTTGCTCTCTAAGAGGGTTGTTTCTGAAGGTGCCGATCTGGGAATAATATTTGATGGAGACGGTGACAGGGTTCTGTTTCTTGACGAATCTGGAAGGATAGTTCGCGGGGATATCATTACTGCGATTGTTGGGGAGGACATCTGCAGTTCTAAGCCGAGGCAGAAGATTCTTTATGACTTGCGTTCCAGCATTTTTGTGCCTGAAACTATAAGAGCAGCTGGCGGGATTCCCATAATGTGTAGGATTGGACATTCTTTAATAAAAAGGCAGATGAGGGAAGAAAGGGCGGCTTTTGCAGGTGAGCTTTCGGGACACTATTACTATCCGATGTTTAATTCATACTTTGAAAATTCCTTAATAACTTGTTTGCAGCTGATTAAGATAGTTTGTGAGAAGGGCAAACTTTCTATTCTTGCAGGTAGGAATAAGTATTTTCAGAGTGGCGAGTTGAACTTTGAAGTTGCAGAGAAGGAGCGCATCCTTAAAGAGGTGGAAAGGGTTTTTGAGAAGGAAAAGAAGGGTGAGAGTCACCTGGATGGGCTTTTTATGGAGTTTGGCTCCTGGCGTTTCAGTTTGAGAGCTTCTAATACTGAGCCGCTGCTCAGGTTAAACATAGAAGCTGACTCGGAAGCGCTCTTAAATGAGAAGAAGGAAGTTTTGAACAGGATAATTTCTCAGTTTAGCCAGCGTCTGATAGGAGCGAGAAAAAATAGCAATTCTTGACAACTTCTAAAAAGCTAAAATTCTGCATTTTTAGACGCTAAAAAGCCAAAATAAAAGCGAAAGTTTTTTAAATACTCTGATATGCTTTCTCATTGAAAAAGTGGTGATATAACTTAAATTTTTACGACGACAAAATCTCACTTTGAAATTTTTCAAAAACAATTTTTAAAACAAACTTTGAAAGCTGGTGGGCAAATGGTTGAAGATAAAAAAACAGAAACTAACGAACCTCAAAAACTTAAAGAATATGGAGCAGACAGCATCCAGGTATTAGAAGGCTTAGAAGGTGTCAGGAAGAGGCCTGCAATGTACATCGGAAGCACAAGCAGCGCCGGACTGCACCACTTAGTATATGAAGTAGTTGATAACAGCATAGATGAAGCCCTCAGCGGATTTTGTAAAAGGATAGTCGTGATAATACACTCCGACAACTCTGTAAGTGTTCAGGATGACGGTAGGGGAATCCCTGTTGAGGTAATGCCTAATTTTGGAAAGTCCGCAATGGAGATAGTTCTCACAAAGCTTCACGCTGGAGGCAAGTTTGACAGAAAATCCTACAAGGTATCCGGAGGACTTCACGGGGTTGGCGTGTCAGTAGTTAATGCGCTCTCAACAAGGCTTCAGGCAACTGTTTTCAGAGAAGGAAAGATTTGGACGATGCAGTTTGAATATGGAAAGCCAGTTTCAGAACTTAAAGTGGAAGGAGAAGTTCCTCCTGAAAAGACGGGCACCATAATAAGGTTTTGGCCCGACCCATCAATATTTGACACCACTGAATTCAGCTTTGACATTCTAAGCTCCAGAATGAGAGAACTTGCCTTTCTAAATAGGGGAATTGAAATAACGATAAGAGATGAAAGAACTGGCAAGGAACACACATTCAAGTACGAAGGAGGCATCTCCTCATTTGTAGAGTACCTAAACCAGAACAAGCAGCCCCTCAGCCCCGTAATATATTTTTCCAAGATTGAAGACGGAGTGGAAGTTGAAGTTGCGATGCAGTACACTGATTCCTACTCAGAAAACATTTTCAGCTTTGCCAACAGCATAAACACTATAGAAGGAGGCACTCACCTTTCAGGCTTCAAAAGTGCGCTTACCCGCGCCATAAATAATTATCTTGCCGCAAGAAATGGAAAGAATGGCAAGAACGAAGAGGCTCTTTCCAGCGAGGATGTGCGAGAAGGCCTATCAGCAGTTATAAGCGTGAAGGTTCCAGACCCGCAATTTGAGGGCCAGACAAAGACCAAGCTGGGAAACTCAAATGTGAAAGGCATAGTTGAGTCAATAGTTTTTGACAAGCTCTCATCCTACCTTGAAGAGAATCCTGCAGTGGCAAAGCTGATAGTTGAGAAGTGCATAAATGCTGCTGCAGCCAGGAACGCTGCTAGACAAGCGAGAGAGCTTGCAAGAAGAAAAAGTGTTCTCTCCTCCACATCTCTTCCAGGAAAACTTGCAGACTGCTCAGAAAGGGACCCGGCAAAGTCAGAGCTCTTCATAGTTGAGGGCGACTCAGCAGGCGGCTCAGCGAAGCAGGGCAGGAACAGGGATTTTCAGGCAATACTCCCACTTAGGGGAAAAATCCTTAATGTTGAAAAGGCACGCCTGGACAAGATAATTAAGAGTCAGGAGATAGCCAACCTCATAACTGCAATCGGATGTGGAGTGGGAAACGAGTTTGACATAAAAAAGCTCAGATACAATAAGATAATCATAATGACGGATGCAGATGTAGATGGAGCTCATATCAGGACATTACTGCTCACACTATTCTTCAGACAGATGAAACCTCTAATAGAGAATGGACACATATACATAGCCCAGCCTCCCTTGTATAGAGTAGTCAAGAATAGAACGACAAGATACTGCTACAACGATGCCGAGCTGGAAGCCTATCTTAAAGAGGTTGGGGTAGAAGGCGCTTCAATACAGCGCTACAAGGGCCTTGGAGAGATGAATCCTGAACAGCTTTGGGAAACTACAATGAATCCAGATAAGAGAATCCTTCTAAAAGTAACCGTTGAAGACGCAGTTGAGGCTGACAAGATATTCACAATACTGATGGGAAGCGAGGTTGAGCCGAGAAAGGAGTTCATAATGCAGCACGCAAAGGAGGCTAGCGCACTAGACATCTAATCTTATTTTACTATCAGGTATAATAGCTTGACAGGCCCGTAATTATTCCCGTCCGAGTCCTTGACCTGAAGCCTAAAAGAGTAGGTTCCCTGCTTTGCTCCCGGCTTGGGCAGAATTATAATTGGAATCTGAGTTGCTTCTCCGCTCTGAATCCTAAAAGCCTCACTATTTTTAGGAATGAAAATTATCTTAGTAGCGTCAGCTCCTGAAGGGGATGATTTGAGTTCTATGTTGACATAAAAATCACTGTCCGTATCTTTAGCATTTAAAATTCTGAGAGTGTATCCAACTGCTCTTCCAACTGTTGTCTCCTTCTGAACTGTATCAACGCAGACATAATCCTGAGATGGACAAGCCAATTCCTGCATCTTCTGAGAATATTCATCAGCGTAATTCGCTAGGATGTCCTCATTAGTCTTTCGTATTCCTCTCAGGATGAACATGCCGCCGGCAAATACAGCTATTGCAAGGATTAAGCCAACAAGGTAGCTTACTGAGAACTCTACTCCTTTCCTGGTGAGTGTCATTTCAGCTTAACTCAGTTAACCATTATTGATATGCGGGCTGAGGCATACTTACTACTATCACTACTATCAACTGCGTTTATATCACAGTAGTATGCTGATCCCTTTGCTGCATTTTTTATTTTTATGTTTATGGTGTTTGCATCCGACTCTCCTACTTCAAGATTTTTAGGTGGGAATATTATAATATCAAACGCAGTTTTTGCTTCTACATCTGAAAGTGTATAACATGTCCAAGTTATTTTGAATTGGGTAGTACCGGTAGTATCCTCTTTATAATTAGTTATTGCATAGTAAACTTGAGTCTGTCTCTTATCTGTAGTGCTTAACTCAAGCTGTGTGGGGGTTACAATGAACTTTTTTCCAGAAGATTTAAGTTCATCTAAAAGCTCAGTTTTCTGCTGGTCGCTAATTTGAGTTACTTGGCCTGTTGCTTTGTTTATAGTATTTCTTACAAAATTAAGTCCTATTCCGAGTATTGCTATTGCGAATATCAGAATTATTATGGTGTTTACAGAAACCTCAATTGCGCCCCTCTTCTTCATAGTGACACCTCTCAAACCAATTCTAATATACTTTTTGATATACTAAGATATACTTATATTTAAAACTTTTGATTATTCTCAAGGTCTGCTAAAAAATTTTATTATTAATAAGTGGTTAAAAATAAAAAAGTTTATAAAACCTTTAATCATAATTAAAATAGGGGTGGGCTATGATAAAGATATTTCCAGATGTAAAAGTAGAGCTAAAAAAGCTAGTAACTAAGAGTCCGTACTTTTCAAAATTGTTATATTCTGAGGAGCGGGACCCAATTAGTTATATTGCACAACTTATGCTGCTCTCAGTTGAATCAAAAAGGATGCTTGTGGGCGCTACTATTGATGAGTATGTCTCGCGCGCATTGGAAGATGCTCAAAAAGAGGGAATAATCTTTCATTATAATGAGAAAGACTTCCTAGACTTCATGATTAAAAATTTTGTCAAACTGAATCTAGTTTACGGGGTAATAGAAGAAGAGTCAAAGCCAAATAGCGTTGAGCGAATAATTGAGGATTACAGCGTATTGCAGAAGTTCCTCTCTACTGGTTCGGGATGCTATGTTGCTAAAAATGTTAACCGTACAATCTTTGTGCCTTCAGATTTGCTGACTCAAATTGCTTGGGGATTTAAGTATGATAAGAATTTTCTTAGGAATATGCACGACTCTTTATGATTTTATAAGTGATCAGCATGGTAATAAAAACATTTCCGGATGTTAAAGTAGAAATAAAGCAGTCCCCATTTTCAAATTCTTCTTATCTAAGAATCTTTTTTTCTTTTGAAAAAAGTCCTGCGGGATACATAATTTTAGACGCAGTTGAAAGTATTGAAAGGGAGCACAAACTTTTAGGAAAAACCATTGATGAATATTTTAAAAGTGCTGTGGAGAAGAATGCTAAAAATCCTCACTTTTTCTCTTATTCAGAACAAGATTTTATAGATGGAGTAATAAATGATCTTATGCCTAAGAGGCTATTTTGTGCAGTGCTATTGAAGGATCAGTATGCAAACGCGCCTGAGTTTATATTCACTTCTGAAGCACCATTAATTTCGACTATTTCTGAGGATAAACAATCTCTTGAAAGATTGATATTTACTCCATCCTCTATTTTTACTCAGCAGGTTCTGGGATTCTCATACGAGCTGATAAACCTGAGAAGGATTGAACCGTACTAATAAGTTGTTGTAACTAATAAGTAACGAAAAATTTATAAATCAGTTAGTTTTTCTTATATTATGGAGGTGATAAAATGTCTGAAAGCCTAGAAGGCATAGTTAACCGCATAGGAATAAATAAGGTTCCTTCAAATAATATTGCTTCAATTAGCTACATAAATATGATAATCCATTTTTCCGGCTATGGGCTTAAAAAAGATACTGCCCAAGGCACTTATTATATTTACAACCTTACGACTAGTGCACTAGTAGGGACACTATATGAGCTAACCAACTCTTCTAAACGAGTTACTGGTTACGATATTGACATCTGGGAGCCTAATCATAAAGAATTAATTGAAGTTCTAAATGAGGTTTCAGGCGTAAGGAATATAGTAGAATATAACAAGCCACTTAACTTGTTTTTTAATTAAAAATATTTAAATCTTTTAGTTTTTAATTTGTATTCTTTTGGATAAAAGATAAATATAGGTTCATTCTATTGGTTCATTCTGAATTTTTTATTAACTTAAAAACGAACTAACCATAAACCGAAAGCTTTAAATATAACCTACCTGCTCTTATTTTATTGTAACTGAAATTTTCTCAGTTAACATTTGTCTCCGACTGGAACCGAAAGGTTTCAGTAAGCAAAAGATGTGTGCTTGACAGGATTGTCAAGTGCGAAGGTGGATATGAGAGACCGAGAAGTGACTTGTGAGAGTGCAAGTCCTATTCTTTTAAGTTGAAGTTATAAGCGAACGTGCTCAAAAGACCGCATTAAATCCCGTTGATCCTGCGGGAGATTGCTGCTATGGGGGTTGGAATTAGCCATGCAAGTCCAAGGGTCGCAAGACACTGGCAAACTGCTCAGTAACACGTCGATAATCTACCCTTAGGTCTGGGATACCCTCGGGAAACTGAGGTTAAACCCGGATAGGGAAATTCTTCTGGAATGAGTTTTTCCTGAAAGGCAACGCCTAAGGATGAGTCGGCGGCTGATTAGGCAGTTGGTGGTGTAACGGACCACCAAACCGAAGATCAGTAGGGGCCTTGGAAGAGGTCGCCCCGAGAAGGGCACTGAGAAACTGGCCCTAGCTCCACGGAGTGCAGCAGGCGCGAAACCTTTACACTGCACGAAAGTGCGATAAGGCAACCCTCAGTGCTTACGCTACAAGCGTAGGCTTTTGCCAAGAGCAAGAATCTTGGCGAATAAGTGGTGGGCAAGACCGGTGCCAGCCGCCGCGGTAACACCGGCGCCACGAGTGGTGATCGCGGTTATTGGGCCTAAAGCGTTCGTAGCCGGCTTGGTAAATTTCCTGTGAAATCGTCTGGCTCAACCTGACGGCGCGCAGGAAAGACTGCTGAGCTAGGGACTGGGAGGGGTGGAAGGTATTCTGTAGGGAGCGGTAAAATGCTATAATCTACAGAAGACCACCTGTGGCGAAGGCGTTCCACCAGAACAGGTCCGACGGTGAGGAACGAAAGCTAGGGGAGCAATCCGGATTAGATACCCGAGTAGTCCTAGCCGTAAACCCTGCGAGCTAGGTGTCGCGCATTCTTCGTGAATGCGCGGTGTCGTAGTGAAGGCGTTAAGCTCGCCGCCTGGGAAGTACGGTCGCAAGACTGAAACTTAAAGGAATAGGCGGGGGAATACCACAAGGGGTGCAGTGTGCGGTTCAATTGAACTCAACGCCGGGAATCTCACCAAGGCCGACGGCAAGATGAAGGTCAAGCTAATGACTTTACCTGATGAGCCGAGAGGTGGTGCATGGCCGTCGTCAGCTCATGTCGCAAGATGTCCTGTTAAGTCAGGCAATGAGCAAGACCTGTACCCATAATTGCTAACGAGCTCCTGCGATCGAGCACATTATGGGGACTGCCCGGGAAACTGGGAGGAAGGTGCAGGCAACGGTAGGTCTGTATGCCCCGGATGCCTTGGGCTACACGCGCGCAACAACGGTTGGGACAATGGGATGCAACCCCGAAAGGGGAAGCTAAGCCTCTAAACCCAACCATGTTCGGATTGAGGGCTGTAACTCGCCCTCATGACGCCGGAATCCCTAGTAATCAGAGTTTAGCACACTCTGGTGAATGTGTCCCTGTTCCTTGCACTCACCGCCCGTCAAACCACTCGAGCAGAGTCTAGACGAGAGTTAATTTCTTGATTAACCCGAATCTAGGCTTTGTAAGAAGGGTTAAGTCGTCACAAGGTAGCCGTAGGGGAACCTGCGGCTGGATCACCTCCTTTTTTTATTTTAATCTCTCATATCCGCCTTTATATTCATAGGAGGATGGGCCCGTAGCTCAGTCTGGTAGAGCACCACCCTTGCACGCTTTGTATGAGCAAAGAACGGCGGGGGCCTCGGGTTCAAAAAAGTCCATCATTAATCTGGTGGGCTGTGGAATTCCCGACGGGTCCATTCCTTTCAAAATATTCACGCTCACAAGTTGAGTGCAGCTGAGCATTACAGGGTAATGCTGAGCGAAGGGTTGATGTTAATGAGACCATGCATAGGAAGCAGAATAGGATGAAGCTGTCAGATGGATGACTCGGCTTAAAACGCCGATGAAGGATGCGACAAGCAGCATTATGCTCCGGCGAGCCGCATGTGGGCTTTGAACCGGAGGTTTCCGAATGGGAATCCTGCCCCGCGAGGGGCGATCCGAAAGGATCGGGAACGCAGGGAACTAAAACATTTCAGTACCTGCAGGAAGAGAAATCAATTGAGATGCGGTTAGTAACAGCGAGTGAAAGCCGCTCAGGGCAAACTGAATTTCGCTCCGCAAGGTGCGAAAGATGTGGTGTTGTAGGACCGCATGCACGGTTCTTTATCCGGGAATCCAAACTCTCTTGAAACAGAGGGCCTTAGAGGGTGAAAGCCCCGTAGGAGTAACTGGGTAGAGAATCTGGCGAGTTCCTGAGTACCGCACATCGGATATTGTGCGGGAATCTGGGAGGCATCAACTTCCAACCCTAAATACGTTTTAAGTCCGATAGAGGAGAAGTACCGCGAGGGAAAGTTGAAAAGAACCCATAACAGGGAGTTAAAAGAGCCTGAAATCTGGCAGCGACAGCGTGCTAGGGCACTACGGTGTTCTAGCGTTCGTTTTGAATAACGAGCCAGGGAGTATGCTTGAGTGGCGAGGTTAACTGATGAAGGTAGCCGAAGCGAAAGCGAGTTTCCGCAGCCCGCAAGGGTGAGGGAACGGGTGTGAAAGCGCCTTGAGTCACTTGAGCACGACCCGAAACCGGGTGATCTATGCCAGGGTAGGGTGAAGCGGGGATAAAACCCCGTGGAGGCCCGAAGAGGTTCTACGTACAAGTGTTCTCGTAACCTTGGTATAGGGGTGAAAAGCCCATCGAACCCGGTGATAGCTGGTTCCGATCGAATCTGGCCGCAGTCAGGCCTCAGGCGAGACTGCCTAAAAGGTAGAGATACGGATTGGGGATTTAGGTTCCGAAAGGGATCGGTCCCTTGTCCAACTCCGAATTTTTAGGCGTCGTAGACCCTGAGAGACGGGGTGTCTGGGTTAAGCTTGACATCCGAGAGGGGAACAACCCAGATTGTGGTTAAGGTCCCTAAAATTGGCTAAGTGTCAAAGGACGAAGAGTGTCTGTAGCCATAGACAGCTGGGAGGTTGGCTTAGAAGCAGCAACCCTTTAAAAAGTGCGTAACAGCTTACCAGTCAAGGTTACAGGCCTCCAAAACGGACGGGACTAAGCCAATTACCGATACCACAAGCGATGAAAATCTGCGGTAGATCGGTGTTCTGCAAGGGCAGAAGCGCTTCCGAGAGGAAACGTGGACCTTGTGGAAATAATAATCCTGGCAAGAGTAGGATCCAAGCAGAGTGAGAATCTCTGCCGCCGAAAGGGCTAGGTTTCCTTGACAATGCAGTTCAGTCAAGGGTTAGTCGGTCCTAACCGCGCCCCTAGCTGGGAGTCGCGGGACAGGGAAACGGGTTAATATTCCCGTACTGCTCAAGTATGTGCGGCAACGCAGGTTGGATTCCTGACGTTTCGGGCTAGGTTGACATGAACCGTCGTTCATGTTAATCAGAATAGGTCGGGGGAGTATCATAATGATGAGAACCCGAGCAAGCTGAGACGAGCTGGCGCACGCCAGTTCAGCCGATGCCTGGAACCCGTGAAAAAGGAATCCAAAAAAATCTTGAGCAACCGTACCAAGAACCGGCACAGGTGCCCCTGGGTGAGAAGCCCAAGGCGTGATAGGGATAATCCGGGTAAGGGAACTCGGCAAATTGGCCCCGTACCTTCGGTATAAGGGGTCCCTGCCTTCGTGCTCGTAAGAGTGCGAAAACAGGGCGCAGTGACTAGGGGGGTCTGACTGTTTAACAAAAACACAACATTCCGCTATCCCGAAAGGGGTTGAATGGAATGTGACATCTGCCCAGTACCTGTACTTCAAACTCCGGTCCAACGGAGCTAAGAGCAGGCAAACGGCGGGGGTAACTATAACTCTCTTAAGGTAGCGAAATACCTTGTCGTTTGAATGACGACGCGCATGAGTGATGTAACAAGATCCTCACTGTCCCTACCTGGAACCTACTGAACATCCTGTTCTGGTGTGGAGGCCAGAGTTTCCCAGTGGGAAGTGAAGACCCCGTGAAACTTTACTGTAGCTAGTTGCTGCAATTCGGACTTCTTTGTAAAGAGTAGATGGGAGTTGCTTGAAGACCTAATCGAGAGATTGGGTTTAGACGAAAGTGTAACACCATCCTAAGAAATCAGAATTGCTAACCCGAATAGGGGACAACGATTGGCGGACAGTTTGGCTGGGGTGGCACTCGGCTGAAAGGATATCAGCCGAGCCCAAAGGTCGGCTCAACCGGGTCAGAAATCCGGTGTGGAGTGCAAAGGCAAAAGCCGGCCTGACTGGATTCCCGACAAGGAAGAATCCAGGAGAGAAATCTGGGCTTAGCGAACCTCAATGTCCTCCTTGGTGGGGGCTTGAGATGACCGAAAAGTTACTCCGGGGATAACAGAGTTGTCCCGCCCGAGAGTTCACATCGACGGCGGGGCTTGCTACATCGATGTCGGCTCTTCCTATCCTGGCTGTGCAGAAGCAGCCAAGGGTGGGGGTGTTCACCCATTAAAAGGGATCGTGAGCTGGGTTCACAACGTTGCGAGACAGTTGGTTTAATATCTACTGGGAATGCACTAGTGTCTGAGGGGAAGGACCATTTAGTACGAGAGGAACAATGGTTCGGCGCCTCTGGTCGACCGGTTATCCGACAGGGTAGGCCGGGCAGCTACGCGCTAAGGGATAAGAGCTGAAAGCATCTAAGCTTGAAACCCGCCTCAAAAAGAGACACGGATGGGATACTCCTAGAAGAGGAGTTTGATGGAACTGGGGTGTAAGTGCGAAGGTATACGACGCATTCAGCCCGCAGTCACCAATAATCCCGCCTCTTATTTTGCTTCCTATGCATGGTTATCATTTTTTATTCTAAACTTATTGTTCAAAAAACACAATAATTAGAAAAAATAAAAATTAAAATTGGAAAAAAATATAAGTTCATAAAATAATTCTATTCTAAGGATTGTTAGAATTATGCCGGTAAAATTTTGGTTTAGGAGTTTTTTTAGCAAAAATTGATTTTTTGGAAAAAAATATGATTATGATAAGAAAGTTAAATAACTTAAAAGATGGAAATAAAAATTTTACTTTATTTTTTTAGTTCTTCTATTTTCTGTTTGTATTTTTCAGCTTCAAGCTTGTGCATCCACTTCGCTCTGCTGTACTCGTGTATTATGTTGTCCGGATTGCAATATCTGTCTCTTTCTGCTATGATTTCTTTTATTTTCTCGCTGTAAATCTCAGCTTTTTTGTTGTGGTAGTTGAATGCTTTGGCATATACTGCTACTTTTTCTCTTAAAGGATAATCTTCTCTTTCTATTATTTTGATTGCTTTTTCAAACTGCCCAGCTTTTATGTATGCCTCTACTGCCTTTTTGTATAAGCCCATATCTTCTGAGAGTTTGCCTATTTCATCATATTTGTCTTCTTTTTCAAGCTCTCTTACTACCCTGTTGTAGCCATTCCAAACCTTGGTTAAGGTGTCATTGTCAAGATAGAATATGCTGGTCTTTGCTATCCTTATCAGGTTTTGCTCTGCCTCTTTCAAATTCTTGGGAGACAGTATGCTCTCTATTATTTGATCCAAATCATTTTGGTTGTTCTCGTTCATTTTATCACCTTCTAATTATTTGAGAATCTTCCGCTATACTAAACTTACTTATAAAGCTTTCTATATTATATACTACTTACAAATAGATAAAAAATCTTTTTGGTAAAAATCTTTTGTTTATAACTTCAATCTGTTTAAAAGTTTAAAGAAGGTTTAAATAAAACGCTGAATTTCATCATTCAGAATTTGGAGGTGTTTAAAAATGGTTGAGGAAAATAAAGTATACTATATTTTAAGCCTGTTTGTTTTGGCTCTGATCCTAGTAAGCGCGGTTTTGGTATTCAAGCTGGCAATGCAAAAACCGATAATCAACATAGAGAATAATCCTTCTCAGGAGGCAAACTCTATTACTGTAACTGGAGAATCTGAAATAGAAGTGATGCCTGACAAAGCAGTAATCTATGTGAGTGTAGTAACTGAGAACATTACGGCTAAGGAGGCAAAGGATTCGGCAGCTGAAATATTTTCAAGAGTAAAATCCGCACTGATAAGAGCTGGAGTAAAACAGGATATGATTGAGAGCAGTTCATACTCCATAACTCCAATCTATGAGTGGAACGACATATTTAAGAGGAGCGACTTTAAAGGATACAGAGTTACCCACACAATGAAGATTACTACAACTGACATAGATAAAGCTGGCGACATAATAGATGCTGCTGTAAATGCCGGAGCGAATGAGGTTGAGCAAGTCTCATTTGAACTCTCTCCAGAACTTGAAAGAAAGGTTTATGCAGATGCGCTTGAAGATGCAGCAGCTCTGGCTAAGGCAAAGGCGTCCTCAATTGCAAACGCGCTTGGAGCTCAGCTTGGCAGCATAAAAACAGTTAGTGAGTCTAGCAGTTATTACTATCCATATACTCCATATTATAGCAAGGCCATGGTGAGTGAAGGTGCAGCTTCAACCCAGATTGCCACTCAGAAGTTAAGGGTCACTGGAAGAGTCAGCGTCTCGTATTATATAAAGTGAGTATAAAGTAAAGAAAAAATATTTTCAAATCTTTTTTCTCTTTTCATTCCCATTCTATGCTGTTGAAGTTGCACTAACTTTATCTATTTCTTCCAAAGCCCGTGCAGGTTGCAGTATGCTCTCGCCTGCAATTTCTCCTCTTTTACTTCAAACTCTGCTTCTGGCTCATCTCCTGGTTTTAGCATCTTTCTGAATGTTCGCTCTCCAGCAATTAGTTCTATCCATTCTATGTAGTGTTTTTCTTCCATCGGGTGGGGAGCTGAGCCTACCTTGACTCTTATTCCTGTTTTTGTTTTTTCTATTACTGGCACATGTTTTTCAAGCGAGGCTTCGGTAGTGTTCTCTTTTAAGAGTTGCATCGGCTGTCCGCAGCACACGAGAGTTCCCGCGCCGCTGTGTAAAACCTCAACTATGTTGCCGCATATGTTGCACTTGTAAACCTGCCTTTTTTCCGTCATAAAACCTCACCTCTTAAAACTCTTCACACTTTAACTGGTAAAATGCCTTATCGTGTCCGCAGGAAGGACACTCTTTTGGCGGTTCTGTGCCATAATGGACATAGCCGCACTCTCGGCACACCCAATATACTGGCTTGTCCTTCTTGAAAACGGTTCCATTTTCTACATTTGATAGAAGCTTCTTGTACCTTTCTGCATGGTGCTGCTCTGCAACTGCTATTGCTCTTATCCTAGCAGCGATCTCTGGAAAGCCCTCCTCTTCTGCAACCCTTGCAAACTCAGGGTAAAGCTTAGTGTATTCTTCCGTTTCTCCAGCAACTGCGGATTTCAGGTTTTCAAGAGTAGTTCCCCTAACTACGGGTATATCTGTCTCTATCCTTAGCATGCTTATCTCTTCTCCAGTTTTCTGTTTTAGAGAGAGCAGCATCTTTAGAAACCAGCTGGCGTGCTCCCTTTCATTTTCAGCAGTTATTGTAAAGATTTCAGCAATCTGTTCAAACCCCTCCTTTCTGGCAGTGCTTGCAAAGAAGGTGTACCTGTTTCTCGCCTGGCTCTCCCCAACAAAAGCCTTGGCAAGGTTTTCAACTGTTCTTTTCATAAAATCACCTAAGTATTAAAAGAAGAAATGTTATAAATATGTTGTGGTATTGTCTGCTAATTACTCACATCTTTACATTCTTCCAAGTTCTCAGGGCTACTGCCAATTCCTTATGATTGCGCGCGTATTCCTCTAAAGGATATCCCGACTGCACTGCAAATATTGCCTGCCTCATCGCAGTTGCTCCAGCAGTTGTGCCTTCAGGATGTCCATGTATTCCGCCGCCTGCCTGTATTATGATGTCTGTTCCGAGATTCTTTATAAGCGAGGGTATAACATTAGGGTATAAGCCGCCTGAACACACTGACAACACTGGTTTTATCCTGCCCCACTCTTGTGACAATACTTCCTTTCTTTCCTTTATTTTCTTCTCTTCTATTTCTTCTTCAATCTCCCTGACATCTTCTGCGCTGCCTTCCATCTTTCCAACTGCGGTTCCTATGTGTAGGGTGTCAACTCCTATAAGCCTGTAAGTCTTTGCCAGCGTGAGCATTGTTATGCCATGCTTGGGATTTCTAGTTATTGCAGCGTGCATCGCCCTGTGAGCGTGTATCGCTACGCCCAGGTCTAGGTTTCTCAAAGTTTGAAGTGCTGAGAATCCTGCTGTTACTACATCTACCATAACAAATTCTCCACCATGCTTCTTCACAAATTTTGCTCTGCGTATCATCTCATTGGTTTCAGCAGTCACATTCGCAAGGTATATCTTCTTTTCACCTGTTACCCTCTCAGCTTGGTCCCTTCTTTTCAAAGTTTCAGTTATCCTTTTTTCAAATGAGTTGAAAGACTGATTAGTTAGGTTTTCATCATCCTTAACTATGTCGCACCCTCCAACCCAGGCATTATAAGCAACCTGAGCGTGCATTAATGAATCTAACCCCACCTTGGGCTTAATAATTGTGCCGAGCAGAGGCCTGTTTAGCACTCTCATTAGTTTTCTTATCTCATGCATTCCATACTTAGGTCCTGGAAATGAGTCCCTTAGGTATTCTGGAAATTTTATGTCGAGTAGTCTCAAGTTCTTAACAAGTTTCATTCCGAATATGTTGCCTGCAACGCTGCTATAAATCTGAGCCATGTTGCCAGGTTCAAAAAGCTCTCCAGGATAAGCAATCTTGGCTATGCCCCTCTTCCTGTCAATCTGGAAGATTCTGGGTCCAAGCCTTTCCGCTATCCTCTTGTCCATAGTTGCTACATCGGTCCAGGTGCCTATCGAGGACTCAGCAGCAATTTCTTCGCAGGCCTTTTCAAATGTGATTTTTTTGTTTGGTTCTATGTAGAATTCGCAAACTAGATCATCTCTTGAAGGTTCATAGCCCAGATTTATGTAGCCACTCATAAACACACCTCTTTTTGAAAATTTAAAATGAAAATGAGAATATAAAGTTTTTGAAAAAATTTTACTTCTTAGCTCCTCGGGGTCCAGAGTAAAATATGTTGCTTATGTTGAAGTCGCCCGGCTTATAATTTCCAGTTCTAACCTCAGGAGTTGCTCCCTCTCCCCTCTTGCTTCCGCTGGATGGGATTATCCCCTGCTGGTTAGGCTGAACCTGCTGCTGTTGCTGGGGTGTGGAGGTCTGAGCCATCTGCTGTGCCTGTCTGGGCTGTGAGCTAAGCTGGTTGACTGCCGCTTCAATTTCTGAGATCTTCTTTTCAAACTTGTTTATCTCTCCTATCATCTCATTCATCTTTGACTGCAGCTGAAGGATAGCTTCGCCCTGCTGTCTAAGCTGCTGTTTAAGCTCTTTCAGCTCGTCAGGCTGCGGTGCCGGTTTTTCTTCCTGCTGCGCGGGCTGCTGCGAAATTGTAGTTTTTATATCGCCCTTAACTTGTATTGACCTTTCTGCCTGTCTTAAAGCGTCCTGTATGTCCGTCGCGAGTCCGTGTTTCATTAGCTCCTTGGCAAGTGCTTCAACCTTTTTTACCCTTTCAATGTCTGACAAATCTCTCACCTGTACGATTCAAATATTTTTTTAGCGTAGAAGAGTAGAAGAGCATCTCTTTTTAAGCTTTCTCTTTTTTGTCCTGTGAATTCTCTTCTTGCTGATTTTGTGTGTTTTCACTCTGCTGATTATTTTTTGAGTTTTGTTCAGCAAGTTTCTGCTCTTCATTCTTTATCAAAACGTCCATAAGCTTTCTTAGGGTTATTGTTGATTCAGCTATGTTGTATTCGGGAGTTTCTGCCTTTCTCGCTATATCTTCAGGATTTTCTTCTATCTGGCTCGTATGCGTTGGTGATTTTTTCTGTCTTTCTATTATCTGAGCTGCAATCCTTCTAGACTCATCTACAGTGTAGCCTGGAATTGTTCTTCTCAGGGCTAGTGCCAAATTTTCAATCTCCTCATCTTCGCTCTTGCACTCTTCCTTATGCTCTTCCTCAACCATATTTTACCCTACTTTTTTAGCTTCTCCACAGTTGCCTTTTCAGAGATTATTGCAGAATTTCCTGTTGGGTCTTCAATTATTATCTTCAATTTTTCTCTTCCCCAAAGAGTCCTGTCAATCTTTTTGATTAGATTCTTTGCTTTTTCCCTATTTTCCTCATCTTCGTCATTCTCCCTTATTGACTGCAACACATCCCTGAACTTTGTAAGAAGCCCTTCAACATTTGTTACGAAGCCCTCTGCAAACTCTCCAGGTTCAAGATTTCCAACATAAGGAATTTTTACCATACCTGAGGAGGAGCGCACTACTCTTACCTTAAGATCATTTTCTGATGAGACCTCAAAAGTGTATCTTAAAGGACCTTTATTCTCAATCACTTCCACATCCGACTTTTTGAACTCGCAGCTTGAGCATTTCATTGAGAATATTGAAACTGGCCCGAAGTATGGTATTTCAGTGTCTTCTTCTCTGAGAGTGAGCGTGTTTTTTCCGCAAACCGGGCAGGTTTGCCCAGTCATTTCAACCGGCTCTCTGAGAATTTCCTGCTGGTAATCCTTCTCATTTTCTTTTTCCAACTCAGAATCTTTTATTTTTCGCATGTTTCAGGATTAATCTGCGCTGTATAAAAATATTTTGTTTTGGTAGGGCAAAAGATTAATAACCCTGAAGCACTTCTTTAAATATTTGACATGGAGCTTACCCTCTTGATAGTGTTGATGTCTGCGTTGGCGCCAGTTCTCGGCTCATTCATAGGCATTTTGTTCTACCCTTCTAAAAGTTTGACTGCTGACATGCTCGCATTTGCAGCTGGAATAATGCTTGGAATATCCTTTCTGGAGTTGATTCCTTTCTCCCTACAAATTTCGGGATTGATAATATGCGTGCTCGGCTTTCTAGTAGGCTCGCTTTTGATGTACCTGCTAGACAGAATTCTTCCTCACATTCATCCAGAGTTAAGTTCTAATGAGCCTGGGAAGCAGCTGAAAAAAACAGCACTATTCTTGATAATAGGAATCTTCCTGCACAACTTTCCTGAAGGGATGGCGATAGCCGTTGGGAGTGTTGCCGGGGTAAGAATCAGCCTGGCAGTTGCTGTTGGAATTGCTATTCACAACATCCCAGAGGGAATATGCACCTCGGCTCCGTACTACTATTGTACAAAGAAGCGCCTTAAATCCTTTCTGCTCTCCTCAATCACAGCAATTCCTGTAGTTTTAGGATTCCTGACGGGAAGGTTGTTATATTCTCTAGATTTGAGCGCATTATCCAGTTTTATAGCTTCCCTCACAGCAGGTTTTATGATATACATCTCTGCGGATCAGCTCATTCCAAGCGCGTTTAATCTTTCTTATAGGCACGACACGATATTCTCTTTTATAGGCGGAATTGTGCTAGTGCTACTTCTGATGACAATTTAAGATTCTAAAACGGGAAAAGATTTTAAAAGCTAGGCTACGAACCTAAAATTCGGAGGTGAAATAATGCCTGTTGTAAAGATTGAATCTTGGCCTCTTGACAAGGATAAGAAGCCGTGGCTCATAAAGAAGATAACTGACATCTTTGGCGAGATGGGCGTTCCTAAAGAGGCTGTTACTGTGATTATAAGCGAGGTTCCTCTTGAGAATTGGGGAAGTGGAGGGGAGCAGCACTCAGTCAAGTTTGGCAGAATGAAAATGTGAAAGATTTTTAAAGAATTGCCGTATTCCATTTGCAGATGATTAAGTTCAAGACAACTGCAGAGATAAAGGTTTCAGAAAGGATAATAGACCAGGTAATAGGTCAGGATGAGGCAGTTGAGATAATAAAGAAGGCTGCCAAGCAGAGGCGTCATGTTCTCCTCATTGGAGAGCCCGGCACTGGAAAATCAATGCTTGGGATGGCACTTGCAGAGATGCTTCCGAAGGAGAAGCTTGTGGATGTACTCGCATTCTACAATCCTAATGATGAGAATCAGCCGCTGATAAGGACCGTTCCAGCAGGCAAGGGAAGGGAGATAGTTGCCAGGGCTCGTGCAGAGTCAATTCTGAGCTCAAGAAATCAGAACATAATATACTGGATTCTAGCAATCTTGGCACTGATAGTTCCGTGGTGGGCTCGCGACTATTACAAATCAGACATAATCTTCGGCGCATTATTTATTGGTGGAATGCTCTTTCTTAGCAGCGTAATATTTGCGCTTAATTCCGGAATAAGGCAGAAGAACAATGTAGTAACGCCTCCTAAGGTTATTGTAGATAACTATGGTAGGAAGCATGCTCCATTTTATGACGCTACTGGAGCTCACGCCGGAGCTCTCCTGGGAGACGTGCTTCACGACCCTTTTCAAAGTGGAGGTCTAGGCACGCCTGCTCATGAGAGGGTAGTTGCCGGCATGATTCACAAGGCTCACATGGGAGTCCTCTTTATTGATGAGATTGCCACTCTTGAACCTGCAACCCAGCAGGAACTCTTAACAGCACTTCAGGAGGGAAAGTACCCCATAACTGGTCAGTCTGAGAGAAGTGCTGGAGCCATGGTGCGAACAGAAATGGTGCCCTGCAACTTCATCCTCGTTGCTGCGGGAAATGTTGATACCATAAAGCATATGCACCCTGCACTCCGTTCAAGAATTAGGGGCTATGGTTATGAGGTTTATATGCACGAAACTATGAAGGACACTGAGGAAAATAGGGACAAGATTGTCAGATTTGTGGCTCAGGAGGTTAAAAAGGACAAGAGGATTCCCCATTTTACACGGGAAGCTGTTGAGCTGATAATAAACTATGCTCGCAAGATGGCTAACAGGAAGGGTCACCTGACCCTGCGCTTCAGAGAGCTCGGCGGCTTAGTCCGTGCAGCTGGCGATGTAGCTATTGAGGAGGGTTCAAAGTATGTTGAGAAGAGGCACGTTTTGAAAGCCGCCACCTTTGCCAGGACTCTGGAGCAGCAGCTGGCTGACCACTATATTGAAAGGAAGCGCGAGTATGAAGTAATAAGGGTTTCTGGAAAGCAGGTTGGAAGGGTTAATGGGCTGGCTGTCATTGGGGACGAAAACGCGTTCTCAGGAATAATTCTTCCGATAGAGGCAGAAGTAACTCCAGGTGGAAAGCAGAAGGAGTTTACTGCCACTGGAAAGCTTGGTGAGATTGCTAAGGAAGCTGTAATTAATGTTTCTGCAATTATAAAGAAATACTTTGGAGAGGATATTAAGAAGTATGACATCTTTATCCAGTTCCTTCAAACATATGAGGGTGTAGAGGGTGATAGTGCCAGCGTGGCAGTAGCGACTGCTGTGATAAGCGCTCTTAAAAAGGTGCCCGTGAAGCAGGACTACGCGATGACGGGCTCCCTCTCTGTCAGAGGAGAAGTTCTCCCGGTTGGAGGCGTTTCTGCCAAGGTTGAAGCGGCTATAGATGCAGGAATAAAACATGTCATAGTTCCAAGGTCAAACCTGCACGACATAGTAATAAGCTCGGAGAAGCTCGCTAAGATAAAGCTGATACCTGTTAGCAATATTGTAGATGTTTTAAAAGAGGTTATTGACTGGAACGGCAAGAGTGATATACTTCAAAGGATAATAGAGCTTAACGGCACCAATGCAGAGAATGTTTCTTCTGAAAAGTAGGGCTTAGCAGGGCTTACCAGAGCTTCTTTGACTCCCATGGATATTCAATCCAGCAGTTTGGAATCTTTCTTCCATAATAAATCTTTACGCAGTCTGGAAGAGTTCCGATTTTTGGCGCTTCTTTCATATAAGCAACCAGGATTCTTAACTCTTTGGCTCCCAGTCCAAGTATGTATTTTGAAGCGGTCTCTAAGGTCTTTCTAGAATCGTCTATCTCGTCCATCATAAGAACCCTGGTGCCTTCAATCTTCTTCTCAAGCTCAGAGTCAAGCTTCTGAGTGATAAACGGCTCTTTTAGTCTCTGATTGTTCTCGTCATAGTAGGATATTCCTATCACATAGGCGGGCAGCTTCTTTTCTAGCTCTTCCTCAAATACTGCCTTTGCAATTCTCATAACGATTAGCCCGCCAGTGCTTATCCCGATAAGTACATCTGGCTTGTAGTCGTCCTTAAGGATTTTGGAACAGGCTCTCACAACGCAGATGTGCGTGTCCTCATAAGAAACCTTGAACTTTTCCTTGTCTTTTTTAACTTCGGAATTTTTAGAATTTGCGCGCTCCATATATTAGAAAAGCCCAACTGATTAATAAAGTTATCGCTAGAATTCACTCTCTAAACCTGTAATTATCCAATATAGTTTATGTCCCGCTGGCTCTTCTGCATCTTTCCTATAAGCTCTGGCTTAAGCTTGGGCTCCTTCTGTGGAAGGATTTTCAGCTGCCTATCTATTTCGCTTATGTTCCTGTCAATCTTCCGCATGTCTATTCCGAGTGTGAGCTTATCGTTGAGCACTTGAACTATCTTTCGCGCTCCTCTGACTCCGAGATACATGGGATTTGCGAATGTTTCTGCGAGAATTATCACAGCGTGGATTCCGTTCTTCTTGGCAATCCCAGGTATTAGCCCGGCTGCACCTATTATTGGACCTACAAATCCGAAAAGTTTTGACTGCATCTCAGTGCCTTTGACATATTTTGCAACTGTTGCCTTGTCAGTACCAGTGCAGTATATCTTCGGATGTTCAGGAGGTGCGGAAAGTCCTATTCCGCCTAGAGTGATTATCTCTGAACCTTCCATCCTTTTGAATAATTCTACAATTTCTTCAGCAAAGTGGTAGGATGCGGTCTCCTCAACCGGCTGGAAGTCCCCGGCAAGTATAAGGATGTCTCTCGGTCCTTTAACCTTTTTATAGTATAGGGACACGTGAGGAAGTTCTATTATGTTGCGCTCGTTTACAAATACCGAGTTGGAAAACGTATCGGAGTAGATAGTGTAGAGCTTTTCAGGTTTTAGCTGTTCAACTATGAAGTCAGCAGCCAGCTTGCCAACATTTCCTATTCCCGGAAGCCCTTCAATCAGCACTGGACTTCTGAGCTTAGAAAGCTTTTTCTCCTGCACTATATCAAATTTCATGAGTATAAAGAGTTGAGCGGCTCTTTAAAAATGTTTTGAAAATGTTTTAGAAGAATATAGTGGGCCCAGGGGGATTCGAACCCCCGACCTAAAGATTAAGAGTCTTTCGCGCTACCAGGCTGCGCCATGAGCCCTTCTTCCATTTCTGTGGAGATGAGAGCTATTTAAAAAGTTTTTGGATTGCAAGTAATAAAAAAAGTTAATTAAAAAAATAAAATGTGGTTGAACTTTTAGGTTCAGAAGTCTTCAGAATCCTCTGAGGATTCAAAATCTTCTGAAGAATCGCTCTCCCCTTCTTCAAAGGATTCTTGCTCTTCTTCCTGGTGGGCTTCCTGCTTTGGAGCTTCAGGAGCTGCTGATGCTCCCACTACTTCTGCGAAGGCAAGCCTTCTCAGGACTCGTGTAATCCTGACCTTTACCCTCTGTCCTTCCTTTGTTCCGGGCACAAAGATTACGAAGCCATTCTTCTTTGCAAGCCCGTCTCCCTTTGCGGCAATTGCCTCTATTGTAACTTCTAGCTCTTCTCCTTCGCTAACTGGCGGGCTGGGCCTCTGTCCGCCGAAGTTTCCTCTGCCGCCAAATCTTCTTTCCCTATTTCCTTCAGGCTCATAGTTGTCTGAGCCATAATTTCTATTTCTCATATTCTTTTGCACCTTCTATCTAATTAGTTTTAGAAATCGGCTTTTTTGCCAATTTCCAATCTTAGCCGTCTGCGGCTAATAATTGGCAAGATTTAGTTAATAGTATTTAAAGGTTGCTAAAAAGTTTTGAATTTAAATGGATTAAAGCATGTGCAGCCCGCCGGTTATCCTGTCAATCTTAGAAGTCCTATCAGGCCCTATTCCCACACAGGTCCTGGTTCCAGGTTCTAGAAAGGTTCTTCCAGCATCAGTTATTAGCGCTGCTGCGAGTCCTTGATTCTTTGCTATTTCGTAGAATTGTAGAAGTTCTTTTTCGTCTTTAACTTTTAATACAACCTTTTTGGCTCCTGAGCTTCTCCACTCTTTAAGGATTGCTGCGTCTGATTTTAGTGCTGCTTCTAGAGAAGCGTGACTGACCTGGGCTGCGAGTTTGCCCTTAGGCATTTTAAGGTCTGTTCTTACTAGGATTACTTGCTTCAGTTCTGATTTTTCTAAATCCTTCATATTTTAAAGAAGAATGTGTTATGATTATTAAAATTAACTAAAATGGATTGAAAAAGACACCTGTTCATTTTGTAAGCTTTCCCAGCATGTAACCAGCGAGGTATCCGAGTGCCGTTTCCAGAGCTGTTACGCCCGCACTTGCTCCCCCGACAATGGAAGTTCCGAGAGTCGCACCCGTAGCAGTTCTGGCTATCCTTTCAAGTTCTGATTCTGAACTGTTTGAGAGCGAGTTTGCAAGCACGCTCCCGGCAATTCCGCCTAATATTCCATACATGGCTCCAGAAATCACGGTAGGGCCATATTTGAGTGCGAAGTCAATCTCGCTTGGATTTATTGGAATTCCTTTCGCGTGGCAGAATCCCCTGTAAGCGCCTGCTCCCAATGCAACTAGGTTTGTTACTGCCCAGCTAAACTGGTTTCCAATTGTTATTGAGATTTCATAATCGTCTTTCATGACGCATCACCCAATTTTTAACTACTCTTTCATAACGACTATTTAAAGCTTTTGGGATAATTATTTAAAATATTGTAACATTCCATGTATTGTGAATGCACCCTTCATTGTGGAATTTGCAGGTCCTCCAAAGTCTGGAAAAACCACTATTCTTGAAAGGGTGAAATATCTTCTGCCATACTCTCTTACAATTCGTAACGAGGTCTCTTTCAATTCGCCTGTTGAGAAGAAAAAACCTTTAAAGTATCTTGAATGGTCTGCTAACGAGCTGATAAACCGTATAATAACTGATGAAGAAACTTCAAAGAAGCAGGTTGTAATTATTGACTGCGGAATAGCAAGTCAGCTGGCACTCCTGGACGCTTTTGAAAGAGGCGGTAGGGTTTCTGATTCTGAAAAGCACCTCTCAGAGCTTATAAGAAAGCATCTGCTGGCAAACCTTCCGAGAGAGCACCTCATAGTTTATGTGAGAATTCCATTTGAAGAAGAAGCTGCCAGAATAAAAAATTATAAGTTTCCCAAGGGCTCAATAATGAACGAGCCCTTCCTAAAAATATTCAATGAGAGCTATGAAAGGGTTATTAGGGAGCTTTCAGAAAACTCGCTGATAAACATATTGAAAGTTGAAGGAACCGAAGACCCTGAAGAGAATGCTCAAATTGTTAATTCTGAAATCGTAAAAATTTTAAGAAATTTTAAGAGAAGATCAAACTATGAAGTTTAAAGTGGGGCTGCCGTGATTTGAACACGGACCTCTAGGTCCCGAACCTAGGGTTCTAACCAAGTTATACTACAGCCCCTTAGCATAAAAAGATTAGCAATTACTTTAAATATTTTTTTGAACTTTCCTCTTTTTGGGAAAAGTTTAAAAAATCATGAACTAAATCTCACTCCTTATGAAGCAGAAAAGGGAAGAACCTCAGGAGTCAAACCTTGGGATAACTGTTAGCAAGGAGGATGACTTCTCTGAATGGTACAACCAGGCAGTTCTCAAAGCAGGTCTGGCTGACTACTCAGCAGTTAAGGGGTTCATGATAATAAGGCCTTTGGGCTATGCAATCTGGGAGAACATCCAGAAAAGGTTTGATGAGAGGATAAAGCGGCACGGTGTAAAAAATGCGTACTTCCCACTTCTCATTCCCGAATCCTTTTTTAACAAGGAAAAGGAGCATGCTCAGGGTTTTTCACCAGAAGTTGCCTGGGTGCAGAATTCTGACGAAGAATCTGGGCAGAGGCTAGCAATAAGACCTACCTCAGAAACTATAATCTGTGACTCTTTCAAGAATTGGTTGAGAAGCTACAGGGACCTTCCAATAAGGGTTAATCAGTGGTGCAATGTTGTAAGGTGGGAGATTAAGATGACTAAGCTCTTCCTAAGAACTAGAGAGTTCCTCTGGCAGGAGGGGCACTGCATTTATGAGACGAGAGAAGAGGCTGAAAGAGAAACCATCCTATACCTTGATGAGTACAAGTTCCTTCTGGAAAACGAGCTTGCAATTCCCGTGATAACTGGCAGAAAGACTGAGAATGAGAAGTTTGCAGGAGCTGTTTACACTCTAACTGCAGAAGCTTTAATGCCTGACGGCAAGGCGCTTCAAACTGCAACCTCGCACTATCTCGGTCAGGATTTTATGAGAGTTTTCGGAGTTGAGTTTGCTGGAAGGGACAAGCAGAAGCACACTCCACACTACATATCCTGGGGCATGAGCACGCGGCTGGTAGGCGCAGTAGTAATGGTGCACGGCGATAACAAGGGGCTGGTGTTGCCTCCCAGGATTGCACCAATACAGATAGTGATAGTGCCGATACTCTTCGGAGATGATCGGGATTCCAAGGTTTTGAAGGAAGCAGAAAAATTAAGGAATAATCTCGTTCAGAATTTTTCAGTTGAGTTGGACTTGAGAGAGGGTTACAGCGCAGGCTGGAAGTTTAACGAGTGGGAGCTCAAGGGAGTTCCCCTCAGGATTGAGATAGGTCCAAAGGATTTAGAAAAGGGGTGCTGCGTATTCGTGAAGAGGAATACGGGCGAAAAGTTTGCTGTTGAACTTTCAAAGGCTCCTGAGAAGGCTGCAGAGGTCCTCTCAGCTGTTCAGAAGGAGATGTTTGAAAAGGCGAAGAGTTTCCTAAACTCAAGCATTGTAAGGGTTTCAGATGTGAACGGGATAAGAGAGGCTGTTGAGGAGAAAAAGATGGCTGAGGCACCCCTCTGCTCCAATCCCGAGTGCGAGCTAAATATAAGAAAAGAAGTGGAAGGTGTGACTGCAAGGTGCATCCCATTTGATAAGAAGCCAGCCGAGGAGGAGAGGTGCATATCCTGCGGCAGGAGAGCTGAAAACATTGTCTATTTTTCAAAGAATTATTAAAATGAGAGGGAACATGTATGGATATTATATCTGAAGTGGTAGAAGGCAATGAGGATGTAATAATTAACTCTTTCATCTCTAACAATGAACATGAGATTCTTAAGCTTGATAGGATTTCCTTCATGCTATTCCTTACACTTTCAGGAGCGCTTATAATTGGGCTTAAGCTTTTCTGGGCTGGATCAGCCACTCCACTCAGGATAATTGCCTCCCTAGCTTTCAGCGCTCTCATAATCCTTCTCGGAACAACTTCAATAGAAATGCTAAACTGGGCATCAGAGCATAAACAGCTAGCAGGACTCCTAACTTTTTGCCTGCTACTCATGTTATTAATAATCCTGTGACGCGAAATGGAACAGCTTTTAAAGCTAAAACAGAAGGCGAGGCAAGAGAGCAAGCAGAGTGCACTGCTGAAAGCACAGCTGGCCATCTCAACTGTTCAGAAACAGATGCAAGTTCTGAAACTTAAAGAGTACATACTGATGGGAGGATTCATAGTGGGAGGCGCAGTTTTAAGAGCTCTCATGCAGCCGCTGCCAAGTGTGGAGCCGATAACATTTATAGCACTATTAACGGGCTGGATGTTCGGCTCAAAAAAGGGGTTCATAGTCGGGGCTTCCTCACTCTACATATCAAACTTTCTATGCATAGGCGGGCAGGGCCCCTGGACTCCCTTTCAGGCTTTGGGCTTCGGGATTGCCGGCTTTCTAGGCGGGCTTCTGTCAAGGTTCAAGCTTAAAAGCGGCACAAGTAGCTTAAAGATGAAGGCGTTAATACTGCCTGCAATGCTCATAGCTGCAATATCAACAATAATCTACGAGATAATAATGAATGCTGCTTCAATTCCGATATGGGGCGTTGCAGCTTTTGTAACAGCGCTTCCATTCGGGCTGATACACCTAATCTCAAACCTCAGCTTCGCAGCCATGCTTCCCAAGGCAAGAAATTTTATAGATGAGAAGCTTGGATTTTCAGAGGTTCCAAGACTTCAGGAGATGCTTAATAAGCTTAAAGAGAAGCACGAAGAGATATTGAAGGTCTAATCACAGCTCAAATTCTTTTATGAAAGCAGTTATGGTCTCATATCTTTCCAGAAACCTGAATCCCTTATCTGTAAGGGACACTACTCTTCCATTCATTCCATCTATCTCTTGCAGAAACCCCTTTTTAACCAACATAACAAAATATTTACTGAACTGTCGTGAAGAGAGATTAGATTTTCTTAGAAGAGGCGTTGGTTTTATTGAATTATTATGTTCCAGAACAACTTTTAGAATGTCTCTAATTATTTCTAAGCTGTCCCTCTTGGTCATCTTTTTATCCGCCTATTTTTTTAAGGACTCTATAAAGAATAAGCATAAATAGCAGGATTGAAATGAGATAGATTAGCAGCTTATAAATGTTTAGTAATCTCGGAATTAAAATGTCGGTTATGTTGAGAATCCAGAATATTGATAAAAGCAGATAGAGCAAGAAGAGGTTCCTTGATTTTTTCCCTCCTGTGGAGCTTCTGTACGCAAGGAATAGCGCATATAATATTACAGCTAATAATGTCAAGTTGATTATGAATGGGAGCAATATGCTTCTTCCCAGCAGCGGGGTTAGCGCTATTCCTATTGCTAATATATTTAAGATTGCTAGGGCAAGCCTGTTAGAGTTCAACTTCTTCCACATTACGCTGTATAAAAGGAAGAATATTGCCATTGAGCTGAAATAGAGAAATATTGACAGCAGGATTATTCTCATCGTGACTGGAGAGAACTCCCACACCTCCTTTACATTAAAAAGGAACAGAACAAGCCTTATTGAATAGCGGAAGAAGTATGAGATGGCAAAGAACAGGAAGGAAAGCCGAAAATATCGGATGCCCTTGTAAGATGTAAGCCTTTCAAGATCATTAGTCGCAGTATATATCATAAGGCTGGATAGTATCAAGATAAAAGAGTATATCAGCTCAACTCCTATCCATCCTGAGAGGAAATCTTGCAAAAACGGCGGCGTCATTTTGATTCATCCCTGAATGCCAAGTATGTTTATAAAATTTTGGATAAAACAATTGTGTAACTTATAAGGAAAGTGGAACTATGATCCACTCTATTTATAAATACTAAAAATTGACACTTCAAGAGCTCCATATAAAAGCGGAGAAAAATAGGTATGGAAACTCTGATAAAGATTGAAAATGTTTGGAAGATGTATCAGATGGGAAGAACAGAGTCACTGGTAGTTCTGAAAGATGTAAATCTTGAAGTAGAAAAAAAAGAATTTGTAGCAATAACCGGCCCTTCCGGTTCTGGAAAGAGCACCCTCATGCACTTGATGGGCGCTTTGGATAGGCCTTCCTGGGGAAGGGTTTACATTCAAAAAAGAGACATCTCTCGTCTTAGCGACAATCAGATTGCATACTTAAGAGCCCGCTCAATCGGATTCATATTTCAGGATTTCAACCTGATTCCAACCCTTAGCGCCTTAGAGAATGTGATGCTTCCAATGGAGATAGTGGATACGCCTGAGAGAACAGCAAGAGAAAGAGCTAAGGAACTTCTAAAAATTGTAGGGCTCGGCAACAGATTGGGTCACAAGCCAACTGAGCTCTCAGGCGGGCAGCAGCAGATGGTGGCAATAGCGAGGGCCCTCGCTAATGATCCTCCGATAATCCTGGCAGATGAGCCTACTGGGAATCTTGATTCAAAAACAGGCTTGTTCATAATGGACTTTCTTGAAAAGTTAAATGCGGAAAGCGGGAAAACTATAATTCTAGTGACTCACAATCTTAACTTGTTAGATTATGCTAATCGTGTAGTACAAATAAAAGATGGAGTTATTGAAAAGGATACCAAAAAAGGAAAGGAAGTGAGGAAAAATGAGTAAAAAATCAGGAATGAAAGCAATTTATGCGTTAGCTTTAGTTTTTCTTTTCGTATTGACAGCGGGCAAAGTTTTAGCAGCATCTTCTTCAGGCATTAATGTTGCATATTCTTACTGCGTTTTGTCTGTGAATCTTGTGCAGCAGGATCCATATCCTGCAATTCCTGGAGAGTATGTGGACCTGCTCTTCCAGGTTTCAGGGGTGGATAATTCAAATTGTAACGGCACAAAGTTTATGGTTGTGCCTCAATATCCATTTTCTTCAGACACTAATGATACTGTGAGGATGCTCTCATCTTATGTGTATGTTCCTGGCGTAGCTGGAATTGCCTGGAACATTCCTTACAGGTTGCGAGTTGATAAGGACGCGGTAAGCGGAATGAACGAGATAACAGTTAAGTATGGGGACGGTAATGATTGGACTTCTTACATGACAAAAACATTCAATGTGAGCGTTACTGATTACAGGACATCTTTTGACGCAGTGGTTCAGGATGTAAGCGGGTCGCAGGTGTCAATAGCAATCGCGAATACTGGAGTGAATACTGCTAACGCTATGATAGTCAGAATTCCACCGCAAGAAAATTTTATGGTAGAAGGCCCGTCTAACGGACAGATGGTTGGAAACCTTGCAGGAGGGGACTATTCAGTTGTAAGCTTTTCAATAGTGCCAACTAATCTAGTTGGTTCCTATCAAAGGGATAGGAATGTTACAGGTGCTCAGCAACAATTAAACGGCACTACTCATCCGTTTCAAGCGAGGAATACCTCTCTAAAATTGCAGATTGATTATACTGACGGGGTTGGGGTTAGAAGGACTTCTATTATTGCAATCCCGCTAAATCTTAACTCCTTCCTTACAAACTCAACTGGCTACATCACGAGAAATGCTTCAAGCCTTCGCAGCAGGTCTTCATCCTCAACAAGTGTTGCTTCAAAATGGTATTTCTGGGTTGGAATCATAGCAGTCATAGCATTGGGCACATTTTTCTATTATCATAAGAAGAGGAAAAACTCGTGGTTTGAAAGCGAAGGTGAAGAGCCAGAGTGGGTAAAGAGGGAAAAGCTTAGGATGAAGACTAATAACAAAAAAGTGTAGGGTAGGAAAGATGAAGTTCAGAAAGTCCTTGCAGATGGCTTGGAATATGCTGCTGCACAGCCCTCTTAGGAGCTGGCTCACAATAATAGGGATAGTCATAGGCATATCTTCAGTAGTTTCCATAATCTCTATGAGCATGGGCGCGCAGCAACAGCTCTCCTCCCGCCTTGGAAGCTTAGGTGCTGACATTCTGACCATAACCCCTGGAAGACAGAGAGCCTCTGGAACCTCATTTAATATGAGGATTAGTCCTCCAGATCAGGGTGCAGAACGAAATTTTCCCTCTACGTTTGCTACATCTTCAGTCACTAAGAATTTGACAGAGAGAGACATTTCTGCCATAAGGGGATTGCCCAATGTGAAGTATGTAATGGGCCAAATTTCTGGAAGGACGAATCTTACTTTTCTTGGAAATACTGCAAAGAACATTCAAGTAATCGGTGTGGAAACCTCTGTGTGGAAGGATATAACTACCTCAACTTTAAGCTCGGGTAGATATCTTACAAATGGGGACTCCTCATCGGCAGTTATAGGAAGTCAAATTGCTAATTCAGTATTTGGAAAGGCGGTAACACTAAATAGCAAGATATATGTTGGGGGTAAGGCATTTACAGTTGTTGGCATACTGTCTGAAGGCTCAACAGTCTATATACCTATAGATAGTGCAAGGACAATAATTGAAGATAAGAACAACCCATATTTTGACAGCATACTTGTAAAGATAGCTGACACCTCTCTCACAAATGACACCATCACCCAAATAACTAATAGATTGATGCTTACACACGGAATCCTTAACCCGAACAAGATTGACTTCTCAATTTCCAACCCGGCTTCAATGCAACAGACAATACAATCTACTATGAGAACTATGACACTATTTTTAGGAGCGATAGCTGCCATCTCCCTCCTTGTAGGAGCAGTTGGAATTGCCAACACGATGTTCACATCTACCCTAGAAAAGATGCGGGAGATAGGAGTCCTAAAGGCGTTGGGTGCAAAAAACATTGACATCTTACTAATATTTCTGCTCAATTCGGCATTGATAGGACTAGTTGGGGGAATAGGAGGAGTAATACTGGGCTCTGCAGCATCAATATTCATAAACGACTATGCAGGGATCAGCGCTGGCGGAAATGGAATGCTCAGATTTTTCGGAAGCTCAATAATAAGCTTGCCCTTAATACTTGGAGCAATTCTGATTGCAGTAGCGGTTGGAGTCATAGCAGGCGTGATACCAGCATACAGGGCGTCCAAGCTGGACCCTGTAGAGGCACTAAAATATGAGTAAATAGAATTTGGCTTTCCCACATAAAATCGCAACCTTTAAATAGGGGTTGCTGTATATCCTTATTCAGTATTAATTCTTGAAGGATTGCTGAGGTGCGAAGCTTCTGCAATGAGAAGTTAAGGAGTAAAAACTGGATTGAAAGAGTGAGTTAAAATGGAAAGTGAAAATGTTATCAAGACCGGAACCACCACTGTTGGAATAGTTTGTAAAGACGGGATAGTGCTTGCTGCTGATAAGCGCGCCACAGCGGGCTACCTTATTGCTAGCAAGAAGACGGAAAAGATTCACCAGATAAGTGAAAACATTGCAGTTACAATGGCTGGAACCGCATCTGACGCGCAGCTGCTAGTTAAGATTGCCAGAGCAGAGCTTAAGCTTAAGGCATTGAGAACTGGTCAGGAGATAAGTGTCAAGGAGGCTGCAAATCTAATCTCACGATTAGTATATGACAACATAAGAAAGTTTTCATCCATCCCCGGCATTTCACAGTTCATTCTTGCAGGTAAGGACTCTAAGGGGTTCGGACTTTACGACCTGTTTCCAGATGGAACCATTGAAGAGTGTGAGGACTACATGGCTTCTGGCTCTGGAAGCGTAATGGCTTTCGGAGTGTTAGAGACACT
This sequence comes from Candidatus Woesearchaeota archaeon, assembly GCA_038874135.1. Classification (GTDB taxonomy): domain Archaea; phylum Nanobdellota; class Nanobdellia; order Woesearchaeales; family 0-14-0-80-44-23; genus 0-14-0-80-44-23. Next base: position 148,716 of record JAVZCZ010000001.1, read on the forward strand.
GTACAGAAAGGGAATGAGCATTGATGAGGGTATAAAGCTGGCTGTGAAGTGCCTGAATGCTGCAATTCAGAGGGATATCGCTTCTGGAAGCGGCTTTGATGTGGTAACAATAACCAATGAGGGAGTTAAGAAGGTTTTGGAAAAAGACATAAACGCCATGATTCAAGCGTAGTTTTAAACTGAAATTTTATTTTGGAGAGTGTGATTCTGAATGATGGGAAGTAAGACCAAGATACTAAATGAGATACTTAAGATGCTCCCAGCTGAAAAGATAAGCGACGCTGGATTTGAAGGGGCGAACATCGTTTTGTACACGAAGGACAGAGACTTCTTCCTGGACAACCAGGGGCTGATCAAAAATGTGGTAAATGATATTAAGAAGAGGGTTGAGCTGAGAGCTGATCCTGAAATTCTAATGGACCAGGATGGAACTCAGGAGTTCATAAGGCAGCTAATACCGGAAGAGGCAGAGCTTGGCAACATCCTCTTTGATGCTAAGAGGTCAATGGTTACTGTTGAGGTGGGAAAGCCGGGAGTGGCCATAGGAAAGGATGGAAGCACACTTAAAGAGATAAGGAACAAGACGCTCTGGATTCCAATAATTAGAAGGAAGCCGGCCATTCAGTCCAACATCATAGACAGCATAAGGGGAATACTATACCAGCAGTCCGACTTTAGAAGGCGATTCCTTAACGAGACGGGTCACAGGATTTATGACGGCTGGATTAGGGGCAAGCGTCAGGAGTGGGTTCGCGTATCATTCTTAGGAGCTGGAAGGCAGGTGGGGCGATCCTGCATATACCTTCAAACTCCAGAGTCCAGGATACTTCTAGACTGCGGGGTGGATGTTGCGGCTGAAAATTCAAACGCCTACCCTCATATTGAAGCGCCAGAACTTGAGATAGGCCAGCTGGACGCTGTCATACTCACACACGCCCACCTTGACCACTCCGGATTTATTCCATACCTTTTCAGGTACGGCTACAGAGGCCCTGTCTACTGCACTGCTCCAACAAGAGACATTGCCGCACTGACTCTTCTGGACTATGTGAAGATTATGCGTTCCAGCGGAAAGGAAGCCATATACTCATCTGAGGATGTACAAGAGATGGTTAAGCACACAATAACATTAGAGTATGAAGAAGTTACAGACATAACGCCGGATGTCAGGATTACACTTTATAATGCGGGTCACATTCTCGGAAGCGCCATGGTGCACCTGCACATTGGAAATGGACTTCACAACATGCTCTACACTGCTGACATGAAATATGCCAAGACTGAGCTGCTTGAAGCTGCAGAGACCAACTTTCCAAGACTTGAGAGCATGATAATAGAATCAACTTATGGAGGCAGCGACTATGTCATGCCTTCCAGGAAGGAGTGCGACGAGCTCTTCAAACGCCTCATAACTGAAACCATCGCTAATGGGGGCAAGATCCTAGTGCCCGTTCTTGGAACTGGAAGGGCTCAGGAGATAATGCTGACTGTGGAGCAGATGGTCCGCAAGGGTGAGATTCCACCAATCCCGGTGTTCGTAGATGGAATAGTGTGGGATATAACAGCAATACACACAGCCTACCCGGAATTCATGAACAGCACCGTGCGCAAGCAGATATTCAGAGATGACAACAACCCATTCCTTTCAGAAATATTCAAGCGGGTTGGTTCGGCTCAGGAGAGGAAGCAGGTATTTGAAGAGCAGGGCCCCTGCCTCATCCTTGCAACTTCAGGAATGCTTGTAGGAGGTCCTTCTGTTGAGTATTTAAGAAACCTGGCTGACAATCCTAAAAACCTTCTAATCTTTGTTTCCTATCAGGGTCAGGGCTCTCTGGGAAGGCGCATACAGAATGGAGAGCGCGAATTCACAATGACTAACGAAGATGGAAAACAGGAGCTGGTAAAGCTGAATATGAGGGTTGAAACCATTGAGGGCTTTTCAGGACACTCCAGCAGAAAGGAGCTTCTTAACTTCATTTACAAGTGTAATCCAAAGCCTAAGAAGGTTATAGTTCATCACGGAGAAAGCTCCAGATGCTTAGACCTTGCCAGCACCATACACAAGCAGTTCAGAATTGAGACGGCAGCTCCGAGAAATCTTGAAGTTGTTAGGCTTAAGTAGGCTAATTCTTTTTAGGCTTATCAGCAATGCAGCCCATGTGGTAGAGTGCTATCAGTTGAACAACGATTGAGATTGCTATTATACTTAGACTGTACCTTTCAAAGAAGTTGAATGCAAAACCGGGAACTATCAAAGCGAGAATTCCCGTGCTGAGATATGCTCCGCATACTGGCGCACCTACAGTGCATGCCTGTAAAGCTCCAAAGCCGAAGATGGTAGCTATTATTCCCAATAGTGAAGCTCCGTTTCTTTTCGCAGAATAAACCTTCTCCTTTACACTCCTCACAAAACAGGTTATTATTGAAGATGTTGTGATTATGAATAGTATAGCAATTATCCAATAATAGCCGTAGTAGACCTTCCTTGGAAGCAGAAGGCTTAATCCAATTGCAGATATTAGAAAAACGAACTTGCAGTAGTGGCTCTTCAGAACTCTAAATATGGGAACTCTGAATATTTTCTTATCTTTCAAATTCTTACACCTTAAAAGATATTTGTGGAATCGGCTGTGAAAATTTAAAGTTTTTGATTTTGTAGATAAAGAGTTTCACAACCTTTAAATAAGACTCAGCTCTACAAGCCCGCTATGAAGCTGGGAGCTCTATTTTCAGGCGGTAAAGATTCGTGTTATGCAATGCACCTCGCAGCAAGGCAGCATGAAATAGTCTGCCTCATCTCAATACTTTCAAAGAGCTCTGAAAGCTACATGTTTCACACTCCAAACATAAATCTTGTCAAAAAACAGGCTGAAGCTTTAGGGCTCCCAATTTTAATGGAAGAAACGGAAGGGCAGAAGGAAGAAGAGCTTAAAGACCTTGAAAGGGCGCTGCTTAAAGCGAAAAGCGAGTATAGAATTGAAGGCATAGTTTCAGGAGCTATTGCAAGCACCTATCAGAAGGAAAGGATTGAAAAGATCTGCAAGAGGTTAGGCTTAGAGTGCCTAAATCCCCTGTGGGGAGTTGACCAGTTTGAACTTCTCAGAAGGCTGGTTTCTGAAAGGTTTGAAGTAATTATAGTCGGCGTATTTGCCATGGGCCTTGAAAGGTTTCTCGGAAGGAAGATTGACCAGAGCTTCATAAGAGAGATTGAATCAGTTTATGAAAAGCTCAGGATTAACCCTTCTGGAGAGGGCGGCGAGTATGAGAGTTTCGTGCTGAACGCTCCAATGTTTAAGCACCCATTGGAGATATTGAGCAGCGAAGAGGTTTCTGACAGGCATGGCGGCCGAACTCTAATCCTAAAATTAAAATAGAAAAAATGAATTACTTCTTGGATACTTTGGGCTCTTTGAATAGGTATTTTGCTATCAGGAATACTACGAATGCTATTATTATAAAGTTTATCACAGCTCCGAGGAATGCTCCCCAACGGAGAACTATTGGTCCAATCTTGAGAGTTGCTGTTTCCCAGCCTCCGTGCGGTATAAATGGTGTTAGTAGGGGCATTATTATGTTGCTTACAAGCGAATTTACAAGTGCAGTTACGGCAGCGCCCATGATGAAGGCAATTGCCAGCGGCAGTACCTTATATTCAGCAAGAAACTCTTTGAACTCCTTTATTATTCCCATTTTTTCACCTCGTAAGGGTTTCTGGATTCATTTTATGTTTTGGAGTTTAAAAATGTTTTTGAACTCTTCTTGCGATTGGGAAACTTCCTATCAAAAGTTTTAAATCTTGTTAGAATATTTTTTTCTCATGAGCCTTGCCGGCTTGTTGAAGGATGCTAAGATTGTTTTTAGAAGCACTTCCATATCAGACTTTTTAGTGCTTTCAGCACTTCCTCTTGTTATGTTCTGCCTCATGTTTGTGCCTGCAAGGATTTCAGATTTATTGAAGCTTAACCTGAATAGTCCCAAATGGTGGCAGTTCTTTACGAACTCCTTCTTCCATGCAGGTTGGAAACACTTCCTGTTTAACGCTTTGATGTATTTCTTAATCGTCATTCCATCATTCCTATTTTCAGCTTATTCTGGAAAGAAACATATTTATTACAAGATGTATGCTGCGGCATGTGGAGCTTATCCGATTGCTTCCCTGCTTGTTGGCTCCATCTCTTCACAATTCTATTTTAAAATTATGTTTCCAAAAACATACCTTATGAATGCTCATCAGGTTTCTGGTTCTTCAGGAATTGTTGCTTCACTTATGGGAATACTTCCTTTTGTCTTCCTTAGCAGGTATCATGCTGAGGTCAGTTTTAAGAATAAAATGTTCTTCCTCTCACTGCTCTACTGTGTAGCTATTTTTATTTTGATTTATGGAAGCGTGTCATATAAGGTTCTTTCTATAGTTGCATTTCTCATTGTTTTAATTATGCTCCTAAGCTCAACTGCCTATTTGAAAATTTTTTTGAAAAGCATCAGAAAGGATTTGAGAGCTAACAGATTTTTAGGCTTTTTATCCTTGCTGCTGCCGCTGTTTTTTATCGGCGCTCCATTTGCCTTATTCCCGAATTTAAACAAGTTAGCCAGTGAAGGAATGCTTGTAAATTTTGGAGGGCATTATTTCGGACTTATTCTCGGCATACTTGCAGGTTCAATAGTTTTTGAAACAATGTAAACAAAAAATGAATTATATACTCCAGTATAATAATCTTTAAAAAGGTTGTAACCACTATTGAATAAAAACTAATTAGGAACAATTAAAAGTTTTTAGGAGGGCGTTGGGCATGAAGAGAAACCCATTAGTCTTATTGTCAATAGTACTTGTGCTGGCACTTATCAAGCCAGTGCTTGCAGCCTCAATTTCAGTGAGCACAAGTTCTATAACATTCGGCGGATCTGACGCGGAAAGAGACTCATACTACACTGCAACACTCACAATAACAAATACAGGCTCAGACAATGTTACTATCAATATAAACCCCAGCGGGGTAAACAGCAGGTATCAGCTCTCAATACTGCCAAACCAGAGCATAACAATTCCAGGAAATAACAATCAGACCATTATCAACCTTCAAGCATACATACCCAAAAGTGAGGATTCTGCAAAGCATAAGATTGGAAACCTCATAATAAGCGGATCAGGAATCACATCTCAAACAGTAACACTTTACATGCAAGCGGTAAACAAGCTGGAAGTTTATGACATGGACATTGAAGTTGCCGGAAGCTCTCAGAATGTAGACTGCACCTATGACGGATGTTCTTACAGCGTAGATAAGAAAGCAGAACCCGGCTCATCATTAACCCTAACTATAAAGCTAAAAAACGATTTCACCAAAGATGAAAACATTGACATAAACGACATAGAAATAAACTCCTACATTGAAAACATCAATAACGGAGACGACCTGTACCCCGACAGAGAGGTAGGCACATTCGACCTTGCACCTGAAAAGAAGGTAACAAAAGCTGTTACATTCACAATTCCAGAAAACGCTGAAGAAGATGAATACACTCTTGCAGTTGAGATAAGCGGAGAAGATGACAACGGTGCAGTGCACTCCTTCAAAGGAGAAATCTACTTTGAAGTAAAGAGGCCGTCCCACGCCATAGACATTGTTGAGATAAGTCCTTCCCAGCTTGAGGTTTCAAATTGCAGCAGGAGTGCCACGCTTGCTGTTAAGATTATCAACAGGGGAAGAAATGACGAGAAGCATGTTGCTGTTACGGCTGCAAATCAGCAGTTAGGAATAGGGCTAAAAAATGACCTGTCTCTAAACTATGGGGAAAGCTATACGAATGTTTTCACGATAATCGCGCCGCAAAATGCAGTGCCCGGAACATACATGCTCACAATAAAGACATACTACGACTATGACGAGCTGAGCAGCATCTCTTCCGTACCACTTGTAGTTAAGACATGCGCTCCGGAAGTTGTAACTCCTACGGAGCCAGAGCAGCCGGTGCAGAATCAGAGCCAGCAAGAAAGTGCGCCAGTAATAATACAGCCGCCCAGTGGAGCTGTTGCGGTTGCGCAGAAGGTACCATTCACTGAAACTACAACTTTTATGGTGCTGCTAGTAGTTGCAATAGTAGCTTTGCTAATACTGATCTTTGTGGTTATAGCGAAGCTGGTGAGGTAGAATCTTTATTTTTTAACACTTTTAATTTTTCAATTTCTCTATACAGCCTTTTTATTCTTTGAAAGTTTATTTCCATTCTCCTGTTAGCTTCCTCGCACAATTCCCTTACCCCTTCTTCACTAATTAAGAGGCTTCCATTTTTTGAAACAATAGCGTTGATGCTTTCCGGGCTTTCTAGGGAGAGCATTATCCTATTTCCTGCTGAGATTATGCAGCTCCTCTTAAATCCTGAAGCGTTTCCAATCACGACCATCCTGTTTGCTGCTTCAAGGCTTCTTGCAGCTATGTGAATTATCATGTTCTCCTGCTTGAACCAGATTGGACTATGGCTGACTTTTTCTTTTAGCACTCTTAGCACTTCTTCTGCATTTACCTTTTCATGGCTTGTAAATATCCACTCCGCCTGGTCTTTCCTTTCAGATTTTCTTTCTATGAGCATTATCCTTCCAGAACAGGAGCTTGTTGTATAAAATTCTGGCATGCTGTTTATCATATCAATCAGCTGCCTTATCCTCTCATCTATCGCTCCTTTTTTTGAGTTGTCTCTTCGAGAGAGGGCATTCTTCTTGTGAAGTGCAAACTCCTTCTCTGGTATTTCACACTGCATAGGAAGAAGAAGTGATGCGTCTTTAATAAATTTTTTTAAACTACTCAGCAGGTGTTTTTTTCTCCATTATCCTTTTCATCTGAGCCACAAAGTCTGAAGCTTCCTTAAGGTATTTTTCAAATTCAACGCCCGATATCTCCTTTATCTCCCTGCGGGCTATGCCTTTAGAGATGTTATAAAACTTTCTCATAGTTTCCACATATCTTCTGTCTAGTAGTCTTTTGGAGACCATAGCTCTTTCCATAAGTTCGGGCACGTGCTCAGGACTTGCAGGTATTTCTCCAAGGTGCATAAGTGCTGCATGAGCAGAATCTATAACTGCCCAGTATAGGTCCAGAGTTGCAGAGAGGAGATGGCCCTTTGCAGAGAATAGATTTCTAGGTGCCCTGCCGTAATAGGTGTATATTGCCTCGGGAGTTGGCCTTATTCTTCCAGTTTTTAGTAGGACCTGTAAGGGTTCAAAGAATCCTGAGTCCATAAGTGCAACTCCATCTCTGAGAATGTTTATGGCTATTGGGTCTCCTGCTCTGACATAGTCCCAGAAGCTTGTGAATTTTAGTGTGGTCACATGGATTCGGTTGCTCGTGTTGATTACTGTCTTTTCTGTTATGATGCGGTAAGCTTCCACCATCTCGGGGGTTAGGTTTATTGTTATGTCATCCACTATTAGCAGTATGTCTATGTCTCCGTCTTTTTTTGCAGTTCCCCTAGCTGTGCTTCCGAAGAGCACTATTGCCTTGAGTATTGTTCCGAACTCCTTGTATATGTTTTTGGCAAATGAGTAGGCTATGTCCAGTTCGTCTTTTGAGTAGAGCTCCTCGTTTGCTTTTTTCTTGTGCTCTATCTTAAACTCCACCTGAATCCCCTATGCAAACTATTTTAAAACGGTTATTAAATCTTTTTAACTATTGGAGAGTGGAAAGATTTATATAATCTGATTTCTTGAAACATTGGCGTGCAAGATGGACCATTCTAATATTTCGGAAAGCCTGGTGCAGCTGATTAAAGACACGCCCGAAGCTGAAAGAGAAGCAGGACTTACAGCCTTGATATCCTTTTTTGACACGCACAAATCCAATCTTAACAATACTCTCAATGATACCTACCGCCAGATTCACGAATATTTTGAGCCCTTGGAAAATCATCTTGAAGAAACAGCACTATTTTCAAAAAATGAGAACGCTATTATTACAAGGATTAGACGCTTTGTTGTCAACTGCGCTGCAAGGCTGCTAATCAGGCGAAATATGGATGATTACCTACTTGAACAGATAAGTAAGTATGATAGGAAAAGCTCATCTTTTAAATCGCACTCTGAGAGGTTTGAAAAGGCATACTCCACACTAGAGAACTTAATTAGCTCAAAAGAGATTAGTATCAGTTCGGAATGCACGGAAAAATTGGAAGAGCTTATGAGAATATTTGGCGAAATTTCTGAGCTGGAAAGAAGGCTCAGCAGGGCTTCTGATCACATAAAAAATGTTTACCTAAAAGTTTATGAAACATTCTATGGAAAAAAATAAATTAGAAAAAAAGAGCACTAAAAACATTTCAGTTCTTCTTTTTCTTAGCCTTCTTAGCTGAGCTCTTACACGCCATAGCTTAACACCTCAAAAATTTTTTTATACTAAATTAGTTTAAATATTTTTATCTCTCTATCAGCTCAGGCCCAGGATTCCAGCTGCTATTGTCGTTCAATATTTCTTTTATTATTTCAAAGGTTTCGGGGTGTACTGAGGGCTGGATCATTGTTGAGTGCAGGTCCCTCTTTATTGCACTGGTGCAGATTCCTCTTATCCGGTAATTTTTCGCGAATGGGAGCACTACATTCTCAGCGATTATGACCCCGTCTCCGTCCTTGCCGTAAGTCTCGCACCCAACTGCAGATATCGTGTAGATTCTAGCATGTTTTGGAATGTTCTGAGGCGCGTTAAGCCTTTTGAGGAATATGCTATCCTTAGTCATGTCTTCGCACTCCTTCTTAGAGCCAAATATCGGGCACAGAGTTACAAGGGCTCCTTCTATACCATAATTAGGAGTTCCTATAGTTACCAGCTTGTCCACACTTTCATCTCCGAAAATTGAGATATACTCCCTAGCAACTAAGCCTCCCATTGAGTGCGCGATTATCACTACCTTGTCCGAGCCGGTTCTCCTTTTTACTTCTTCTACAATCTCTTTAAGGCGTATCGCATAGTTTTCTATGCTATCAGTTTTTCTAACCTCAACTGCCTGCACTCCCAGGTTGTAGTAGGATATGTAGTAGTAGCTTGCCCTCACACTCACGGGATTGGGATTCCTTCCCCACTCGCCCTGGGGAATGTTCTCATCCATGTTTATTAAGCCTGCATTTATGTAGCCGAGCTCCTCAAGTTTCTGCTGCATTGCAGAGAAGGAGTTTATTGTAAGCTCAGGAGAGTTTTTTTCATAAGACAGGTGGCCGTGCAGCAGTATTATCGGGTATGGTTTTGAAGAGCATTCAGGGGATGGACAGCATCTGGAGCAGGTGTTGTTAGCGCAGCATAGCGGATAAGTTTTGGACAGCGTGAGCTGCCAAGGAGTAAAGCTTATATTTAGGTTAGGAGCCCTGGCAATGGACAGGTTTTCTATTGCTAAATAATTTGGGTTTAACATAGAATTTTGTTGCAGTGATGCGCACTTTATCTTTGAAGCACTTTCAAATTCTGGCGTTGTGATTATCTTTGTGATTTCTGAGATGCCTTCCCAAGTCCATCCTTCTGGAAGTGAAAAATTTGAAATATTTTCGTAGGTGTAGATGAGTGGTTTAATTGTTTGGTATATTCCAAGTTCATTTGATTCTCTTGTCATGTTTTCAAAAGCGTTCCATAAAGCATATTCGGAATATCTGCTGCTGGCATTCAGTACTTCTTCACTTATGTTTTGTGCTGAAATTTTTGATGTGGCGTTCTGATTGTGCTGTGTTATGAAATCCTGTATTGAGGTTATGTCTAAACATATCTTTTTAATAAGGTCCACTGATGAATTTTCAAATGCCCAGCTAAGTTGCGAAGGGTTTGATGTTTCGTAACCAAACTGGGAAGCGATTAGGTAGTTGTATCTGGCTTCAACGCTTAGCTTCAAAGCATCTTCTTTGACTGCACTCTGGAATTGAGACATAAGTTCAGCGTATCTGCTCATCAGAGCCCACGATGTTAGGTTTAGCTCATTTATTGAAGAGTAATTCTTTCCAGAGATAATTAGGTAGTATTCTGCTGATAGGTTTGAAAGCTTTGAAGCTTCTTCCTCAAGCGCGCTCCTGTTGAAAGATTCAGCGTAGGCTTCTATTTGCGGAATATCTTCGGCAAGAGCTCCCTTGAGAACTTCGGCAGTGTAAACGCTGAAATTGTAAGAGTTGAAGATTGAGCGCGCATATTCTGAGCAGGCTTGAGACTCATTAATGAGGGCTCCAACTTCCAGGTAAGCCTGCATTGCACTCCCTTCCGCCAAGTCCCAATCGTACGAGTCGTATGCTTTTACTGCTGCCTCAAGCTCTGCCTTTAAATTATCTGATAGGTTTTTATCGTAAGAAATTCTTTTTTGAAGCTCATTAAGCTCTATGCAATCTGCTGGGAGCACCTGGGTTAAAGAGTGAAGCACTGCTTGTGATTCTGAGAGTGCTTCATCGCAAGAGTTAATCTGAGCTGAAGCTGTACTCAGTATTGACTCTGTAAGGTTCTTTTTGGAGCTCTGATCATAAGATAATTCGTGATTCACAGTTATTATTGCACTCTTAGTTCTAGGAATTCCTTCTGTAGGGCAGAACCACTCCTTAATGTTTGCGCAGCTGAGTTTAAATATAAATATTTCCTGCCCCTCATAATTCTTATTTATTGAGAGGGAGTATTCTCTCAAGAAAGACTGGGCGGAGATGTTTAACTTAGAGGCATCAATAATCCTGCCCGTGCCGACCTCTTTTAAAGAGTACTCGCACTCTGTCCTGCAGAGCACAGGCTTTTTTACATAGTTATTCAAAGCTATTTTAAAGTTCTGACCGTTCTTAACATTTAATGAGAGCGCAGTAGGCCTTATTTCCACTATTAAGTCTTCCGTTATGAGTGATTTAATCTTAAAAAAGGATAGTGTAAGAAGTATCAGCACTGCTGTGAGTATTAAAACTTTAACTCCCCTAGCAATTTCTATCTTCATCTTAATTCCCTTCCGAGGATGTTATACCTTTTTTAGCAGGAAGATTATGTCTCTGCCTTCAACTATCTGTTTTTCAATTGTGAACCTTTTTGAAAGCTCTCTCTTCACAGTGCCCAGTGCTTTTGACCTTATAAGACAGCTCACTACTGCTAAGGATTTTGAAACCCTCCAAATCTCATGAACCGCTCTTGGGATGTCTGAGAAGTTGTGAATTGCGGTTACAGATATCACATAATCAAAGCTGCAATCCTGAAAGGGAAGCTGCTCAGCATAACCCCTTACCAGTTTTAAGTTTGGAAGGCGTGGCGCTTTTTCAAGCAGCTTAACGCTCGGATCAACTCCTGTTATGAAACACTTGAATACCTCAGCTGAGTAGCACGGTCCGCATCCAACATCCAGAAGAGTTTCTCCCGGCTTGGGACTTATCATGCTTGAGATTATTCTGAACTTTCTGAGCTGCTCCTCTCTGTGAAGTTCAGGATAAGCTTCTGCAATTATGTCATAGTAGCTTTCAGGCTTTTCAAGCATTTCAGATTGCCCTCCCAAGAAAGAGAATTACGAATATTCCTGAAGTGTTCAGAACATAAGAGATTGCTGAGAATGTCCTTCCTGAAACCTCGCTGGCTGAAGCCAGAAGTGCCACGCCAATCTCGTCAGGAAGTGGAGAAGCTATTATTATTCCCGCAAGGATGGGCACTAAGAACTTTCTCGCCCAGGTCGGAACCCTGCTGATTATGTACTTTATTATCGCTTCATCCTTAAACTTTTTAATCTCATCATCCAAAGTGTCTCTAACCAGGTAGAATATCAATAGGTCTCCTATTAGAGAACCCGCCCCTGCTATCAGCCCGGCAATTATGATGTTCTGGCTCTTTGAGAGCAGCAGCAAGATTGCGGTAGCAGGAGCTGCTGTAAACCCATATGTGAATCCCATGCCAGCAATAAAAGTTCCGAGATAGCCTACGCTCACAATTAAATTATGCACTTGAGGATTCATCCCACCTTTGAAGATTACATAAGCAAGGACGAATGTTAAGAGTAGAAGTGTTAGCTTAGGATATTTTATCCTAAACCTTATGAATTCGCTCATGAAATTTTAAGTTTATAGTGTTCTTTAAAAATTTTTTTGATTGAAAAGCTTATAAACTTGTGCGGTACACCTTCAAAGGATGGAACAACCAACATTTTACCTGGAAAGCTACGGGTGTTCTGCCAATACGGCAAATGCAGAGATGATCTCAGGAATTCTGGAAAGTGCTGGAATGCTCAGAGTGAGCAGTCCTGAGCACGCCTCTGTTATAATAATAAACACCTGCATAGTTAAGGCTCCAACAGAGCACAAGATGCAGAGGAGAATAAGTGAGATTTTAGCTCAGTTTCCTGAAAAAAAGCTAATAATTTCCGGCTGCATGCCCGATGCTGAAGGCAAAACTTTGAAGAAGATTGCTCCAAAAGCAATCCTGCTCGGAAGCCATCATGTGAAAAAGGTTTTAGAAGCTTTAACCAGAGGAAGAAGCTTCACAGGATACTCAGAAGAGGTAAAGCTGGGCCTTCCCAGGCATCTTAGCAATCCTGCAATCTGCATAGTGCCGATTTCAGAAGGCTGTCTTGGAAACTGCTCGTACTGCATAGTTAAGCTTGCAAAGGGAAAGCTGCACTCCTACCCGGTTAATGAGATTGTTAAAGAGGTAAAAAGTGGCCTCAGGGCTGGAGCGAGGGAGATCTGGATAACCTCGCAGGACAACCCAGCATACGGCAGAGATCTAGCTGAGAAGAGTCAGCTTCCAATGCTCTTAGAAGAGGTTACATCAATTAGGGGAAAGTTCTGGGTGAGGGTTGGGATGATGAATCCTGACGGGATACTTCCAGTGCTGGACAGCCTGATTTTAAGGTTTAGGTCTGAGAAGGTTTTCAAGTTCATACACATACCAGTCCAGTCGGGGAATGACGAAATTCTTAGAAGGATGAGACGCCGCTACTCTGTTGAGGACTTTAAGCACATAATTACAGAATTCAGAAGAAAGATTCCCAGGATAACAATATCAACAGACATAATCTGCGGCTTTCCCGGAGAGACAGAAGAGCAGTTTGAGGATTCCATAAACCTCATCAAGTGGCTTAGACCAGATGTCCTGAACATTTCAAGATTCTGGCCCATGCCGGGAACTGAAGCTGCTTCAATGAAAAACATTTTGAACGGCAACATCACTAAGCACAGGTCCCAAAAGCTTTCACGCATATTTGAAGGCATAGCCCTGGAAAAGAACAAGGCAGAGATTGGTTCTGAGTGCCCGGTCCTTGTGGATGAGCACATAAAAGAGAACCTCTATGTTGCGAGAACAGAATTTTACAAGCCAGTGTCTCTAAGGATTGACCGCAGAATGTTGGGACAGAAGAAAGTGTTGGGCAGCTTTGCAAGGGCCAGGATTACTGGAGCAACTTCTAACTCCCTGATTGGGGAGCTTGTTGAATATTAAGGATGGAAAGAGAATAGTAAATAAGAATAAGTAACTCAGCTGAAAAGTTCAGCTATCATCTCATCCAGCTGTTTCTCCTCATCGCTCAGCGTTTTCATGTAGGGGAACAGTGCAACTATCAGGATTAACAGTCCCAACAAGACCATAAGGTTTAGGAAGGACTGGTTTATGTACCTATTCACAAACCCTATGACTCCAGCCATTATGAATACGAAGTACATCATTATCCCCATGGCTAGCACCAGGGTTGCCCTGTTCCTTCTAAGCTTTGAAAGTTCAAGCTCAATCATTATGGCTTCCTTCTCTGCATCAGAAATCTTACGCATGGCCAATGTTTTTATGCTCCGCCTAATCATTTTCCTCACCTGTACCTCTGCTCCTTTGAGAGCACAACTATCCCGGTATTTGTTATCTTAAAGGGTATCACGCCCTTCTCGTGATCCGTCCTACGCATCTTTATTATCCTGAGAGCCCTGTCGTTAGCTCCTCCAAGCCCAGCATAGTAGAGCGAAATCACACTGTCTGAGACGAACTCTTCAACTCCGAATCTTGAAAACGCGCTTCCTGAGTTTAGAGACGGCTCGCCCACTATCTCAGAAGTCAGCACTGAAGTGCACCTTAGCCTTTTAAGCTGCGCTGCGAATGAGTAGAGCTGCTTTCTCACCTCATACTCGTCCTCAAGTGCCATCCCGAAAACGCTTGTAGAATCAATCACTACCCTCTGAGCCCTGGTCTTTGTTATCTCCGAGATGAGCTGAGTTTGAAAGTCAGAAAGATCGTAAGGGTAGAAATAAACAAACTTGACCTTGCCTTCCGATTCATACTTCTCAAAATCCCAGCCGAAAGCCTTGGCATCTTCCTTAAGATCGGTCAAGTCCTCCTCCATAGAGATGAAGAGTCCTATCTCGCCGCGCTTGATACCCTCATACAAGAACTGCATTGCAAATATTGTCTTACCAGTGCCTGCTCCTCCAGAAATGAGATTTACAGAGCCTCTGATGAAGCCGCCGCCCGTAATGGCATCCAGCCCCGGAATTCCCGTGCTCACCCTGGAAGAGTCCTTAGCCATCTTAGAACTAGTTGAAACTGCCCTTTGCATTTCCACACCTCTTTTTTGAATGGCTTGCGCCTCTTACAATTTAATAAAGGCAGTATTTAAATTTTTGCATCTGAGAACAAATCCTTAATGTGCCTGAGAAGAAAAGCCCTGTCCTGAGGCCAGTTCAGCTTCTCAATAGCTTCAGAAGCCGTTGCCCAGTGCGGGTCCGAATTTTCAGGATCCTTAGACTTTAAATCTTCCTTCTCACACCTGAAGGCAAACATGTGAATTCTCTTTCTCCTCCCTGAAAAACCGTCAGGCCTAACATATGAGCCGAGCTCTTTAACCAGCTTGAGGTCCTTCCTCTCAATGCCTGTTTCCTCCTCAATCTCACGATAGGCCGCTTCCAGAGGGCTTTCACCACTTCTAATATGACCCTTGGGCAGGGAGAACCTTCCTGAGAGGTTTCTAACCAGGGCTATTCTACCCCTATTTATTATTACTCCACCAGCACTCTCCTCTTCAAACACTTCGCTTGCCATCTTCAAACTGAATTAGAAAAAGTCCTATTTAAATATTTTATGCCGCGCCTAAAAAGAAGTTTTTCAAACTCTCAACTCTTCAAGAATCCTCTTCATCTTCAGAGAGTCCTGCCAGGTTATGGGACTTTCAGAAATTATGGTAATGCTAACCCCGCTCTTCAAAACTGCTAAGAGCAGCTTACGAATCTCCTCCTCAGACATCACCTTATGGTATCTCTCACCCTTAGAAGAGTATTCTATTCCTGAGAAGTGACTGTGAATGTTAGGCATTCCGACTAGCTTCTTAAGAACCTCATCATAATCTACACTTCCATTTCTGGCAAGTATGTGAGCGAAGTCAACGCAGAAGGAGCAGCCGGTTTCCCTTCTAAGTCTTAAAAGCTCTTCAAGAGTTCCAAACTGGGAAGGCTTTCCCGTTGTTTCCGGAGCCAGCTCAGTCCTCCAGCCGTTCTCCTTCAGAGCGTCCTGCATAATATTAATCTCATCTTTAACAATCTCGTAACACCGCTCAGCCCCAAGCCTGCCGTAGTATGCAGCGTGAAACACAACTGGCGAGGCTCCCATGAGAGAAGCAAGCTCTGCACTCCTGAGAATGCGCTCCCGAGAAGCCCTCGCCTTCTGTTTGTCCTCAGAAGCAAGATTTATGAAATATGGAGCGTGCACACTCAACCTGACACCAGTCTGCTTGGCAGCCTCAAAAATTTTAACAGCAGTCTCCCTCTGCATCTTAATACCGTGAGTGAACTCAACCTCCAAAGCAGAGAGGCCCATCCTCGCAACTGAGAAGACGCCATCCACAGTGGAAGCCTCAGGACTCCCAGCAGGGCCTAAGAGTATCCTGCCAGTCATAATTCCTCCACACTCACATTTCTCCTAACCAGGTGAGCCCTCGTAAACCCTTCCAGATAATGCTCAGCCAGCTTTGCCGAGATTATGCTCAGAATCACAACTATGAGGAAAACTGAAAGCATCTCGCGCATTCCGGGCATGGGATAAAATGAGAGCGCCAGCACAAGAGCCGCAGTAGCAGCCCCCTTCCTAAGCGAGAGCGCCACAAAAAGCTTCTCCCAGAAGTTCAAACCCTTAAGAGTAAGCTCAGCAGAGAGCAGCCTGACAGCAGCAACTATCAGAAATATTAAGAGAGACCTTAAAAGCAGGGAAATTGAGAATGAAACACTCCAAACTGAAAGCCCTGCAAGCAGAAAAACAACAAGCCTAATCGGAGTCTCCAGCTGGCTCATAAACTCAACAATGTGACCCTTACCCTTAACATAAACTAAAGAGAATATCAGAGCATAAACCACCACGGCAACAATCCCGCTGCTGTTAATCCCCTGAGCAACAAAGTATGAAAGCAAAAGCCCAAGCAGGAGAACAGCAGGCGACAACAGTGGAGAGTACCGCTTCTTAAGAGCCTTAACAAAGATTATGCCGAAGAGTATAGCGCAGGAAGCCCCAATAGCCAGCTGCTGAAACACAAAAAAGAGATAAGCAGCCAGCCTTCCAGAATTAACAACACTTCCCAAAATGCTCCTCATCTCCAAAACTAGAAGGGGAAGCAGCATGAGAAATGGAGTGACAAGCACAGACTCACAAGAGAGAACAGCAGAAGACAAGCTCCGCTCACGCCTAAAAAGCCTAGTAGCAAACTCCGAAGCGGTCTGAACAGAAAGCACAGAAAAAATCAGAGCAGCAAAAAAGTCAAAACCGAAAAGCAACACTGAAAAAGAAGAAACCACAAGTAGGCTCAAAACCAGAAAGAGAATGGAAAACCTCAAAACGCCACCCGAAAGGGAATCTCCCTCGCGAAGCTTAACAAGAAAAGCCGACTGAAAAAGAACCACAATAAAAGAGAGAGTGGCCACCGCCTCAGCAGCCGCCCTAGGAAAACTAACAACGCGAACCCCCCCGTAAGAAAGCATAGAAAGAAATATTCCGAAAAGTATGAGAACAACCGCCCTTGGAAACCCCAAACGCCTACCAAGAGAGGCCCCTGCAGCAGCAGCCAAGCCGACAAGCAGAACACTCAAAACGTAGTAATACTCAATCAGCCAAACCACCCCTCTAACTGAAAGTTTCCAAAATCAAAATAAAACTTCAAGTATTTAAAAGTATTGCGAAAATAAGAAAAACTTAAAAGCTAACCAAAAAATACTACAACCGGCAAAAATGAGAGCGAAAGACTACTCAACCTGGACAAAAGAAGAGTTAATAAAAGAATTAGAGAAGTTCAAGAAGCAAAAGAAATACGGCATTGTTTGGGAAGACAAACCTGAACAAGTAGCATTAATGTGCAAGGAAAAGCTTCCCGTTCTCACAGAAGTCAAGGACAAAGAGATAATCACAGACCCTAACAAGCCAACAAACATACTAATTGAAGGAGACAACTACCACGCTCTTTCCGTATTGAATTACACCCACAAAGGAAAAATAGATGTCATCTACATTGACCCGCCGTACAATACAGGAAATGAAGGATTTATGTATAATGACAAGATAGTTGATAAAGAAGACGCTTATAGACACTCAAAATGGCTCTCATTTATGGAAAAAAGACTTCGCCTGGCCAGAAACCTCTTGAGCGATAAAGGAGTTATCTTTATTTCTATTGATGATAATGAGGTAGCACAATTAAAGCTTTTATGTGATGAGATTTTTGGAGAGGAGAATTGCATAGGGATATTTGTTTGGAGAAAAAAAGCAGGAGCAGGAGCAGATTCAAAATTATTGTTTACTCAACACGAATATATCTTATTTTATTCGAAAAATATTAAGAATTTAGATAGATTTTTTGAACCTCTTACAGAAAAACAAAAATCCGAATATAAAAATCCAGACAATGACCCACGGGGATTATGGGCTCCTACTGATTTGACTGCTCCTTCTTCGGATACAGATAATTCAAGATTATATGAGGTTGTGAGTCCAACAGGTAAAAAATGGTTAAGAAGATGGTCCTATACAAAAGAAAATATGAGAAAATTAATAGAACAAAATTTAGTTTGGTTTGGGAAAGATGGAAATGCGATGCCAAAAAGAAAGAGGTTTCTTTCTGAAAAACAAGGACTGGTTCCAAGGTCGTGGATTGATTTTGTTTTAACATCTGATGGTAAAAAGGATTTCGAGGATATTTTTGGAAAAGATAATCGATTATTTGAGTATCCCAAACCAACTTTATTAATTAAACATTTAATAAGAATCCCAAGCAAAAAGAATTCTATTATCCTTGACTTCTTTGCTGGCTCTGGTACCACAGGCCACGCTGTTTTAGAATTAAATAAAGAAGATGGCGGAAATAGGAAGTTTATTTTATGCACTAACAACGAAAACAACATATGCACAGATGTATGTTATCCGAGAATTGAGAAAGTAATTAAAGGATATAAGAATCTTAAAGGCGAAAAGGTTGAAGGTTTAGGCGGTAATTTAAAATATTTCAAAACTGACTTTGTAGATGCTAAACCAACAGATAAAAACAAGAAAAAATTAGTTGATGAATCTACAGAAATGCTTTGCTTGAAGGAAGATTGCTTTGATTTTGTTTTAGAAGGCCGTAACTTTAAGATTTTCAAGAACAACGAAGACAAGTACTTAGGCATAATTTACGATGATGACGGAATTGAGCCGTTCAAGAAAGAAGCCAAAAAATTAAATAAGAAGTTTATTGTTTATGTTTTCTCTCTTGATGACAGCGCGCGAGAAGAAGAATTTGAAGATTTAGAAAATGTTGAGTTAAAGCCAATTCCAGCAGTTATACTTAATGTTTATAAAAGAATTTTTAGAGGGCTTTAATATGATAGAGTTAAGAGATTATCAAAAAAAGGCAATTCAAGGCCTTAAAGAAAAGGTTCAAAGAGTTTTAGAAAGCCCAGAGCAAGGAACTGTTGTTTTTCAAGCGCCAACAGGTTCAGGCAAAACCTTAATGGTTTCTGAAATGTTAAAGCAATTAGTGAAAGAAAATCCTGGAAGATTATCTTTTGTTTGGATTAGTGTGAGAATGTTGCACGAGCAAAGCAAAGAGAAATTAGAAAAATATTATGAAGATGACAGATTAATTCAATGCTCTTATTTTGAAGATTTAGAAGATAGAAAAATAGGAGAAAACGAGATTTTGTTCATAAATTGGCACAGCATAAACAAGAAAGATATTAATATTTATGTCAGAGAAAACGAGCAGGACAATAACTTAAACTCAATTATTCAAAACACAAAAGAAGAAGGAAGACAGATAATCTTAATTATAGATGAGAGCCATCACACAGCAAGCTCAGAGCGTTCAAGAGAATTAATTGAAGTTATTGGTCCGAAAGTAACGATTGAGGTTTCAGCCACTCCTCATTTAAAAGAAAATGTTTCTGAAATTGAAAAGGTATATTTAGCAGATGTAAAAGCAGAAGAGATGATTAAATCAGAAATTGCTATTAATCCAGAGTTTATGAATTTGAAAGTAGATAAAGAAAGCCCGGATGAAATTGTTATTGGCCAAGCTTTAAAGAAAAGAGAAGAGTTGGCAAAACTTTACAAAAAAGAGGGAGCAAATGTTAATCCTCTAGTTTTGATTCAATTGCCAGACGAAAGAGAAGGTTTATTTAACAAAAAAGATGAGGTTTTAAGAATCTTAAAAGATAAATTCAATATTACAGAAGAAAATGGAAAACTAGCAGTGTGGCTTTCAGAAGAGAAAACAGACAATTTAGCAAATATTGACAAGAATGATAATGAAGTAGAAGTTTTGGTTTTCAAGCAAGCAATTGCTTTAGGTTGGGATTGTCCAAGAGCGCAGATTCTAGTTATTTTTAGAGAATCAAAAAGCTTTACTTTCACAATTCAGACAATTGGCAGAATAATGAGAATGCCAGAATTAAGGTATTATTCTAACGATGAATTAAACAAAGGTTTTATATTTACCAATTTGGCAAATATTGAAATAGCAGAAGATTACGCAAAAGATTATTTGACAACTTATGAATCAAAAAGAGACAATTCAATATATAAGCCAATAGAATTAGTTTCTGTTTATCTTAAAAGGCAGAGGGAAAGAACAAGATTAAGCGGAAAATTCGTTGATATCTTTTTAGAAGTTGCAGAAAAAAACAATCTTGCTAAAAGAATAGTAATTCAACCAGAAAAAATAACTATACCAATTATTGCAAATGGAAAAATTCTTGATGTTGATAAAAAGGGAGAAGTAGAACATAAAGGCCAGATAGAGATTAAACTTGATGACCTTGAATTACAAAAAATCTTTGACAAATTCATAACAGATAATTGTTCACCTTATGCTCCTGTTGATTCAAGCGACAGAATGAAAACAGCAATTTATAAATTCTTTAACCAAAAGTTCAAACTGGAAAAATATGACCCTAGAGTTCAAAGAATTGTTGTAGCAAAAGAAAACAGACAATTATTTTCAAATATAATTGCAAAAGCAAAAGACGAATACAAAAAAGAAGTAGTTGATAAATTAAGCGAGACGAGAGAAAAGGAAATAACGGAAAAATGGGAAGTGCCCTTAATTGACTCTTATACAAAAAATGTCAAAGAAGAGATTCATCCAAAATCCATAATGAAACCCTTCTTTATAGCTAAAAAAAGCGAACCTGAAGAGATTTTCATGGCCTTGCTTGATTCTTCTGATAAAGTTGAATGGTGGTATAAAAACCGAGAAGGAGACAAGAAATATTTTGCCATTCCTTATATTAAAAATGGGAAAGAATGGGCTTTTTATGTTGATTTCATCGTGAAATTTAAAGATGGAAGAATTGGTTTGTTTGATACGAAAAGCGGAATGACGGCAAAAGATGCAAAAGCAAAAGCTGAAGCACTGCAAAGGTATATGAAGGAACAGAATGAGAAAGGTAAGAACCTTGTTGGCGGGATTATAACAGTTAAGAGGAGCAATAATAAAGCAGCGATTGGGAATAATGATAAAGTTCTGTATTTAAATGATAGCGATGTTTATGAGTACGATGAAAACCTCTCCGGCTGGAAAGTTTTAGAGCTCTGAGGAAATAAAATTTTTATTCCACTATTACTGCTGGCTTTCCCGGGAGGGCCTGTGCCTTTTTTTCTGCTGGTGCTGAGGCGGATTTTTCTGCTGTTGTTATTGTGATTTCTATTCCGAACTCTTTCTGTAGCAGGGGGGCTTCTTCGTTTAGGAATTGTAGTTCCTGCTGCTGTGTTATTTCTGCTCTTGGCAGTAGCTGCGGGTTTTTGAGTAGCCTGTTTGTTAGGGGGGCTATCTCGTTTTTGTGCTGTTCTGCCTCTTTGAGTGTGAGGGTGTTTCTTATTATTTCTCCCTGGTTTCTCGTTTTTTGCAGCTCTTCGTATATTTTTGTTACTACTCTGTACTTCCAGGATTCTGCTGTTATCAGGGTTGCCTTTTTTGGTTCTTTTCCGGTTTTTTCCCTTACGAGTTTTAGGACTGCCCTTATGTCTTCCTTTGCTTTTTCAGTTCTGTCTTCCAGTTCTTCTATGCTTGGGTTTATCTTCTTTTCGTCAAACTTTGGCCACTCTTCTAGGCTTATGAATGTGTTTTTGCCTATTCTGTGCCAGAGTTCTTCTGCGCTGTGCGGGCAGAATATGGAGAACATTTTTAGGAGCTCTTCGTAGTGCTTTCGGGGTATTCCCCTTGCTGTGTAGTAGTCTATCGCTTTTATGATTGAGATTATGGCTCTGGGGTAGTCAAAGTTGGATACAGCTTCTGTTACCTCTTTTATGGTTGTGTTGATCCTGTGCTCGTCCCTGGCTGTGGCGTTTTCCCTTATCTTGTCGGATAGTGCGAACATTCGTAGGATTACCCTGTAGCTTCCTTCAACTCCATTGTCGCTCCATTCCATCTGTTTGTCCGGGGCGGCTACGAACATTAGGAATAGCCTTGCGGTGTCTATGCCGTATTTTTCTGAGATTTCTGTTTGGAATACTACATTTCCGAAGCTCTTGCTCATCTTGTGCCCGTCCTTGTAGACTATTCCCTGGTTGAATAGCCTCTTGAACGGCTCTGAGAAGTTTACATATCCAAGGTCTCGTAGCACTCTGGTGAAGAACCTTGCGTATATTAGGTGCATCACTGCGTGTTCCGCTCCTCCTATGTATTGATCCACGGGCATCCAGTAGCGTACTGCTTCTTCGGAGAATGGCTTGTCCTTCTCTTTTGGGGAGCAGAATCTTAGGAAGTACCAGGAGGAATCTACGAAGCCGCCCATAGTGTCTGTTTCCCTCTTTGCATTTGAGCCGCACTTTGGGCATTTGACATTTACGAATTCCTTATTGCTCAGGAGCGGGTTTTCCCTGGCTGTGAAGTCAACCTCTTTTGGAAGCAGGACTGGCAGCTCCTCTTCGGGAACTGGAACTATGCCGCATTTGGGGCAGTGTATCACCGGTATTGGGGTTCCCCAGTAGCGCTGTCTGGAGATTAGCCAGTCCCTTATCTTGTAGTTTACAACCCTTCTTCCTATGCCCCTCTTCTCAGCAAGATCTGCTAGGCGTTGTATTGCCTCCTCGCTGCTGAGCCCTGAAAACTCTCCCGAGTTTATCAGCGTGCCGTACTCAGTGTACGCCCTCTCGCTTATGTCAGCTCCAGGCCCGGTTATCACCTGCTTTATTGGTATGTTGAACTTCTTTGCAAAGTCGTAGTCGCGCTGGTCGTGAGCTGGAACCGCCATCACCATTCCTGAGCCGTAATCAGCTATTACGAAGTTTCCAGCATAGACCGGAATCTTTTCTCCTGTTATTGGATTTTCAGCATAGGCTCCTGTGAAGACGCCGTCCTTTTCCAGAAGTGCCTTTTCATCCTCGCTTAATGCCCTCCTGCAGCGCTTTACGAACTCTTCAACCTCTTTTTTATGCTCAGGAGTGCATATCTGCATCAGCCCGGGATGGTCTGCTGCAACTACCATGAATGTTACTCCGAAGATTGTGTCAATCCTCGTAGTGAATACCGGCCAGGCCTTGCCGTTTATTTTGAAGTTTATTTCAACCCCTTCTGACCTTCCAATCCAGTCTGACTGCATCTTTTTTATCTTCTCAGGCCATTCCAGCTCTTCAAGGCCGTCTAACAACTCCTGAGCGTAGGCTGTTGTCTTCATGAACCACTGCTCCAGCTCCTTCTTTACAACCTCTGTGCCGCACCGCCAGCACTTTCCCCCTTCTGCCTCCTCATTTGCCAGGACTGACTCGCACTGGGGACACCAGTTTACTGGGGCTTTCTTCCTGTACGCTAAGCCCCTTTCAAGCATTTTGAGGAAGAAGAGCTGATTCCACATGTAGTATTCTGGATCGCAGGTTGAGATCACCCTGCTCCAGTCGTAGCTGTTGCCCAGTGCCTTCTGGTATTCCATTATCTTTTCTATGGCTTTCTTCGTGTATTCTGCGGGGTGTATGCCGCTCTTCTTGGCAGCGTTCTCTGCTGGAAGCCCGAAGGAATCATACCCCATCGGGTAGAGCACGTTGAAGCCGTTCATCCGTTTGAATCTGGCGAACACGTCTCCAATTGTGTAGTTTCTGACATGGCCCATGTGCAGGAAGCTGGCGCTTGGGTATGGGAACATTTCAAGAACGTAGTATTTCTTCTTTGCAGGATCCTCGCTGACCCTGAATACTTGGTGTTTCTCCCACTCGGCCTGCCACTTTTTTGAAATCTCGTTTAGGTCTATGCCTTTAGATTCCTGCACTGCCATTTTGGAACCCCTATTTAGTTTTAAGTTTGTTGAGAGATTTGAGATAGTATTTAAAACTTTTTTATCCTTTGCCTATCCTAGCTTCTGGTATCTGAACTCTATGGTGTCTCCAGCTTTCGGAGTGTATGCTGAGGCTGATTCTGATGCGAGCCTGCCGTTGATGTAGAATGCCCAGAAGTATTTTGAGTCTGAGCACACCTCATCTATGCACTTTATGAATATGCCCAGGTTGGAGTATGACTGAGTTTTTACTCTGTGTAGTGAGGCTAGTACTTGAAGTGCGTTCTGTTCTGAAGTGGTGAAGCTCTCCCTTGTTGTGTTTCCGATGGTCACTATTATCAGTGTTGCTTCTCCGGATTTGCTGGTAATCCTTTTTGAGCAGCCTGAAGATATGAGCAGGTTCAGAACTATTAGGATGAGGATTAGCTTCTTATTCATCTAGTCCCTCTATTGGAAGCTTTCCTTTTCCCTTTTTTATCTCCTTCATCTTTTTGGTTATGTCTATTGTGGCATTACACTTTTGGCATTTGAACCTCAAAGTCTGCACGCCGTTTACATTTTTTCTCTTGAACGGAACCTGTATTTCCCCCTTATAGCCGCAGGAAGGGCAGGTGTATTCTATGTTTGCGGTGAGGGTGTCTTCGTATGCGTTTTTTTCCATTTTGAAGCCGCAGGACTGGCAGACATACTCTTTCGCTCTTATCATTACCTTTCCGCTGTTGTCTCGCGGCTTGCCCATGAGGGACTTGCCACACTTTGGGCACTTCTCTCTGAAAACCCAGCACCTCACGCTTCCAGTGCCGATCTGCCTGTCAGTGTAGTACACGAGTTCTTCCATGCTCTGGGGCTGTTTCAGTGTCATTTTCTCACTCCAGTATTGTTTGTTGAGTTTGAAGTGTTGATTTCAGGAGTCCATCTGAGCCTTACAGCGTATCCTACAACCTGAGCAGTGTTCTTTCCCAGCTGAAATAGCCATCTGCCGAACTTTCCTGCGAATAGCAGGGCTCCCTCCTTGGTTGCAAGGTTGTACTGGTATGCGCTTATTATCATAAGTGCCCCCACTATTAAGAAGGCCACTATCAGAACTGTTAATACTCCGCCCTTTCTTTTCATGCTCGGTTTGGAATTTAGTGGCATATAAAAATTTTGCTGAACACGATGTTTATTTCATTATTGCAAGTATCCCTTGAAGTATAAATTCAACAGCTATTGCAGTCAGCACTAAGCCCAGTATTTTTGAGAGTATTTCAGTTCCCTGCTTTCCAAGAATCCTAAGCATTGCCCCCGCGTTATGAAATATTATCCAGGTTATCGCGATGCTGAGGGTGCCTGCCAGTAGCCCTAAGAAGAGCCCATATCTCATAACTACTATTATTGCTGCTGTTAAGACTCCAGGCCCTGTTATTAGCGGAGTTGCCAGTGGAACAACTGCTATCTTGTAGCCTTCCAGCTGTTCTTTTCTGAACTGAAGGTCAAGAACTATTTCTATGCCCATTATGAGGAGTATTATGCCGCCAGCAATTTTGAAGCTGTCAATTGTGATTCCGAAGAATTGTAGGATGTATCTTCCGAATAGCATGAAGAGCATTAGGACTGCGAAGGCTATGCAGACTGCATTTTTAACTATGCGCCGCCTCTCTCTTTCTGAGTAGTTTTTTGTGAGCCCTATCAGTACGGGCACACTTCCGAATGGGTCCATTATCACAAATATGGATAGGAATGCCCTTATGAATTCTGAAATTAGGCTGAGCTGCATATCTCTCAGGAACTCCTCATTATTTAAAAAGGTTGCGGAGTATTAGAAATCAGGTGCCTTTCTTTTCAACTAATTTTTTTAAGTGTGAAACGGTTTCAAAAAATCCTGTAAATTGGCTTTTGCATATGGAAAAGTTTATAACTTGTTAAATCTTAAAAATCAAAAATATAAAAAAGAGGGTGATGAGATGGCTGAAGAGAACTTGGAAGAGAGCATACAGCTTGGCGGCAACATTGAGCTTTCAGGATTCTCATTCCTGGACAAGGCGCAGATGGTTGTGGTTAAGAAGATTGTAGGGAACTATGCAAGAAAGCTTTCTGAGCTTGTAAGCAGTTTTGAGCGCCTATCCATAAATGTAAAGAAGATTCACGCAGTGGAGCAGTCTGAGAATTATGAGATAAATGCTAGGCTGTTTGCCAATAAGCAACAGTATCACGCTTCTGAAACTGACAGGAACATATTCTTCGGAATAGATAAAGTTCTGAAAAAGATTGAGGGGATTGTGAGAAAAGAGGATTAAAATTTTTGAAAAAAGAAAGTTTTTAATTATTAAACTACGAGATTACCATTCCTCATCTTCGTCTCCGTAGTTGTCTTCATCATCTTCTTCATCATAGTCATCCTCTTCTTCATCCTCGTAGAGGTGCTTCTCAAAGTACATTTCCCTTCTCACCTCCCCGCCTAAAAGCGGCGTTCAATGGGCATTCCATAAAGCGCAAAACTTTCACATTCCTGTACTGGATTAGGGAGTATAGTTTAAAAGCTTAAACTCGCTTAACAGCTTCCCTACATTAATTTTAAGGCATATTTAAAGATATCGCTTCTGCAAATTAGATTTTACAAAGCAACAGGGGAAAAGCTTTAAAAATCAGTTGAGCATCTAGAGGTTGGGGGTGTGAAATGGAGGCTGAAAAGTCAATAGTTAAACTCTGGCTTGAAAGCAGGGGCTTCTTCACAATAAGCGACATAAATGCGGGCAAGAGCGTAATTGACATCTTAGCAGTCAAATTTTCAGGAAGGGAAGTTGAACAGGTGCAGCACATTGAGGTAAGCTGCTCACTAAAAGGAGAGCTTCCAATTTCAGAATATAGAAAGAGGTTTGACGGCCCTGGCATAAGGAAGAGGATTGCTGAAGTTTTAAGAGAGTATGCTTCCAGCGTTGAAAACTGGGAGGACGTGCTGGTCACTAATGCTTCAATAGCTTCCGAAAGCCTGGAAGGCGTCAAGGTTGTGCAGTTCAGCTCAGTACTACAAGATGTCATGAGTAGATTGGACACTCAGAATTATCAGAACAACACTCTAAGAACGCTTCAACTCGTGAAATACACCTATCTCAGGCCTGATCTGATTAGGAGCCTTAAGGGGAAGAAGTTCAGGAAGGCTTTAAAGAGCATTGCTATAGAGCACCTATCAGCTGATGAGGTTATAAAGCGGCTCTCTGCAGATGAGTCTGCTGTTGAGAGGATTCTTAGAAGGTCAAATCTTAGAAGTGACACCAAGAGGCTGGGCTCCCTACTAAAGCGCATACTTACAACTGCTGAGAGGAAGGCGCTCTCTGAAGAGATAATGACTTCAGAGCAGAAGAGGCGCAGGAAGGTTAAGGAGAAGAAGCTTAGCTCATTCCTGTAATTACTTAAATTTCATTATCCTTCCCGGAAAGTCCTTCTGCATAAGGAGCACTACCCTGCTGTTCTCCTTTTCATCCACAAGCTTGTAGCCGCAGTGCCTTCCAATTTCAAGAGCAAAATTCACGATTTCTTTGTGAGAGGGCATGTTCTCCATGGTGAGCCTCTCCCGTGAGAAGCCAACATACATGTAAGCCTTCGCTTCCACAAACAGGGGATTAGCCTTTCTGATAAGCTCAGCATACTTCTCGGGGCTGTGCATGTTAAGGCCCTTCACGAGGGTCATTCTTATTGTAGTCCTCGTCTTATCCCTCAGAGAGGCCATCAGTTCTAATGATTTGTTCAGGCGCTTCCATGCGTCTTTAAAGGATGGTGCAGCGGTTTTCAGGTATGTTGCCTCGTCAGGTGCAGTTAGTGAGATGTACAGCTGGGTTGGTAGGTTTTTTAGTTTTGCTAGAGTTTCTGGAAACTGCCCGTTTGTTACCAGAAATGTGGTTTTTCCCCTCTTGTGTAGAAGTCCAATGAGCTCGTCCAGCTTGGGATAGGATGCTGGCTCTCCTGCTAGGGATATTGCGAAGTGCATCGGCTCCATTGCAGCTGTTACCTTCTTCTGGTTAGCTTTTGGATTTCCCGGAAAGCCTGAGAGCAGCTTCCTCTGGGCTGCTATTGAGCCCTCTATTATATCGTTTGGCTCATCCACTTCTGCATCTGGAATTTCTGAGCCGGATGTGAGTTCAATTGAACGCCAGCAGAAGCTGCACCTGTTTGGGCAGTAATCCACAGCAGGAGTCATCTGGCAGCACAGGTGGCTTCTTATGCCGTAAAATTTCTGCTTGTAACAGAAGTCCTCGTCTCTAAGCGCCTTCTTAGTCCAGGTGCATATCTTAACAGCGGAGTGCTTTCCAACTATTGCATAGTTCTGCCTTTCCAGAGCCCTTTTAAGTTTTGAATCAACCATTTTTCAGCAGGGTGTAATTGAAAATATAAAAAGGTGTTTGTGCAATCAAAGTTTTTCTGAAAGCTCCCCGTAGCCGTATTTCTTGAAGAATTCCTTCCACTTGGGAATAAGAGCGGAATGCTCTCTATAAGAAGATTCTTTAAGGTATTTAACGAAGCTTTCAGCTATCCTTATTGTTGTATCATCTCTCAGATGGTACGGCACACTCTTTTTAAGATAAGATGCCATTCCAGCGATGAGCTGGCTTTGTGAAGTGTACCTGCTGTACGGTCTGAGCTGGTTGTCCAGCGCTGCAAGTATCTCTTCCAGGTCTCTCTCGCTGAAATCTGGCTTCTGCTCCTTCCTTCTTATAAAGTCAAACATTTGCATCGCCTCTCAATTTTTGAAATGAAAAATTACAGAGATCAGTATATAAAGTTTTGGATTCATATTTTCTGAGCTTAAAAATGATAAAATTTATTAAACAGAGGCAATTCCAGGAGTGATTTGACGCGGGGGTATCAAAGCCTGGTCAAATGAGCTAGGTTCAGGGCCTAGTCCCTTAGTGGGTTCGAGGGTTCAAATCCCTTCCCCCGCACTTAATTCTAAAAATTTTAATACTTTAAAGTAGTAAAAAAATCAAAAGTTTTATATACCAAAATATAATCCCTGTTTGATATGTGCAGGTGAAGGGTATGGAAGAATACAGATCCCCTTTTATTATTAAAACACATATAAAAGCATTAGTGGAAGGAAACAAAGTATATTTTAATGTTGAGATACCTCGCAACGAAGAAGTGGTCTATTCTGAATCAGTAAGAAGCAGAAATTATATAAGGTGTGCTGAAGAGTTGGCTAAAAGAGTAACAGAGCTTCTTAATGGGCAGAGTACAAATCTTGATTCAGAAAAATGCCCCATATACTATGCTAAAGGCGGAGCTCTTCAGATAGATGGCAGCGGGAATGCAATACTAATAAAAGAGAATGATAAATTAACCTTTCCTAATTCTAAAATCCTAAAGGCAGAAGACATGTTGAATCCAGCAAAGATAATGTCAAGACCTGCCCTAGAAGATATTATCCTATTAGACAATGGAAATGTGCTAGTACCGAAAGTGAAGGATGAAATTTATAATGATTTTATTGAAAGTACAGTGTTAAATGCTGTTAAGATGTTTGCTTCAGGAGGCATAATGAATCCTTACGGGATTGAATATGCTAATGCTTTAGTATTATCAGATGATAGGAATATTGTCTCAGTAGCCATAAGATATACTGATGGAGAGATTAAGCTTGGAAGTACCCCTGCAATAGTTAATATAAACTCCGATAAATTTTTGATGGAGATGTACAGCATTCTGAAATACAAAGATGTTAATTTCAATAGTATAGTGCCGCAGAGGGTCTTCTGGGAAAAGCATAATCCAGAAAAGGATCAAGTATATATTGTTAACTTAGAAGAGCTCTATAACGCAAGCATAGGTGACAAGATTAAATTGGTGGAGAGCTACGGAAGTTACAAGCGTGATTTAATAGAGCTATATAATCCATCCGCTGAACTTAGAATAGTGCTAGATTTCCTCAAGTATTACTAATGCTTAGTCCCAATTTTTTGCTGGAAAGATTTTTATTTTAAACAATACTCTGTTAGTTATGCTTCCGCGAAGTATTTTCAAGAAGGGACTATTCTTAGCCCCAATGGCTCTCTATTCTGATTATGGCTTGAGGAGATTATGCTTTGAATACGGGGCTGACTACACCTTTACCGAGATGATAAGTGCCCACACAATAGTTAGAAAGGATTTAGAAAAAATCAGGGAGCTTGACATTTTAGATGATGAGGTTCCAACTGGAATTCAAATATTAACCTTCAGCCCTGAAATGCTAAAGGGCGCGATAGAAAAAATTCAGCATAGCAAAATTTCTGAGAGGATTTCAAGCGTGTGCCTCAACTTGGGATGCCCAAATGTCAGGAACAACGGCGCTTTTCTTTTAAACAATTTGGAATTAATAAGGAAACTCTTCATAGCGATGGAGACCTCTAAACTTCCGACCTCTGCAAAGATTAGGCTTGCAATAGATGAAAAGCACCTTCTAGAAAAACCATACTTAAAGATTGCGGAATTAGCTGAAAAGCATTTGGACTTCTTAATAGTTCATGGAAGAACTCTCTCCCAAAGGTTCTCTGGAAGAGTAAATCTTGATGCTATTCGGGAGATAAAAGAATCAGTTTCAATTCCAGTAGTGGGCAATGGCGACATAAAGAGCGGCATTGAAGCAGGGCACATGTTTAAAGAAACTGGATGCGATGCAGTAATGATTGGAAGAGCAGCAATAAGAAAGCCGTTCATATTCAAAGAGATAAAGCACTACTTAAGAACAGGAAGTGAAATTAAAATTGACGAGAAGCAGGAGCTCCTTAAATGCGCTGTGAATTATCTAAATATGCAGAAGCAGGCTAACTTTTCAGCGTTTCAGACGAGAGTACACCTGCAAGCCCTTCTTAGGAGATTTAAGCAGCTTAACAGGCAGATCTCATTGGAGCGGACTGTTGAAGGGATGCGGACAGCGGTTCTGAAAGAGTATAACAAGCTTTGAAAGAATTTTTAAAAGATATCTGAAGCACATTTAACAAAATATACGACAAATATACAAAAAAGAAATATTTATATATTAGTATACCTTTTATTGATAAAAGAGCCCTGCAGTCCCGAATACAAAAAGCCAAGTTAACTCCACACCTGCTATGTATTTGAGTCGAGAGAGGGGGAAGTCGCGAGATGAAACAGATATCTAAAAAATCTGAAAGGTTTAATCAGGGGAGAGCTTCCTCAATAGAGGAATACCTCTCCCATTCTTCCCTCTCAAAAAAATTCTCAGCAGAAGAGCTAAACGAGCTAAAAGAGTTCCTAACCTCAGAATCCAACTATCACAGCTACCTCAAACAGGTGAGAGAAAACCTTCTAAAATACCAAAACAGAATTTAACATTTTAAAAGCTGGAATAAGAAAAAAAGCGAGCCAGCGAGGATTTGAACCCCGATCATCCGGTCCGAAGCCGGACGCACTATCCAGGTTATGCTACTGGCCCGCTAAACTTGCTGTTATGTGCATCCAATTATAAAACTTTTCCTCAGAATCAAAATTTAAGAAGAGAATGCATAAGGGACTAGCGGGCTTCCTCTTTTGACTCCTTATGCTTAAGCTTATTAAGGTACATTGCCCTGTCAGCTTCCCTGATCAATCTGCGGATCTGCTTGTTAGGGCCATACGCGCTGCCAATGGACACTTCGGGATTCAGCCCGTCTTCAGTGCGATAATTTTTAAGCTCATCTTGCAGAAGAGTTATCTTGTTCTCAATTGTGCACAATTCAACCTTGGGAAGCACAACTGCGAACTCGTCACCGCCTATCCTGGCAACTAGGTCTGTTTCTCTAAAATTATTTTTTAATGTTTGGCTTACACTTATTATTAGAATGTCTCCTGTAGTGTGACCATAGGTATCATTAACATACTTCAAGTTATCTATATCCAGCATTATGAAGCTTACAGAATAATCAGCTCTGTCCTTTTCAATTCTCCTGATTTCGTTTTCATAATAAGCCCTGTTGTATAAGCCTGTGAGAGCATCGTGAATTGCTAGAAATTCTATCTCCTTAAATGCTGCAATTATTGCTACTTTCGCATCATTGGGGATGTCTTTTCTTTTTAGAATTTCTTCAAGTTTTCGGTAAATGCTTATCATTTTAAATTGAAATTAAAAAAGGTAAGTTTTGAATTTTTAGCTTCTTACTTTCTTACCAGTTTTATCTCAATTGAGGACACTCTGACATCCTTTCCTTCTTTGTTTTTGAACTCCTCGCTTGAGATTTGGATGTCTCCAACCTTTGCCTGATCCTGAAGGAATCTCTTGCAGGCAACTTCTGCAATGTCCACTGCTCTGCTTATGAATTTTCCCCTGGCTTTTATTGTTATCTCGTTTGCGTTTTTTGTTGTGAACTGCATCACTACTGCAGTCACATAGTTCATAAAGGGCTTGTTTCCCACAAAGATTGAGTTGTCCGCTGCCATTTTTGCTTACCTCCGTTTAAATGTTTTTTTGCTTTTTACTCTGCCTTTCGCTTAGCCAATCTTGTAACATATCCTGCTATTATGTTTCTTACCCTCTTTGAGGGCACAAAGTTTAGCTTCTCAGCCACTACCTTCTTATTCTTCTCAAAATCTGTTGTCAGCTCGCTTCTATGCTTTTCAATGAGCTCCCTGCTTACCCTCTTGATCATGTTCGTCTTTATTCGTCCCAATTCAAATCCCTCCCAAAGTTTTTGTGGTTGCTCCTTTGGAGTTTATAAAGCATATTTAAATGTTTCTAAATTAAATGTTTATAAAAATTTCATTCGGAAAATCAGAAAGATTAGAAGATTTGAAGAATTAAAAATTTTAAAATGTTTTTGAATGAATTTTTTAGGAGCAGTACTTACAGCTTAATTTTTCTTACTCAACTTTAATCATAAATCTTTAAATAAGGATAAGTAGTTGTAAGCTTAAATTTACTAGCTTATTCTCACTTTTTTAGGATTAAGCTAGTGTTAGGCTTAGTTTAAGGAAAAAATAGCGAATTCTCTCATAGTGCCTAAACATTTGAACATTTTTGTTAATTGCGCTTCTGGCTTTGTTAAGTTAAATTCTTTCAAACATTTTTTGTGTTATTTTTTATTGTGTTTTTTCTTTTTTTATTATTTTTATTATTTTTTATCTCTGTTTTCTCTCATTTTTTATTCTCAAAACTTTGGTAGGAGCAATTTTTCTAAGAATTTTAAAATTCAAAAAAAATAAATAATATTCTTTGATATATATAATTTATTAATAATATTTTAACAATATTATTATAAAACAATTATTAAGACAGATTTTTTAAAAAAGTTATATACAAATAATTTTAATTAAAAATTTATTTTTTTAATATTATTTTGTATAATATATTTATTTAAGGTAAATTTTGATAAAAATTTTTTAGCATAAATAAAAATTTTTAATTAAATTTGATATAGAAAAATATTTAAAGTCACACATTTTATTATCATTATTTAGTAGTAAAATATTGCAAATTAGGCTGTTTATTCGTGAGGGGGTGTTTTAAATGCGTGGACAGGATTTTGAGAATAAAGTAAGATTTTCATTCGCAGTTGCAAAGCAGGATGTTGAAAACTTAAAGAACAGCGTTTCTGACTGGATACTATTCCTAGATGCAAATCAGAGAGAATTAAAAGAGAGAATAAGAGTGCTGGAAGCAAAAATGAGAATGCTTGAAACAATGCAGAAGAGCACGCTTTTTGAATAGGTTAAATCTTTCTTAATCTTTTTCCTGTTTTTCTAATTTCTTTTTCTAATTTTAACATTTTAACCAGGCATTTTTCTAACAAATTTAGGCATCTAAAGCCAAAAGCGAAAGATTTAAATATAAAAGTGCGTATAAGGTATATTATACGAATATAATGGTTTGTAAGGCAGCTGAGCATGAATGAGCAACTAATAAAGGACCTGGGACTTACCAAATTAGCAGCTGAATTAAAGCTGAGAGGCTTCAGCCCTCAGACAGTTAAAACATACCTATTCCAGAATGCCAAGTTTCTGCTCTCAGCCAAGAAGAAAGTTGAAGAAGTAGACGAAGACGATATAAAAGGATATCTCGCAATGCTTATGGAACAAGGTGCATCTCCTAGGACAATAGGGCTCACAAAAGCAGCATTAAAGTTCTTTTATGACAACATACTGCAGAGAGGCATAGTAGAGTTTCCCACGCCCAAAATAAGAAGGACACTACCAGTTGTTTTATCACGGGAAGAAATAAAGCGCATGATTGAAAACGCACCTACTGAAAAGAGCAGAGTCATAATTGAGCTGCTTTATTCCTCAGGACTCCGCGTCTCGGAGTGTTCTGCATTAAAGCTTGCTGATTTAGAGATTCCCGAAAAAATTGGCTGGGTAAGAGGTGGCAAGGGCGGCAAAGACAGGATGTTCATACTCTCAGAAAGACTCATAAAGGACTTAAAACACTACATTTACAAGGAAAAAATTAGAGATTGGCTCTTTCCAGGAAAGAACAATGAACACATAAGTGCCAGGGACATACAGCAAATTGTAAAGAGGTGCGCCATCAGGGCAGGAATCAAGAAAAAGGTCTCACCGCACACCTTAAGGCATAGTTTTGCCACACACCTACTTGAAAGTGGCACGGACATCAGAAAGATTCAGGAGCTCTTAGGCCACTCCAACTTGCAGACCACTCAGATATATACCAGTGTTAGCAATGCTGAACTGATAAAAGTAAAGAGCCCTTTAGACATTCTTAAGTAAATTTCCGACGAGAAAATACTTTTTGTAGATTATGTTGTATTTAAGTTAAAGGTTTCATAGGAAGATTTTTAATTAAAATTTTTAATAATTAATAAAAATATTTAATTTTTTTATGCTAATAATATTTAATTTTTGATAAAATATTTTAATAATTTAAATCATTTAATTTGACACTTTTAAAATAATATGTCAATTATTCATTTTATAGTGATTAATTTAATTTTTTAATTAAAAGTGAGTAAATTTTGTGGGAGATTTTTTTAAAAATTGCGTTTTAAGAGCGTGTATAAAAAAATTACCTTTTGAAGTTTATTCGTGAAAAGTGAGAGGAATCTGTGTAAGAAGAGCCGAATTGGTTGTAAGAAGGTTTTGAAAAAAGCGAGGGAGAGGAAATGTTAAGTGTCAGGCTGGTTTGTTTGCAATTTTTGGATAAGTCTTGTTTTTGTAGGAAAAAGGGTTAAAATGAAGGTATGTTTTGCCTGAGAATTGGAAATATCTCACAAGATTTTTGGGCACTATTATGAAAAGTGAGTTTTTGGCTGATTTTTATTTTAAGTTCTGTTATTTTTACTAGCACAAGATTTAAAAATAAGCGGGTATAATTTAAAAGAAAGGGGATGAAGGGTTGAAAATTACTTTCAGTCGTGTTGTAATGTGCGCGCTTCTTACAGCTTCCTTATTAATTCTCATTTTTGGTTGTTCTGAGAGAATAGTGAGGGTTGAAGAGAGAGACCGATGCGGAGTTGTAGGTGGAATGCTCTTTCACACTATAAAGGATGAGGACGCGTGTAGGCAGGTATGCTATTCTGACTGCCTTGGCAGGAAGCTAATCCTAAAGGATGTAGAATTCGCATATAATGTTTCCGAAGGGTGTAACAGCTGCGTTTGCCTTTGTAAGTAGGAGAAAATGAGATAAAGCTTATTTTAGCTGTTTTATCTCTTCTGAGAATGACTCGTTTATCTTTTTTAAGCGTTTTGCAGCATCCACTAAAGCCTTTCTCGGGCTTTTCTTTCCATCTGTTTCAACAACAAATTCCGGAATTCCAATCAGCGGGTGCTTTATAGCGTATGCCGCGTACTTAACATGCTCGTCATTCCAGAGTTCTTCTCTAAGAGCGTTACAGAGGGTGTGGCCCTCGCCTAATAGTTCAAACTTGATTTTTGAATCATCTTCTTCCAGGACCTTGATTTCCATAATTATCACCGCGTTATTTTAAAGTTACAAACCGCGTGCCCTTTATAAAATTTTCCACAATGAAA
The DNA here is from genome assembly GCA_038874135.1 of Candidatus Woesearchaeota archaeon. GTDB lineage: Archaea > Nanobdellota > Nanobdellia > Woesearchaeales > 0-14-0-80-44-23 > 0-14-0-80-44-23. Next base: position 184,306 of record JAVZCZ010000001.1, read on the forward strand.
ATTCGCAGAAGGAGATAAATTTTTATTCTCACAGATATTTGCTTATCGTATGATTAGAAAAGAGGACAGGGAGAAGCTTCTTCAACTCGCGAGAAAATCAATTGAGGCAGAGCTTAGAGGAGACGTTTTGAAGGTTGATGACGAGATTATAAGAAAGTTTTCTGAACATAAAGGCGTATTTGTAACTTTGAAGGAGATGGGTGAGCTGCGCGGCTGCATAGGATATCCTGAGCCTGTGCTTCCCCTGTGGCAGGCAGTCAGCAGGGCTGCTGTGGCTGCTGCTTTTGAGGATCCAAGGTTTCCGCCGCTGCTTGAAGAGGAGCTTAAGGATGTAAAGATTGAGATTTCAGTATTGACTGTTCCGGAGCTTTTGGAAGTGAATAGCCCTTCTGAGTATCTGAAGAGGATAAGAATTGGTAAAGACGGGCTCATATTGAGGTATAAGGGGTTTTCAGGACTTCTGCTGCCTCAGGTTGCTCCAGAGCAGGGCTGGAATGTGGAGCAGTTTTTAGAAGGGCTTTGCGAGAAGGCGGGAGTTCCTCCCGGAACTTGGAAGCATCCCAGGTGTGAGATATACACATTTCAAGCAGAGGTTTTTGGCGAATAGGAAATTTGATGGAATATTACTTCGCCTTGTGCCCCAGCTTCGGCTTGTAATTCTTTCCATCTGCTATATCAGTTATCACATCTTTGAGCGAAGCCAGAGCCCAGATGCAGTTGAGGATGAGAAATGGATAGCTCTTTAGGTGTGAAGCGTATATCATCAGCATTATTGCCCCTGCTAAGTTGCTCAGGTCATATTTAAGCGAGGTGGAATTCCAGATTCCTTTCTGGTTGAGCAGGAATGCTATAAGTATTGTTGCCATTCCTAGAAATCCTATGATGTCAAATGCCAGCGTGCTCATGCCAATTCCTCCTTTTGAAGTTTCCAGATTCCAGCTTTGAACTTGTAAATTCTTTTCATGTGGTGGGGCATGCTCTTCTTTATTGGAAGTTCAATTATTATGTGCCCTGCTATTTTGAAGGAGTTGGCTTCTGTCAGCCTCTTTATAAAATTATTGGATTCTTCCTTGTGAATTGAATAGATTACTGGGGCTATCTTGAATGCTGTTTCAAGGAAGGTTCTGTCGGCGTGCCTGTTTTGAACTCCAAATGGGGGGTTCTGAACTACGCAGTCTGCACTTATATTGGCATCGCGTATGTCTGAGCATATTATTTCTGCCTTTTGGAAAATTTTAATTCCGGAGAGGCGCTCTGCGAGTTCAATGTTTTCCCTCAGTATTTTTAAGGCGTTTTGGTCTTTTTCTACGAAGATTACCCTTTCAGCTCCGAGAAGGAGTGCTCCTATTCCCAATATTCCAGTTCCACATCCGAGGTCTGCAACTATCTTACCTTTTATGTCAGAGTTCATGAATGCTTCCCAGAGCATTTCTGCTGCTGTTTCTGAATCTGTAGGGTATTGCTCCATATCTGCTCTTGGCTTTTCAAAGTGTGCAAGTTTTGAAAGTAGTATCGCCAGTCCCGATTTTGAGATTCTCATAAAAAATCCCATGCTGAAAACTATTTTTTGAATTATATAAATGTTTTTAAATGGCTCGGTAATCTCAGGCTTGGGGGTTTAAGATGTTGAGGCTTTTTAGTGCGGGCAGGGATTCTGAGTTTAAGAAGATAAAGGCGGCTTTTGACAAGCTTAAAAAGGAGATGGACGTTCACCTCAGCACTATAAATGATAACAGCATTGAGATTGAAGCAAACTACGAATACTTATGCAAGCTTGAGGAGAAGGTTGATAAGCTGAGTGAAAAAGTTGAGCAGCTTCAGCTTCTAATTGCTGAATCTTCTAAGAAGAAGACTTCAGAGTTCAGCGTGGAGCCTCTCAACTTGAGAGAGCAGGAGGTCTTCTTAGCATTATACCTTTCCGACGGATTTGTAAAGTATTCTAACATTGCCTCTCAGCTCGGGCTTCCGGAGCAGCTTGTCAAGAATTATGTTACTGCGCTTATAAGAAAGGGCGTTCCTGTTATAAAGAAGTATCAGAATGGTGAAACATTCATTATGCTTGATCCGGATTTCAAAAGGGCTCAAACTAGGGAGAACATTCTCGGAATAAGTCAGGAGATGCTGAAAGAGTTCAAAAAGGGAATTCTTCCAGAGATTAGAGATGCTAAGGAAGGGTTGGATGAATAAAAGGTGAATGAAAAAAGTGAATTAGAATTCTATGCGCTCCTCTTTATCTTAGCCTTCACCTCGCTTATGATTGAGCTGTCATCAGGGTCAAGATTGTACTTCTTTGCAAGGAATAGGGCTGTTAAATCTCCCAAGTGCACTGCTGAGAATGTGTTTGTGAGGTAGTCTCTTCCTTTAAGTATCAGGTTTGTTGTCTCGCAGGATTTTCTCATTGCCTCCTGCGCGAACTGCAAATGCTTCTCAGTTCTCTTGAATTCCGACTCGTCAGATATTATTACTGAGATAAACTCGTCAGTTTCCTTAAAGAATGCCATTATCTCATTGTGAGTTGCTTCTGGGAATTGGTTGCAGAATGCGTGCACCTTTGCAATCTCGTTGAAGGAGTGCTTCCACCTAAGAGCAGCAGGGTAGTAGCGATAAGACGAATATATTATAGGAGTCTTAGATAGGAGCTTTTCTGAGAACTCTTCTGCCCTGTCTGCCATGCCAACCTGCCTAAGTGATTTGATGATTCCCCTATAATCAATCTGGCCCTTTACTAATCCTGAGCTTATGAGGGTGTTTAGCATTGGAAAGAAGAGATAAGGTAGGGCTGTCTGCTGGTTAAGCTCTTGTGGTATTCTTATCACTGGAATTTTAGCTTCTGAGCACTCCTGTTCCACCTTTCCTCCGGAAGTTATTGCAACTGATTTTCCCGCCTTGACCCTTGCCTGTTTAAATGCTGAGATTGTCTCCTCCGTGTTGCCAGAGTAAGAAATTGCAAAAACGAGAGATTCTGCGTCAACAAATTCTGGCGCTGAATAGTCTCTTATTATGAGCACTTGGATTTTGGATTTTATTTCTAAAAGGTAGGATTTTAGAATTTCACCTGCCAGCGCAGAGGTGCCCATTCCAATTACAAATATCTTATTTATGCTGTTTTTATTCAGTTCAAGCTGCATCCCAATCTGAGAAGCTTTTTCAATGTGTTCAGAAAACTTTCTTATTCCCTCTTCAACTGTTTCCATTTCTTCCACCTTCTCCTATGATGTGTATGAAAGATTGTTCCGTATTAAAATCTTATTGAAAATTGGCAAGTTTAATCTATTTTGTTCTGCCTTGGTTTTCAACTTTTTCTATTGCCTTCTTAATCTCAGCTGAAGGTCCAAGGTAGTAATGCTTTTTCGGTTTTAGTTTTTCGTCTAATTCGTAGACCAGCGGGAAGCCTGTGGGAATGTTAACCTTCATAAGTGCCCTTCCACTTATCCCTTCTATAATCTTTATTATGGCTCTTATGCTGTTGCCATGGGCTACTATAAGTACATCGCCCTTCTTTAGTTCCGGCTTTATGCTATGATTCCAGCACTTTCTGACTCGCTTTACAGTGTCAGCCAGGCTCTCTCCAAGAGGCAGTTCTCTTTTTGGAACATCGCTGTATTTGGGATCCCGCGCAGGGTTCATCCTGCTGCTTTTAGGGAGCAGCGGCGGCCTAACATTGTAGGCTCTTCTCCAGAGCAGGACCTGTCTTTCTCCATACCTGGCTGCCATTTCTGACTTGTTTAGGCCTTGCAGTGCTCCGTAGTGCCTCTCGTTTAGGCGCCAGCACTTAACAACTTTGAGTTTTAGATTGTTGTGCTTCTGGATTATCTTAAGCGTGTTGACTGCGCGTTTTAGCACTGAGGTGAATGCTATCCTGAAGTTGAATTTCTCTCTTGATAGGAGTTCAGCAGCTCTCTCCGCCTCTCTTATGCCTTCCCTGCTAAGGGGAGCGTCCAGCCATCCTGTAAACCTGTTCTGCTTATTATAAGTGCTCTCCCCGTGTCTTATTAGAACCAGTTTTGGCATTTTCGTTGTGAGTGTTAAAAACTCTTTAAAATGATTTATGCTTTTTTGTTTTGTTCTTTCTCTTCTTCTTTTTCCATCTTATTTTTAGAAAGAGCTCTTCCTATCCTGCCTATTCCTATAGTTTCGTGTGTCTTTTTAAGAATTTTCAGTAGGTATGCTGGAAGGGGCTCTCTCTCATTAACTGGCGTCTTCTTCTGTTTTCCAGAGATGTAAAGATGGGGTCCGTCCTGTTCCACATCTAGGTATTCCAGGTTGTTAATAACTATGTCTGTTCCCGGGATTAGGTAATAAACATCTAAGCCGCGGATTATCACCTTGTGCACTTTGAACTCTAAGAATTTGAATGGTATCTCTGCTGTAAGATGTGGATTGTTTTTTGTGCATAGATTTATGAATATTGGAGCTGTTTCCAGAACTGCGTTGTCGTCGTGCTCTTTCTTTTCTTTTCTTCCCAGTATTGCGCTTCCGCAGTAATATCTCATTTTAAACTTTAAAATTCAGAATGGGTTTTTATTTTTTTCTATAAGTTAGCACTTTATCAGAATTTTAAGGTCTGCCCGGCGTATCGCGCTTCGGAGCCAAGCTCTTCTTCTATTCTTAGGAGCTGATTGAATTTTGAAGTCCTTTCACTTCTGCAGGGCGCTCCAAGCTTTATCTGTCCGCAGCCCAGCGCTACTGACAGGTCTGCTATGAAGGGGTCTTCTGTTTCTCCGCTTCTATGGCTCACCATTACATTCCAGCCGTGCCTGAATGCCAGGGCAGCTGCTCTTAATGCCTCTGATAGTGTGCCAATCTGGTTTAATTTTAAGAGTAGCGCTGTGCAGCACTTCTTTCTTATTCCAATTTTTATTCTTGAAATATTTGTTACAAGGAGATCATCGCCTACAACTTGGATGCTGTCTCCGTATTTTGCCCTTATTTTAGCTGTAAATCTTTTGAAAGCTTTGAAGTCGTCCTGATCAAAAGGGTCTTCAAATGATATTATAGGGTAGCTATCTGCAAGGTTTAGGTAGTAGTCTATAAGTTCGTCTGCTTGGTACTCCCTTTCAAGCTTGTAGCTTCCTTCGGAGTAGAATTCTGAAGCCGCGCTGTCTATTGCCAGTTTCACTTTTTGTGAGTATCCAGATTCTGAAATTGCCGATTCAAGTATTGAGAGTGCTTCCTCTGCATTTGATATTGGAGGTGCAAATCCGCCCTCGTCGCCAACATTTACAGCTGCTCTTCCAAATTTGGATTCAAGCTTCTGTTTTAGGGTGTGGTAAACCTCTGAGACCATCTGCGCTGCTTCTGAGAAGCTGGACGCTCCGACTGGTACTATCATGAACTCCTGAATTTTAAGTTGTGATCCTGCATGTTTTCCACCATTTATCACATTTGAGAAAGGCACTGGCAGTAGAAGCTCTTTTTTTATTCCATTCTTTTGAGCGAGCTGGTGCAGGTAGCTGTAAAGGGGCTTGCCAGTTGAGAGTGCAGCTGCGCGGGCAGAAGCCATGCTCACGCCGAGTATTGAATTAGCTCCAAGGGCCGACTTATTTGAAGTGCCATCCATTTTTATCATAATGGAATCTATCTTTCTCTGAGCATTGCAGCTCATTCCTACAAGCTTTGGAGCAATTTTTTCTCTTATGTTTGAAACTGCATTTAGAACTCCCCTGCCGTGGTATCTCTTGTCTTTGTCTCTGAGCTCCAGAGCTTCGTACTTTCCAGTAGATGCTCCGCTTGGAACAATCGCCCTTCCAATTCCTTTTTTTGTTGTAATGTCCACTTCCACAGTGGGGTTTCCCCTTGAGTCAAGAACCTCCCGCGCCTTTATAGAGACTATTTTTAATCCTGCCATGTCTGATTCTTGGCTTGCAGTGATTATAAAACTTTCTATTCTCTTCAGATTTCTAGAAAAAGTTTATATAAGGAGAAGGCGTATATTCATTTAGGGGTTGGATATGAGGGGCACTTTTGTGATGGTAGACGGGCCTGATGCTTCTGGCAAGAGCGTTGTGATTGGCTCTTTGGAGTCCTGGGCGAGGTCTCGTGGTCTTAAACTGCTTAATCTAAATTATTATTATGAAGAGAAGCACTCCATTCCATCCTTTGATGAGATTTACACTGCTGATGTGATAGTCTCTTCAGAGCCAAGCCCATTTTATGTTGGTCAGGCGTTGAGGGAAGAGATGCTCTCTCAGAGTGAAAGAAAGTATTCTGCAGTTTCGTTGGCACAGGCATTTGCGCTGGATAGGGAGATACTTTACAACAGGGTTATAATTCCTGCTTTGAAGGCAGGCAAGTTTGTATTTCAAGATAGGGGTGTCATAACCTCGTTAGTTTATCAGCCGGTTGAGAGCAAGATTTCCCTAGTGGATTTGATGCGCCTGCCTGGGAACAAGCTGGCGCTGGATTATGCTCCCGATCTTGTTATAGTAACTATTGCTTCTCCGGAGCAGATAATGCAGAGGATAGACAAGAGGACTAAGAAGTCAATATTTGACAACCTCCTGTTTCAGAGGAAGATAGTTGAGCGCTATAATAGTGTCTGGCTTAAACAGCTTTTGGAAAATATGGGCTCAACTGTTAAGTACATAAATACAGACTTTCCCAAAAGTGTGGAAGAGACGAGTAGGGAAGCTATCAATATTTGGGATGAGTTTTATAAAGGAAGAAGTGAGGGCAGGTTGCAGCTGAAACATGATGGCAGAAATGTTCAGACAGACGGAGTAAGTGGTGCTTCTGAAGCCACAGATGGAAAAGATGCTAAGCTTTATGAATTTACTGAAAAGTAGATGGGGCACATTTTACTTATTTAGGATGTTTTTATTTTAGAAATTTTTACGCTATCTGTCATATTATACCACACGCCTATCACACTATTACATATATCATATTATCTACTATCCAGTTTATCTTTTGAAATGTTCCAATTTTTGTATTTTCTTTTAATATGTTTCTTATGCTTATTTTTTTTCACAATAAAATATTTAAATGAGTAGGGCAAGCAAAAAATGAAAATTTCCCTACATATAGGGTTTTTCATTCAATAAAAACACTATACGCAGTGTTAAGTGTCACTGGAGAGTTTTAAAATGAAATGCCCCTTTTGCGGCTATGAAAATACTAGCGTGCTGGAAACGAGAGACACTGATTCTGGAACGAGAAGGAGAAGAATCTGTGATAAGTGCAAACACAGGTTTACAACTTATGAAAAGATTGAATCTTCTCCAATCTTAGTAATAAAAAAAGATGGAAGGCGGGAGCCATTCTCAAAAGAAAAACTTAGAAACGGAATTCTAAAAGCGTGCGAAAAACGCCCCGTCTCAATAGAACAGATAAATAACATATGCGAATCAATAGAGGCTAAGCTAATTGAAAAGGGTGAATCCGAAGTTAAGAGTAAGCAGATAGGAGACATGGCAATGGCCAAGCTAAAAAGCTTGGATAAGATTGCTTACATCAGATTTGCCTCAGTTTACAGAGATTTTGCTGACATAACCGACTTTGAGGAAGAGTTGAAGAAGCTTATAAGAAAGAATGCTCAGAGGTGATTGGGGAAATGAGTGAAAAAATAAAGCAGGTAATCAAGAGGGATGGACGGATTGTGGACTTTGACAGAGAAAAAATTAAGCGGGCAATAATGATGTCCATGAGTGATATTGGAAGAGTGGATGAAAAGCTGGCTGAAAAGGCAACTGCCAAGGTAGTTGAGCTTCTGGAAAGAAACTTTCAGGATGAAATTCCCAATGTGGAACAGATACAAGACCTTGTTGAGATAACACTCATCAAGCTTGGAGAAGCGGCTCTTGCCAAGAATTACATACTGTATAGGAATGAAAGAGAAAAACTCAGAAAGGAGAAGATGGCTGTTCTAAACAAGGAGGTGCTGGACGAGGTTGACAAGAGATTTGATATAAACGCCTTGAGAGTGTTAGCCTCGCGCTATCTAAAGAAGAACAGCAGGGGAGAGGTAATAGAAAGCCCAAAATCCTTGTTTGAGAGGTGCGCAGTTAACGACGCTATAGGAGATCTCATTCACGATTCAAAAGTTTATGATAAGGAGCAGAAACAGCCTGTGCATTCTGAGGAGATTGACGATTCAAAGTTTGATTATTATGTGGAAAGGGGAATATCAATTGGCAAATATCCTCTGAACAAGTTTCACCTCCAAACCCTTGCAAGAACATACAAGCTGCTGAACTCTGAAGGAAAGATGAAGAAGAGTTTTGAAGAACTAATAGAGATGCTGTTCAGCGGGGAATTGGCGGAGCATGAGAAGGAGGTTGAGGAATACTACGAGCTTATGATTTCTAAGAAGTTCCTGCCAAACACACCTGCGCTTGCCAACTTTGGAAATGTGCACGGGATGGGAAGCGCATGCTTCGTACTTGGTATTGAAGACAACATGGAAAGCATAATGGGTACACTAAAGGACGCTGCAATGATATTCAAAGCAGGAGGCGGATGCGGATACAACTTTTCAAAGCTTAGGCCTGCAGGGGATGTCGTGAAATCTACAAGTGGAGTGGCGTCTGGACCTATAAGCTTCATGACACTCTATGACAAGATGACTGAAGTTATAAGTCAGGGTGGCATAAGGCGCGGTGCTAACATGGGAATTCTTAATGTTGACCATCCTGACATTGAAGCTTTCATAAAGGCAAAGGAGGGCAATGCTCAGCTGAAAAACTTTAACATTTCGGTACTGCTCACCTCTGAGTTCTGGGAGTGCTTCAACTCTCGCAAGCCATTCTACCTTAAAAATCCGCGGGATGGGAAGCCTGTTGCAGAGGTTGACCCTCAGAAGATATTTGACACGATTGCATACGAAGCTAGAAATTATGCTGAACCCGGAGTGCTTTTTATGGACAACATAAATAAGCACAACCCGCTTTTGAAATGCTTGGGACCAATAACTACCACTAATCCTTGCGGGGAGGTTCTACTTTATCCTAATGAGTCGTGCAATCTTGGGAGCATAAACCTTTACGAGTTTATCAGGAATGGAGAAGATGGTAAGAAGTATGTTGACTGGCAGGAGCTTGCCAGAACTGTTCGCATTGTTACCAGATTCTTAGATAACATTAACGATGTAAATAATTTCCCATTAGATGCTATAAGGGATCAGACGCGAAAGTCCAGAAAGATTGGGCTGGGCGTGATGGGAGTTGGTGACTTTCTCTATGAGCTCGGCATAAGGTATGATTCTGATGCTGGGCTTAGCATGATGGGGGAGGTCATGGAGTTTATAAACTTCCATTCAAAGCTGGAGAGCATAGAGCTTGCTAAAGAGAGGGGCGTATTCCCGCTGTATGAGGAGAGCTTCTACCCTGAAGGCAGGATGCCGTTTGAAGGGTTTTACCATCCAGAGTCGTGGCATCAGGACTGGAATATAGTTGTTGAGGGAATCAAGAAGTACGGCTTGAGAAATGCCTTCACAACTGTGATCGCCCCAACTGGAAGCATCTCAATGATAGCTGGGACTAGCAGCGGGATTGAGCCGGTGTTCAGTCTGGTCTTTGAGAAGAGGGTTGTAGTTGGAAATTTTTACTATGTTAATAGGGTGTTTGAAAAGGTGCTAAAAGACAGGGGACTTTACAATCACTCAATCATAGAAAGAATATCAAACAACTTTGGCTCAGTTCAGAACCTTCCAGAAATTCCCAATGACATTAAAGAGGTGTTTGTTACAGCTGCAGACATCCCTGCTGAGAGGCATGTTTATGCCCAGGCAGCATTCCAGAGGTGGACTGACAGCTCAATATCCAAAACGATAAACATGCCTGCAAGCGCATCTGTAGAGGATGTAAAGAATGCTTACCTGCTTGCACATAGCCTGGGCTGTAAGGGAATAACTGTTTATAGGGATGGAAGCATAGAGAACCAGGTTCTAAATGCTGGAAAAAAGAAGAAGGAGGACTTTGCAGTAAAGCATGATAACGAGCCTCCGGTTGAGGATGAGCGTGCTGAGAAGTGCCCTGCTTGCGGCACTAAGCTTAAGAAGGAAGAAGGATGTTCCAGCTGTCCAAACTGCGGCTGGAGCAAGTGCTCCATATCTTAAGTGGTTAACATGCAAGAAAACGGCAACAGCTTAGAAATTGAAGAATACAAAGATAAGCTTCAGAAGATAGAGGAAGAATGCGAACATCCGCAGAAAGGGCTGAAGATTGGCTTAGTGCACATCTACTATGGTGACGGCAGGGGCAAAACCTCAATAGCACTGGGCACGGCACTGAGGGCTTCGGGCTACGGATTTAGGACTAAGGTAATACAGTTTATGAAGGGAATTCCAAACCTGGGAGAGTGCAGGGCTGAGCTTAGAAATTTTGAAGTTAAACAGTTTGGAAATCCGAAGTATGTAATAAAGATGCAGGAACCACGCGAGGAAGACCTTAAGCTTATCAGGATGGCAGTTGAAGAGGCGCTCTCCTCTTTCAATTCGGGAAGTTATGACATAGTTGTGCTTGATGAAGTGCTCTACGCTCTTGAGTTTGGCTTAATCAGCAGGGAAGATCTAATTTCAGTGATAAAGGCAAAGCCCAGGAATGTTGAGCTAATACTTACTGGCGGAAGAAGTCCTCCTCCTGAGATAATAGAGTTGGCGGATTATGTGAGTCATATTGTCATGGAGAGGCATCCTTATAATCGGGGTATAGAGGCAAGACGGGGAATTGACTTTTAGATTCTTATTTAAAATCTCAGATGGGATTTTCTATTCTAACTTTCAGTTGGGGAAACCTCTGTTCAAGTGCCGGGATAATCCGTCTGAATTGTTCTAAAACTGCGGAGAAGTCCTGTTTTTCTACTGGGCTTATGGTCCATGTTGCATTCGTGTTTCCAATCCACTCCGCAATTTTGAGGAGGTGTGAAAGCGAGCTGGTAAGCCCTTCAGCCATTAGTGTTTTAAACTCAATCTGAACTTCATCCTCTTGAGAGCGTAGCAGCTCTATTGAATATGTAATGTCTCGTATGATTTCTCCAGGGCTCTTAAAGAACGTTGAAGACCGCGTTGTCCTCTCAAATATTCCCTCTTCAGGAGGGCTCTTTAAATCCATAATTACAGAATCTGCCAGCCCTTCTGCCAGTAACGACTTTAAAGAGTTGGGCTTGGAGCCGTTTGTTTCAAGCACTATTTTAAGACCTTTCATCCTGCAGAATCTTGCTATTGAGAGCATTGCCTGCCTTTGAAGCAGAGGCTCTCCCCCTGTGAGGATTACCGAGCTTATACGATTGTCAGATTTTAAAATTTCTTCAATCTTGAGCTTTACATCTCTCGTATCTATGAGAAACTCTTCAGAAAATCCTAAGATGCTGGAATTATAACAGTATGGACATCTGAAGTTGCACCCTGCAAAGAATATCACTATTGAATCTTCTGAGTTATCACGCGAATTCCTTAAAGTGCCCACCCCACCTATGTATGCCTGCATACCGCTTAAGTTTTTGCGCTGAATTTAATAAAATTTTGGTAAAAAATAAGTTTATAAAACTTTATTCACTTGGGAATAATTAAATTTATATAGGTTTAAGCAGTTTTAAGAGGTATGATAGTTGGTCTTACAGGGCCCATTGGCTCCGGGAAGGGAACTGTTTCCGAGTTCTTTGTAGAAAGGGGTTTTAGGAAGTATTCTCTATCTGATGTTATAAGGGAAGAGCTTTCTAAGAGAAATGAATGGGCTACTAGGGAGAACCTGATAATGGTTGGAAATGAGCTTAGGGCGAGGTTTGGAAGCGGCGTCCTAGCTGAAAGAATTCTGAGGAAGATAGAGGAAGATGAGAAGGCGGGATTCAGAAGGTTTGTAGTGGACAGCATAAGGAATCCTGAAGAGGTTAATGTGTTGAGAAGCAGGGAAGACTTCTTCCTATTGGCAGTAGATGCTCCTAAGAAGATTAGGTTTCAAAGGGTTAGGCAGAGAAACAGGGAAGCTGAGCCTCTAAGTTGGAACGATTTCTTAAGAGTTGACAAGGCGGAAGTGCTCGGAACTTCTGATTCCAGCCAGAGAATACTTGACTGTATGAGAATTGCTGATGCGAAGATTCTTAACGATTCAACATTAGAAGATCTGCACACAAAGCTGGAAGTGCTATTTCACGACTTAATTACCAAGGAAAACCTCAGACCAAGCGTGGATGAATATTTTCTTAAGATAGCAGCAGTTGTAGCTGAAAGATCCACCTGTTTACGAAGGCATGTTGGAGCCATAGCTGTAAAGGATAAGCATATAATCTCAACAGGATACAACGGTGCTCCTTCAGGATTGAGGGACTGCACAGAATTAGGCTGCCTGAGGGACAAGCTTGGAATAAGGTCGGGTACAGAGCAGCAGATATGCAGAGCAGTTCATGCGGAACAGAATGTGATAATACAGGCAGCAATTCACGGGCAGAACATCTCTGGAGCAACAATATACTGCACTCACACGCCGTGCATAATATGTGCAAAGATGCTGGTAAATGCTAAGATAAGCAGGTTTGTAACTTACAACGATTACGCTGACGAAGCATTTATTAAACTCTTTGAAGAAGCTGGCATAAGAGTTGTGAAGCTGAAAAGGCCTTCTGACAGGATCACATTTAAGGATTAATATTCTTGTGTTTTCTTAAACCAAAATCTTTTTAAATAAACTGCTTTTCCTTTCAGAATATTCCGGCGTCAGGAATTTGAGTTACAAGTTTCAGCAGTTTAAAGAATAGTTGGAAGGAATAAAAAATGAAAACGCACAAGATGCCAGTTTCAGAGCTGATACCCAAAGTTGCTGAAGAATTGAAGAAGCTCAGCGAGATAAAACCGCCAGAATGGGCGCCTTTCGTTAAGACGGGAGTTCACAAGGAAAGGCCGCCTGTGCAGAAGGACTGGTGGTATATCAGAAGTGCTGCAGTGCTCATATCAGTAGGAAAGCTTGGACCCGTTGGGGTTTCAAAGCTCAGGACAAAGTATGGCGGAAGAAAGAACAACGGATATGATCCAGAACACTTTTATAAGGGAAGCGGCAGCATTATAAGAAAGGTATTGCAGCAGCTTCAAAAGGCTGGACTGGTTGAAGAGGGAAAGAAAGGCGTTCACAAGGGAAGAATCCTTACAAAGAAGGGAGCTGAGCTTGTGAAGTCGGTTGAAAGCCAGATTTTGGCTCAGAAGAAATGAGAGATCCAGAACTGGAAAGGATAAGGCAGGAGAAGCTCAGGGCACTCCAAGAAGCCCAAGGCGGGCCTGAGCAGGAGGATGCTGAGGCGCGCCTTGCAGAAGAGGTTGCCAGCCTTGAAGCGATGGTTAAGCCGCGTCTTTCCAGAAAGGCTCTGGACAGGTATTCAAACCTGAAGGTTGCACATCCGGAGCTTGCCTTGAAGGCGCTGCTCATAGTTGCGCAGGCAATCCAATCAGGACAGCTGGGGAGTGAGGAGCTTTCAGATGAGGCTTTTGCTGAGCTTTTGAGGAGGATGAGCCTCTTAGAAAGGAAGGATTTCAAGATAATAAGAAAATGAAATGAGAGAGATTAAAATGGCAAGCAGGAAAACATCTACTAAAAAGAAGGTGCTTATTAAAAGGGGAAGGCAGACAAGGTGGGCTCCATTCTGGAGCGTGCCTAAGAAGTATGGGAAGAGCAGAAGAATTCATCCCGGAAGGCACACTGCGGTTAAGAGAAGCTGGAGAAGAGTAAAGATTAAGGATTGAGGCGGTTGAAATGGCTGAAGAAAAAGAGTTAGAGCGCACTTACAACATTCCTCTCAGGAGGGACTGGCTTAAGGTTCCGATGTATAAGAGGAGCAAGAAGGCAATAGCAGCAATAAGAGAGTTTATAGCTAGGCATATGAAGGTTGAGGATGATAAGATAAAGCTTGGAAGATTCCTGAACGAGCAGGTCTGGACAAACGGGATAAGAAACCCGCCGCATCATGTGAAGGTTATAGCTTCTAAGGACAAGGACGGCATAGTTAAGGTTGAGATTGTAGGAGCTCCTTCTGAAAAGAAGGAAGAGAAGAGTAAAAAGGAGAAGAAGAAATCTGAATCCAAACAGGAATCTGAGGAGCGGGAAGAATCAAAAGAGAAAAGTGAAACTTCAGAGCCCAAGAAGAGATCAGCTGGAAGGAAGAAAAAATCTGAAGGTGAAGACGCGCCTGCTTCTGAAGAGAAACCTGAAAACTAATTTTAGAATTTTTAGAATTTCTTAATTTTGTTATTGATTTATGACTGCTTTGCTTTTCTTAGTTCTGAAGAGAGGCGTTCAATCTCTTCTTTAAGGTGTGCTATGGTGGCAGTGTTGTCCTGCACTTCCATTAGCGAGCCGCATTCAGGACAGTGAAACTCAAAATCAGACGCCTTGTCAAAGTCCAGGCGGACGCACTTGTTTGGGCACATGTAGAAGGTGTTGGCTTCTTCCCTTTCAAGGCGCTCTTTTAGCTTTGCAAGCTTCTTCGCTCTTATATCTGAGTAGAGATATTTCACTGTTTCCGGATTAAAGGTCCAGTAGTATATGTACCAACCTTTCTTCTTATCTTTTTTTCTTCTAAAGGATACCAGATTGTTTTCTAAAAGCTTGTAGAGTGCCTTTCTTATGTCTTTTATCTCCATCTTTAGAGCTTCAGCTACCTTGAACTCAGAGAAGTTCGGCTGGTCTTTGAGCACCATAACTATTGGAACCGCCTGTTCCCCTGCAAGTTCTGTTACCACATCCTTTATCAGGTTGTTGCTCAATTTCATTTTCACTCTTTAATTCTAACTCGTTACTCTTTTCGTAACTTTTCCAGTTTTTCTTTTATCTCCTGCATCTCATTCTTCAGCCTTTCATAGTATTCCTTTTTTCCCCTGTTAAGCTGATTTCTAGAGATGTCCCACTCCATTATTCCAACCTTTGAGGAGAGCTCATAGTATCTTTTTTCCAGCTCTCTAATCTCGTTCTCATTCTTCATCGCTCTCACTTCCTTCGGCACTCCACTTCCTTAAACATCTCAGGCTGCAGAAGTGCTTTAAATCTGCCTTGTTCTTTATCTTCCAAAATGCCTTCAATTCAAAATAGTCCTTCTCCTTGTTTATGGGCTTCTTGCAATAGTCGCATGTCAGCTTCACATTGCTCTTCCAAGTTTTATTGTCCGAATCAGCTGAAGGGACTATCTTATTGAAGTATTTCATTTTTGACACCCCTCTTAACATTTCAAGTAAATAATCTTGTCAGGTAGGCGTTCGTGGTTGCTGTATTTAAAGATCAATTCCGACCTAAGAGTAAAAGAACTTTTACTCCACTGCTATTTTAAACAAAATCAATTTATAAATTTTTCTCATGGATAAGCTATTTTGTCAAAAATTTGGAAAGCTTTAAAAACAAATTTGGGAAGGTAAGGTTTTTATATTAATTCTTTATTGTGGACACCTGAATGAAAAGTTCGGAAGACAAGCGAGGGGAAAAAGCAGAAGATAAAGTAGTTCTATGCAGAATAATTCCAATGTCAGAAGCCCTTGCACGGCTGAAAGAAAGTAGTAAGTTCAAGAAGTGGAAATCACTTCATCCAAACGACTTTTTAGCAAGCGCCTTCACAATAATGGAAGGCAAAAGTGCTGAGTGGCAGTTCTCGTTCTACAATGTTGAAAAGGATTCAGTAGTTTCATTTGTGGTTTCTGAAAATGAGATAGGAATGCTTCCCGAATCAGCTGTTCTGAAAGAGCCAGAGCACAGGATGCTTGAAATAAGAGATTCAGACATCAAGCTGGACATACACGGAGCAATTGAAGTAGCATCCAAACACCAAACTAAGAATTATCCTAAGGAAAAGCCAATAAAAATAATAGCAGTACTTGCCTCAAGCGAAGGAAGAAACATCTGGTCAATAACATACCTGACTCAGAACTTCAAAACATTAGTAATGAAGGTTGATGCTGAAAGTGGAGAGATGCTCTCAGAAAAAATAGTGTCATTTTTTTCTTATGAATAGAATTCACTACTTCCCCAAAAATAAATGCGTTCTTTCCTATGGAGAATTAGACGAAAAGGTGAAAGTGTTACTCGTGAAAATCACTTGAAAAATAAGTTTCTGGAGTGTATATTTTAAAACTCAAATATGCTTAAATATTAATTCTGCTTAAAAGGAACTGATTTAAAGGTTTAAGACGGAAGACGGAGATGAAGAAAAATGGGGGACAAAAAAAATTCTCACAAGACAAGCAGGTTCTCAAACCCTGTGAGCTATAAAACAATAATGGCAAACGCACAACTCTCCAGCTTCATAAAAGAAAGTGAAGAGTAGCCTAAGAACCATTTTAAAAATTTTTAAATGATGAGCAATTCTGAGATCTCAAATTTGGAAGCTAAACTAAGCGTAAGAATTTTAGAATACACTCCAAATCCTGAACAGATAGTTGCTGCTGCAGCCCGGCTTACCCAGAGCAGCAGCACAATTGAGGAACTGCTCCTAAAAGTTTCTGAAAAGGAACAATCAAGATTAATAACTACCCTAATAGAGATGGGACACCTCTCCCCCTTTGAGCATGTTGTGTACACATTCGGAATTGAAGGGATCTCAAGAGCATGCTCGCACCAGCTGGTCAGACACAGAATAGCTTCATACTCCCAGCAGAGCCAGAGATATGTAAGCTATGAAAATGTCAAGTTTGTAGTACCCCCCGAAATTGCAAGAAACAGTGAAGACAAACTGAAATTCCTCACGCAATGCCTTAAAGAGTTTGAAGTGTACTTAGAATTCGTAAATAAGGGATACAAACCTGAAGATGCAAGATTCCTACTGCCCAACGCAACAGAAACAAAAATAATCATTACAATGAACGCCAGAGAGCTTTTACACTTCTACGAGCTGAGAACCTGCGAGAGGGCTCAGTGGGAGATAAGGCAGATGGCAAAACAGATGCTAACTCTATCATACAATACTGCACCCAACATATTCAAAAATGCGGGACCCAGATGCTTAAGAGGCCCTTGCACTGAAGGAAAGTATAAGTGCGAAAGGAACATTTCTGAAATAAGATCTGAATTTGAAAAGATAAAGAGATAAAAAAGCAAGGAGCGGGTGTGAATTTTTAAGGCACTACTAATCACATATTGGACAGCTTTAATAATGAGTTATGACATACTATTGCACAACTCAAAATTTTCAGGGGTGAAAAACATGAGCAGAAAATCAAACAAGAAAACTGAGAATCCTTTTCAGATGGCACAGAGCCAGTTTGAAGAGGTGGCAAGGCTAATCAAGCTTGAAGACGAATATTACAACATACTAAAAGAACCAGAAAGATTTGTAGAAGTAAAAATACCAGTGAAGATGGACGATGGTACAACAAAGGTATTCACAGGTTACAGGTCTCAACACAACAATAGCAGGGGCCCATACAAGGGAGGCATAAGATTTCACCAAAATGTGACTCCAGAAGAGGTTAAAGCGCTCTCAATGTGGATGACTTGGAAGTGCTCAGTAGTAGGCATCCCATTTGGAGGAGGCAAGGGCGGCGTAGTAGTAAACCCCAAAGAGCTCTCAAAAGGCGAGCTGGAAAGACTTAGCAGAGGCTACATAAGAGCAATAGCGCCCATAATAGGAGAAGACACTGACGTACCTGCACCAGATGTTGGAACAGACGCGCAGGTAATGGAGTGGATGCTGGACGAATATGAAAAGATAATAGGAAGAAAAGCCCCGGCAGTGATAACCGGAAAACCAGTAAACAATCACGGCTCAAAAGGAAGAGAACTAGCAACATCTAGGGGAGGACTCTTCGTACTCATGAGGGCGCTGCAAACTCTCAACACGAACAGCGAAGGCATAACAGCGGCAGTGCAGGGGTTCGGAAATGTAGGCTTAGGCTTTGCAAAGTTGGCATACGAATCAGGAATAAAAATAGTAGCAGTCAGCGACTCAACAGGCGGCATATACTCGCAAGAAGGACTAAACATCCCGGAAGTGATAAAACACAAAGAAGCCACTGGCTCTGTCCAGAACTTCAAAGGAACAAAGAACATAACAAACGAAGAGCTCCTCGAACTGAAAACAGACGTACTAGTGCCGGCAGCACTGGAAGGGCAGATAACACATAAGAATGCGGACAGGATAAAAGCAAAAATAGTACTGGAACTCGCAAATGGCCCAACAACTCCGGAAGCAGATGAAATACTCACGAAGAATGGAATACTCGTAATCCCAGACATACTTGCGAACTCTGGAGGAGTCGCAGTAAGCTACTTTGAATGGCTACAGAACAAGCAGGGAAAATACTGGGAAGAAGATAAAGTCAATTCGGAACTTAAGAAGCTAATGGAGAAAGCATTTGAAGAAGTGTACAATGTCTACAAGGAGAAGAAGGTAAGTATGCGAATGGCAGCTGGCATAGTAGCAGTGCAGAAAGTAGTGGAAGAGATGAAAAAGAAAGAATGAATAACAAAATTTTTTACTACACTAATTTTTTTTAATTATTCTAATTATATTGGGAAAAATTTTAAAATAACAGGTGCACTCAGAAGTTTTAGATGGAATTTAAAACTCATTCCAACCCTCTTAAGCATTTGAGAGAGGAGCATCTAATATTTTTTCTTTTTCTAGTTTCAACCTCAATATTTGTTTTTCAGCATGCTGCCTACTTTTCATGGGATTTTCACTCTTATGTTTTGAATGCTAAGTACTGGTTTGCGAATGGAAATTATTTTGAGCCACTTAGGCCTCCTCTTATGCCCTTTCTTGTCGGGGTTTTCAGCATTTTCGGCTGGCGCGCTTCTGAGTTTGTCTTTATTATTTTTGTGTCTTTCTTATTTATGTATTCCAGTGTGAGGCTTGCCCGTGCTCTCGGGTTTAATGCGCTTGCTTTTTACGCTTTAAGCCTGAACGCCTATGTTTTTAGTGTAGGGCTTGTTAACGGGACTGAGCTTCTCGCTTTTGTCTTTTTGGAACTCTTTGTGAGTTTTCTGATTGAGGATAATCCTCTTTCTGGCTTATGGCTTGGCCTTAGTGCTCTTTCCAGGTATGTTGCGCTAGCACTTTTTCCCCTGGCTTTTTTGCATCTGAATTTTAAGAAGGCGTTTAGGAGCTTGCTGCTTTTCTTTTTGATTCTTTCGCCATGGCTCATTTATAACTATTTCAGGTTTGGGAACTTTTTTACTAGCATTGCTGACCTGTATGCTAATAATGTTCTTTATCGTAGTTATCTCGTTCAGCCCATACGTTTCTCCCACTTTGTTAATCTTTTTAATGTTCTCTTTCCATTCTTCCTTGTTGGCGTTTTTGTTGTTTCGCGCAGGTTGTTTTTGAAGTTGCGATTCATTGGGAGAGATTTGCGTTTGTTGAAGTTTTGGAGAGTTTTGAGAACGTTTAAGGCTGAGCTGCTGATGTTTTTCCTGCTCTTTTTTTCTGTTTGGAGTTACGCTTTTACTCCAGCCAAGGATTTGAGGTACCTGTTTAATTTGGCACTTCCGAATTTTTACTTTTCTTATGTTGGGCTTTCTAGCATTGTGGCGTGGATGAACTTTAAGAAGCGCTCTCTTGTTCTTGCGTCTCTGCTTGTTTTTGTTTTGAGCCTCTGCATGTTTTTAGTTAATTTTTTAGTTTATAGCTATTCTGACGGTAGGGTTTATTATTCTGTTGTGGACAAGCTTAGGGAATTAAATATGTCTAATTGTTCTGTGATGTCTAACAACTGGGTTCAGCTGGACTATTTGGGCATAGCTGCTGAGCCTGCTCCGATGCAGGCATTAGCTTACAAGCGCTTGGAAGAGGGTAAGGTTCTTATTCTGTTTTATCACACTCACGGAATAGTTGAAGAGCCAGCTTATGTGCAGAATGAGTCATTTATGAATTCTCTCCCGATAATTTATAAAAATGATTCTTATATAATTGCCGGCTTTGGAAGTTGTATTTCAGGAAAAATTTTTGATTATTCCTATGTTGATCAGATTGATAGAAATATCTTTGAAGCTTACGGTTATCATATTAATACCAATCCGTGCTTTTTGCTGTTCGGAAAGATTTCTATTCTTGAAAGGTTTTGCAATTTCGTTAATTTCAAAGGTTTTAAGCATGACGAGTATAGGATTTACGAATAGTTTTGTGATTTTTTAAAATATTTATTTGCACACCTTCGCCAGCTTTATTAATAAGTGTGGCTTACCCTTGCACTAGTGCAAGAAAAATGCATATGATGAGGTGAAAAATATGGAAAGTTCAGAAGGCTTTAAGGGAATGCCATTATTAGGTGATGAGTTCCCCTCTGTAAAGGTGAAGACAACTCACGGAGTTATTGAACTTCCGAAGGCTTTCAAGGGTAAGTGGTTTGTACTTTTTAGCCATCCAGCAGACTTTACACCTGTGTGCACTACCGAGTTCGTGGCTTTTCAGAAGAGGTATGACAAGTTTAAAGCATTAAACTGCGAGCTGATAGGATTAAGCATTGACCAAGTATTTTCTCACATCAAGTGGACTGAGTGGATTAATGAGAAGTTAAATGTTGAGATTAAGTTTCCAATAATCGCGGATACTGGAGAACTGGCAAAAACTTTAGGATTAATTCATCCGAACAAGGGTACTAACACTGTTAGAGCAGTATTCATAGTTGATGACAAGGGAATCATAAGAGCCATACTTTATTATCCTCAAGAGCTGGGAAGAAACATGGACGAGATACTTAGAATGGTAGACGGGCTTCAGAAGGCTGACAAGTATGGAGTTGCAATGCCTGCAAACTGGCCTAACAATGAGCTGGTTAAAGATCATGTCATTGTGCCGCCGGCTTCTGATGTTAAGACTGCTAAAGACAGGCTTTTGAGTGCTAAGAGTGGTGAGATTGAATGCTATGATTGGTGGATGTGCCACAAGAGTTTGAAGGAGGATAAAAAGAAGAAGGAGTGATAAAAATGGTAGTGTATATAAAGAGTAAACAAGATTTTGAAAGGGAAATAGTTAAGAGCGATGTGCCAACGCTGGTTGATTTTTGGGCTTCCTGGTGCATGCCTTGCCAGATGATGGCTCCTGTCTTTGAAGAGCTCTCTAAGGAGTATGAGGGCAGATTAAAGTTTGTGAAGCTCTCAACTGAGGAGTTTCCAGACTTGGCTCAGGATTATGAGATAGACAGCATACCTTCAATACTCCTGCTGGACAAGGGGCGAGAGGTGGATAGGCTTATCGGCTATATGCCTAAGCCTATTTTTAAGGCAAGGATTGAAGACCTTATGCGAAGGCATCCTGAACTTTTCAGGAAGTAGGAGGGGCAATTAGATGATATCTTTTGCCTGCAGGACTATTGATTTTGAAGAGTTGTTCAGTTGTAGTTTCGGTCTTAAAAAGACCGACTACAAGATTTTTAATATAATATTGCAGAGCGGCAAGCGTCTTACAGTTAGCAGCATTGCTAAGATTCTGGGCAAAGAGAGAACTGTTGTTCAAAAATCAGTTAAGAGCCTTCTTGAGAAGAGGCTTGTTAAGCGTTATCAGGAGAACATTCAGAATGGTGGTTACAGGTTTTATTACGAAGCAGAAGACAAAGAAGAAATCAGAAAGCGCCTTCTTGAGATTATTAGAAGATGGTCTTCTAATGTGGAAGATGTTGTTAGTAAGTGGTAAACTTTTGATTTATCCACTCGGAAGAGATTAATTATAAAAAATTTTAAATACTTACTAAACTTTTAAATAATTGATGGGTGCCTGCTCATATATTAAAAAGAGCTTAGTTGAGGCTGACAAGTCAGTAATTCTTCCGATATTGAGGGATGGAAATCTGAAGCCTTGGATAAAGGTAACTTATGAATTTTCCACTTTAGGAGAAGAGTACGAATTAAGAGATAATCTGACTTATGTCACAGTTCCAAAAGATGCAAGAATTGAGTTTGACAGGAGATTGGTTCAAGTTTCTTTAAAAGAGAGAGGAGTTCGTGTAGATTATGTCAACTTTATGATGGGACCGTGCTCAATAGAAATGGACAGGTTTTCAGTTGCGCGATTAAATCCCAATATACCATTCAGGATTAAAGCTTCAGACAGACTTCCTTACTACTCTTTTGAGATTCTTGAAAATTTTAGTGAGAGCGATAAAAAATCATATGATACTCCACTGGAGCTAAAAATTTCTGGAATTACTAGAAAGAACCTTTCTATAAACAGCACCGAGGTTACAGCTATAACTTGTGAAAAAGAGATAATAAGTCTTCCAGGAGTTATGATTTATCCGGAGCAGGACTTTTCAGGATGCTATAAACTCTTTGGAAAATTCAACGGGTCGCCAGAGCTGGAATTTGGATACTGTCAGTTCTATTCTAAATTAGAAAGAGAGTTACTACACTCACACGAACAGGTTATAGAAGCTTATCTTGGAATTCGTGGAAGCGTGTCCCTCTTCATTGCTTGCGATGATGGGGATATAAAGATTAAAGGAGTTGATTTAGATGGAATTATCAGAGAGTGGACTGGGGAGATTGTGAAAATAGATAAGCATGATTTAGTAATCCCGCTAACCGCTCATAAGCTATTATTAAGTGAGGAGTATTCAAAATTACCAGCTACACTTTATAAGCTAAGCTATTCACACATTATAAATCCTGAAAAAGAAAAAATCCTTGAAAAACAATAAAAAAAAGTTTAGTATTTAATGCTCTTCTCAACTATGTCTCCGATTATTGGGACGTGCCACTTCTCATTGTTATACGCCTTAACCATAAGCACTATCCACAGTATAAAAGATATTAGGGAGAGCACTACTGTCAGTGACACTCCAATTATGGGAATTAATCCAAAGATGAGGTTAAGTATCGTCACGCTTCCAAAAGTTAGTATGGACTGCCAGGCGTGAAATTTAACATTCCTGCTCTTCTTCTCCAGGATTAAGAATATTATCCCAGTCAGCCATCCGAGAACATAGCATAGTAATGCCTCAATGTTTTCCTGCATATTTAATGAAGTGCTTGAGTTGTCCTTCTTCTTTGTCTTAGCCATTATTTTTCCACCCCCAAAAATATTTGCTATACTTAATTTTTTAGGTTTAGAGTTTAAAAATTTATCGCATTTTGATTAATATTTTTCCCAGTGAAGCACCTTATCCAGTGGCCTCTTGTTGGGCGGCTCTGGGTTTGCATAGTAGTATCCTAGAGATATTATTGAGACTATTTCTTGCTCCGGCGGTATTTTTAGGAGCTCTTTTATCTTTTCTGAATATTGGCGCTTATAGCCTGCTACCCAGCAGCTTCCAATCTTGTACGCCTTTGCAGCTAGGAGTATGTTTTCAGTCGCGGCTGAGCAGTCCTCTAGTAGGTGTGGATTTTCTTTTTCTCCGCACACTATAACTGCGGCTGCTGCATCCTTTATGAACTTGCCCCATGTTGCCAGTTCAGCTATTTTTGCTAATTTGTCTTTGTCGGTAATTACTATGAACTCCCAGGGCTGTATGTTGTTGGCAGATGGAGCCATTCTTGCTGCGTCTATAATGTCTGAGAGGATCTCCTTAGGAATCTGCTTAGGCAGATATCCCCTTATAGACCTTCTGGACTTTATAAGTTCAACGAACTCGTTCATTTTTAACACCCCTAACACATGTTAGTAGTTTTGATATTATAAATTTGATGGCAAAATTTATTAAAGGATTGATTAAGCATTTAGGATTATGAGTGCAGAAGGGAATTTTAAGCTTCCTTTTGAGCGTGTCAGCAGGGAGTTGCTAGTCAAGAGAGAATCCTCTACTGATCCCAGCTTGGGCTGCTCTCCTGACGAGAGGAGCGTTAATGAGCTCATAAATTTTGGAGTCATAAACCTGGATAAACCTTCAGGGCCTACCAGTCATCAGGTTAGTGATTATCTTCAGAGGATTCTGCACATTGATAAGGCTGGACATTCTGGAACTCTAGATCCTAAGGTTACTGGAGTGCTTCCTGTTGCGCTTGGTAGGGCTACACGCCTGATTCACCTTTTATTGAAGTCTGGGAAGGAGTATGTTGCTCTTATGCATCTTCATTCTGATGTTTCTGAAGAGGAGGTTCGTAGGAGGCTCTCAGATTTTGTTGGAAGGATAAATCAGAAGCCACCCTTGAGGTCTGCCGTTAAGCGTGTCTTCAGGGAGAGAAACATATATTATATAGAGGTTATTGAGGTTGATGGCAGGGATGTGCTTTTCAAGATTGGGTGTGAGGCAGGCACTTATATTAGGAAGTTTATTTATGATTTTGGGCAGAGTACGGGCTGGAGAGCAAGTATGTCTGAGCTTAGAAGGACGAGAGTTGCCCATTTTGATGAGAGCAGCATTCATACCCTGCAGGATGTTGCAGACGCTTATTGGTATTGGAGGGAAGAGGGACGAGAAGATTTAATAAGGAAGATAGTTCTGCCTGCAGAGCGCATTCTCGAATGCATTCCTAAGGTTTATGTTTTGGACAGCGCAGTTGATTCATTATGTCACGGAGCTAACCTTAATGTTCCAGGAGTATCAAAACTTGATTCGGGGATTTCTGCTGGGGATATTGTTGGAGTTATGACTCTCAAGAGGGAAGTAGTTGCTTACGGAATTGCTAAGATGTCTTCTCAGGAGATCTTATCCGCAGAGAAGGGCTTTGCAGTTAAGGTTGAAAAAGTTTTTATGCAACCGGGAACTTATAAGATTTCTCAAGCAGAAGTTTAAAAACACGCAAATAGAAAAGTTTATAAATAAGTATATTAATTTACATTTTTATGACACGATATATTTGCACATCTTGCAACTTCAGATTTGAACCAAAAGCGGGTAAGGGAGTCCCAACAGCCTGCCCCTATTGCGGAAAAAAAGGCACTCTTGTGCAGGAGAAAGCTGCTCAGGAGCTCCTTGAAGAGGCAACCGCCTCCGACAGGGAATAAAATAGGATGAAATGCATTGTTGGAAAGAAAAAGCTTCTGAAATACTTTGAAATAACAGGTAGAGCTCTAGAAGCTGCTAAAAGCAGTAAGAATCGCACAAATCTCGTAAGGGAAAGAGAAGAGTTTATCCTCATGGCTGAGAGTTACTACAAGGATGCCCAGCACTACTATGAGAAGGGCGACTTAGTTACTGCGTTCGCAGCACTCAACTATGCGCACGGCTGGCTGGACGCTGGAGCCCGCTTAGGAATATTTGATGTGCATGACTCAGAGCTTTTTGCAAATGATTAGAACCTTAGAAAGTTTTATATTCCCCAATTTTTTAACTACTTCACAATGAATTATAAGAAGTATAATAGTTCCTATGAAGAAGATGAAATTTACTTTTTAAAAAATTTAGAGCCCTTTCAGCTTTCAACAGGAGAAAGGCTTTATCTTCCAAGATATTCTCTGAAAACTTCTGACAGGATAATTGAAACCTTTAATTATATAGTCCTTAGAATTATGAAGGGTCCCAAAGCAGTTAAAAATTACGAAATTAACATGTTAAACTCGTGGAGCAACGCCCCTCTTAAGAGGTCTATAGATGAGAACGCTGAAATGTTAGAAAAAGAAGTAAGAGATCCTAAAGAGCTATTCCAAAAAAGAGTAGAATATGCTCACCACTCAATTGAACTTGTTATAGAAGAAATGAGAAGCCAGATGCTCTCCCAAAATATAGTGATAGATGAGGAAGATAATTGTGCATTAGACATGACGCACAATCTTCATTTATATAACCGGGCTCTTCTCTTAAATCAGGCTTATGCTGATAGGATAGGTGAGAAGAAGTTTAGAAGATTATTTGAAGAGAGCAACAAGTGTATGAGTGTATTTAGTGATTTCTTTAGAATAAACACTGCACTAAAGCTGCACGAATTTGCAGAAGATGAAGTGTATGAGATGCCTGAAAAATCGTTGAAGCAGGCGTATAAAATTCTTAAAAAGAATTACAGCCTATATTACCACAATGAGAATGTTATAAGCGTTCTTGAAGAGATTTTCTTAGAAGAATCTGCTCGTGAAAAGATAAATATTAACTAAAAAATTGGAAAGATTATTTCATCTGGGATCTCCTAGCAGCGCTGGTCAATCCGCGCTTGACCCTGTTCCTGTTCTTGGGACTTGCAATCCAGCTGAGCTGCGGATCCTTAATAATCTGAGGATGACTCCTGTCCACAAGAACAACCTCATACCAGTAGTACTGCCCGTCCTTGCCCACGAAGTAGGAGTTCAACACTTCCAGGTTTGGAAACGCCTTCTGAGCCCTCTGCTCGGCAACAGCTTGATAGCTCAGATTTACAACCTTCTTTCTACCATACTTCTTAGGCCTTCTTCCATTCCTTATCTTAGGCTTCATCCTCCCGCCGCGGGGAACTCTCTGTCTGACAAGAATTATTCCGGGCTTCGCCCTGTATCCTACGGAGCGCGCCCTGTCCAGCCTCGTCGGATATTCTATTCTCAGAGTTGCCGGCTCTTTTCTCCATTGAATCAGGCGCTGCCTAACAATTTCAGAATGCTGCTCACTTTCAGAATTGAAGTTCTCCCTAACATACTTGTATAAAGACATCTTCTCGGCCTCCATTATTATTTCTAATCCTCTGATTCGGGCAAGCCAACGCCCACATCTCAGATTTGTCCGTGGAATCCTAAGGTTGTTTATAAATCTTGTGATGTTTAGCAGAGAAGTAAAAAGAGTTTGTACTAACTGCTTAATTGCACACTTGTTAGTAATAATTTAAAGAAAGTTTAAAAAAGCAGGTAGTTTAGTAGGATTGAGGCGATCCTATGAGTTTTAAGGGCTGGGTAGAAAAGAGGATTAGAAGTTTTACAATGTGGGATTGGGCTTTGGCAAAAGCGGTTCTGGTGCTTTTAGGGGTGATAATAGGAGCATACGCTACAAATTTTGTAAGGAGCCATATCTTATACTTCGCAGCTGCATTTTTATCATTATACGCGCTCCTAATTTACAGGCTGCTTATAAGAAAATAGGGATGAGGCAGTTTAGATGACTCTCGAAAAGATAAGGGACAAACTCCATCCTAACCTTTATGATGCACTTTTCAAAGCGGGTATACGCGAGCTTAGGCCAGCACAGCGAAAGTCAATTCAGGCTGGGCTTCTGGAAGGAAAAAACCTGCTGGTTTGCACGCCTACAGCTTCTGGAAAGACACTTGTTGCAGAGCTGGCAATGCTTAACAACCTACTTAAAAATCCTGGAAGGAAGGCAATCTACATAGTGCCTCTTAAGGCATTGGCTTCTGAGAAGTTCAAGCAGTTTAAGAGGAAGTATGGGCATCTGGTAAGGATTGCGCTCTCAACTGGAGATCTTGACTCTGAAGATTTATACCTTGCAGATTACGACCTGATAATCTGCACTTCTGAAAAGTTTGACTCTTTAATAAGGCATAACGCCCCCTGGCTGGCAAGGGTTTCAGTAGTGATAATTGACGAGATACACTTATTAAATGATCCTACTAGGGGACCGACCTTAGAGGTTCTGATAACAATTCTTAAGGATAAGCTCAGGAATCTTCAAATTGTAGGGCTCTCAGCCACGATTGGAAATCCTGAAGAGTTGGCAGAGTGGCTGGAAGCTAAGCTGGTGATTGATGATTGGAGACCTGTGAAGCTCTCAAAGGGCATACTCATTGGAAATAGGATAAAATTTTTTGAAGATTAAGCAAGTCCTATGCTTGAAACCACCTTTTCAGGGTTGAAGGCGTCCAGGTCTTCATAGTTCTGGCCCGTGCCGAGGTATAGTATCGGCTTTCTCGTAACATAGCTTATTGAGATTGCTGTTCCGCCCTTTTCATCTATGTCTGCCTTTGCAAGGATTATAGCATCTATGCCGACTGCCTCGTTAAAGCTTCGCGCCTGCTCTATGCAGTCGTTTCCCGTAATCGCCTCGCCCACGAATATCTTTAGGTCTGGCTTTGCGACCCTTACTATCTTTTTCAGCTCGTCCATGAGGTTGGTGTTAGAGTGCATCCTTCCAGCAGTGTCTATGAGCACAGCGTTTATGCCGTGAGCCTCTGCATATTTTATAGCGTCAAATGCAACTGCTGCAGAGTCCGCTCCGTACTGGTGCTTTATGAGCTTCACGCCTAACCTCTGAGCGTGCTGCTCCAGCTGGTCTATTGCAGCTGCCCTGAAGGTGTCTCCTGCTGCTAGTACGCAGCTCAGCCCGTTTTTGAGCAGCAGGTTAGCAATCTTAGCTATCGTGGTTGTTTTTCCAGATCCGTTTATTCCGAGGAATAGTATTACATACGGCTTTTTCTCTCTTACTTTTGATACCAAGTCAAAGCCTTCCACTTCAAATAGGGACTTTATGCTTTCTTTGAGTGCATTCTCAATTGTCTGCTCAACTTGGGAGCGAGGCAGAGGCTTATTCACGAGCTCTCCTTTCAACCCGCTCTTTATTCTTTCTATGACTTCTACCGCGACATTATT
This sequence comes from Candidatus Woesearchaeota archaeon, assembly GCA_038874135.1. Lineage (GTDB taxonomy): Archaea > Nanobdellota > Nanobdellia > Woesearchaeales > 0-14-0-80-44-23 > 0-14-0-80-44-23. Next base: position 212,578 of record JAVZCZ010000001.1, read on the forward strand.
TTCCAACAGGGAAACTTCTAAGTCCCAGAAAAGCTTTTCAAACTGCTCTTCTGAGATGGTCTTCTTAGTGAAAGCGTCTGAGATTTTTGTGAGTATACCCCTTTTCTGCTCGGGAATCCCTTCAGCTTCAATTTCTTTTTTATCTTCTGAAGCTTGTTCAGATTTTCTCTCTTCCAAAATTTCAGGCTGTTCGCGACTTTTGCCGCGGGAGAATATCTTTTTGAGAATTCCCCCTCGGGATTGTTGTGTTTCCTTCTCTTCTTTAGGCGCACTTTTTTCAGTTTTTTCAGGTTCTTCCTGCTCTTCAGTAATCCCGGCTTTTTCAAGCTTATCCTTTTCTGATTCTTCTTTAGGTTTCTCCGTGGTTGGCTGTCTATTCTTCTCTTCCCGATTAGCCACTTCAAGTTGAAACTCCTCTTCAGCTGATTCTGTTGACTCTTCAGAAACCTCTTCTTCAACTTTTTTTGAGAATACTGAGAGTGCCCCCTTCAGCTTCTTCTTAAGGAATTCAAACATTTTAGAGCCCTTTACTCCTTCTCCTTCTTCATAGTCTCATGAAGTAGTTTTCTAAGCTCTGTTTCGCTATTAACTGCCGCGCTGTTCAGCTGTTCAATCTGGGAGATTAGCTGCTCATTATAACCTTTCAGCTCTGAGAGACGCTCTTCAAGAATCTTTATTACATCCTGAGCCTTTTTCTCAACCATCACTCCCGCTCCAACATTCATCACAAGGTTTTCAGCATCAGTTATCCTTCCTCTAGCATATATGCCGCCAGTTATTGGGATTAGTGCCTCTTCAGAATTTTTTGCCTCAGCAAGCTCTCCTATGGCAGAGATTGCAGAGGTGATCTCAGCTATCCTTGAGCTTATCTCCTCGCTCTGCCTCTGAAGCTCGCCTATCTGCTCGCTCAGAATCTGAAGGTCGGTATATAATCTTTGAAGTTCTATATCCCTATTTTTTTTCTCATTGGTTTCCATATACTTCACTACTCCTGAAAAGCATCCTGAACCTGCATTACCTCAATGGTTGTAGTTGGGTCTCCCATGATTAAGCCTCTTGAATTAAGTATAACGCCTGAGCTCACAAATGGGTTTCCAAAATTTATAGTAGTTCTTTCAAGATGAACTCCCAGAATATTTTCAGCAGTTTTCTTCTCGGATTCTGAAGCCTCAGGATTTATGAGCCCCGCCTTAGAGTTTGAAATTATTGAAGAGCCAACTGCCTTTGATTTTGCTATGCTCATCCTAACAGCTTTAACATTTAAAAGCTCACTGATGAGCTCTGTTTCCCTTTGAGAGTATTCATCACTAACAACTGCGCCCCTATTGTTGCAGGCAATATTGTTTCCAAGAGCAGTAAGGTCCGAATCAAAAACCTTGAAGTTTATTCCAAGTTTCGTAAGCTCTCGCAGCTCCTCCTCAAAAGCTATCTTCGGAACAAGAATGCAGTGCTCATTACCAGCAATCAGAGCGCCTATCAGAGAAGTGCCCGCTATGTTAATCCTGTAAACGGGAACTCCTAAGTATTTCGCAATCTGCTCCTCATACTGCCGTGGCACGTCCCTTCCGAGAAGGCAGAACCTGTCATTAGCGTAAGCATAAAGGCCAATGTTCGGATTTCCATAAAAAGACATCTTAGCAATCTTCATAATCTCCCCTTCCAGATATGAGAAGCCAAAAGCATTTTAAAAATGTTGTGGAGAAAGAGGGGACTAAATGATTTTTACCTTCTGAAAGAGCGCCTGTCCTGGCATGCCTCTTTCAAAGAGCGCCCTCACAGCACCAGAGTTGCCGTGAGCTGCTCTTATCTCTCCATGAATTTCTCTTCCGGCAGGGCTCTTCCAGACAACCTTCTTACCAACGAGCTTTGCAGCAGCCTCTTTGGAATTAATGCCTTCAATCTTTAATATCATCTGGTTGTTGTGAGTAATCCTCTTACTCCTTTTAAAACTCATTATTGTAGCTTCCATAAAAAGAGTGAGAACTGCGCTCATTTAAAAATCTTGTGATTCTATTGAAAGCTTATAAATTAGAACGCTCATAAATTAATTTAATCATATCGTAAAGTTTTGGATCACACCATCCATTAAATATTCCATCTACTCCCGCATCTTTAAGTTGCTGAATAACTTTGGGATTATCATAATATACGGGCATTCCATACGCCATAGAGCCAGCTGATTTTGCTGCTCTAACGCCGTTCGGAGAATCTTCAAAAACAATCTGCTTTGAAGGAGAAACTCCGTGCAATTCAGCAGTTTTTATATAAACTTCCGGGTGTGGTTTTAAATTCCTAACATCCTCTTTGAGGATTATTTTCTCAAGACCGAAGAGTTCTAGTAGTTCGGCTTGATCAAGGATGTGCATTGCTTGTCCTGTAGAGGTAAGAGACCCAATTGCATATTTAAATCCTAAACTTTTAATGAAAAAGAAAAATTCAAGGAAGCCTTCTCTAGGGCGTATCTCAAATTCTGGTAGAAGATTGTTGTAATAGAACTTTTTTGCATAGTGAATTTCTTTCGGATCCACATATATTCCAAAATGTTTTAGTCCATATTTTGCAATTTCTTTAGCTATTTCCTCGTCAGGACCTCCTATAAAGTGGGGAAACTCATCTAGGTTTTTGAGAAATTGTTCAACGGTTAAATTAATTCCGAAAGCTTTGGCTGAAAGTTCGTGCGCTTTGTGATGCACATTCCCTAAATTAACTGTTGTTCCTTCCAAGTCAAATGTGACCACAATTATTTCCTTCTCAGGCAGGATTATTTTTTCAAGGCTCATGTTCTAAAAATAAATATTTCAACTATTTAAATTTTTCGGTTATTTAACTACCTTTTAGTAACAAATAATTCAACATATGAAAAATTAGAAAAAATTTAGTACTCAGGCATATCAGAAGGCATCTTAGACGGGCCGCTCCTGTCTGACTTGCTGGCTGCGATAACATCATCTATCCTCAATATCATCACTGCAACCTCAGATGCTGACTTTATCGCCTGGGTTTTTATCCTGAGCGGCTCTATAACGCCTTGCTTCATAGCATCTATAATCTTGCCTGAGAACACATCAATACCCGCCCACTTCTGGCCCTTGTCGTGACTAGCTTTCAGGTCTGTAAGCACATCTATGGGATCTAATCCCGCGTTTTCAGCCAGTGTTCTAGGTATGACTTCTATTGAGTCGGCAAATGCCTGCACTGCGAGCTGCTCCCTGCCGCTTAGTGATTCTGAGAACTTTCTAAGCTGCCTTGCAAGCTCTGTCTCTACTGAGCCTGCTCCTCCAACTACTTTTCCGTCGCTGAGTGCTGCTGCAAGGTCTCCTATAGCGTCCTCCATTGCCCTCTTTATTTCCGAGATGACATGGTCGCTTCCGCCCCTAATAAGTATTGTTACTGCCTTTGGATTCTTGCATCCTGTTACGAAGGTCATGGATTCGTCTCCTGTCTTTCTCTCTTCAACGAGTCCTGCAAAGCCCAAGTCATTAGGTGAGAAGTCTTCAAGCGTAGTTAGCACTTTTCCACCTGTAGCTAGTTCAAGCTTCTCCATATCCGACTGGGATACTCTTCTCACTGCATATATGCCCTTCTTTGCTAATAGGTGCTGCGCTATGTCATCTATACCTTTCTGGCAGAACACCACATTAGCTCCCGTCTTAGCTACTTTATCCACGAGGTCTCTTATCATCTTCTCTTCCATGTCCAGGAATGCCTGCATCTTCTCAGGATCTGTTATCTGAATCTTTGCTTCTGTCTCAGTATTTTTTATTTCCAGGGCTGAGTCAAGAAGGAGTATCTTTGCATTCTTTACAGAGCTTGGCATTCCAGAGTGTACCTTCTCCTTATCAAGAACAATACCATCTATAAGTTCAGTATCCTCTATTCCGCCGCCCACCTTCTTCTCAATCTTTATGTTGTCCTTTGCAACTACAATTTTTCCATTTTTGACTTCAGCAATCTTCTTAACTGCCTCAACTGCTATCTTGCTCAGCTTATCCTTCGCATATTCTGCTCCCTTTCCAGTCATGGCTGTCATGGCAATCTTCTGAAGTGGAGCGGTATCCTTCTCACTTATCGGCTCAGCTATTTTCTCAAGGATCTCATTCGCCTTGTCAGCTGCAATTATGTAGCCCTTAGCTATCACGGTTGGATGTATATCCTGGTCCAGGAGCTCTTCTGCCCGCTTGAGAAGCTCCCCTGCAACAACAACTGCTGTTGTCGTTCCATCGCCAACCTCATCTTCCTGAGTCTTAGCTATTTCCACCATCATCTTAGCTATGGGATGGTCAATCTCAATTTCTTCAAGAATTGTCACCCCATCATTTGTTATTGTTACATCTCCCAATGTGTCTACAAGCATCTTATCCATTCCCTTCGGACCTAGCGTGGTCCTCACAGTAGATGCCACCTGTATTGCAGCTGTTATGTTCATGTGCTGCGCGTTTTTGCCAGTTGTCCTCTGGCTGCCTTCCGGCAGAATGAAGATTGGTTGTATTTGCGGTTGTGCCATAAATTCTCACCTCATTATTTTGAGATTTTTGGATTATTCTGCTCCTAAACCCCCTAAAAAATATAAAAATTGTATACAAGCAGGTATATATAAAGGTTTCGGAAATATGTTCTGTTAAATTGTTGTAGGTAATTAATCGGCTACTTGAAAGAACTCTAAAGCCTAAAGCAGATTAGCAATTTTCTTTATATCCTTATTTGCTATATAAGTGTAAATTTGCGTTGTTTTCAAATCTTTATGGCCTAATAGCTGTTGAATATATCGAATATCAGCACCAGATTCCAATAAATGAGTGGCAAAATTGTGCCTTAAGGTATGGGGAGTAACTCTTTTCTTTATGCCTGCTTTCTTTGAAGCAGATTTGACAATCTGTTGGATTGTCCGTTTATTGTATTTTCCTTCTCTTTGGGAAACAAAAATTGGACCTTCCTCCTTTATTCCATACATTTACAGCATATCACTCAATTTTTTATGAAGGAATACAACTCTTTCTTTATCTCCTTTAGCAGTTTTTAGGTGGATAACTTCTCTGTCAAAATCAATATCTTGCCAATTGAGGTTTCCAGCTTCGTCTAGCCAAAGACCAGCGTAATAAAGAAACATGATAACAAGTTTGTGTTTCAAATTATTTGTCGAATCTATCATTTTGATAACTTCTTCTTTACTTAAAACTAATGGTAATTTCAGAGATTTTCTGGCGAGAGGTAGCTTCTCCTCAAATTTAGTGTTCAAAACATTTTCATAAAAAAAATTTTAGGGTAAAGTATGCGGACCTCATTGTCGATTTGCTTTTAGTGATATAAGACAATAAAAACTCCCTGGGCATTTTACCTGAAGACAGAAAATCTTTCACTATGGAAATATAGCACTTGCCTGTTTGACAGGAATACCTTATGAGCTTTAATTCCTCAATTAACTTGCCATTAGTTTATATTTTTCTTCTAGAGAGTAGATTTTACCTTCCTCATTCATAAATTTTATTATGATGACTAACTACATAAAATCTCGCTTTTTATCTAAATTTTTACAATAAAACGAATATTTATATCGCTTAATAGTTGTTCAACACAATTTGAGAACCTGCTTATTGCCACCCCGCCCAGACGGAAGCGCGCTTGTCCTTCGGACACATATTGTCTCGCTTTCAGCAGAAAGATTAATAGAAACGATGAGGGTCTTTTTTCGAATACTTTATAAATATGTTAAAGTTATACTTAATATTATGGACGCTAAAGATATTGAAACAGTTGAAAAAAGGTATTTCGATGAGATAGCCTTTTTTATAGACAAAAATATCCAATGGGTTCTTGAAAGATTGAAGTCAAAAAATGAAATTAAAGAAGATTGGTTACAAACATTTAAAAAAACTTGTAGAGAAGCATACGAGGAATCATCAGAATTAGATGTAGGGGCAGAGAGAGTAATTCATAATTTATTTGGTCAATATAGACTTTTTGCTGTTAATTCTTCTCCTATCGGTTCAGATTTAATGTTTGAAACTCATGACGCTTTCATTCATATTGAAGTAAAAACTACTACTGATTCAAATCCGGCCGACTTCAAAGGAAAAATACAAATTGCACAAAGCCAAACTACTTACGAGGTTAGTCAAACAAAAAGAGGAAATCCTTATCCTTTTATTCCAAGTTTGCCAAAAATTTACTCAAATAAAAAAATCTGTCTAACTTATGTAATTCAAATCATACACAAAAATCAAGAAGATTTACCAAAAATAATAGTATTGTTTTCTATCCCTAATGGGCTATTAAAATCTACTTATGGGAATTGCATTAATTCTGGAAAACACACAAAAGAGTTAAATCGTTTGGGTTCGAGAGGGGATATAAGATTTTTGTATAAAGATGCAAGTAAATTTGAAAATCTAGAAAATAAACCGAGTAGAATAAAAGTTATCTATCCTCAAAACCCCTCAAAAGAATTACTTAAGAAGTATTTGGGCTTAGAAGAGTTATAAAACTTTAATTATTCCGCATCTTTTTTCAATAATTTTTAGATAATCTTTTTGTAACTCTATTCCAATAGATTTTCTATTAAGTTCTTTTGCTACTTTTAAAGTCGTTCCGCTTCCTACAAAAGGGTCTAAAACAACCCCTTCTTTTGGACAGCAAGCCATTATAGCCCTTCTTGGTAATTCTTCAGGGAATATTGCAAAATGAGAATCCTGCAATTTCCCTGTCGGGAAATCCCAAACATCGCCAGGGTTTTTTCCTAATTCATGAGGCTTAACAGTTTGTAAAACATAATGTTCTTCCGTCATAATTTTATCATATTTGTCTTCTTTAATACCCAAAATTTCTTTTAGTTTAAACCAATCTTCTGGTTTAGGCAAACATCTACCCCCCCTATCAATTCTAAACCAGTGTCCAGCAGTATCTTTATAACCAAATATTTTATCGATTTCTTTAGTAGAAATTCCTTTTCTCTTTCTGTATTCTCTGATGAATTTTATTATTTCAAGCTCTAAATTACTATCTATTTTATTTTTTCTTTGGCGAGAATAAAACTCTCCAAATACAGACAATCTTGCACCAGGAGACGCCCCAAGATTTATTTTATTCGTGTTCTTAAATTTACCATTATAACCCTTGCCATTATTATTTTTATTTTTCCATTTCTCATATTCTTCAATAGATAATGTTAATGGCAATTGTGTTGTAGTTACATTAATAGTACCACCATTAGTTTTGTGCGGTATCCTAACAGAATCTAAATCAAAATAATATTCTGGTGTCAAATAACCATCTGGTTTTTTTACAAATAAAAATATAGGTTCATAAACATTAGAGAATCTATCCTTTATTGATGATGGCATAGCGTTTGTTTTGCGCCATATTAAAACATTTCTTATAGCCCACCCTCTTTTTTGCATTTCTATCGCTAATCTAAATGGTATCATTTGTAAATTTTTTCCAACATATTTATCTCCTATATTCAAAAAATAAGCTCCATCATCAGTTAAAACTCTTTTTAATTCATCAGCAACTTCCAACATTTTATTGATATATTCTTCTGGTGTTTTTTCATTACCTATTTGTCCATCTATTCCATAATCCCTTTGTCTCCAATATGGCGGTGAAGTTACAATAACATTAACTGATTTATCAGGAATATCCTTTAACCTACTTATAACATCACCTACTAAAATAAGTGGTGTAGTATCTTTCGGCAGTGTTATCAAATTACTTTTGTCCATAATTAATCCCTTTTTTATTGAACTCTTCTTTAATAAAATTTTCAAATTGTTTAGACACAATAAGCCCCTTTTCTTTACAAAACTTTCTGTATTCTTCATAAACTTTAGAATCGATCTTTAATGTAACATTCTTACTTGGCATTTTTTCAACTCCTTGTAATAGACATATTTGCACATATTTATAAATGTTTCTTAACTATACAGGTTTTTAATGAAACGGCGGCACTCCCTAAAGAAAAAACTATGGTGGCAAAAAATTTTCGGCGCCCTCGCGACTTTGAGTTTTTGGACTTTGCCCAACGTTGCACCAAAACTCAATCTTCATTTCATCCGGAGAAATGAACAGCGATTTAACGGTTCCGCCTTCGCTCTGCCGCTCGGTCCCACCCCAATTTTTCCTTCCGAAAAACTGCGTATAAGCACACATGTTAAGTCCAATAATTTTTTGAGCTCGGGCAGTGCTTCGCACATATAATCTGCTTCGTAGAAGTTTTATATTTTGGCGGTGCAAAAAGAAAGCTTAAAAATATCCTTAAAAACCAGATAAAATAATGACTGATGGTTTATGGGCTTATGAGAAGGCTTTCAAGAAAGCATTTTACAGCAGGTACAAAGTTGATAAAGTAGAATTGATAAGATGAGTTGGAATAAGAACAAGAGAAACAAACAATGTTATTGAAAAGACTTCATGGAACCCTTAAGGACAGACTAAAACCCATGAGAGGATTAAAAGTGAGGAAACAGCACAAACATTTCTTGATGGTTGGTTTGTCTTCTATCACTTCTTAAGACCACATCAAAGTCTTAGTGGTAATACTCCCGCTAAAATCTCTGGAGTAAATATTGAAGTTGAAAATTGGAAATTTATGATACAGAAGGCAACTAAATTCCAAACTATTAATTCTGAATAAATAAAGGTGATAAAAAAATGAAGATCTTAATGTTTAATTCATCAACAATAAGTTAACAGAACTCTGTTATGTGAGAAGAAGAGTAAATAAAGAAAAAAATTATTTTTCAAACATCCTCTTTCCGAGCCCTTTTAGGTAGCACTTTATGAGTTCGTAGTGCTGTACGAGGTGTACTATGCCTAAGCCTGCTGCGATGTAGCTAGAAATTGCGTGCGCGTCTCTTATCCACTGGCTTGCGAAGTATGCTGCGTTTCTTCCCCCCTGGTAACCAACGTGCGGGTAGAATATTCCGGTGCCGACTGCCACTCCTAAGGAGATGAGTAAGCTGAGGTCTACCAACATTTTTGAGTCCATAGGAGTCCATTTGCTGTGTGTTTCCCTCTCTAGTCTTCCTTCTAAATCATTTTGCATTGTTTTGCATACTTCTTCGCAGCCATCTTCTCTTACTTCTTTATTCTTCTTTGCCATAATGTTCACCTGCTTTTTTTCTTATACCATATTCCTGCACTTGGCTTTTTGTGCCGTGCTCTTCCCTGTTTAAGCGTTCTTCTTTCAGTTTGAGTTCAAGACCGCCTAGTTGGTGCGTAAATTCGTATTTTCCCCGTCTTGTTTCTTCAATTCTTACCCTTGCGTATTCTACGCAGTGCCCCTGGTAGGTTTTTTCTGTGTGGTAATTGTTGTAAGCGATTGTTCCTCCGGCAATGAGTCCCGCTGTTAGGATTCCTGCTATTGCATATTTCATTTTTGCGTTCATTTTTTCACCTGTCAGTTCTTATTTTATTTGCTGAGATAAGTTTCATATTATTGAAACTATACTTATAAGTTTTTGAAACTGTGGCTCCATTGTAAGAAAGTTTAAATAATTTGATTAATCAGTATTTTAAAATGAAGGATAATTTTAAAACTAGGGCCGTTGTCGCAGTTGCTGTTTTAGTTGCTTTCGCAATGTTTGTCCTATTTCTGTTGATGTATTATGATTTTCAGCACCAGCTGAACAGCAGGCGCTTGACCCTTGATGAGTTGGAGAATATGAGTGCTGATGAGATTAAGCAGGCGATTATTGCTAATCGGCAGAATGAGAATCTTTTGCACGGCTATTATCTGATTCCTTTCACTGCGTTTATAGGGCTTCTTGTTGGCGCTGTTGTTTATTACCTTATGTCAGAAAGGATTTCCAAGCAAGAAAGAATTGTTGAGAGGGATGCGCGTATAATTCTTAAATTTTTGAACAGTAATCAGCGAAGAGTAGTTGAAACATTGCTTGAGAGCGGCGGCAGTGTTAGGCAGTATGAGCTTTCTCACCTTCCGGGGCTTAATAAGGTTAGGACGCACAGAATCGTTAGAGAGCTGGCTGAAAAGGGAATCATCTCAGTTGAAAGGCTGGGTAAGATTAACAGGATAACACTGAATAAGGAACTTTTTGAGATTCTTAAGGAAAAGAAGGATGTATAAATTATTTTATCCTTTAGAAAAACAAAAACCTTTTTATACCGCTCCTAAATAACTTAAAATTAGGGGCTCGTGGTTTAGTGGCTATAACGCTGCCCTTACACGGCAGACGTCGCCGGTTCGAATCCGGCCGGGCCCACCATGCGGCAATAGTCTAGAGGTAGGACATGTCCCTGCCACGGACATAACCCGGGTTCAAATCCCGGTTGCCGCATTTTCTTAAAATACAAAAGTTTAAAAGTAGGAAAGCAGACTGCGTTCTGTATGGAAGAGGATAGGATTCTTCAGCTTCTTACAAGTGAGGATAGTATAAGCTGGCGGGGAATAATACTGAATCTCGTTAAGAGCGAGAATATGAATCCTTGGGATATTGATGTTTCCAAGATTACTGAGAGGTATTTGGAAACTATAAAGAGGCTTCAAGAGTTGAATTTTAGGGTTTCTGGCAAGGTTGTGCTAGCTGCCGCCCTCTTAGTGAGAATGAAATCTTCATATCTTCTGGGAAGAGACATTGTAGAGTTGGATGAGATTTTTGCCAGTGCTTCAAGCTCCGAAGATGAGAGCGCGGTTCAGGACGAGTTTTATGAAGGTCTTGAAGGTATGTATTCTGGAGCTGGAAGGGAGGAGAGCATTCCCGAGCTTCCTCCGAGAATGCCACAGCCGAGGCAGAGAAAGATTTCAATGTACGAGCTGATAAGCGCTCTTCAAAAGGCTTTGGAAGTTAGAGAGAGACGAATTCTTAGGAAAATTCCTCCAGACATAAAAGTTCCTGAGAAGAAGGTGGATATTTCTGTCATGATAGAGAGGGTGTATTCTAAGATAAGGGATTTTCTGCTGGGAAGAAATGCAAAGAGGGTGAAGTTTTCAGAGATAGTTCCCTCAAATAAGAAGCAGGACAAGATTGATACTTTTGTGCCCTTACTACATTTGGCATATCAGCAGAAGGTGTTGCTGGAGCAGGAGAAAACATTTGGCGAGATTGAGATAATGCTTTACGACGCTGCTGCAAGAAAGATTGCTGAGGAGCAGCTTCAGGCAGTGCTGAGCGAGCAGGATTCAAAGAACAAGCCTTCTGCAAGGAAAGGAAAACGCTCCTAAATCAAAAATTTTAAAAAGCCCTCCTCAATTCTCAATTTGGAAGCCCCGGTAGTGTAGTCCGGTCAATCATCCGGCCCTTTCGAGGCTGGGACACGGGTTCAAATCCCGTCCGGGGCACTAAAATTTTTCGGAGGTTTTTTGATGAAGAGGAACTCAAGAAGGTGGAAGAAGAAGAGGCAGATGCGCTGGAAGTGGCAGCGTAAGAGGATGAAGAAGGAAAAGAGGAAGAGGAAGCTTAAGGTATAAAAAAAACAAAGCTTTATAAATAACCGCCTTTTTCCGTTCTTCACATCAAGGAGTTTTCCGCCGATATGCGGAATTCCCTGGAACTACTGCCCGAGCAGTAGGAGGGAGTTAAAAATGGAGAAGAAGGATGTTTTGGAATCATTATCTGAAGTGAGGAAGAACTCTAAGAAGAGAAACTTCAACCAGAGTATAGATCTTATAATAACATTGAAGGATTTGGATGTGAAGAAGACTGACAACCAGAGGGATCTTTTTGTAATACTTCCGCATCCGCCTTCAAAATCTGTTAAGGTGTGCGCTCTGGTTGGTCCTGAGAGTGTTGAATCTGCAAAGGACTGTCATAAGGTAATATCACAGGATGAGTTTCCACAGTATGAGGCTGATGAGAATAAGATAAAGAAGCTTGCAAAGGAGTATGACTTCTTTGTGGCTCAAGCTAATATAATGCCTCTGATTGCTAAGGTATTTGGAAAGGTTCTGGGAAGAAGGGGAAAGATGCCTAATCCTAAAGCTGGATGCATAGTCCCTCCTAAGACGAACCTGAAAGCACTAGTTGAGAAGCTTCAGAAGACTGTTGAAGTAAAAATAAAGAATGCTCCCATGGTGCAGTGCAAGGTGGGAACCGAGGAGATGAAGGATGAGGAGATTGCAGAGAACATAATCGTAGTTTTCAACAACCTGCTGCACGCTCTTCCAAATGAGAGGAATAATATAAAGAGCGTAATAGTTAAGACAACAATGGGAAAGCCGGTTAAGATTCAGGGATGGTAAAAATGGCGCATGTTTCAGAATACAAGAAGAAAAGAGTAAAAGAGCTTGCGGAGCTTATAGAGAAGTACAGGGCGGTTGGAATAATAAACATGGAGAATCTTCCAGCAGTTCAGCTTCAGAGAATGAGAGGCCAGCTCAGGGACACTATTCTAATAGAGATGAGTAAGAAGAATCTTATGAAGATAGCAATACAGCAGAGTAAGAAGCCTGGTATTGAAAAGCTTGCAGAAAAGCTGGAGGGAATGCCCTGTTTCCTGTTCACTAACGAGTCGCCATTCAGAGTTGCAATAATGCTGAAGAGGAGCAAATCAACTGCTCCAGCCAAGGTTGGTCAGGTGGCTCCTAAAGACATAATAATACCGGCAGGTCCCACTCAGTTCACTCCCGGTCCTGTGCTTGGAGAGCTCGGACAGCTCGGCGTTAAGGCCGGAGTTGACAAGGGGAAGATTGTAATAAAGGAGGATAAGCTGGTTGCTAAGAAGGGGGAGAAGATTACTAAGCAGATGGCAACCCTGCTTCAGAAGTTCGGGATAGAGCCTATGGAAATAGGTCTTAACCTGGTGGCTTTTTATGAGGATGGCTTGGTATATGACAGCTCTGTCCTGGACATAGATCCTGCAAAGACTTTAGAGGACATAAAGAGGGCTGCTTCCTGGGCGTTTAACCTGTCCATGGAGTGTGCCTATCCTACAAAGGAGAACATTCAGATGCTAGTGGCTAAGGCAGAGCTTTCTGCCAAGGCGCTTTCAAGCAAGGTAAATGCTTAAAAAAGTATAAGGAGGTAAATGAAATGGAATATGTGTATGCTGCACTGCTGCTTCACAAGGCAGGCAAGAAGGTAGATGAGACTTCAATAAGAAAGGTGTTGGAAGCCGCGGGCATAAGTCCTGACGAGGCGAAGATAAAGGCGCTTGTTGCAAGCTTGGAAGGGGTTGACATTGATAAAGCCATAGAATCAGCGCAGGTTGTAACTGCAGCCCCATCCGCAGCAGCCCCTGCACAGCAGCACGCTGCTGAAGAGAAAAAGGCAGAAAAGGAAGAGGATAAGAAGAGCGAAGAAGCAGCTGCAGTCGGGCTTTCCGCACTCTTTGGATGAAGCTCTTTAATTGTTTTTTATTTTCATCTGAAAGGTTGAGCTGAATGGAAGGATTAGAACAACAGCAGGAAAAGAAGGTTGAAGTCCCTGTAGAAAATGTTCAGGAAGCAAAGAAGGCTGTAAGGGACTTGAGAGAAGAGCTGAACAGGGTGAATGAGGAGAAGGAGTCCTGGTTCGCCAAGAAGAATGAGTTCAGCAAGCAGATTTCTGAAAAAATAGTTCTCATCAAAAGGTTAAAGAGGGAGAGGGACAATTTTACAAAGCAGGTTAAAGAGTTAAAAGCTGAGAGGAACAAGCTCAACACCCTCATAAAATCCAAGATTGAGGAGCTTAAAAGGATTAATGAGCAGAAGAGAAAGATTCTGAAGGAGCACAACATAACCAAGGATCCCAATCAGATTGCTAGACAGATTGAAAAGCTGGAGAGAAGTATAGAAACAGAAGCGTTCTCTTTTGAAAAGGAGAAGAAGGTAATGAAGCTGATAAACCAGCTGAAGAAGGAGTATGAGGAGATTAAAAAGCTGAGCAGCGAGTGGGAGGCTGCAAATCTTCTTTCCAAGGAGATTGACGAGCTTAAGGAGAAGACAGAAGGGATACATAGGCGCATTCAAGAGGTAGCTGCTGAGAGCCAGAAGAGACATGAAGAGATGCTGAGAATATCTAAAGAGGTAGATGAGCTCAGAAAGCAGGAAAATGAGGCATTTGAAAAGTTCTTAGAGTTCAAGAAAAAGTTCACTGAAATAAATGCTGAGCTTAAGGAGTCCCTCTTAGAAGTTGCTCAGACAAGTCAGAAGGTTCAGGAAGCTAAGAGTGATGCAAAAAGGGAGCGCAAGAAGAAAGAGCACGAGATTCTCAAGAGTAAGGAGGAAGAGGTTGAAGAGAAGATAAAGAAGGGCAAGAGGCTCACTACAGAAGACTTATTAGTGTTTCAGAAGATGGATTCTGGAAGTGATGAATAAATTTTAAAAATTTCTTCAAGAATAAAAATTAATTTTAAGGATAAAAAGTAAAATTTTAAAAGTAAATTTTAGTTCTTTTTAAATTCAGTATAGCCGCACTTTCCGCAGGTTAGCCTGTTATTGTGCTCTGCTAAGAAGTAGCCAGGCCCGCACCTGGGGCAGGTCTTGTTCTTCGGCTTGATTGCTGCTCCTGAGATTTCGTAATGTGAAGATGCTAAGGATTGTTTCTTTGACTTTGTTTTTTCTGCCATTTTACTTCTGCGCCTCCTTCTTTCCTTCCAGTCTCTTCTTTATGTATTCCGGCTGAAGCTTCTGCATAGCTTCCTGACTCTTGTAGAGCTGAGCGTGCATTTCCAGATGCTTTGTGCCGAAAAGCTGCTTTATCTTTGAGATTGAAATGAGCTCAGGCTTTGCAGATAGCTTCTTAGCAAGCTCTTCTGTAAGCTGTTTTCTTGAAGGCGTTGTTCCAGTGAAGTTGACTTCTGCTATTATCTCGCTCCTCTCTAAGAGCTCGTTCTCCTTTTTGGATGTTATTTTTATCTCCATTTTTTATCACTCACTTTATTTTTATTGCGTATTCCCCGTTGGCATCTATCCCAAGATTGGAAGCAACCTTGGACTTCTTTGCGTCTAGAATGAACATTCTCCCCTGAAAGTTAGTGCTAAAGTCAGTGCCTCCGCATATGGGACACTTGTTTTCTTCCACTACAATTTTACATTGTCTGCAAAACTTCTTTTTCATTTCTCCTCACTCTTTTTCTTGTGAGCCTCTTCCTTCGCCTCCTGAGCCTTTCTGGCAGCCTTCTCCGCTTCTGTTTCAAGCTTGCCCAGGCCGGGCTGCCTCATGGTGAGTCCTATCTTTGGATTGTTCACCTCTTTGAAGCTGACTGCGATTATGCGCGCCCTGCAAAGGTCTCCCACTTTTATTGTGCGCTTGCTGTCCTTTCCAACGAGCACTTTGTCTTCGCTGAAGCTCACGAAATCGTCCATTGTTTGCGAGATGTGCACCATTCCATCTAAGACTCCCATTGAGACGAAGGCTCCAAAGTCCTGTATGTCTTTTATCTTTCCATAAACTACTTCTTTTAGTTCCGGCTTAAATGAGAGCACCTCAAATTTGGTGTCATAGTAAGCCGCTCCGTCTCCCGGGATTATTATTCCCTCTCCAACTTCTAAAACATTTGCAACATCTATAACTATTCCTATGTCTTTTGAAATTACTCCTGTGTATTGCTTTTTTACCATGTCAAGTATTGCGTTCTGAACTGGCTCTCCGAAGAGTTCCGGGGGAACCCTTATGTGATCCTGAACAGTTATCTTATAAAACATCGCCTCACCCTCTCGTTATTAGTATTAAAAACTTTTTCTTCCTCATTACAATTATGGGCCCTTTTATCCTTCTCTTCAGCTCTCTGTCCTGAGTTGCTATTATGTAGCCCTGAGCTGCGAATTCGGCAAGTGCCTCGTCCGCATCTTTTGGATTTTGGCTTGTATTTAAAAAGCTTTTTGTTTTTATTATGCAGACATCCTTCTGTTTTATCAGCTGCAGGGCTATTCTCGCAGCGCGTCTCTCTTTTAGCGAGCCCTCTTTTTCAAGCCTTTTAAGCTCCTCTATGTTGAGGTCTAGTGTGCATATTTTTGCGGTCGGGAGGATTCTCCTTATTTCTGAGAATATGTCCACTTTGAACTGGCCTGGTATCATGCAGAAGTTCGTGTCCAAAAGCACCTTTTCCATTTCAGAATGGATTGTGAGTAAGGGTATTTATTATTTTCTCAAGCTGGCGCGCTTATTTTTTTCAGCTTCTCTGCTTAGCATGTTCATTGCTGAGGCAAGCATTCCGAAAGAAGCTGCTGCTGAGATTATTGAGTAGCCTATAATGTTTGAGTACAGTATTTTTTCTTTTGAGGCAGTTTCAACCATTTGAGATATCTCAAAAGTTAGGGGTTCTGCAAAGTTTTGCAAAGCACAATTTATAGCTTCCATTTCATATTGAAATCTTTCATATCTTTTTAAAGTCAGACATTCTCTCGCTTCATAGGAGGATAAGAATTCTCGCGAATGCTCCAGCTGAGATAGTACATCTTCAATCTGTGCAGAATTTTTTCCATTGTTCAGCTGGTTGTATTCCTCAATGTTGAGTATTGCCATTTCAAGCTGTGAAGACGCTTCTTGAAGGTGTGATTCTTCCATGCTTTCAGAAAGTTGAGAGAGCTCCTGAACTGCGCTTCCTGAATGTTTAAGTGCTGAAAAAAGTAGGGAGTAGGATTTTTCGTGCAGGTTATAATCATAAATGAACTGCGGATTCTGTACTGGTTGGAACATCTTTGAGACAGAATATGAACAGAGCAGTGCAGAAGAAACAATTATGCTTCCAGAGACTATTGCCACAACAAGAGCTTTTTTCATTTTGATTGAGTAGTAAAAAAATGAAAATATTTATATCTTTCCAAGAATTTCAGCGGAATATGTGCCCAGAGGGGGAAGGAGGAAATCTTGAAGAGGTTGTAGAAAAAGAGTTCAAACAGGTTTCAGTAAGCTCGCTCTTAGAGAGGAAAAACTGCCTGGAAGGGCTTTTAGAGGATTATGAGCCGAAATTGCCCTCTGTGAAGGAGCGGCTGGCAAAAATTTTGAAATGGCCGCTGGAAAACTACAGCATAGTTATGGGCGCGCTCCTGCCTGCCAGTGCACTTTTCCTGGCAAGCTCTGCTTGGGGAGCAGCCCCTCTAAGTTATTACGCTGCAGCACCACTTGCAACATTTGCACTGGCTTTCCTTCACCAGAGAACTGAGCATTATGAAGAGCATCCTTCAAAACCTGCTATGGTTTTCAGATGGCTTTCAAGAAATTATGCTGCTGTCGGCTTCGGGTTGGCAGCTCTTTCAATTGCAGCCTGCTATTTCAGAATGCCAGCTGTGCTGGACATGAGAACCCTTGGCGGAAGCTACTCTGCTCTGAAATCATTGTTAAAAGTGGACCCTGAAGCAGAAGTGTTTTTTCAAGCGGGAAAAAGCCTTGTGGAAGCCAGGAATGTTGTCTTCAGTTTTGTTAAATATCTCGCTGCTGAATCCTTCTTCAGAGGAGCACTCTATTCTGCAGGCGTAAAGGTTTTCACACTGCTTAGGCCGGAGGATGCGAACTATTGGAAGATGACATTGAAGCAGGCTGTCCGCTCCTTGAAGCTCGGAGTGGGAAGCATATTTCTGGATAGTGAGAGGATTAGAAGTTTTAGAGAGGCTTCTCTGGAAGGCGTGCTGGAAAAAATTAGAGCTGGCTACGCTTCAAGAGTAAGCTTGTGGGAGGCTGCCGATTTGCAGATGCAGTTGGGAAGGTTTGATGAAGCGCTAAGTACATACGCGCGCATCTTGGAAAATAGGCAGACTCTCTTGTTTAGGGGAAGCGGGTTCAATCCGGTTAGGAAGGTTGCAGCTGCAATTAAGTACAATAATAGTTCAAGAGGAAAGAGCATTGAGGAGTGCATTTCAAACGCATTTGGAAACTTTGTTTATGATGGAGAACTGGCATATTCGATTAGAGAATTTGAGAGGGCAATACAGCTCGCGCAGAGCTCTGGAAGAACAAAGGATTCTAAGAATTTAAAGCTTTTATACGCAATTTTTGTGAGAGAAACTACTGGAGAGGAGAAGGCATTGAGACTTGCTGAACATTGGCTCAGCAGCTTCTATTCAGATGGCGGTTTTTCTTCTATGAGAAGGATTCCAAGTTCAAGGAATGAGGTTTTTGAAGTTGTAGAGAACAGTTTTCTCAGGGATTCCATAATAATTAAGAGAAGAAAAGGAGACGAGCCTTTTGAAGATGTTAAGAATGCAATTATAGAGCACTACCTTTCTAATTTTCTCTCCGCGACATTTTCAGAGATTCCTAGTGAGTTCAGCAGGATAGTTCCATCTTCACTCTTGATATTTTATGACTGGGAGGACAGGCTTTGTCAGGTCATGGTTAGGAGTATTGGAAGAAACTTGGAAGAGAAATTGAGAGATTCTACAAAGTCGGAGAAGGAAGAATGCTTAAAGAGGGTTCTCAGGAGTTCAGTGCTAATCCACTTTGTAGGGGAAGCTAACCTTATGAAAGACGAAAAATCTCACTTTTTAACATTCTACGAAGGAAGAAATTTCAGGATTAACATAAAAAAATTTGACTATTTAGGAATGCTTAAGAAGAGGTTTATAGGTAGAATTGGAGAAAATGCTAATCTGGAAGGGTTCATAAGAGAGATGGCTGATTATGCTAATAGCATAGGAGATATAAACGCTCTCTGCCACGGAGATGCGTACCTAACAAACTTTCTGGAAGATGGGAGCTGGATAGACCTTGAAAAGGGCACAATTGCAAATCCAATGCTGGACATAGCCGCTCTTATGGAAGTTCCAGAGCTGGAAGGTATAGACAGGAAGGAAATGCTAGAATATTATCTTACAAGATTCAGAGAAGAAAACCCTGACAGGACTGCTGAGCTGGATAAGCTTAGAAAGAGTTACACTCCATTAAGAGTTTTTAACTCGCTTTATAACAGCGGCAGGGCTTACAGTCACAATAACTTAGAACGCTCAGCATACTTTCTAAAAAATGCTGCTTCTGCACTTGAAGAGGAAGGGCTTTACAAGATTCTTAACAAGCTTTACGATTATCTAACTTCTTCTGAAAAGGAGCCTTTCAGGAGCACTCTTAAAAGGTTATGACTTAAACATACTGAATAGCAAGAATGGGCCCGCTGATATCAAAGACCTTTTCCAACAGAGATTTGAACATTAGGAGCAGGACCAGCTCGTCCTTATCCGCTCGTCTCATCTCTCTTCTTATGTTCTCATGAATTGAAGACGCTTTGTCTTTCAGCTCGGCAAACCTTTTTATGTCAAATGTGTAGAACAGCTCATACAGCTCCCTAAGAAAAGAGTTTATCTGAGAAAATAGTTCCAAATGAGATTTTTTTAGTGGTAGCCTCTTCTGTATTAGATAGCTAGCTATCTGCTTATAGGAATCACCTATTCCTTCCAGCGCTTCTATAATAAAATATAGGGGACCGCTCTTTTCAAAGTTGTATGGATTCTTATTTATTGCACGCCTACAGAAGTCTGAAAGCCTGTTGATGTTGTCATCTCTAACTATGATTGATTTGAGGCCCTCTGTGTTTTTTGATGATGCGAATGTTAGGCAGTCTTCTGAAGTGGTTAGTAAGAAGAAGAAAAGCCTTCTAAGTAGTGAGTCAAATTCTGAGATGTCATCCTGAGAGATGGACTTTGCAATAAGAGTATTCTTTCCCTGCTGAACAATCTCAAATCCTATACAAGACCTAAGGAGGGCTTTCTGCACGATGTCCAGCTCTTCTGAAGAGCTGAAGCGGACTTCTATCTCGTCGTAGCCAGCTTTGTATGCTGCTGAAACCATCCGCATAGCTATCTTAGCTAAGCCCGACACATCCAATGTTTTTTTCTTATGAGCCTTTGTTCCTTCTAAAGATATTAGGAGTCCTTCCTTTTTCTCTTCAACTTCAAGTTCAAGGCCCTTTGTTACTGAGTGCTGCTTTGCCCACTTGCTGGGTAGAGAAATAACTAATGTTTTTCCTGCCAGCTGAATTACCCTTCTTTTCATGAAAAGCACCTATTATATAATTATATACCAATATATAAGGTATAATAAAAAATTATATATAAATTTTTTGTTAAATAATGAATAAGTTCCGAGAGCATCGGAATGGACTATTTGGAGGTGCAGGCGGGATGGTGAGCCAATCTGAAATTGAGGATATCCTGATAAATGCGAAATACTGTCAGGGACTTCTTAAGGAAGCGGTTCCAGATTTTAAGTATGTGAGCTACGCAAAGAATTCCTACACGCGAGGAGAATGCAAAGATGAAAGCATAGAGCGCATAAGGTCATTTAAAGAAGATGAGAATTGCAAAAAGTTAGATGAAAGAACAGCCTACTCAGAACTGTGCAGGAGGATTGCAGTTTCTAAAGCTGAAGGAAAAATAAACTGGACTAGCGAGGTTAGCCTAGATGAGATTATTTACTCACTTGAAGAGATGAGAGACATTGCACACTTCTATGCAGAAAATAAGGAATACCGCATAAGTGCTGCGGAAACTGCAGAAAAGGAAATTGTGAAGCTGATAAAAAAGTGCAGGAAACACAGAAGAATACTTGCAAGGAGTAAGTATTGCGGGCCTCTCAGTGTAGAAGCCCTTGCTGCTGACATATTTGAGGGAAGAATAATCTACGAAGAAAGAAGTGAAGATGAGTATAGAAGCTGGTTACGCAAGATTTGTTTAATTCCTAAAAATGAAGATGATATGAGAAAGCTAATGGAGAGAACTTCTGATATGTGGAACTATGCGTGCCATAAGAAATCGTTTGGCAACATCTTTGAGAAAATATTCTACTCAATACTTTATCCTAGAATTTAGGAGGTGAAAGAAATGGTACCTAAGAAGGACTTGCTTATAATCGCCGAGCTTAGAAAGAATGCGCGGGAGTCACTAACTGATATGAGCAGGAAGATAAGAATTCCAATATCCACTATTTACGACCGGCTGAAACTTAATGAGGGCTCGCTCATAAAGAAGCACACCACGCTCATAGATTTCTCAAAGCTTGGATTTTACACGCGGGCGAACATCCTAATCAAGGTTGAACATGACAGCAAGGAAAGCTTAAAGGAGTTCCTGCTTCGCCATCACAGGATTAACTCAGTGTTTCAGATAAATAACGGATACGATTTTCTAGCAGAAGGGATATTTAAGCACATAAAGGAGTTGGAAGATTTCTGCGAGGATATGGAATCAAAATTTAGAATTCAAAAGAAGGATATATACTACATAATAGAAGAAATTAAAAGAGAATCCTTCCTCGCAGATGCGCAGATAGTAGAGCTCATCCAGAAGGATATAAGTTAAAAATTAATTCTGAACAAATAGGTAATGCTTTTCATTCCCTGCCAGCTCTGTTATTATTCTCTTCACAATTAGCTTTACAGGGTCTGGCATTAGTGGAATTCTCTTCTTAAGGTCATCAAAGCTCTTGAATGGCTCAGTCTCTCTTGCTTCTACTATTTCCCACATCTTCTTCTTTCCCAGACCTGAGAGGAGCTCCAGCTTGTGCATCCTCGTTGTCAGAGGGCCTGCTGTGTTGAAGAATTCTACGAATTTCTGCTCGTTGTTTTTTACATACTCTGCAAGTATGAATTCCAGCTCTTTCAGGGCTGTCTGGGTGAGGTTTTCCAGTTTTAATCTTGCTGAGATGTGGTGTATCTTGTCTCTTTTTCCCTCTCCAATATAGACCTCCTCGTGCGGCTGCAGGAATACCTCTTTTCTTGGCACGAGTTCTAGAAGTGCTAGAGTGTTCTTGCCTATTGCTTGGGCTATTGGAGTTTTTTTGAACATGGGGCGTGAGTCAAACGGGTAGCCGTTTGGCAGGAAGTCAAGTATTACTGCGTATTCCTCCTGCTTCTTCTGCGCCTGCTGCTGGCGCTGCGTTGTTCCCCTTTCATTTTCACTTAACATCGGCTCCACCCCTGTAATGCTCTTTGATTATGAGATTTCTTTTTATAAATTTTTTGAGAATTTAAGTAAGGTTATGCCCTGTGCTCCTGCACAAGTTCCAGTATCCTTTTTAGGTTCTTCTCAACTATAGTGATTGGATAAGCGTCAAGAACTGCTTTTAACTCTTCCATGTTTTCAGGCATTATGTCTATTATCTTACAGATTTGAGCGTCCTTCAATCTTGGTATTTCCAGTTCTTCTATCTTCTTTTTCAGCTCCTCAGGCTTCTTGCACATCCTATGGCTGAAAGAGTTGAGATAGTCCTCAAGCTGAGTTACTCTGAAGTTTGGTTCCGAGCCAGCCTTTTCATCTCTCTTTCTTATTGATTCAATTTCCTTTTTTAGTTCAGCCATAGTTATTGGCTTTTCTTCTATTATCTTGGCATCAACCATCTTTTATCACGCTTACTGCTTAACTGATTTTAAGTGTATGGGGTGCACTATTAGGAGCTTCTCCTTCTTTCCATCAACAATTTTTACTTCGTAGCATTTACCCCTCTTCCCAACGATCGTGCCGTGCTTGCCAGTGTAGTTGAAAAAGAAGCATCCGTCCTGATATGCTGAGTTGGGCTTGAGTATCACCTTATCGCCAGTGTTGAAAGTTTTGAATATTTCTGAAACTGAAAGCTTACCCTTCTCTCTAAGTTCTCTTCTGAGCTTACGCCTCGTCTTTCTGCGCACTCCCCCGATTCTCATAGCCATCTCTTTTCACCATCCTTAAAAATCTGAACAAAAAGGATAAGCCAATTATTTAAAAAGATTTTGTTTTTTAGGGTATTTATTTAGCTCTGAGAACATGTTTAGAATAAAATTTATAAAGCACCGTGGTTTCTTAACTCAAAAGTGTTATGAAGGTGATATTAGAATGACAAATGGAAGATGCATGAAGTGCAAGAAAGAAGTTGAGATAAAGGATGCAAAAACGATTGTTATGAAGAATGGTATGGAAGCAGTTCAAGGGGTCTGCCCAAATTGCGGGACCAAAGTTTTCAGGATTCTTGGAAAGAAAAAGTGAGCATGATTGAATTTCTCACAAGATAATAAGATGTTTATTTTTATTTTTTAATTAAATCACAAATTTTAAAAATTAAAAGCCAATTCCAGAAGCAAACGCCCCGGTAGTGTAGTCCGGCCAATCATCCAGCCCTCTCACGGCTGGGACACGGGTTCAAATCCCGTCCGGGGCATATTCTGAATTCTAATTGCTTATTAGAAGTTATTTAGATTTAGCAAAAATCTT
The DNA here is from genome assembly GCA_038874135.1 of Candidatus Woesearchaeota archaeon. Taxonomy (GTDB): domain Archaea; phylum Nanobdellota; class Nanobdellia; order Woesearchaeales; family 0-14-0-80-44-23; genus 0-14-0-80-44-23. Next base: position 235,622 of record JAVZCZ010000001.1, read on the forward strand.
TTAAATACTTTTAGAACTCTCTTTTATTTAAGAACGAAGATGATAAAATGGAAAATGGGGAGCAAGCGTTAGAAGATGTTAGGAGTGAAAATCGTTTTCTTAGAAAGCGAGTGAACCCTTTCAAGTTTCTTATACTCAGCTTCGCGTCCATAATCCTTATAGGCACTTTCCTTCTAATGCTTCCAATATCATCTGCCAGTGGAAGAGCCACTTCGCTTGTAGATGCTCTTTTTACTGCTACTTCGGCAACATGTGTTACAGGCTTAGTTGTGAAAGATACGGGAACTTATTTTTCAACCTTCGGGCAGATTGTCATCCTATTGCTAATTCAGATTGGCGGCCTAGGATATATGACCACGATGACCCTGCTTGCGATACTTCTGAAAAAGCATATTCCAATAACTCAGAGGATAATATTTCAGGAGAACATGGGCTATCCAACCCTATCGCAGATAATCGTTTTTGCTAAACATGTTTTTGCTGCAGTGATAGTTTTTGAGTTTACTGGCGCCTTAGTTCTGTTTTTAAGGTGGAGATACCTTGGGATTGCAAAGGCATTGAAGTACGCTGTTTTCCACTCAGTATCAGCATTTAACAATGCTGGCTTTGATGTCCTTGGCAATTTTAAGAGTCTTACTGAGTATGTGGCTGACCCTGTTGTAAACATTACAATCAGCGTTTTAATAGTGAGCGGCGGGCTGGGATTTTTAGTGCTATCCAACATTTATAACTTCATATTTTATAAGAAGAAGTTGAGTCTGCACTCAAAGATAGTGCTCTGGGCAACTCTTATTCTAATTGTGAGTGGGGCTCTGCTGATATTTGCAGTTGAGAATAATAATCCCGAAACTATTGGAGGGCTCTCACCTGCTGGAAAGTTTTTTGCGTCAATCTTTCAATCCGTAACTGCGAGGACCGCTGGGTTTAATACTATATCAATAAGCAAGATGACTTCCGCAGGGCTTATGGTACTAATTGCCTTAATGTTTATAGGTGCTTCTCCTGGAGGAACTGGTGGCGGAGTTAAAACAGTTACCTTTGTTGTTGCCATGTCAGCCATATTCTCTTACATTCAATGCAAGAACAGGGCTGAGATACACAACAGAAGCATATCCAGTGAGGCTGTTAATAGAGCATTTACAATAATAATTCTTTCAATAATGTTTATTTATATCAACACGATTCTGCTATGCCATATTAACAAGTTTTCTCTTATTCAGAACCTTTTTGAAGTAACTTCTGCATTCGGAACAGTAGGCCTCTCAACAGGAATAACTTCAGCCCTAGATTCTAGTTCAAAGCTGGTTTTAATTTTAGTAATGTTTATAGGGAGGGTCGGAATTCTTTCACCTCTGATGTTCCTGAAGTATTATCATGATGCCTGCAGGGTAAACCTGCCTGAGGAGGACATTTCGGTAGGGTGATATTATGAAAAGGCAGATTGCAGTTATAGGAATGGGAAGGTTTGGAAGCACAGTTGCAAAGACGCTCTCCCAGCTTGGAGAAAATGTTATTGCAATTGATGAGGACGAAAAGAAGATAAATGCAATAAAGGACTTCGTGGCGTATGCAAAGCAGGCAAACGCTACAGACATAGTGGCTTTGAGGCAGGCTGGGGTTGCAAACTGCGAAACCGCTGTTGTAGCAACTGGAGACGCTTCATCAATAATAATAACGATGGCGCTTTTGGAGCTTGGAGTTAAGAATGTGATAGCCAAGGCGAGTGATGAGATAATGGGCGCCGCTCTTAAGAAGGTTGGCGCATCAAGAGTTATTTATCCTGAGATTGATTCAGCAGTTAGATTAGCAAATCAGCTCATATCCTCTGACATTCTTGAATTTATAGAGATATCTCCTGAATACAGCGTGCAGGAGATAATTGCTCCAAGACAGTTTGTTAATTGGAACATAGGTGAAATGGAGTTTAGGAAGAAGTACGATGTTACAATAATAGGTATAAAGAGAAAGAATAAGATAATAGTAGTGCCTGCTAGCAATGAGGTAATTGAAAAAGATGATGTTCTTGTTCTGCTCGGAAAAACTGAGAGCATAAAGCGGCTCATTAATGATATGAATGGAAAGTAGAAACGCCGCGACCCGGATTTGAACCGGGAAGCCCTTTCGGGCACCAGCTCTCAAGGCTGGCGCAATACCAGGTTATGCGACCGCGGCAGGAAAAAAGTGCCGCTGGCGGGATATGAACCCGCGACCTCTACGTTTCCTGGTTTGAGTTATATCATCGGCATCCTGCCTCATCGCTCAAACATATGAGCGTAGCGCTCTAACCAGGCTGAGCTACAGCGGCGCTGCTGAAAAGTTAATGCGCCTCTTTTAAAAATCTTTTCTTTTGAATTAGAAGGATTTTCTTATTGCCTCTGCAACTTTCTTCATCTCTCCGTCATGGTAGGTATATTTTGAAGCGAATAATTTGAAGTTATCCCCACTCTTTCTCGGAATTATGTGAAAGTGTATGTGATTTATGACTTGGCCTGCGGCTGCTCCGTTGTTCTGAACTATGTTAGCTCCTTCCGCTCCTGTTCCCTTAATAACTGCGGCGGTTACCTTCTTGATAACAAATGCCAGCTTTGACAGTTCGCTTTCTGGTATGTCTAAGATGCTTGTATAATGCTTTTTTGGGATTACTAAGGTGTGCCCCTTAGCAACAGGATTTATGTCCAGAAATGCGAAGCAGTGTTCATCTTCGTAAACTTTTTCAGATTTTACAGATGAATTTGCTATATTGCAGAATATGCACTCTTCCATTTTTCTCACCGGATTATTTTTTGGATGTCTTCAAGAGAGGTTATTCTATCCTTTACATCTTGTCTTCTGTTCTTTCTGTCAATTAGAACTGCCCTTGCTCCAGCCTTCTGTGCTGGAAGTATGTCGCTTTCTATGCTGTCCCCTACCATGAGAATTTCTTCTTTTGGAATTCCGAGCTGTTCTGCTGCTTTTTCTAGAAGTAGGCCGTCGGTTTTCAGAGCGCCCTCTTTATAGGATAAGAGTATCAGGTCAAAGTATTTTTCTAGATTGAACTTTTTAAGCACCTGTTCTATTGAGAACTTGTCTGAATTTGAGATTAGAACGAGCCTGTATTGTTGTTTTAATTCTTGAAGAACTTTCTCGGTTTCAGGATACATTTTTGCCATAAGCCAGTTTTTGTTCCAGAGGCCTATGAGCAGGTTGAGCTGGTACTCGTTAGGCTTTATTCCAAATTCTTTGGCGACATTTTCAAATGCTTCTTTTAATGTTGGAAAATCTTTAGTCATCATCGCCTTTTCAAATCTCAGCACATATTCTGAGAAGGGAATGTCATAAAGTCTGAGTATGTTCTTTATCTGTCTTATCGGCGAGTATGTTCCATTCTCAACGAGCGTTCCCCAAAAGTCAAAAGCTATTGCCTTAACCATTTGCCACCCCTTTTTTGTTGTATTTTCAGATGCCTATTTAAATTTTAGGTTTTGCTAAGAAGTGGACCGGCCGGGATTTGAACCCGGAGCCTCACCCACGCCAAGGGCGCATTATACCAGGTTTAACTACCGGCCCATAAAAAGGGAAGTGGGCCCGTGGGGATTTGAACCCCAGACCGCTGGTTCTCTTAGGTTTGATGCGAATGTGGCCTTATAAGACCAGCACTCTAACCAGTCTGAGTTACGGGCCCATGCTGTTTTGGAAGTTTTAGGTTTGTATTTAAAGTTTTCCATGCGGATTAAAAATATTTGTTCTGCTTGGCGTAGCTTATGAATTCTTCAAAGATCTGGTTTATCTCTGGGAATGGCGTGAAGTAGTGCTGCTTTTTTTCTCTCAGTTGTTTCTCGGTTATTTTGTTTTGTTTCCACTCCTTTTTATTAAATGCTGCTTGTATTATCGGGTCTAATTTGTCTATTGCCTGGCAGAATTTTGCTTCAGGTGTAGTGTTCTCATCAAATTCTTTCCAGTACTTTATGAATTCTCGAAATATTGGTGTGGGAATGCTCTTTCTGAGGTTTTCCAAGGCGGAGTATTCAAGTTTTTTCTGGTTTCTAGTTGCGGCTTCGTCAAAGAAGTAGGTGTCTCCAGATTTTATTTCTATAAGGTCATGGTACAGTAACATCTTGATTACTTTATTCTCATCTAGTTTCTGCTTTATTTTTGGAAGAAAGTATTCTGCTAGGAGTATGCAGCTCCAGGAGTGTTCGGCTGAGCTCTCAGCTCTGTTTCCAACAGATGAGCGTCGTTTTATCTCTTTTAGTCTGAACAGCTCGCTTAGCTTTTTTATTTCATTTATTGTGAATTTGAGTTCTTGGGACATATCTCATTCTTTCCCGCACTGACATTTTTCTTAAATTTAAATATTTTGTGAAATTAAAAAGAGTAAAATTTAAATAGTAGTGTATCTACCTAAATGTAACAACAAAAAGGTGTTTTTTATGGGTTACGATGTTGAACTGTATGTTCCGATGAGCGGACTGGAACACCTAGTTAAACTTGAAGCCACGCTCAGGAATGCAACTGAAAATTTGTCATTAAGTAAAAATATCCTAAATTTATATAAGGCTGGCAAAAATCTTGAGTTTACCCTATTAGATAATGGGTCTAATTTCAAAATTAATCCTAAACAGCCTTTTATAATAATACCTTATCCTTCAGAAAGTGAGGAGTACGCTTCTAAATCAGAAAAATTTGAGTATGAAAGAAATATACTGCTACCAGAAGAAAAGATCGTAAATATTACTGATTTTATAGGAAAAATAAAAATAAGAGGAACTGTGAAAGTTCCTAAAAATGTGGAGGAAGTTGAAGATATACTCCGAGTTTTTAATATATTTAGTTTGAGCATATCTTACATCCGATTTAAAGATCAAAATTATCATAAGGGTGTTCGTTCTTTAGAAGAGGATAAACCTGCAGTAGTTATAGTTAATCCTTTAAACATGCTTACTGTTGAATATAAATAAACAAATCATTTTTAACGCCTAATTATACAGGATTAGAGTTCTTAGGTGCCTATTTTGTTTTGTTCCGCAACCTTTATAAAGAAGTTCCGAATTCTAAGCAGGCATGGCAATAAGACAGGCAAGACCAAAGAGGAAACTAACTGGAAGAAGGTATGTTGATTATAGGAAAAAGAGGCTTTCCGAGCTTGGAAGGGCTCCGGCACTAACCAAGGTGGATGAAGAGCAGAAGGTTGTAAGCATTAGGGGAAGGGGAAAGAACTACAAATACAAGCTTCTCAGAGCAAGCATAGCTAATGTGCTTGACCCGAAAACTAAGAAGTATTCAAAGGTCAAGATAAAGACGGTTATTGAGAGCCCTGCCAACATCTACTATGTTAGGAGAAACATAATAGTGAGGGGCACGGTAATAGAAACTGAGCTTGGTAAGGCGAGAGTTACCTCAAGACCTGGGCAGGATGGAATAATTAATGCCGTGCTAATAAAGTGATTACAGGTCTCTAGCCATCAGCGTGTTTCTATTATTTTCTCTTGCTCTCCTGCAAGCCTCTTTTATTATCTGAACTACCTTCTTTGCAAGTGCCTCTTCAAACTCTTCTGAAACGCTAAGGGGCTTTCCGTCCAGCTCTGCGAAATCTCTGATTCGGCTTCTAACTATTATGTTTGGCATTTTTCTCCTCCAAAATTTTTTCAATCTGCTGTATCCTCTTTCGTATTATTTCAAGCTGAGCCCTCTTCTCAGGCATCTGATCTCCACTGATGAGTTTGTAATATTTTTTCTTCAAAAGTAGGAGCTTGTCGTGAATGGCTTCTTCTTCGCTGATGCTCTTAAGAACATTACTTATCTCTTTTTTCAGGCGTGCTTTTTTAACCTTGGAAAGTATTTTTTCTTCCAACTTTTTTATCCTTTCCTCCCGCGCTCTCTTCTCATTTATGTAAGAGTTGATCGCGTTTTCAATTCTTAATAGGAAGTCGCTTATTTGCGTCTCATAAATGCCGGGCATCTCTCTGAGCTCGTACAGGCGCTGCTTGGCATACAACATGCGCTTGTCACTCTCGTCAAAAACCCTATTCAGAGAATCCATAACCTTAGTTATTCTCTCCTGGAGCTTTCCAGAAATTAGAACCTTCTCTGATTCTTCTTCTATTTCTTTTTTAGGCTTCTCACTCAGCTTGGCAGCTGCCCTACTCAAAGCCTTTACCAGAAATTCAAAAGAGTAGATGTCAATATTCTCGTAGGAAGAATCACTTTGGGACATCGTCAAACCCTGGAATGGTCCTAGGCTGTGTCTTCTGATAAGTATATGTTCTTTTAAGCGGAGAAGGGCTTGTTTGTGTCTTTGAAAGCTCAGGATTCTGTCCGAGGGCAGCTAATATTCTCGGCAGGTATTCTTCCAGAGTGTCCTCTATCATTAGAAGGCCCTTAGCAATCTTTTCGTTCTGTTGAACAAGAAGTGCCATGCTCTCTGAAGTTGCCGGCTTGCTTTTCAGCTGCTCAGTGGCTTCTTTAAAAACTTGGAGAAGCTCATTTATTGAATCTGAAAGGTTCTTTGGCTGAGCTCCAGGCTGCTCTGGAATCTGCTTTCCTCTGAGGTGCTCTTTCAGCTCAGCAATCTCTTTTCTTAACTCTAGAATTTCCCTGTGCGGTATGAGTTCGTACTCATCAGACATTTTTTACACCTCTTTTTGATTAAAAAGTAAAATCATGTCTCACCTTCTTTTAAGAGAGAGAGATTTATAAAACTTTTGTAGGAAGAATAAAGTATTAATCTTTCACGGCTTAAAAAGTTTTAAATAATTAAAGAAATTCCTTGGATGTAAAAAAGGGATTGGAAGAAATGAGAGATACAAGCGAGAAAAATGGCGATTTTAACATAAGGACAGGATTAATGTCTGAGATAAGAAAGTATGCTTTGCAAAATGCAGTTCTGCACGATGGAAAGGCAGATGCTGGAGCAGTTCTTGGAAAAATATTAGGCGTAGAGCCTGAACTTAAAAAGGATATTCAACAGCTGAGGAAGATTATTGAAGAAGTAGTTGACGAGGTTAATTGCTCAAAGCTGGAAGTTCAGAAGAAGATGCTTGAAGAGATAGCTCCAGAGCTCCTTCAGAAGAAGGAGAAGTCAAACGAGTTGAAGGAATTAGAAGAAGTAGATACAAAAAAAGGAGTTGTCATGAGGTTTGCACCATCACCATCCGGACCGATGCATATAGGTCACGCGATAACTGGAGGAATAACAAGCCTTTATGTAAAGAAGTATGGAGGAAAGTTCATTCTAAGAATTGAGGATACAAACAGCGATAACATCTACGAGCCGGCTTATAACATGCTTGTAGAAGATGCAAACTGGATATTTGGCAATGTCTCTGAGGTTTGGATACAGTCTGATAGAATGGAAATATATTACAAGTACGCTAGGAAGATGTTGGAGATGGGTGCACTTTATGTATGCACCTGCCCTAATGAAGAGTTCAAAAGGCATGTGGAAAACAGGACAGAATGCCCGTGCAGGAACCTTCCGATAGAGGAGCACCTTAGAAGGTGGGAGAAGATGCTGGATAGGGAGCATGGCTACAGGGAAGGAGAGGCAGTAGTCAGATTTAAGTCCAGCATGCAGCACGAAAATCCTGCGATGAGGGATTTTCCACTATTAAGAATAAACGACTCAAAGCACCCCAGGCAGGGGTTCAAGTATAGAGTTTGGCCCCTAATGAACTTCTCAGTGTTCGTGGACGATGTAGAAGCGGGAATGACTCACATCATAAGGGGAAAAGACCATATGGACAATGCCAAGAGGCAGGCAATGATGTATAAGGTTCTTGGCAGGAAGGAGCCCAAAACATACTTTGTAGGTAGATATAAGTTCATAGGTTTAGAGCTCTCGTGCAGCAAAACCAAGCAGAGGATCTCAAAAGGAGAGTTCTCAGGCTGGGATGACATAAGACTGCCATTCTTAGTAGCTCTTAGGAGGAGGGGCTACCAACCAGGAGCATTCTTGAAGTACGCGCAGATGAACGGCCTTTCTGAAGTGGATAAGACCGTGGCTGCTGAAGAATTTTTCAAAACTATAAACAAGTTTAACAAGGAGATAATAGATCAAATAGCGCGCAGGTATTTCTTTGTGGAAGAGCCTGTTGAGATAACAATTGAAGGAGCGCCAAATGTGATATCTCACATTCCAAAGCATCCCGACCATCCGGAGTATGGAGTGAGAGAATTAGAGAGCGCGGGAAGGTTCTATATCAGCAGGCAGGACTATGAAAGCTTAGAGGCTGGCAAGCTCTACCGCCTTATGGACTGTCTAAATTTCAGAAGGGAAGGGAACAGGTTTGTGTTCATATCAAAAGATGTTGAAGAGTACAAGCGCGATGGTCATGGGATAATGCACTGGCTCCCGGTAGAAGCAAACTTGCCCAAGGTAAATGTATTAATGCCTGACAATACGCTCAGAACCGGCTTAGGAGAGCCTTCTCTTAAAAGCCTGACAGTAGGGGAAGTTGTCCAGTTTGAAAGGTTCGGATTCGCCCGTATAGACAGTATTAAGAATGGAATCTTAGAGTTCTGGTTCGCTCACAAGTGAGCACTTAATAATAGAAATATTTATAAATTGAATTGTATAAAAAAGTATACGAGTAGGTATTTTTCAGTAAGATGAGGTGTTTGATAATGAATAAAAAGCCGACACTTACCCTTATTGCAACACTATTAGTATTATTCTTAATGCTTCCGGTAGTGCGAGCCGCTTCGAATGAGAACGCTGCATACTATTTGTCTAGGTTTATAGACTCGCTGATAAATCTCTGGAATGGTGACAGCAACGGCTTCAGCAGAAGTCTTGTGGACTCATTGCCACTATTCGCAGTTTTCCTGATGATATTTGTGATAATCTGGTTTCTCTCATCAGAAACAATATTCAGGGGAGCTCAGAATCCTAAGCTGTCAATAGTTCTCGGCATAGCAATGGCACTCATTGCGATCTGGACTCCCACAGTATTCCAGTTTATAATGAAGCTTGGAACAATAACAATAGTTGTAATAACAATAATAACATTCATACTGCTGGGAACTGTAGCTCAGAAGAGGGCAAGTATAGATATCTCATCTGCAAATACCGAACTTGCAAGGATTAGGCAGAGCGAGTTCAAAGAAGTAAAAGATGCAAAGAGGTTAGAACAGGATTTAAGAGTTGAAGCAACTCTTCAGGATAAAGAAAGAAACGAGCTTGTAAAAGCTGAAGAAGAGCTTAAAAGCCTACTCGCAGCAGATAAGGACATTGCCACTACGCTAAAGAGCATTCTTAACACTCTTGCACACATAAACGGAGTTAGGAGTGAGGGTGAAAAAGCAAAGTATATCTCACTGCTTCAGAGCCAGCTCTCAGCAGTAAATGCTAAGCTTGCCACAAGAATTAACAGGTTAAAAGACATTAAAACTAAAGTATTAAATCTTGAGAAAGACATGAAGAAAAAAAATGTCATAGCTCAAGATGATGCAAAAAGAGTGAAAGAGCTATTAGAAGATGCTAAGAGAACTCCTAAAGAAAATGATAAGAAGATTATAGAGATAGTAAATGAAGAAGTTAGTAACATGGAAAAACTTATAAAAGAGGAGGAAGAGCTCGCACAATCCATTAAAAAGTTGGAAATATTAGATGAAGAGGACAATGCACGATTGAAGAATGCTATTCAGGACTCAATAAACAGTTTATACAATCACAATATTAATAATGCTATGACTGAAATAAACAATGCATTACACCTACTTTCAATTACTGAAAAGTATGAGCTTGAAATTGGACAGATTGAAAACAAGATAGCTGATTTTGAGAACAGAATTAAGACAATTGAGCGAAACATAGATGCTGCGATAAGGCAGATTGAGTAATCTCATTTTTCTTTAAAATTTTAAATTTAAAATAAAAAGCTTTATAAATAGAGCCCTAACTCCAACTTCTAACCTGTGATTGATGAGAGCCCTAAAGCTCGAATGAGGTAACTCTTCTTTAGGACTCTCTATGGGTGGAGGTAGTTTGAAAATGCCGTCTGAAATAGCTGAAAAGGTTTTGGAAGCGATAGAGGTTGCCAAGACAACTGGTAAGATAAAGAAGGGCACAAACGAAGTTACAAAGGCAATTGAGAGGGGAACTGCCAAGCTTGTAGTTTATGCTAAAGACATAACCCCTGCTGAGATAGTGATGCACCTGCCCCTTCTAGCTAAAGAGAAGGGAATTCCCTGCGTAGAGGTTCCAAGCAAGGAAGAACTGGGAGCTGCCTGCGGCATAGGAGTTCCGACTGCAAGCGTAGCCATAATAGAAGAGGGAGAAGCTAAGAAGCAGGTCAAGGAGATAATTGAAGCATTGAATCCTAAAGAGAGCAAGAAGGAGTAAAAGGGGGTGCCTAAAATGAAGAAGGAAAAAGAGATGGTTACCCCTATCGGAATGGAAGAGGCTCCTGCAGGTAAGGGTGAAAAGCCCGGCAAGGAAGCCGCTCCCCAAGTGGCTGGCGGAAAGGTAACCTTCTCACAGGCGTGGAGCGCAAGGGTTGAAGAAGTTATCGGAAGAACCGGCACGCGTGGCGAGGTTACACAGGTTAGGTGCAAAATTTTAGAAGGCAGGGACGAAGGCAAGGTAATAAGAAGAAATGTTATAGGCCCTGTCAGGGTTGGAGACATATTGATGCTGAGAGAAACTGAGATTGAAGCTAGGAAGCTTACACAATCAAGAAAGTAAGGAATCAGGGTGGTCATAATGGCTAAGTGCAGCTTTTGTGGAAGGAACATTCCCAGGGGTACTGGAATAATCTTCGTTAGGACTAGCGGTAAGATCCTACACTTCTGCTCAACAAAGTGCCAGAAGAACATGCTCAAGCTGGGCAGGAAGCCTGGAAGGCTGAAGTGGACTGAGAAGTACGGAGCGGAGATGGAGTGAATCTTCACTTAGAAGGTGGGTGTGATGAGCGATAAAAAGCCAGAGCATGAGCGTTTCATAGAAAGAACTTTGGTACTGATAAAGCCAGATGCAGTGCAGCGGGGCCTGATAGGAAGGATTATTGAAAGGTTTGAGAATGTCGGCTTGAAGATTGTTGGGATGAAGATGATTCAGGCTGATAAAGAGTTGGCGATGAAGCACTATCCTAAGAAGTTGATAGAGGTTATGGGAGAGAAAACTTTGAATGACTGGAAAGAGATGGGAATAAACACTGATTTGGATAAGGTCAGAATTGGAGAGAAGGCGTGGAACGATCTAATCTCATTTGCCATAGAATCTCCGATGGTGGCTATAGTTCTGGAAGGTGTTCACGCTGTAGAGGTTGTTAGGAAGATGTGCGGGCCTACCTCTCCACATAAGGCGCCTCCTGGAACCATAAGGGGTGATTTTTCGCACATAAGCATGGGCTACGCTTCCAGTAGGGGCTTTGGCGGCAGGAATATAATTCATGCCTCAGGCAGCAAGGGTGAGGCTGAGGCTGAGATCATGCTCTGGTTCAAGCCGAATGAGATTTATAATTACCAGACGGTTTGGGAGAAGCATTTAAGATGAAAAGGTGAGGTTGATAAAATGTCGGAAAAGATGGTTGAGAAGGTAATGAGGCTGATGAAGAATCCTTCGCACATAAGGAACATTTGCACTTCAGCCCATATTGATCACGGAAAGACAACATTCTCAGATAATCTGCTCCTTGGAGCGGGAATGATTTCTGAAGAGCTGGCTGGGAAGCAGTGTGTCCTGGACTTTCACGAGGACGAAAAGGCAAGGGGAATTACCATTGATGCAGCAAATGCCAGCATGGTGCAGGAGTATGAGGGTGAGGAATACCTCATAAATCTTATAGACACACCAGGACATGTTGACTTCGGAGGAGATGTTACCAGAGCTATGAGGGCTATTGACGGAACCATAGTGCTCTGCTGTGCTGTGGAGGGGATAATGCCGCAGACAGAAACGGTTATAAAGCAGGCTCTGAGGGAAAGGGTTAAACCAGTTCTGTTCATAAATAAGGTGGATCGCCTAATCAAGGAGCTCAAGCTTACTCCCGAGCAGATGCAGGAGCGCTTTATAAACATAATCAACAACTTCAACAGGCTCATAAGAAATATTGCTGAGAAGGAGTTTGCTGAAAAGTGGCAGGTGAATGTTAATGATGGAAGCGTCGCCTTTGGAAGCGCATTTCACAAGTGGGCTTTGTCTGTGCCTTATATGAAAAGCCACGGAATAACCTTCAAGGACATAATTGATGCATATAACTCGGGAGACCAGGAAAAGATTGACGAACTTGCAAAGAGGGCTCCGCTCCACAAGGTAGTGCTGGACATGTCAATAAAGCACCATCCTTCCCCGCTTGAAGCTCAGAAGTACAGGATTCCTAAGATATGGCACGGCGATTTGAACTCAAAGTTTGGACAGGACCTGCTCAGCTGCAATCCTAACGGGGAGCTAGCTTTTGTAGTTACAAAGATAGTTATTGACAAGCACGCTGGAGAGGTTGCTGCAGGAAGATTATTCTCAGGCACATTAAAGACGGGAGAGGAGGTTTATCTTAACGGGGCTAAAACAAGAGTGAGAGTGCAGCAGATTTCAATCTATAACGGGCCTAAGAGAGAGATAATTGAAGAGGCACTGCCAGGGAACATAATTGGAGTGGTTGGCTTAAAAGGAGTCTTTGCCGGCGAGACAGTTACAAGGGAACCTGTGGACCCGCCGTTTGAGGCTATAAAGCACATCTTTGAGCCGGTGGTAACAAAGGCAATTGAGGCAAAGAAGCCTTCAGACCTTCCCAAGCTTGTAGAAGTTTTAAGGCAGGTTAACAAGGAAGATCCGGGAGTTAAGATTCAGATTAATGAGGAAACTGGAGAGCATCTCATAAGTGGTATGGGAGAGCTCCACTTAGAAGTAATAGAGAATAGGATAAGAACTGAAAAGGGAGTGGATGTTGTTACGAGCAATCCAATTGTAGTTTACAGGGAAACCGTTACAAAAACATCGCCTGAAGTGGAAGGAAAATCTCCTAACAAGCACAACAAATTCTACTTTGTTGTTGAGCCTCTGGAAGATGTTTATTACAACGCCATAAGGGAGGATAAAATTCCTGAAGGCAGAGTAAAGAAGAATGATGACACTGTGTGGAGAAAACTGGAAGAGCTTGGCATGGACACTAAGATTGCGAGAAAGGTTAAAGACATATACAATGGAAACATGCTGATAGACATGACAAGGGGAATTGTGCACATAGGTGAAGTCATAGAGCTGATAATGGACTCATTTGAGGATGTAATGTCAGCAGGTCCTCTTGCGAGAGAACCGTGTATGAAGATGAAAGTGATGCTTATGGACACTAAGCTTCACGAAGACGCTATTCATAGAGGACCCGCACAGGTTTATCCTGCTGTTAGAGACGGAATAAGAGGAGCAATACTCTTAGCCAGACCTATGTTGTTTGAGCCTGTTCAGACTATGCAGTTTGAGGCTCCTGAAGAGTACCTTGGAGACCTTTCAAAGCTTATAAGTAATAAGCGTGGACAGATGATAGATGTTCAGCAGGAAAACGGGCAGGTGATAATAAAAGCGAAACTTCCCGTTGCAGAGATGATTGGGCTAAGCAACGATTTGAGGTCCACAACTGGCGGAAGGGGAACCCAGTTTGTAGTTGATCAGGTCTTTGAGAAGGTTCCCGAAGAGCTTCAGCCAAAGATATTGGAGAGCATCAGGAAGAGAAAGGGTCTTAAGGTGGATGCAGAAACAGGAGTTGCAGTTCAGGCGTGATATGCTTTTTTGTTTTGATTTTTAAAAATATTTTAAGGGAAAGTTTTATAAATAACAACAAAAAACCCGTATTAAAAAAATAGAAAAATGGAGGAAGTGCAAAATGCCAAAGACAAAGGAGCACATTAACCTTGTGTTTATAGGACATGTGGATCACGGAAAGTCCACAACAGTAGGAAGACTGCTGTATGATTCGGGAAATATAGACGAGCAAACTATGAAGAAGCTCAAGGACAGAGCAAAAGAGCTTGGAAAGGTCGGATTTGAATTCGCCTTCGTAATGGATAACCTTAAAGAGGAGCAGGAGAGGGGCGTTACAATAGACCTCTCGCACAAGAAGTTTGAAACTGACAAGTACTACTTTACAATAATTGACGCTCCAGGCCATAGGGACTTTATTAAGAACATGATTACTGGAGCCTCTCAGGCAGATGCTGCTGTTCTTGTAGTTTCTGCAAATCCTGGAGATGGAGTTCAGGCTCAAACTCAGGAGCATGTATTCCTGTCAAGAACCTTAGGAGTAGCACAGCTGATAGTAGCAATAAACAAGATGGACATGGCTAAGTATGACCAGAAGAGGTTTAACGAGGTAAAGGACGAGGTTACAAAGCTGCTGAAGACAGTTGGTTATAATCCTGAAAAGGTACAGTTTGTAGCAATGGCGGCCTATCCTGGAGACAATGTTGTTAAGAAGAGCACAAACATGCCATGGTATACTGGACCTACTCTGCTTGAGGCAATTAACAACTTGGAAGTTCCGAAGAAGCCAACTGACCTTCCACTCAGGCTTCCAATCCAGGATGTGTATAACATCACTGGAATAGGTGTTGTTCCTGTAGGAAAGGTTGAGACTGGAATAATGAAGGTTGGAGACAAGGTCATAATAGTTCCTGCCAGAGAGGGTAAGGGCGTTACAGGAGAGGTTAAGAGCATAGAGATGCACCACGAGCAGCTGCAGCAGGCAGAGCCTGGAGACAATGTAGGCTTCAACATTAGGGGTATAGAAAAGAAGGACATTGCAAGAGGAGACGTTCTTGGACATGTCACCAATGTGCCTACAGTAGCAACTGAGTTTACAGCTCAGATTGTTGTCTTAAACCATCCGAGCGTTATTACTGTAGGATATACTCCGGTGTTCCACGTGCACACTGCTCAGGTAGCATGCCAGGTTAAGGAGATTGTAAAGCAGATAAATCCCGCAACTGGCGAAGTGATAAAAGAGCATCCCGACTTCATAAAGAAGGGAGACGCAGCAGTTGTAGTTTTCAAGCCCATAACACCGATTGTCATAGAAAAGAACAAGGACATTCCGCAGCTCGCCAGGTTCGCAATTAGGGACTCTGGAATTACAGTCGCTGCAGGAATGTGTATTGATGTGGTGAAGAAGCAGATTTAAACTGCTTCTCCAATTTTTTCCTTTATGACAAAAGGGCCATGGCGAACAATGTTCATCATGGAATAGGAGAAGGATAGCGATGCAAAGAGCAAGAATAAAACTTTCAAGCACGGACATAAACAAGATAAACCAGACCTGTGAGTATATTAAGGGAATTTTAGAGAAGACCGGAGTTGACATGAAGGGGCCTATTCCCCTGCCTACTCAGAAGCTAAAAGTGACTACCAGAAAGGGTCCTTGCGGTAATGGGACTGCCACTTGGGAACGTTATGAGATGAGGATTCATAAGCGCTTGATTGACATTGGGGTTGATGAGAGAACTCTTAGGCTTATTATGAGGGTTCCAATCCCTGAGGGCTTGAATATTGAGATTGAGATTGTAGATGAGTGAAATCTAATTCTTTATTTTTAAGGTTTAAAGAGTATTGCTTCAAGACCGCTTAGCCACTTTCGGGCTTTCTCTTCTGAAGATTTGCAATTTGAAAGCTCAGCATAGCATCTGATTGCCTGCGCGAACTCTTGTCTTATTTTTTCCCGCTCTTCTCTCCTTAGAAATCTATTAGTAGCGTATTTGGTATTTTCTAGTATGTAGTCTGATATGAAGTTGTATATGTTTATTGTGCTTTTAATGTGGTTTAAAGCGTTAAGAATTGACTCATATGGTGTTAATCTCCCATTTTCAGAGTATTTTTGATACAGGTTTTGTTCGCCCATTTTACTTATTTTTCACTCCATAAAAGCAGCTTATTAAGTGCTCTAATGCTAAGCACCACTGGTTCATCTTAAAAATTGATTCGTAAGAGTAGTTGTTGTTAGAAACATAATCGCTAAGGACATCTAAAACTCGCTGCTTAACATAAGTGAGATAGGATTCTCTTATCTTTTTATGAGGATTATTGTCCATTATTAAATCAAAGAGGTAGCCTTCTATATCTGATTGTTTGGAAAGTGAATCTATCATTTTATATATTCTTATCTCGTTAAAAGGGTCGTTTTGAAGTTTGCCTTCAAGGTTGTCATTCAATTTTTCATCCCCCATACTTTTTTATGTTAAAGTGCTTTTAATATAAAAATCTTTCTATTAGTTGCCATTATTAAATGACAACAAATTTTAATTTCATTGTGCGAATTACTTTCTCGCCAGAACTCCTAGGACTTTCTCCTCACAAACAACATTTTTAAATCCTATCCTTCTGAACCTTTTTGCTACTGAGCCCATCAAGTCAACATTCCTGAATTTTGAGCCGGGCTTTCCAGTATAATGATAGATGTATCCTCCCTGTTTTAATTTTAAGTAGAGTTTCTTGTAAAAATCGTCAGAATAGAGTTCGCCAGCAATAAGAATTGAAGGCGGGTCGTGAATTATAAAATCAAAATAATCATCTCTGAACGAGTTTATGCCTGAGATTATGCTCTCCTCATGTAGGATTATCTTTTTATTTGAAAAAAGCTCTCTGCTCCAAGGGTTTATCCTTTGAAGTTTTAGAACTGCCTTATCCTTTTCAAAAGTGTGCACCTCCTCAGCATTCTTGGAAGCTAGAATTGCAGTGTAGCCAAGACCTGTGCAAGTGTCCAAAACTTTTCCAAATATGCTGCCTAGAGAGGAGATCTTGCTTTGTGAGTCCTCCCACGGGCTCATATCTTTTGTCCTGTGCATTCTTATCCCTGAAATCTCTATTGTTGGCGCTCCCCCTGTGGGGAAGAGTTTGTAGTAAAGGTTTGTCTCTTCTGAGAACACTGCAACCTTTTTGAACTCGCTTCCATCCAGAAAGAAACAGCTTTTTTCATCCTTAATTATCTTTTGAAGTTCTGAAACTTGGCAGGATTCTCCCGAGGGAAAATGCAGTTTTCCGCCCTCAATTCTGACTTTAGAGGTAGTAATGCCCAGATCCAGAGAGGTTTCAACTTCTCCATCCCCAAACTTGGAAAGTGCGTAGATTGGCTGTGCCTCGTAATGTGAGAGTATTATCATTTTTCCTCTTTAAACAATTAACGCCGCGACCCGGATTTGAACCGGGAAGCCCTTTCGGGCACCAGCTCTCGAGGCTGGCGCACTACCAGGTTATGCGACCGCGGCAACGGAAATAAAAAACTAAAAATCATTTATATAACTTTCTACCACAAGATTTATAAAAAATTTTAAAGTTTCTATCTGAATCGCAAAGCACATTATCGAAGTAAAGGACCTAGTAAAACATTTTGGAAAAATAAAAGCAGTTGATGGAATAAGCTTTCATGTGAATAGGGGAGAAATATTCGCATTTCTGGGACCCAACGGGGCTGGAAAATCAACTACTATAAAAATGCTTACAACCCTGCTAAGGCCTGACAGGGGAACTGTTCTCATAGATGAG
This sequence comes from Candidatus Woesearchaeota archaeon, assembly GCA_038874135.1. Taxonomy (GTDB): domain Archaea; phylum Nanobdellota; class Nanobdellia; order Woesearchaeales; family 0-14-0-80-44-23; genus 0-14-0-80-44-23. The sequence continues at coordinate 253,065 of JAVZCZ010000001.1, forward strand.
GTTGATGCAATCCGAGACCCCAATTCTGTTAGGAAGAAGTTCGGAATCGTTTTTCAGGATCCAAGCGTGGATGAAGAGCTTACTGCCTATGAGAACATGTATTTTCACGGGATGCTGTACAATGTGCCTTCTGAAATTCTGAAGAGAAGGATTAAAGAGCTTTTAGAGATGGTAGAGCTCTGGGAGAGGAAGGACGACTTTGTAAAGAACTTTTCAGGAGGAACGAAGCGAAGGCTTGAAATTGCTCGCGGCTTGATACACCATCCTAAGGTGCTTTTCCTTGATGAGCCCACTATCGGATTGGACCCACAGACTAGAGCTCACATCTGGGAGTACATAAGACGGTTAAACAGGAAAGAGGGGCTTACTGTTTTTTTCACAACTCATTATATGGATGAGGCGGAACGGATTGCTGATTACATAATAGTTATAGACAACGGGAGGATAGTTGGTGAAGGGAAGCTTACAGATATTCTGAAAAGGACAGGTGAGAAATCGCTGGAGGACGCTTTCATAAAGATGACTGGGCACGAAATAAGGGAGGAAGATGCCTCTCCGTTGGAGAGGATGCGCCTTAGGAGGAGGATTAGAAGATGAAGGCAATGTATGTTCTCTGGCTCAGGCAGGTTAAGCGGTATTTCAGGTCAAAGCCCAGGATAGTTGGCGCTATGATGCAGCCTCTTCTTTTTCTCCTCGCATTAGGATTCGGCTTCGGGCCCATCTATGCTAAGGCTGGGGGTGGTAACTATATACAGTTCATCGCTCCTGGGATTATTGCTATGAGCATACTTTTCACTTCAATATTTTCCGGCGTGGATATCATCTGGGATAGGCAGTTCGGATTCTTAAAAGAGACCCTTGTAGCTCCTGTTTCCAGGCTGGAGCTGATGCTTGGCAGAACCCTTGGAGGTGCCACTGTTGCTGTGATTCAAGGCAGCATAGTTTTTATCATCTCGCTTATTGTAGGATTTAGGCTTAGTAGCTGGAGCATGCTTCCAGTTGCACTCTTGTTTATGTTCTTAATAGCAGTTGCCTTTACAGGGCTCGGAACTGCAATAGGCTCATTGATGGAAGACATGCAAGGCTTCCAGCTGATAATGAACTTTTTGATAATGCCAATCTTCTTCTTGTCAGGAGCTCTATTTCCACTTACGGAGCTTCCCAGAGGAATATTTCTAGTTACAAGGTTTGATCCTCTCTCCTACGGAGTGGACGGTTTAAGGTTCGCTCTTACAGGGACAGCTGCTTTTTCTCTTCTTTACGACTTCTTAGTTATGGTTGGAGTAGGCGTATTATTTGTAGGGATGGGAAGCTACTTCTTTTCAAAAGTGCAGCTTTGACCATTAAAAAAAATAGTAAAGTTTAAATACTCATTGGATTTATTTTGTATACTAACATAGGTTTTAGTAATAAACAAGAGGTGATTTAATGAGAAAAGGACAAGCAGCTATGGAGTTCTTGATGACCTACGGATGGGCAATCCTGGTAGTGCTTGTGGCCATAGCAGCGTTGGCATACTTTGGAGTTTTAAGCCCGGGAAGATTCCTGCCTAGAACTTGCACAATAGGCCAGGGAGTGTCCTGCGAGGATTTCAAGATTACAGCAGATGGAAACGCCACTGTGATAATAAGGAATGGAATGGGCTCCGCAGTTACAGGGGTAACAGTTACAATAAGTGGAAACGCTTGCACGCCCACAGGAATCACGATTAATGATGGTGCAACGCAAGAGTTCACATGCAGTGTAACACCTGGAACTGCAGGATCTAAGTATAAGGGAGATATCGCCTTTACTTACACTCAAGAAGGGAGCTCCCTCAGCCATACTCTTAAGGGAACAATTGCATCTCCTTATGAGTAAAGAGAGAAAACTTATTTTTTAAGGATTTTTTAATTTTAATTTATTAATTTCTTAAAGATATTAAATTTATTAAAGATTGTAATTTATTAAAGATTGGTCTCACATTATTGAACTGAAAAGTCCGCTGAGCACTACTGAAAGGAATAAGAAGAGTAGCAGCGAAGTTGCAATGTAAATAAGAACTGTTTTAGCGCCGCCCCTAACATCACCTGTTCTTATTACTGAAACAATCATGGCTGAAAAAAATGAAGTCACGGCTAAACTTAGAATTGCAAATATTCTAAACTGGCCTGGAGTTATTGAAATCTTAGAAAAAGCCATAGGCAGTGATACTGAAGCGCGCGATATCTCTGAGAAGTCAAGAGATGCTGAAAGCTTTGAAACCACGCTTACAAGCTGGTAGGACAACGCCATTAGAAGTGGAGCTGCAAATACGGTTGCAGCGCCTATGAAGATTACATATGTTGAAACATTTGCAGCCATCTCGCGCATCATGAGCTGATTGTCCCTTATGTTAGAAGCGATTCTTGAAAGGAGAGGAGCCATCTCTCCTCCAGCTTGTAATCCCTCAACTATGAGGCTAACTGAACTTTGAAGCACATTGGAATCATACTTGCTAGCAAACCTCTGAAGCGAAACTTCTAAAGGAGTGCCAGCAGCTGTCTCTTTTGCTACTTCCTCAATCTCTCTGGATAGTATTCCAAACCTAGGCCTTATTGCAAACCAGAGGGCTTTGTCCAAGGTCATGCCGGCGTGCATGTTTGCGCTGGTCAGCTGCAGGAAGTCTGCGAGAACTGCCTCTATCTCAACCCTCCTACGATAAATCCTTATGTCTAAGTATATGAAAATTAAAAACATAATAATTAAGTATGCAAATATGCCTGCTGTGACGAACATTGGAAGAACCAGGGGAAAAACTATGCTTGCAGGAATGCCGCTTCTCATGAGGTTGATTGAGTAGATGAGTATGAGAAATAGTGATGTAATTATTGAGGTTATGATAACTCTCCTGCGAACCTCCTCTGCTTCAATCTCAAATCCAGCTTTTCTAAGGTAGTATTTCAAGATGTTTTTGGGAATGCGTGCAGGGCTTTTCTCTTCCTTCTTATGAGCTTCTTTTCTGGTTTTGCTTGAAGAGAGCTTTTTCTCAATTTCACTAAGCGTGAAGTTTTCGTTTTTTCTCTTTCTAAACAGGTTTAGTTTCATGCCATGCCCACCGAAGGTCTTGAACTTCTTATTACTGAAAGGAACATAAACTGCATGAAGGCGAGCAGGAACACTATTACTAAAAGGATTTTGAAGTCAATTGGAAGTCCCATTATCATTGAAAGGATGATTAGCATAGTTACACCAAGTGTTGGTATTATGATTGCTATCATCATGTAAAACATTGCCATAGGATTTAGTTTTCTTCCATATTCAACTATTGCAATCTGCTGCTCCTTGACTATCTGCTCTATGACTGTTCTTAGACTTTTTGCAGAATCTGCACCTGTTTTCAAGGAGTTCAGAAGCTGCCAGAGTATCTTTCTTAAATCTTCAGATGGAGTTTTTTCAACTGCCTGATTTATTGCATCTTCCATTGAGGTTCCAAGGTCAACCTGTTTTATTATCTCCTTCAGGTATTTTCCCACTGCAGGATAGTTTCCTGACGCTCCTCTTATTGCATCATATATGCTTATGCCTGATTCAAGCTCAACCATTAGGAATCTTCCTGCAAAGATTACTTCCCTGTTTATTGCCTCGTTCTCCTTTTTTATTCTAACATCCGGCGTGTGAAGAAAAAAGTAAAATAACATCAAAAATAGAATCGGTATAAGGATGAGAATAATTAGAGGCAGTTCAAGTATCTTTATAAATACTAAAATTACAAAGGAGAGCCCCGTAGTCATTGAAAGTGCTGAGAGAATTGTCTGTTTTAGAAACTGCTCGGGAGTGTAAGGCATCTCAGCCTGCTTAAGCTTAAAAGCAAGCTGGGGATTTCTTCTTGCAAGCCAGTGTAAAAGTGATGTTCTCATTTATCCAGCCACGCTCACTTTAGATTTGCCAATTCGGGAAGGGGCTTATTAGCTCGCACATACTTTAGAAGGTTTTCTTTGTTTGTATAATACTCTGCCATAACCCTACCGACTCCGTCAACAGTTTTAACCTGCTGCTTAACCAGCCAGGCAAGCACCTGTTCTTTTTCTCTCAAATCTGAATCTATTTCTTGATTGCTCATCCCAGTAAACAGCTTTATTGTATCCATAAGACTTATTGACTTATTTATCGTATTCATAGTGTCTCTTCTAACATCCAGCTGCATCAAAAGGTTAGTTGAGCCATCTGGAAGTATTTCAGCAAGCTGGAAGTTCCTTCTCAAACCGGTTCTCCTATTCCTGTACTGAACAAGTATTAGGGATATTGCAGGAAGCATTGACTTAGGCGTGTTTATCGGCGGGTTTGTAAGCCTCGTTATTGTCTCAGAAACGCTGTTGGCGTGAACCGTAGCGTATACGCTATGTCCAGTGTGTATCGCCTCAAAGAGCACTTCTGCCTCTGACTGTCTTCTAATCTCTCCAACAAGGATTCTATCAGGCCTCATCCTTAAAGAATTCACGAGCAGGTCCAGCATTGAAACTTCTCCCTTACCCTCAGGGTTTGGAAGTCTTGTGAGGAGTGGTACCCAGTGTAGAAACTTTGGAAGCTGAAGCTCTCGCGTGTCTTCTATTGAGATTACCCTCTGATTTGGGGGGATGAATGAAGCGATTACATTAAGGGCGGATGTCTTTCCAGAGGCAGTTCCTCCGGCGATAAGCATTGAGAGCTCGTACTGCATTGCTAACCATATTAGGGATGCAGCATTTGGTGCAAATGTTCTATTTTCAAGAAAGCTTGTAATTGTCCAAGGATCGGAAGCGAACTTTCTGAGGGTGATCGTGTTTCCTCGTGAAGAGATGGGCATGAGTGTGCAGTTAGCCCTGTCTCCAGTGCTCAGATGAGCATCTAATAATGGGCTCAGGATGCTTATCTGCCTTCCAACCTTTCTGCCAATCTGGGCTGCATACTGTTTTATCTGCTCTTCACTTTCAACTCTGATATTAGTTTTAAGCCAGCCAAACTTTTTGTGATAGACCCAAGCGGGCTCTTCCGCACTGTTTATTACTATTTCTTCCAGCTGCGCGTCGTCCATCAAGATTTCAATGCTGCCCATTCCGAGGCTTCGCTGTATCAGATATGCTATCATGAACTCCTTTTCCGATTCGGAAGCATCTGGGAAGTATCGTTTAATGACACTTCTTATTGCTGTTTTAAACTTTTCTTCAAGTATTTCCTCTTTTTTGATGTCTGTAAGCTCTTCTGCTTCCAGCTTTACATTCTCTATCAGCTCCATCCTTATTTTTTCAAGAATCAGCTGGGTAGTTGGGCTTATAGTCCTGATTGAGGTTTCATAGATGGGCACGAACTCATTTGGCTTCCTTCTTATAACTATTTCTATTGGCATCCCATCTGAAACGAATGAGTAACGCGAAAGTTCCTGCGAATCTCTGCTATCAGAATCTTTTTTTTCACCTGCTGGAATCTCCTGCGGCTTAGATTTTTTTAAGAAATTATCTTGCCCTTTCGTCCTATCCACCACCCCTTTTTATTTCTAAACCAAGCTCATATTTTTATAAGATTCTTTAATGCTCTTATCTCATCTTCTATGGCTTTTCTTTTCTTATAAAGCTTTACAAGTTGTTTGTTAATCTCATCCAACTTATTATTTTTGTTACCTGGAATTATTTTTATCAGCTCTGCCTTTCTCAGCAGTCCCGATATCTCAGATTTTACTGCTCGGCCCTCACTTTCAAGGCGGTTAAGCATCATGTTTATCTCATTCTTTTCCTTGAATATTCTTTCAATTTCTTCTTTTATTCTGCTAATTATTTTCTCGTCATTTTCAAGTTCTGTGAGTATACTCTTCATCTTTAACTTGGCAAGCTCAACAGGGTCTTTAGGCAGGTTTGGTCTTCTCCTAATTTTTTCTTGCGGCAGGCGTTCTGACATGGAAGTTGTTTCAGGATTGCTGACTAGAACCTGCCTGGTTAGTTCATATTTTATTGAGAGAAGCCCGCTATCTTCCAGTAGTTCAGCTAAAGCTTGCGTGGTATCCTTATCCAGATTGAGAAGCTGCGCTGCCTGATCAATTCCTATTTTTTTCTTTTCGCGAACCAGTTCTAAGAGCCTGTCTGCATTTGTTTTGAGTTCAACCATTTCTTCAACCCTTTTAATATTTCTAGATTATTTAAAAAGGTTTCCATTATTTAGTGATTGAAATTTTAGCAGCTCGTGCTTATCTGTGTTATCTGGTATGTTTTATCATGCTCATCATCTACATCTAGCAAAAACCATGCTGGCATGTCCGGGTCTGCTGCAGAGTTGTCTATACAAAGATTTGAAGTGGTTCTATTCCCAAAATAGATATAATCAACTATGCTAGCCTGCTTCGTAGGTATTCCCTGAGCGGAGAGCTGCGCTACATTTACTAAGCTTTCTATCCCGTAAGGGGAATCTGAGAGGTTTCCTTCCAAGCGCATTAGAAAGCTAGGAGCATGTGAGGAAGTGATGTAATATCCATTATTCAGATGATTCAGAAGTGTTGTTGTATTATTTCCCGAAACAAAGCTGAGCGTCTCAGCCTTTTTAATAGTTCTTGAAATGCGGCCGTATGAATTTACAATAAATAGCGGGTCTTCCATATCTAGCACTGGTATGGATGTGTGCACGCTCTTGTTAGTTGCCCAGGAAGCGAGTCCGCTCCTGTCAGAAAGGATTATTGAAAGGTTCGCATATATTTCAACCGTCCACGGGCTCTCTTGAACTACACTAATCTGATTTTCTATTATCTTAAGTTCAATTCCTAATTCAGAAGCCTTTTCGCACATTCTGTTCTTCCAATCATTTAAGGAGCTGTCCTTCAATACTGAAGGGGAATAATTACCGACTGTGCCGTTTATAAACGCGGTTTGAAATGCTTCTCCGCTGTCTGGAACATAGGTGCCATATTCAAGTATGTACTCCTCAATTCCAAGAAGAGCCCTGTAGCCTGAAATATAAGTAGCTCTCTGAATGTCTGATTCAACATCCTTTAAGAATTCGTTCATTGAAAGAACTCGTGCCCTTTCTACCTCAGACCTTTCCAGGATGCTGGAAGAGCCTTTTAATTCAGTATTTAGCAGGAGCGCTCCTACTAAGAATATTGCAATCACGCTAAAGAAGAAGCCCCTGCGGGATCTTAACGCCACACTCTCACCTCAACCTTAGCTGGGCCCCACATGGAGGGCACCTTGCTCAGGAGAACAGTATCCACAATTAGGGACTGCTGGTTTATGTTGACATCCAAAATGCCATCTCTGTTAAGGTCTAATTGAAGGAAGAGGTTATAAGCGGCTTCTTGAATTGCATCTGCTGGATTGTAGGATGCTGTTAGGAAGGTGCAGTTATTGATTCCTGAATAGTCGGGAGGTATTTTTATGGTTGAGTTTGTGCCGTCTGCAAATTGTACCAGCCAGTTGCATCCCTCTGCATTTGGCTCAACAGCTGAGTATGTCACAGAGTTGTTTATGAGTAAGGTGTAGATTGCCCTGTCCTCAGGGCTTCCGCCTGAGGAGGAATTTGCAGAGTAGCCCGTCTTTATTAGGAAAGTGTTGTTGCCTTCTTGCAATACGCGCGGAGGCACACCTATTAGAAATGGGTCTCCTAAAGCTGCATAGTAGCTTCCAAACTGAGACAGATTAAAGATGTTTATGGAATTGGCATAGGCTTCTTTGCTCCAATAGTATCCTGAGTATGAAGTCAGTTGAGCATCAACAACCTGCACTCCCGGGGGAATGAATATTGAACCTGAGGTGATATAGTTTCCAAACCTTTCTGATTCAATAGTTATAGGTATCTTTCCAAATACTAGGGGCTTGATTGTTGGCGTATAATAAATTTTTATGAAAGAATTAGGGTAGAGGGTTGAATTTACACCTTGAATGACTACCAGCTGATATTGATAGATGAGAGATTTGTTAACTATCTCATTTGCAAGGTTCTGTACAAACTCAGTAAGCTGGGTCACATTTGTGCTTGCGTAGAATGTTCCGTTGCCCTTCTCAGCAATCTGACTCATGGTGTAGTTGGCGTTCTGACATGAGCCCATAGGTCCAAGCCCAATGGCGTGTATCGTTGTCCTATTTATGCCTCCTATTCTTGAAGCTGCATATATGGCATTTTGGATTGGTCCACTGCAGTCGTTTCCAGCGCATTCTGTTACATAGTCTTCAGAGCAGGCTGCTGGCAGGTACTGTGACAAGTTAGATGTTCCAGTAGTGTTGCACCCTCCGCTCGCGTTCAAGCCGCAGCACTCATTTGGAATGCCGTCAGTCATTAGGATTACATACTTCTTTCTTGAAGAGTTGCTGTAAGCGTTTATTATTGAATAGGCCAAGTTTAATGCGCAGCAGGTGCAGGTGTTTCCAGAGGGCTTATTCCAGGGGTAGTAATCCTTATTGTTGACATAGCTTAAAAGCACAGCAGAGTTGTTGCTGTAGTAGTATAATGACTTATCATTAAAAGTTAGCAGCCATACTCTGTTCCCAGTCACATTCATTATGGTTTTTATGAATATCTCATTTAGGCATACTGCAACATTTATTCGGCGCACATGAGGATTTGTAAAATAGTCCGCTTGGTCGCAGGTCCTTGCATCTCCATTTGAATCGTTATAGCCTATGCTGCCTTTCATGCTTGCTGAAATATCTGTGATTATGAGCACATCTGCATTTCCTCCAGTTATATTTCCTGTATTATTTAATGCGTAGTGCCCAATTTTAACCGGAATTGTTTTTTCAGAGAGGAAGGAATAGTTTAAAGCTGCGGCTATGCTTTCATTACTTATGTTTGCAACTATGTTTCCTTCAGCATCTGAGTAGTAAACTGGCTGGCCTGCCAGGTTTACAAAGAGTGGAAGGCTCGTAGTATAGTTAAGGAAAATTTCAATACCCTTTATCTCGCCAGGCACATATGCTGACGAGTATATATTTATGATCTTGCTTACTCCCGGCAGGTATTCAATCTTTGAAGCTGTATTGCTAAAAGGGTCATATTGTGTTTCAGAATAGTTAAGCTCTGAGGTAAGGAGAGAAACTCTGAAAAATCCTCCAGTGATATACGCTGTGCTGTAGTTCTGAAATATGAATTCTATCGTGTTGAGCCCTGGCTTCAGGAATTGTAAGAAGGTCTGGTTTATATAGCACTTGTATGGTATCAGATTTCCCCCACCTGAACAGCCTGAAGGATAATCTCCTGAGTAGTTGCCATTTATTTTGAGAGTAAAATTTGATCCGACTTCCATTTCAAAATAAGCTTCAATAATTCGCGTATAGTTAGAAGGCAGTACTAAGAATTGGGTTATATTTCCCTGCCCTACGAGCCCTCCAAAATATACATAGACTGGCTGCACCTTGGAGCTTATCGAGTTGAGTATTGCCCTTGCAGAGTAGCCCTCTTTAGGCTTTTCCTCTTGAATTCCCGAAACGAGCCTGAACGAGGAGCTTAAATAGTCAGCATTTTTATCTGAGTGTAGAGAAGAGTTGCGCGAGTAGATAAGCTGGCCATTCACATATACTGCAACCCCTAAATTAGTATCTTCAAAGGCGAATTCTACAAACCTGCGCGCAACTTCAGAAGCCTCTGCAGTATGGTTGAGTGCCCAAAGCTCTCCAATAACTTCCAATATTGAGCTGTTTAGGCTCGCATTTTTAAGGATTCCTGATTCTGCAAGTTGTAAGCAGTAGGAATCATTAATCTGGATTGGAGTTATGCTTGAAAGTGCAGAGATTGTGCTTGAGGAGTAATACCAAAGGTTTTGAGATTTTGATGATGAAGTATAAATCCAGTATGTCGCCAAAAGTCCACTTATTAAAAGAATTGAAGCGAGAAGTGCATCTATTGAGAAAAATATTCCTCTTCTTATGCGCGCTCCAAGTTTTTTTGTGAATAACATCCAGATTCAACCTCCAAATGTGCGCACTTCTAGCTTGCATAGAGAATCGTTTAATATGACTATTCTGTTAGAAACTGAAACAAGCTTTGAAGTTTTGTTTATGCCTGCAAAGAATACAATGCTGGAATTTTCAGTTATGAGTATTTGAAAATCATTTCTAACATGAAAAAGTGATTTCATCCTAGAATAGTTTGAAGCCACTTCTGAAAAGGCATTTAGCTTATCAACATTTATCCTACTCCCATCCTCACTTATTCCTAGCCGTATAACATTGGAAGAGTTCCAGTCCTGAGGGTATCCTGGAGTCAAAAGAGCGCTGGCTATTGAAGATGCTTCAATTCTTAGACCCTCTGAGTCAAGCTCATCATAGGAAAAAATGTCTCCACTGTACATAAAGTATAAAATTACTGCAAATGTGAATATGAGAAGGCCTACCATGAAGTCAATAGACCAGACTTGAGCCATTCTCTTAGCTTTTTTCTTCATGTAAATCTTCCTCAGGGGCATTCTGCCATGTTTATGCATATTGTTCCATTTTGCTTTTGGATATTATTTACTCCGGTTTTGATATAACCTGAAACTGGGATTATGCTCAGCAATTCAGAGTATTTGTCTGATAAGACGAGCACATAATTGCCTATGATTAGTGCCTGATAGTTCCTTCCATAAATATTTTGAGGAATAGTAAAATTCCTTGAATACCCGTCTGAAACTACTGCAGCAGTATCAATCTCATATTGAATCTTGAGAGCTATCTCACGAATCATCTTAATCTCATAGTGATCTCTGAGCATCTTCTCCCGCTCGTAGATCATTCCCAGAAAGCTTAGCATTATTAACATTGCAAAAGAGATGAATATTATGAATTCTAGGGAGAGCTGACCGCTCTTTTTAATTCTCAACTTTTTCACCCATAATTAGCTGCTCACTACAACTGAAGAGTTGTAAGCTTCAAATTTTAAATACTTAAAGCCTTGCTGCGGATTTACGCTTCCTGTAATGTTTACCCTGCACGGGACGGCAATTTCTGACAATGAACCTGAAATCTCAATTGTAATTACGACTTCATTGTTACTGAGGTTTATGGCTTTTACATTTTTTGGGATGTAAACCTTAAGCATGCTCTTAGAAGGCGTTCCGGTGTAATACACAATCTCTGCTTCATCTACGATCTGGCGTGCAATCCTCTCAGCCTGTCTGATAGCAAAAATATTATTAGTTTCTTGGGTCTGAGTGTAAAAAACAATTATGGTTGGTATTATCATTAATGTTGCAAATCCAAGTATTATTGAGAATTCTAAGCTCACCTGAGCTGACCTGCCACCTCTTTTTTTCATATCTATTCCCACCTGGAGCTACTTCTCCTGAGTTTTAAGCTTTTTATAAAAATTTAGAGCATTCAATATGTCCTGCCTCTCAAGCGTAGCCCATTCTTTTCCAGTAAAGACTATCTTAGCACCTGGAGAATCCCAAAGCAGCAGTGCAGATGCCTCGGGGGGATTGTTCTTTATTATCAGGGATGGGCTAGGAAAGTATGAGCTGGATATGTTCTCCTTTATGGTTTCCCTGCCAATTGAAGACGGCTCCATCTTGCCAGACAATGCCTTTAATGCTATTATCTTACAAGCGTCGGCTATCTCGTCCCTTCCATCATAGTTTATACACATATTAAAGAAGAGCTCGCTTTTTTCAGAAGTTGAAGTTATGAGCTCTTTTAAGACTTCTACAATTTCAGAAGGTAGGTCGTACCACTTTCCAAAAGCGGATATTCTCGTCTGGCAATTCTTAGAGAGCTCCTTAAGTGAAGTTGCTGCTTCAGCTATTGAAGATATTGAGATTGAAAACTCTTCATTCTTTAAAGCAGTGTCTAATAGGTAGAGTGTCATTATTTTTATCTGCAGCTCTCTCTGAATTTCAAAGAGCATAAGAACTAATTCCTTCCTCCTGTTATAAAGGCTCAGAGAAGAAGGACTTTCAAACATAGTTATTGCAACATGCTCCGGAAGCTCCCCCTCTTTGAATTGTCCTGACATTTTAGCGTTTTATTTTTTAATTATTACACTCCCTAGCCTATTATCTTAGATGAGAAGGTTTATAAAGCTTTTGAGATTTTCAAGAAGAGATGCTCACAATTTTAGAGTTCTGGCTCTACGGAGTGGCAGCTGCCTGCATGCTATTCAGTTCGATATCTGACATAAAAAAGTTGGAAGTGCCAGACTTTTCAAGCTACTTCATGATATCCTTCGGACTGGGCGCGAGACTAATATACTCTATAATATTCGGAAGTTTTATCCAATTCTTAGATGGAATTCTTGGACTAGCCTTTTTTTCAGGAATAGGCCTCTTGATGTATTATCTTGGGCAGTGGGGCGGGGGGGATACTAAGATTACAATGGGCTTCGGAGCAATAGCCGGGCTAGGAATTAAGAACAGCTTTTTCCCGATTCTAACCTTTATAGTTATGTTAGTTAGTGGTGCAGTTCTCGGAATATTTTACAGCCTTTACAACTACCTAAAAAATTTCAAAGAGAGCAATAATCAAATTTTAAATATGCTCAGAAAGAATAGACCTTTTGAAATAATAATTTGGGCCACAGCAACAATACTTGCTCTTATTCTACTAATTTTGAAAATTTTTAACCCGGCCGCTCTACTACTCCTAGCAGTCATAATTATTCTTTATTATCTAGCCATATGGCTTTCAGCAGTTCAAGAAGTTTCAATGATTAAACTGGTAAGTCCAAAAGAGCTTGTAGAAGGAGACTGGCTAGTGGAAGATATAAAAGTAAAAGGTAAAGTAGTAGTTAAGAAGAGCAGAACTGGCATTGAGAAGAAGGATATTGATAAGATAATCAAGCTTTACAAGAAGGGAAGCATAAAAAAGGTTAAGGTAAAGTATGGAATGCCGTTCGTCCCAAGCTTCTTCATAGGGCTGCTGCTCTCTCTACTGTTCAAGAATAATATCCTCGCATTCCTAAGAGCACTTCAAGATCTCTTATAAAAAAATTCAAGGCATCCTTCTAAGCTGCTTTATTAGATAGTTCTCAACCCTTTCCGCCCTATCAGGAGTTTTGCTCTGCTCAGCTTTTGATCCTGCATTCTCAGCTGGCTTTTCAGCTTTCTGCACAGATTCTGGTGTTGATGCTTCCTGCCCTGGTTCTAACTTCCTATCAAGATTTATTGGCTTTGGCTTCTCCTTCTCAAAATTAGAAATCTGCTTAGCCTGCTCTTTCAATGCAAGCTCCACCATAGACATTTGCTCTTCAGAAAGCTGCCTTGGCTGCCACTGAAAGTTAATGCCGTCTTCAGAATAGCGCGGGATTATGTGGATGAGAAGGTGTGCAGTGTCCTGCCCTGCAGCTTCGCCATTCTGAACGAGAATATTAGTGCCCTGAGCGTCCAAGGCAGAAAAAAGCACCGCGGAAATGCTATTAGCCACAACAAGAAGGTGTCCTGCAACATAATCAGGAGTAGCTTCCAAGATAGGATAATGCTGCTTTGGAGCTAAAACTACATGCCCACGCGAAACGGGCCGCTCACTCAGAAAAGCCACTGCCATCTCATCTTCATAAATCTTAAAACTTCTAAACTTACCTGCAATCGCATCACAGACCATACAACTACTCATCTAGGCACCCCTCTCTTTTCCAACTAGGACTAACTTCTTATCAAGATTAACAGGTTCAGAAGCCTTTCTGCCAAAAAGTTCTGAAAATTTCTGTACAATCAAAGACTGCACTCCTTCCAGCTCCTTCTCAGAAAACCCCTTTCCCTCCAGAGAGAAAGCAGAAATCCCATCCGAAGGCATCCTCGGAATTATGTGAATCATGAAGTGAGAAGCCTTCTGCCCAGCAGCAGTCCCATTAGCAATGAATATGTTCGTGCCCTTAACATTAAAAGCCCTTATCAGCGCATTTGAAAGATGCTTAGAAACCTCCATAAGATGATAAACAATTTCGGGTGGGATTTGAGGAAGTATCGCATAGTGCTCCTTAGGAAAAAGGAGCAGATGCCCAGGATTAGCAGGATTAATATCCAAAATTGCCAATACTGAATCATCTTCATAGACCTTCCTGGACTGAACTTGACCGGAGACTATGTGACAGAATATGCACTGCTGCTTCTGAATTCTAAGAATCTGTTCGGGACTCAACTTAGAAAGATCTCCCTCTGAAACTGCCATAAGAGATATTTAAAAAGTTGAGTTAATAAATCTTTCTTATGATAATTATATTATTCCTCCACCACATATTTTATTATTTAAAACTAGAACAAATCTGCCCATAGGTTGAACCTCTTCAAATTTGTCAAAGATTAGTGGTGAAGAAGTAGAAATTTTAACCTTGCATATTTCCAAAAAATTGATTTTAGAATTATCATCCTTAATAATATGAAGGTCAGCTGAATCAATTTTTTCATAAATCTCAGTTATACTGCAATCCGTCTTTTGAGGACCTAGTCTTAAAAGTATTTTTTCATTGAGATTTAATGAAGTTTCAGATATCCAAAATATAGTTGCAGTTACTTCTTTCGAAATGATTGGCATTGCTCCATTACAAATTACACATCCCCGATCAATTTTTGTTTTTGGTTCTATACTTATTCCTACACTTTCTCCACTATTTACTTCATACTTTTGTTTTAGAAATGAATGTATTTGACTTACGCGTGTTTCAGTATTGTAAGGAACAATTATGACATTATCGCCAACTTTTAATCTGCCAGATTCTAATCTTCCAACTATTATTTGTTGGTTATCTATATCATAAACATCTTGAACTACCATACGCACGCTTGGATTGCTTTCTTTCTTAGGTAAAATAAAACTATCCAAAGCTTCTGCTAAAGTATTGCCATCATACCACGGCATATTCTCTGATTTTCTCACTATGTTATCCCCATCCCTAGCTGTTATTGGAATGATGCTCATCGGGGTTATTGTGATGTTATTCAGAAATTTGAGTATTTCAGATTTCACTTCTTCAAATCTTTTTTTATCATAATTAACTAAATCCATCTTGTTTATTACCACAATAATTTGAGATATTCCTAAAAAGTTCAGGAGATATGCGTGTCTTTTTGTTTGCTCTTTTACACCTTCCTTTGCATCGATTATTAGAATTCCTGCTTCGGCTTGAGAAGCTCCTGTGATCATATTTTTTATTAACTCTTTATGTCCCGGCGCATCAATTATTGTATATTTTCTATTTTTTGTTTTAAAAAACACTTGAGTTGTGTCCATAGTAAACTGGTATTCTATCTCCTCTTTCAAGCTATCTGCAATAAATGCAAATTCCATTTCCTGGCCTAGCTCTGAACAATTTCTTTTCAATTCCTTCAATTTATCTTCAGGAATGCTATTTGTATCAAAAAGTAATCTTCCAATTAGAGTGGACTTACCGTGATCAACATGCCCAACTATAACCATGTTTATATTTGCACATTCTTCCATTAATGAATCACCTTAATTAATAGTATAATCCCTTCAATAAGAGTTGCAGTTCCTATAAAATGAGTTAAAGTTTCAGTATTTGAATTTTTAACAGTTAAGGTTGCAAGAGGAACCGCAATAATAGCTCCAATTAATAGGTACGGTAGTAAAATCCAATCAACTGATTTTTTCAGTATAAAATAAGTCGTGATCCCAACAAAACAGGTTAGTGCTTCAGCAAATGAAGTGATAGCCACCGCTTTTTTAGCATTTATCCCAGCAAATAGTTGACCACTAGTCACAAGTGGGCCATAACCTCCCCCGCTAACTCCTTTGTTAAAAGAAGCCATAGCACTTACTAAAATTAATTTTCTCCAAGAAAATTTGGTTACTCTATTTAGACGTATCAAGATTAATAAACTCATAAATATTATCATAATGCTAATATAAAGGTTTAACCAAAATTGTGAAATCTTTATTGCAAAGATTATTGCAGCAATAGTTCCGAATATGCTGCATATTGAAAGTATTGCTGCAATTTTTAAATCTAAAGATATTTTTGACGATATATTGTTTTTATTGGTGCTTCTAATTTTTTTGTTAAAAATATGGATAATAAATTCAGGTATTTTCGAGTGAAAATCAACGTTTCCAAGTTTATGATGAAAATATGCAGCTAAAATTCCGGTTACAAACTCTGAGAGAAGAATAGCTGGAACGACTTGAAACGAATCAAATCCCATGAGTAATAAAATTGGAGCGAGCAGTGTACCATAACCCATTCCGATAGTTGAATCAAAAAATTCTGCTATGAATGCAAAAATTATTATTACTACACCTAAAATTGGATAAAGTGTGAATGTCAAGCTGTACACCTCACATGTATCCTAAGCTCCTAAGTTTTTGCATCATGTAGCTCTTTTCTTTATCTTGTGAACGACCAGACCTTTCGGCTATTTTTGTTATTTCAAGTTCTTTAACTATTTCTTCAACATTAGAAGCGTTAGATTCAACAGGGAGACAACAGGGAGCGCAGCCTATACTGCGGTAACGTTTACCATCTTTTGCAAAGTAAAGTGGTACAATTGGAATATTTTCCCTTTGTATATACCGCCATATATCCAGCTCAGTCCAGTGAAGTAGAGGATGAACTCTTATATGATTTTCGTTATCATATAAGGTGTTGTACTGATCCCAAAGCTCAGCAGGCTGGTGTTTATAGTCCCAATTGAAGTTTTCATCTCTTGGCGAAAAATATCTTTCTTTAGCTCTTATTCCGTGCTCATCTCTTCTTATACCAAGGAGTATTGCTCTGAATTTGTATTTTTCTATTGTTTGTTTAAGTGCTTCTGTTTTAAGTGCAGTACAACATTCAAATCTACCTTTTTCAGGTCCTATTCCGTTTTTAATTGCTTCTTCATTCTTGCTTACTATTAGATTGAGATTCCATTTTTCAGCATACTCGTCTCTAAATTTATATATCTCAGGAATTTTATAGGTTGTATCAATGTGTATAATAGGAAAAGGAATTTTTCCAAAAAAAGCTTTTCTCGCCATCCACAACAAACTGGTGGAATCTTTACCTATACTCCACAAAAGAGCTATATTTCTAAATTCAGAATATGCTTCTCTTATTATATATATCGTCTTATTTTCTAAATACTCTAAGTAATCCAATTTAATATCCTCCTTCTAACATTTATTTTTAATTTTCAAAAGTTATTGCAATAAACTTTTTCCTTCAAAGGATTGAGAGTAGTTAATTTTTAATATATCCAATATTGTAGGGGCTATATCAATTAAGGAGGGATTCTTTTTATTAATCGGAAAATTTGTGAAAAGTACTCCTGGAACCTCGCTATAATCTACAATATGATCTCCATTCCATAGTTTAGTATTATCCATGATAACTTCAGAAGTAAAACCTCCAATAACGCTTTGCCAAGCCATACGATAACCTGGCTCAAATCCTATTAATATATCTGGAGAATCAAATACATAATCGCCGGAGTATATATCAGTAGATTTGTAAACTTTTTTTATGATCGTTCTATTTGTTTTAGGATCTTTGAAATCTTTTAATCGCATAATTATCTCATCAATGAGAATTTCTTTATTCTCGGGATCAACAATTCCGTTTTTTTCTCTTCCTTTAAGGTTTAAGTAAATTCCTGAAAAACCTACAGAATAAGCTTGAGTTTTATTCCAATCCACATATTTGAAAAGTTCACCTGCATCATTCTCACTGATATTTTTTTTCAAAGTCAAAAACCCATTTCTCATAAGCCACGTATTTATATTAACAGCTCTTTCAAAACTAGTAAATCCGTGGTCTGAGAATATTATAAGCGCAGTATTATTATCGATACTATCTAACACTTTTCCAATTAGTTCATCTTTCTGCGTATAATAGTTTATAATTGCTTCATTAATTAAAAAATCTTTCGAGAAATTAAAAATATTTTTATCATCCCAATTGACATGTTGAAGCCTATCCCCCGCGTCAAAACCAAAAGCTAGCACGCCAGAATCTCTTTGTTTAAACTTATTAAACTCATAAAAAAACATTTTAGTTCTTTCAGATTCAATCTGGTTTATTTGATCTAAAAAAACTTTTCTCGGTATTGCATAATCATTAAGTGCATTAGTATCCTCTGGCATTCCGAGAGTATAAAATAATCCAATTTCTCTCGAAAGTTTATAAGAGTAGTCCCTCGGATAGGATATATCAACTAGCGTTCTTTCAGGATTAAACTGAATTGAAGTCATATACAAACGAAAGTTCGGCTCTATTGATAAAAGATACACTTTAGTTATTGCAGATACCTGTTTTAAAAAACCCACATTGAAATCAATTTTTATCCAATCGCTCCATTCATTCACTTTAACCTCATACTTTTGAGCATCTAAAAAGATGGTGATGTTATTCTTGTCTAAGACAATTTTAATTGACTTTTCAATAGGTTTCATATTAGATGATAGAGGTCCTTTGATTACAGAATTAATTATCCCGTTACTCATCGACACATGGATTATGTGGGGTGAGCTGTTTTCGGATAAATCCGAAGCATAGAGATAGTATCCGCTTTCAAAACCTCTTATATCAGGAACACCAAGACCAGAAAGCATTACACCGTTGATTTTCTCAGGAGGAAAAGTTGCTGGCCACCTTATCACATCAGTAGGTACTCCTGCATCCGAAGTGATCTTCCAAAATGGAACACTTTTTATAGGACTTTCGAAGATAAGACCATTTTTAAATTTTTGTTTTGTAATTGATATTTCAGGCAGATAAGTGTTTGGATCTCTTATTATAAAATCTATAACGCCATGTTTTCCTGGATTTACTCCTGTAGCAGCAGTTGTCCAAGCTACTGGAGTCTCAGGAGGGATAGTAGTTTCAAGTGCAGAAAAACTTCCAAGCTTTGATAATCGTAAAAAGTTAGGAAGCTTACCTTCTCTCATAAGCTCATTAACTATTTTATAATCCATTGCATCAATCCCAATTATAAGAACTTTAGTATAATTGCCAGCCATTGAACCACTTTTATTTTTTTTTTCAAAAAAAATTGGATTTTTTAATGTTAAAAATAAAATCAAGCAGGAAATAATAAGTAATAAGAATATAAATATTTTGATTGTCTGAATACCACTCACTTTTAACATTCTTTAATCACCATTCTGCATCTTTAAACTCTTGATCCAACGCCATAATTTTAGTATTACTTTTTTCATTGGCCTAAACAAGATTTTTATAAAGAAACCAGCAATTACTGAAAAAATAAATAGTAGATAAGGCCAGATTGAACCTACAACTATTCCTCCAGTTCCAGGATCAATATAAGCTGAAACTGACGGAAGCAATAGTAAAAAAGTCAATAAGTAAATTAACTCATCAGTAATTCTCATAACTTCACACTAATAAAAAATGGGTATATAAAGATTGCTAGATCAGATATAAAGATTTAAAAAATAACAGTAAATTTAAACCAGATGAAATATTTCAGTATTTAATAAGCAGAATTCATAATCTTTAAAAATGGAACAAGTATTTTAGAAGATAGTTAATGCTTAAGTAAATTTAAAATACAAAGTGAATAATTTTTACAAGTAAAATAAAGGTTTGTTTATTGAATTAAAAATGATAGCAATAACTAAAAAAAGAACAAATTAAAGTGGTTTCCTATGAAGTTTAAAAGAGAAATTTTTATGTCTATTTTAATTTTGACAATTGGAATTAGCTTAACATTACCTTTTATTATAAGAAAAATGGTGTTGAATAATAGTACTACTCCTTGTGAAAATTGTAATGTTATCTTAATTACGTTTGATACTTTGAGAGCTGATCATCTGGGAGTATATGGCTATACCAGGAATACTTCTCCAAATATTGATAAATTGGCTAAAAGATCTTACGTCTTTACAAATGCATTGAGTCAAGCGGGAGAAACACGTTTGTCAGTGCCATCATTTATAACCTCTAAGCTTCCTTTGAGCGACAATATATTAGACCTTAAATATAATAATTATGTGTATATAAGCAGTTTACACCAAAATGAAACAACAATTGCGGAAATCTTATCAGAGAATAATTATAATACATATGCTGTGATGGGATATTCTGTAATGCTGAATCCTAAAACAGGTGTCGCACAGGGTTTTAAAGATTTTGAATATGACTGCAGTAACAATCCTCACACATATAACATATGTCCACCAGATTGGGTTACGTTAAAAGCAATAAAAATATTAGAACAGAACATTACAAATAAACCATTTTTTTTATGGGTATATTATTTTCAACCACACGCGCCTTATAATCCGCCTTTAAGAATATTCCAGAAATTCAGTAGTAATCAGGAATACTCAGATAAAGATCAAAATTTACCTGTGAATTATGATAAAAAGATAGGAATGCTATTGGAAGAAAATGCATCAAAGAAGAAAAATTCACCGATTTACTTTCTTTCTGGTGCCGGAGAGTTTAAGTATCTTCATCTGAATGAAAGTGACATTCAATGGTTTATAAATGCTTACGATGGAAATATAAATTATGCAGACGAACAATTCGGGAGACTATTAATGTACTTAGAAGAATCAGGCTTGTTAAACAATACAATAATAATTATAAATTCGGATCACGGGGAAATGCTTGGAGATAACTATAACATTGGACATGGAGGATTAAAATATAGTGTATTGCATGTGCCTATAATAGTTTATGTCCCTGGGAGGAAAGGTGGAAAGATAGCTGAGCCCGTTACAAACGCAGATATAATGCCTACAATTCTAAGTTTGTTAGAAATAAAAACTGATCTAAAAATGATAGGAAAAAATTTATTTGAAATTAAAGAAAAAAGAGTGCAAATAGCTGAAGCGCCTAATTCTTTCACTGTAGTATATAAAAATTGGAAAATTTTATCATACTACTCTTCATTTAATGAAATAGAAGAAAACTGCAGTAAAAATGATCGCGTGTTTGATATACTAAAAGACCCACAAGAAAAAAATGGAAAATGGCAAAATGATGAACAAAAAGAAATAATTTGTAACACCTTAAAAAAAGAATATTTTAAGATAATAACAAACAGAAATGAACAAGTGGAAGTGACAGACGATACAAGCATAAATCTTGACACCGCTACCATAGAAAAATTAAAATCATTAGGATATGCCAATTAGAATATAATAAAAAAAATCTAAGATTTTAAGTTACCTGTGAAGTAGTAGGTTTAATTACAAATACAGGAAAATCGCAATAGCATTATAAGCTAAAAACTTTTTCAACTCAAAAATGAAAATTTTACTACTCAACCCGGAGAGTTCCAGCAGGGAATTCAGAGATCCTCTACTATTAAGATGCGGAGGCGTTGAAAAAAAAGCACCATACCTATTACCTCCGATAGGTCTAGTATATTTAGCATCTTTGCTCTCACATAATTTTTATGTTGAGATAGTTGACCGGGCAATCCAAAAAAAGAGTTTAGGATATATAAAAAATTTTGATTGCATAATCGTGAATGTCGGTTTGTCCAGCATCAATGAAGATTTGAAGTTTTGCCGAAAATTAAAAACAAAAAAGAATGTGATTGGCTTATGCGGCGGCGCACCTGCTTATTTTTCAAAAGAGGTAATGAGTAAAGAAAAAGAAATAGACTTTATAATATTAAATGTAACGCCAGAACTTGTGAAGATATCTAAAGAAAACATAAAATCCAAAAACTTTGAAGGTGTGGAAAATGTTTGTTACCGAAAAAATAGAGAAGTAATAACAAATAGAATAGTTCCTCTCAGAAATATCAACAAGTTACCATCTCCACGCTATGAACTTCTACCTAAAGGGTATTATGACATACTTGCAAAAGGCAAAAAAATTGCCGCAATTATTACAAGTCTTGGCTGTCCTTTTTCTTGCAATTTCTGTTCAGCAAATACCGGCAAAAATTATTCTGAAAGAAATCTTAAAATACTTTTTTCTGAAATTGACACTTTATGCAAAAATTATGAGGACATAATCTTTTGGGATGATAATTTCACTGCTAATAAGAAGAGATGTGAAAAAATATGCGATTATCTAAAAACTAAAAAAATTAATTTCAGGTGTCTTTCACGAGCAGATGGGATTGATTATGAACTTTTGAAAAATATGAAAGAAGCAGGATGCTATCAAATACAATTCGGAATTGAATCCGGTTCAGAGAGAATGCTCTCATTAATGAATAAACGCTTAAATCTTTTCAAAGCAAAGAAAACGCTTAAAGCGTGCGATATGTTAGGAATTGAAACAGTAGCATTTTTCATAATTGGCTATCCCGGAGAAGATAAAAGTGACATAGAAAAAACAGTGAAGTTTATTAAAGATACTAATCCTGATTTTATTTCAATAAATAATTATATTAAAATGCCCGGCTCAACTGACCAACCTAAAAAAATTTCAGAAATCAAAAATGTGAAAAAATATAATGAAACTATTATTAACAAAATTTATCATGAATATTATTTCAATTTAAGTTATGTTGCAGCACGAACTGAAAAGTTAATAAGACATTTAGATTATGCTTCATTATTCCTGAAACAAAATATAAAATTCTGGTTATTAAAAGAGGGAAAGTTGTGGAAAGCAATAAGAAAGTATAAAAAAATAAAAAGAGGATATATTAGCAAATAAAGAGGATTGTTAAATGAATAAGAAGTTTAGCTTAGAAACAATTGATATAATTTTTATAATAATTCTCCTAACGATTTCAACAATCATAAAAATTCAGACATATCCGGATGGCATCGCGATAGATGAAGCAAACCATTGGGCAGAAGTAAGACACCACAAAATCCTAGAAGTATACACAGGAAATTACAACTCTCCAATGCCTGAAAGCCCCCTCTTTTTTTATATAAACTATCTAATGATACGCATAAAAAATGACCTACTCATCTTCAGAATACCGCAAATACTCTTCTCATACGCCACAATAATACTATTCTACATATTCGCAAAAACATTCTTCAATCGATATACTGCATTTCTAGCATCATTTCTCCTAACTATCTCTCGTTCATTCAACTTAGTAAGCGCTTATGTAAACCCACATATTTATCAAATGTTTTTTTCTCTGGCTACGATAATAACATATATGTTAGCAGTCAAAGAAAAAAATGAAAAATATTTAATCTGGACTTTTATATTTGCAGCAATATGCTATCTTATAAACCCTTTAGGAGTTATAACAATTACTACACTCATATTCTCATTGTTATTAGTCAAAAATAAATTCATTTATGTAAGTAAAAACAAAAGTAGTAAAAAATTAGTGGTATCAAAAAATTTAATATTTGGGTTATTAATATTTTTTTTGATAACGATAGTTATTTCACCTGGCCAATTTTTAAAAGGACGTTTTATTAAAGATACCTTATTACGAAGAAGTTTTATACAAGAAGAAAAAAGAAATATGAATATCCCTTCTTTTTCTTTTTCATTATTAATAACTTTATGGAATGTGAACGTGGGTTTTACAAAGGTCTTTATAATAATAGGAGCAATAGGAGCGATAATAATTTCATTTAAGAAAAAAATTCTATTGCCCCTTCTGATTTACCTTCTAACCTATTTATTCGTTATGTCATTTGCCAAAGGTGCTGTGACTTATACAGTTCATATTATTATGTTTTTATATATCTTTTTTTCAGAAATAGCATTCAAAATAATAAATATATTTTTTATTTTTGTGCATAAAGCTTTTTCAAACAAACTAAGTCTTATACAAAAAAAAGAAAGAATAAATACTTATTTAAGAATTTTAGGGCTTATTGTTATCCCGATACTTCTATTATTTTTATATGAAAGTGAAAAAAAATATTACAAATGTAATATGCAAACATCGCTAGGACACGAGCAAAGTAAAAAAGTGTATGAGTATATAAAAAGTAAAAACGAAAGCGGCGTTTATATACTTCTAGATGTTATTGCGAGTTCAATAAATTATTATGTAAGTAGGGATAAGGTTGATATTCATGTTTTTGGAATTAATCATTTGTCAAATTTTAGTTTAGAAATGATAAATGAGGCGCTTCCACCTGAACATTATTATTATGATTATATTGTTTTAGAAGATTATGATTATCTTAATAAAAATTCTAGTAGGTATACTACTTTTCAAAAAATAGAGGAAACATGTATTCTGGAAACAAAAATTACACGGTCAAGTTGTTTCGCTGATATTCGCAGAATGTCTATTTTTAACTGCAAAAACATGACACTTACTTCTAAAAGTTAATAACAAGCAAGAACCAAATTAAAAGAATTAAAAAACATTTAATTCAAAAGAAATTAAATTTACAATACGGTGGTTAGAGTGTAACAAAAAATGATTAAAAGAATATACGATTTTGAGAGTTAAAAAAATTATTATAGTAAACGAATTAGAATTTAAACAGAATGGAAAAGTATATTCTAAAATTGCATATTTAAAAAACGAAAATTTTTATAATACTCATACAATATTAAGATTTTGTGAGAATCCTAATATTTAACAAATACTGTCCTAAGCATCCTCTGGCTGGAGGAGCTGAATTCAGATTATATGAAGTAATGAAGCGCATAGCTTTGAAAGGTAATAAAGTTTATCTGGTGTCAGCAATTTTTCCCGGAGCAAAGCGAAAAGAAATTCTGGATGGCATTCACATCTACAGAATAGGCCTGAGAACAGCTTACAATACTTTGTTTGTTCACATACTTGGAGTTTTTAGTATGCGGAGGTGGGTCAATAGATTTAAACCAGAAATAATTTTTGAAGATATAAGTCCACTTCCGTGGTTTTCTCCCTTAATTGTTCCTAAGAATAAAAAGGTAATTATAATGCATCATTTAAATGGAAAAACATTCTTTAAAACTCAAAGCCTAATTAAAGCGGCAATAGCGTATATTCTTGAAAAATCAGTATTTGTATTATACAAAAAAGAAAGAATTATTGTTATAAATAAGTATTTAGAAGAGAAACTCAAAAACGAAGGTTTTCAGGACATAATTAGAATAGAAGATGGTGTTGATACAAAAAAGTATGTTCCTAACAAAAGGATTAAGACAAGAAATCCGACAGTGATATTCTTAGGAAGACTAGATAAGAGGAAGGGTGCACACCTGCTATTGAAAACATATCAGAAAGTAAAAGAGAGCATTCCAAATGTTGAATACTGGATTGTGGGAGATGGAGTTGAAAGGAAAAAGTTGGAGCAGATGGCAATACGAATTGGAGAGCTCGGACACGGCATAAAATTCTTAGGATTTAAGAGCGGCAGTGAAAAGATAAGGATAATACAAAAAAGTTGGCTGATTGCAGTTCCCTCACTTGCAGAAGGTTATGGCTTAGCTGTTCTTGAAGCAAATGCCTGCGGAGTTCCAGCAATTGCAAATAATGTTCCCGGACTTTCAGAATCAGTAATACACGAAAAAACAGGCATACTTGTAGATTGTTCAAATACAGAAATATTTGCTAAAAGGATTATAGAAATATTAAAAGATAAAAAGAGGTTAGATAAGATGGGCGGGAATGCTCGCAAGTTTGCACTCAACTACTCTTGGGATGAGTGCGCTGAAAAAACCTTACAAGTGCTAAAATCTGCGGTGAAAGATTGACAAGCAAGCTTTTAAGTATAATAATACCTAACTTTAATGGAGAAGAGAGCATAAGAGACACTATAAAGAGTGCTGAGCTTTCAGCAAGAGGAATAAAGTTTGAGGTAATAGTGGTTGACGACTGCTCCACAGATGATTCTCAAAAGATACTTAAAAGGATCAATAGAAACGACAGGAGATTAAAAGTTATAAATAACATTAAGAGAAGGGGAGCTGCCTTCTGCAGAAACATTGGAGCAAAAAAAGCTGAAGGCAAAGTTCTTCTGTTTATAGATAATGATGTATTCTTGAAAGGAGATACTGCTAAGAAACTGGTAAAATCTGCGCTGCATAATAGAGGAGTATCTTTTCCAAAGATAAGATTTAGTAACAGAAGGATAATGTGGCCAGCTTCAAAAGAGGAAGAGAAATTTTTAGGTATAAGTGCATGTTTTGCTATTCCTAAAAAGTTATTTAAAAGAGTTGGATTTTTTGATGAGGCTTATGAAACATATTTGGAAGATGCCGATTTCTTTGTAAGATGCAAGCTAAACGGGGTTGGCTTTTATTATGAAAAAAATGCCGTGGCAATTCACAAGGTGCCGAAATTTTACGATGGAACCAGAAGGTATTTCTTAGAGAACAGAAACTTAACATATGGGATGTTAAAGTTTTTGAAAATTCCAAAAAAAGAAAAAAGTCCATTCGTGTTAAGTTCACTTTTAAAAAATCTTGTCTGCGGATTGTTTAATTTTAGATGGTTTGATTGGAGCTATTATGATAGAAATTTAAACTTTAAAGAAAAAGTTAATTTACTTTTTAGAAAGCATAGAAAACTCTCTCAAAATTGCGGTTGCTTTACAGTACTGGTGTTTTTTGTAGGAATAATAACTGGATTGTTTAGATTTTTTATTTCAAAATCAAAAACAACATTTATAAATAAATGAGTATAGTTACATACAGAGAATGATCGTCCATTACCGCAAAATAAAAGAAGATAAAGGTTTAATGTTTTTGAGAAAAAGCTGGTTGAAATTTAAAAAAGATGTTTTTATTATAAAAACTTTAGCGCTTAATGAGTTTAAGCTTAGATATTTAAATGCAAAATTTGGTTACTTTTGGTTAGTTATCTCTCCGCTAGTGATGTTATTAGCATTATACATAGTGTTTTCTAAAGCAGTTCATATAGAAGTTCCACATTATCAGTTTTTTCTGCTTTTAGGTATTGTAATTTGGAATTTTTTTTCAGAAGCCACCTTGCAAGGAATGAATTCGTTAATAAACAACAAGGGGGTATTAAACTCAATCTCTATTTCAAAACACTACTTAGTTATTGCTTCTTTTATTGCTTCATTACTATCATTTTTTATAAATTTAGGCATATTTTTTTTGTTTGAAATGGTAAGAGGAATAACATTCAAATTATCTCATCTATTGTTTGCGTTGACCATTCTTGAATGCGCACTTTTGGTTTTAGGGATTTCGTTTATTTTATCTGTCGCTTATCCACTATCACGAGATGTTGCACATTTGTGGAATATATTCATAACTATTAGTTTTTGGGTTTCTCCAATTGTTTACAGAGAAACGCAAATTCCAAAGCAATACTTAAGATATTACATGCTTAACCCGATCGCCAGAATAGTGAATGAGGCAAGAGACATTTTAATATATGATTATGTTCCTTCAATAAAACAAATATTTATTACTATAGCTATAGTTTTAATAATTTTTATATTTGGTTTAATATATTTTAATAAAAAAGTAGATAAAGTTGTAGAAGCCCTATGAGGATAAAAAATGAATGTAATAGAATTAGACAATATTTCCAAAATATACGCTGCTAATAATTGTGAAAAAAGTATTTATGCTCTAAAAGATTTTAGTATAAAGATTAAAAAGGGAGAGATAGTAGGAATTATCGGACCTAATGGTTCTGGAAAAACAACACTCTTAAAAATAATTGCAGGAATTTTAAAGCCGGATTCTGGAAGGGTAATAGTTAAAGAAAAAATACTTCCATTTATTGAGATGGGTTCCGGATTAAGATTAGAACTGAGCGGGAAAGAGAATATAAGAATGAATTGTGCCATGTTAGGAATACCACCTAATCAGATTGAAGAACAAATGAAAAGAATAATCTCTTTTTCAGGATTATCTGAATTTATTGATGAACCAGTAAGAACTTACTCAAGTGGTATGAAAGCAAGACTCGTATTTAGCAGTTTTCTATTAAATGATTTTGATGTTTTATTAATTGATGAAGCAATTGCAGTTGGAGACGAGCTATTTCGTAATAAGAGTTTTAATTTATTACAAAAATTAAAAAATTCAAAAAAAACTGTTTTAATCGTATCACATGACTTAAACATTATTCAAAAAAATTGTAACAGGGTTTTATACTTAGATAACGGGATAAAAAGAGAGTATGGTCCTCCGGAAAAAGTCATCAGTAAATATTTTGATGATTTATATAAAAGAGTAACAAAGAGATTTATCCAGAAATTTGAAAAAGTTGTAGATGAACTTAAAAATTTAAAAAATAGTTCAGATGTGATTAAAGAAGAAAAAACTGAGGATGCTACTTTATTTGAAAAAATTAGAGCTTGGAGCGCAGAAAAAGAAAGAGAGAAAGTTTTAAAACGCATTAAAGAGTTAGAGTTTTGGTTAGAAGACAATTGTTACGAACAGATAAACATTTTAAATAAACAGTTAAGTTATATAAATGAAAATTTAGAAAAAAGTAAAGATAATAGAATAAAATCTAGATTGCTGAAACAGAAAGTAAAGATATTAAAAATATTAGAAAGAATATTAACAGAAGATTATACACTCAAAAAAAATAATTTTGAAGAATTTAGTAAAGAGATAGTACTCTTAGTAAAAAATGGATTACAAGTAATAAAAGATAAAAAGAGAGAATTGTTTGAACTTAGAAGATATAAAAATTTAATAGAACAGGAAGTGTCTGACAAAAGTGTCGTTAGAGAGCAATTAGATTATATTGAAAGTAGGTTACAATTGTTAATGTTGTTTGATGGAAGAGTATGCACTAATGATGAATTGAAAAAAATAAAAGAAACAGCCGAAGAAAATCCTCACGGCGGAATACAAATAGCACAAGATATTTTAAACAAGAAAGTATTAAGAATAGAAGAAGAATTAGTTCAAACAAAGTTCAGATTGGAAAATAAGAAAGAGAATTCTGTAAAATTAAAAAACAAGATGAAAAAATTAGAAAAACAAAAAGATAAAATACTAAAAATTCTGATAAGTATACAAAAACAATTGAAAATAAGAAGAGCAGAAGATACACTGAAAATAATCAAGGTGAATTTGAAAACTAAAATCGGAAATACTTATAAAGAAACACAAACTTTTCAAACGCATGCAAAAATGAAAATTGAGATTGAGTATTATACAGAAAAAATAATTAAAGATCCAGTCTTCGGAATTGCTTTCTATAGTTACGATGGACGATTGATATATGGACCTAACACTGAGATAGACAAACTTTGTTTAAAAGAAATAGGAAGGAGAGGAAAGATAGAATACACAATAGAAAGATTACCTTTTTTGCCTGGGAAGTACATATTGACTGTAGCAGCACATACAAAAGATAACTATATCCCCTATGATATAAGAAACAAAACTATAATATTTAGAGTTATGGGAGAAAATAGAGAGAACGGATTAATTCACATTGAAGGCAGATGGAAACATTTTAGATATGTTTAACAAAAAAAGAAAATGAAAAGCCAATTTAAAAATCCTGAGGAAATGCGGAAGTTTAAAAAACGAATGAAACAAGTTGCTCAAAAATATATTAGAAAATTGAAAAAGAACCGCCATATAATAGGCATTGCATTTGATGGATCTATAGTACATGGAAGAGTAACAAAGAATTCAGACATCGATATCTATTGTTTTTATGAGCCCGCCTATTTTAAAAAGGAGATAGAAGGAAAAAAAGAATTTTACGATATAATAGACAAGTCTGGATTTATAGTTCAAATAAATAATATTTCAATAGAATTGTCTGACAAGAATATTTTTCATCAGTTGTTAAACAATTCACATGAAGAGTGGGTAAGGTACAAGAATCATTGTAGAATGCTATTGCCAGTTTATGATCCCCTAGGAAAAATTGCTGCCTTTAAAAGAAGAATGTCAAAAATTTACGATGAAGAATTGGCTTATATTCTTCCGATATATTTAAAGGAAATTGCGCTTACCAGTTCAGCAATACGAAAGTTTTCATTAATCCCGTTAAAAAAAAATGATGAGTTAATAAAAAATATATTTGCTTTAAGATGTGTATATGCGTCTCTCTATGCTACTTACCTTGCGAATAGGAAATTGCCCCCATATCAGAATCCTCTTTTTAAATTTGAGATTTCCTCACTTAAAAACAAGCCCCTCTCTCTTTGCAGCCTATTAGAAAAAGGATCAAAGGATTATACGGGTATCGCTTTAAAAATTGCAGATGAAACATTAGGAATGTTTATCCCAATTGCCCAAGATCTTTGTAGAAAAGTTGGAGTAAAATTGTATAATAATGAAGATTATTTAAAGATAGATGCTTATGCAATTTCTCAGTATGTCAAAGAAGAGTTCTTACACGCTATAGAAGCAGATTTGGGAATTTTAAAAAGAAGGGAACTATTAAAAAAGAAATGCTTATATGACTACTATGCTTTTGCGTTAAGAAAAAATATTTATGACGAAATGGCAAGAACAAAAGATCAGGCTAAGATTGAAAAAAAGATTGAAGAACTTATTAAAATTCTTAGGATCGGTTTAAAAAATAATTTTGATAATAAAGATATTTTAAAAGGCGAACTTGCAGATGTTCTTAACAAAAAAGCAGCACTTCCTTTTCTAAACATAAGAGAAAGAATAAAAGCAGAAGAAGAGGCAAGAGAGATAAGAAATACTATAAAAAATTATAATACAGACCCGAATTTGATCAGGAAGAAAATTGAAGAATATGAATTATTAATGCGGGAATTAAAACTAAAAACAAACGACAAACTTACTATCACAAAAATAAAAAATTACATTAGAATTCTAAAAGAGGACCTGAGGAAAAACAAAAATAGAGAGGCATTAACAAAAAAATTAGGGATTATAAAAATAAGAAATGTGAAATTCTTGAATAAAAAAATGTATCCATCTCATATTTTCAGATCGGGAGATCAGATGATAATTAAAATAGATTATCATGCACTTAGAAAAGTAGAAAATCCTGTTTTCGGCATCGCTTTTTATAGTGAAGATGGCGTACACATCGCGGGCCCGAACACTAGATTTAGTGGTCTAAAGATAAAGTATGTAAAAGGAAAAGGCAGTGTATTTTTCAAAATTAATAAACTGCCATTGTTGGAAGGAAAATATTTTGTTACAGTAGCAGTCCACCCATATAAGTCGTTTGAACCTTATGATGTACATATAAAGCGGTATAGCTTTAAAGTTGTAGATTCTCCGCCTGAGCCGGGATTCTTACATCTTGATTCGGAATGGATAATAAGTAAGCAAAAGCAGTAATGGTCATGTCAGCTTTTTAAAAAAAAGTAGCGGAGCCATAAGCTTGTGAATGTGAGCGTTCATTTCAATGTTATCGCATTCTTTTTTACATCCTGAACGGGCATGTGGATCATTTCCAATGTATTTAAAGAAATTTCCTTCTTTTTTATATTTAAATGTTTTTTTTCTAAAAAAGTTTTGCTTTTCTCCATACCATATGTCTTTAAAATTCTCTTTAAAAATATTTCCTGAAGGAATTCTATGAGCTTTTAAACAGGGTATAACATTACCATTAGCCATTATTCTGGCAAAAGTCCAGCCTGCGTAACAAGGCATTGAATCTACCACGATATTATCATAACTGGTATATTTTATCATGTTTTGCAAACGAATTTTTAACAGTTCAATATTTTTAACTTTTGTTTTGCTTTGATAAGTTGTTTCCAATTGATTAGTTAATAAGTCTAACTCTGAAATTTCTTTTAAAAGAACTTTAGCTTGTTTTTTGCTAATCTGCAAAAAAGAAGTTTTTTTAGGTATAATATCTACAGGAGTAAAATCAACTGAATCGGCACCAACTTCAAAAGCAAATTTTATCATTTCATTAAATTCATGAGCATTAACATTCATAAGAACATTATGTATATTTACAAAAGGCTTACTAACATGGTTTACTTTTTTTATTTCATTTAAAAATTTAAGATTTTCTTTTAACTTAAAAAAAGTATTAGGTTCACTACCCAAGTGAGTTTTGTTATAAGTTTCAGCAGTAGCTGCCCATATACTAATATTCATTTCGTCAACACCAAGTCCGACCAGTTCTCTTAACATTTTCTTACTTAAGAGAGTAAAATTAGTGCTCATTGCACATCTCATTCCATACTTTTTTATTAGTTTTATAACTTGCATGCTATTAGAATGCATAAATGGCTCTCCACCACCTGTCAGATATACTTCTCTGACGCCCAACTCATTAAATTCTTTAACAAGCTCTTCTATTTTTTTAAAAGGTATCTCTTGTTTAATTTCCTCAGGAGACATTGCTAAATCTTTTAAAAAGGGGGAGCGACACCAGCAGGCAATACATCGGTTATTACATTTATTAGTCAAGTCAATTTGCACAATAAGAGGGCCTGTGATTGATCTGCCTGCTAGAACACCTAATCCGATAAGAAAGTAATGTTTTAAACTTTTTATTTTTCTTACAAGTTCCAATTTCACACCTTTCTAATTTTTAGATTATTTTTTTCATAATCTTATCAAATAAATTAAGAGAATTAAGCATGTCTTCGGTATCTTGATTTAATGCAATGTTATCACATGTTTTAAAACAATTTGTTGTTAGGAAGAAAGAATCTTTTGTTTTATCATTTTTGTATCGACGTCTTATGTCAGCAAGTTTAGCATTATTCCATATCTCTTTAAAGCTCTGTTTGTAAATATTGCCCAAAACTTCATCAGATTTAAGACAAAAGTTAACATCACCATTAGCAAGTATTCTGCTATATGTCCATCCTGCATAACAAGGAATATTGTTAATTACCTCGCACTCATATTCACCCTTTCCTGCATTTTTGCTTAACATTCTGGTTATAAATCTATCATAATCAAGTATAAAAAGGTTAGATTTTGAAAGATTGGTTTCATCTTCATCAATTATCTGCTTTGCTTTTTTTATTTTTTGTATTACTTCTTTTCTTTGTTTTTCGTTTAATATGAGAAATTCTGTTTTGCCAGAGATTGGATCAACTGGAACAAACTGCACTGAATCAGCTTCTACTTCTAGTCCAAGTCGGGCCATGTCTTCTATTTCAGTATAGTTCCAGCTCGTTATTACATTGTAAAGATTTACGTGTGGCGTATGCCGAATTCTCTTAATACTAGCTAAGTATTTTAAATTATCTTTGATTTGAAGAAAAGTTGAAACATTTTTATTAGGATGCATCTTTACATACATTTCAGGTGATGCGGCCCAAAGACTTACGTTGATTTGATCAAAATTAATGGATACAAGTTCGTCTATCATTTCTTTATTTAATAGAGTAAAGTTGGTATTTATGTCACATTCAAAACCAAGTTTTTTTGCATATTTCAGAATTTGCATTATTTCAGGATGAAGAAAAGGTTCTCCTCCCCCACCAAAATATAATTTACGGGTTCCTAATGAGTGCAATTCACGCATAACCTTTTTTATTATATCAAAAGATAATTCTTGTTTTTTCCATTCGCGCAAATCTTTTGAATCTTCTAAATAGGGTGAACCAACCCAGCAGGCGATGCAATTATTATTACACTTATTAGTTATGTTAATTTGCACTAGTGTTGGACCGGTGAATGTTTTATAGACTGAATCTATCCCTTTTGCAATTCTAAGATTATGAAAGTAATATTTTAAACCTCTTATAATGTCACTTCTTTTATATTCTAAGTAATCTAAGTGTGTGCGAAAGTGTACAGGAAGTTTTTTTCTTCGCCTTATTAGCATAGTTTTCGCCTTATTGAGTATTATTTTTAGTAAATTTTTTCCTCAGCTTTAGATATAATGCGGCACTTTTAAGTAAAAACCTTTGAGATTTAGTTAGTGACTTAACACGCTGATGCATAGGTTCGTTCTGCCAGAGATTGTCACAAGTTTTTATACACTGAAATGGTACAAAGTAAGGATCTGTGAGTGGAAGGTGTGTTCCTTTATATCGGAATTCTTTTTGTAATTTATCTTCCCAGATTTGTTTGAATCTTTTTGAATATACATTACCCATGGGTTTTAAATAACCCTTGCAGCACGGCACTACATTTCCATTTGCCATAACTCTGGAAAACATCCATCCTGCATAACAAGGAATATGCTTTATAACAGATTCATCGTATATTCCTTTATCTGCTTTTTCACTTTTTATTCTGCGTTCAAATTCTTCAAGAGCGACAACTT
Organism: Candidatus Woesearchaeota archaeon; assembly: GCA_038874135.1. Lineage (GTDB taxonomy): Archaea > Nanobdellota > Nanobdellia > Woesearchaeales > 0-14-0-80-44-23 > 0-14-0-80-44-23. The sequence continues at coordinate 286,933 of JAVZCZ010000001.1, forward strand.
GTAGGGGATACTCTCTTTTTGGACTAGAAATTGTCTGAGTAGCAGGGTCTATTCTTTTTTTAAGCTCTTCTATTTCTTTGAGTAAGAAATTTCTCTCCTCATCTTTTAAAAGAAGAACGTCAGTTCTACCTTCTACAGGATCCATTGCTACGAACTGAACAGCTTCACTTCCAGTTTCAAAAGCTAGTTCAACCATCTCATTAATTTCGTGGTAATTCTTATCAAATATTACGTTATAAAGTTTTATTGTTGGCTTTACCTTTCCAGTCTCTTTTTTATAATTATTAATAAATTTAAGAACTTTTACTATACGAGAAAAAGTTTCACCAGTTTGATTGGCATGTGTAGCTGCGTAAGTTTGAGGCGTGGCTGCCCACACACTTACAGTCATAAGGTCAACATTCCAATCTACTAATTTTCTAGCAATTTCTTCTGTTACTAAAGTAAAATTTGTATTAATGTCAAGTGCAAATCCTTTTTTTGTAGCATATTCTATGAGCTCCAAGGCATTTGGATGCATGAATGGTTCTCCACCGCCAACATATTTGAGCTGTCTAGTTCCCATAGAGTAGGCATCATCTAGAATTCCTTTAACAATTTCTGTAGGTAAAGTTTTTACTTGCTCTTCAGGAGTCATAAATTTATCTCTAAGCAGTGGAGAACGACACCAGCACGCCAAACATTGATTGTTGCACATATTAGTTAAATCTATATGCAACATCTCTGGACCTTTGAATGCTTCTTTTCCATCTAACACTCCAACTAAGTCTAAATTATTTCTTATAAAGTTAGATAGTTTACTTATACTAACTTTCATATTTTTACCTCTCGTTTTAATTCGTGTTGATGAATTACAACATCTCTAGGTATATTCGTAGTGTATACTACTAGATTAAGCTCTTTTAATATTTCTAATAATTCTTTCCCTCTTCTCATTCGGGTTTCATAGTTATCTCCATTTTTTGTATACCATGTTGCTGCTCTTTGGTCTTCATCTCCTTTAAAAAGTAGTCCATATTTTTCCTGATTTATATCCAGTTCAGAGTTTAGGTTTATACAAAGTGTATTAAGTGATCCAATCATGTGTAAGTATGGTGCATTCCTTTTTATAAAATTGATAGTTTCTTGGTAGTCTTCTTCTGTTTCTCCCGGAAATCCTACGATAATATTAATAACAACTCCTATACCTGCACGATAGGTGTCTCGAATTACTCTTTCTGCTTCTTCAACAGTAAATAATTTTCCCATTTTTTTAAGAACGTTATTTGAACCACTTTCTATTCCATAAGTTAAAGCATTACATCCTGCTTTCCTCATCTTTAAAAGTAATTCATATGTCATACTTTTAAGTGCTATAGCTGAACCGCTCCAATTGATCTTAATCCCTGAAGCAATTACAAGATCACAGAATCTTTCCAAACTTTTTGTATTTCCATTCAAGAGTAAATCGTCAAAGTAAAACTGATTCACTTTATTATGTTCAACATGGTATTTAACTTCTTGGAACATATTATCCCCACTACGCATTCTAAAAGGTCCCACTAAACTCCAATCATTACAGAATTTACATCTACTAATACACCCTCTGCTAAACAATAGCGGTAATGCTTCTTTATCTAAAGGATATCGTGAAAGATTAAACTCTTCAAAAGTTGGAAAAGGTATTTCATCTAGATTTTTTATATAAGGACGGGGAATCAACTCAGAATAAGTTTTCCCATCAAAAACAACAGTTCCAGGTATATTTTTTAAACTCTCACCATTCCTAAATGCTCTTACAATTTCATAAAGGGTTTCTTCTCCTTCTCCAACGACAAAGATATCACATATTCCTTTAGGTACATATTCTTCTCTATCATGGCGCGTAAAAGTGCCTGGACCTCCAAAGATTATTATCTTGTTAGGATTTTTTTGTTTTATTTTTCTTGCAACTTCAATTGCAAACGGCCTATTAGCAAAGTGAGTTGTAAAACCGATTAAAGATATTTCTGTACTTATTATAGCTTCAACATATTTATCAACTTCTTTTTCGAATCGTTTTATAAGTTGTGGAAACAACTTTTTATTTACCCAATAGGGATATGCATCAACATGCCACCACTTCTTATCTTCAGGAGAAGCATTTTGAAACAATTCAAGATTCATATCTAAAATTCCTGCTTTGTAACCTTTGGCCCTCAAATAAGCTGATAAATAAGCTAGACTAAGAGGTGGAAATATTCCCCATGGAGGTGGCATAATTAGAAGAACATCAACTCCGTCAAATCTTTTTTTGAAATCAAAATCTATCGGTATAATATTTGAATCTTTTGCTGGATCATAAAAATATTTTGAGGTATCCCCGGTTGTATTTGAGTATTTATCTGAAACTTTTGAAACATTTGTTTTTTTATTGATGAGAGAATGTATTCTATTGAGTGTATATATTAAACCATTGTCTTTTATGAGTCTAAAAATCGTTTTAAGAGTTCTATTTCTACGATTGCAGTGTTCATGCCATTTTGTTTCAATATTTTTGACGGCCATTTCAAGTTCTTGAGCTGAGAGGTAGTCTGTGCTTATTACGCTTTTGATGCTGCCATTATACTCACTCAGATTTTCAGTTATGAGTTTTTGCTGTTGTTTTAATTGTTCATAAAACTCAGTTCCTGGAAAGGGGGTAGCTATTGAAAACTGTGCTGAAAAAGGATCTATTTCATATAGGAATTTCTCAGTTTGAGATATGGTATCGTAGCTTTCTCCAGGAAGTCCAAAAGTAAATGTTAAGTGGACTCTTATTCCAAGCTTTTTAGTGAATAGAATATTCTTCTTAGCTATCTTCAAATTAAGATTTTTTTTAGAATTATCAACTATTTTTTGTGAGCCTGATTCAATCCCGTATTTAATTGCCCACAACCCTGCCTTTTTCATTGCAATCAATATTTCTTCATCCATTAGGTCAGGTCTTGCCATTATTGCCCAGGGAACATTCAATTTTCTACGCTCAATTTCTCTGCATAGTTCCAGCATTCTTTCTTTACCGATATTGAATGTATCGTCGTCAAAATAGATTGATTTGAAGCCCATTTTTTTGACTAGAAATTCCATCTCATTAACAACATCCTGTACACTTCTAATTCGGTAATTTCTTCCACTGTAAGCTATTTGAGGCCAGGCGCAGAATATGCAGTTAAAAGGGCATCCTCTACTCGCAAGCATTTGAGCACAGGGAAGAGGCATTTCTCCAGGAGAATCAAGGTATTTGTAAATAGGCACATCTCTTCTTTCAGGCCAGGGGAGCTCATCTAATCTACAAAGGGGACGCCGGTCTGTTCTTATTATAGATTCTGTTGTCCGGTATATTAAACCTTTTATTTTTTTGAAATCTGTTGTTTTTGTTTTTAGAGCTTCTGCAAGTTCTAGTAATGTGAATTCATACTCACCAAAAATGGCGAAATCTATAAAAGGGTAAGAGATGAGGAACTCATCCCTTATCTCTATGCTTGGAGCTGCAACCGCTATATAAGTGTTGATATCTTTCTTTATTTTTTCCAATAAGCACATATCATATTTTAAAGAGGGGGCTGAGGTTTCTGTGAATATCAGGTCTGGTCGGAATTCTCTTATTCTTTCTAAAAATTGGGCTTCGCTGATATCTTCAGCTATTGCATCGATAAGTTTTGCTTCAAAACCATATTTTTTTAGAAGTGATGTAGCATATCCTAAAAAGAAGGGATAGGGTAGATAATCGCCTTCTTCATTAGTTTTGAGGTGGGGCCATCTGCTACCTGCCCGCACGCCTTTTCTGCCTTCTTGCTCCCACGGAAGGTTTGCTAAAAGTATTTTCATTTTTCAGAGAAAAAAGCACTATGCTTATATATAAAACTTATTTTTATTATTTAAAAATGAAAAAAGTAAAAAAGGTTTCCTTATACATCCCTGTTCTAAATCAGGAGAAATATCTAAAAAGGTGTCTTAAGGGCGTCCTATCACAAGATTATCCTATTTCAGAGATCATAATAGTGGATAATGGTTCAACAGATAGCTCAATTAAAATCGTAAATCATTTTAGAAGAATAGATAAAAGAATTAAGGTAGTTAGGGAAAAAGAGAGGGGATTGGCTAATGCGAGAAATGCTGCATTAAAAGCAGCTAAATCAACATTTATAGCGGCGGTAGATGCTGATTGTTTTCTAGAAAAGGATTGGCTTTCTAGAATTATGGCTAATTTTTCTGATAGAAAGATCGTTGGGGTTGGAGGTAAGCTTGTTGAAAATGATAAGTGGCGTGCTATTCATCTGAAACAGGAATGGGGAGAAGAGAAGTTGATAAATCCACCATTTCTGTTCGGATCAAATACTGTATTCAGAACAAAGGTGCTTAAGAGCGTTGGTGGATATAATCCCATTTTTAAAACAAATTATGAAGATGTAGACATGTCTAGAAAGTTATTATCTAAAAATTTCAAACTAGTGTATGAGCCTAAAGCAGTTGCTCATCATATGAAAGTGGACAAAACTTTTTCTCTTTTACGCACTGTTTGGGCTTGGGGGTTTTACGGAAATGAGCCTAAGAACTTTGCGGATATACTGAAAAGAGTCATCTTTAATATCAAGATGCCCAGCAGTTTACTGTTTGAAGATTTAATAAATGGAAGGTTTACTTTTATTTTAACTGATCTACTCATATTTTTTTCTAACCCTTTTTTTGATTTAAAATATTATGTAGAGTACATCAAAAACAGATATTTTTAAATAATGCATAAATCTAAATGCCAGATTATGAGCAGAGTAATATTTTTTTCGCACAAAAAGATTTTTGAAAACGGGAATAATTCTGCTTCAGACATTAGATTTTTAGAAATGGCAAAAGTTCTTGTTCAAAATAATCATAAAGTAACGATTGCTGAAAAATTAAGAGAAAACGAAGAAGTCTTACTTGGAATAAGATTTGTTGGATGGAAAAATGTGCTTAGTTCTGACCTTTCAAAAGAGTATGATGTTGCAATAGTGCCAATTTGGACTACTGAGAAAGAAGTTCTAGACAGAATAAAAAATATAGCGATTGTAGTAGACGCGTATGCTCCAATAGTTTTAGAGCAATCGAGTAGATATGCAAATAAAACGCCTAGTAGAAGAGAAGTTTCTGATTTTGTAAATTATGTTCTAACCAAATCCAATGTTTTATTATCAATGGCTGATTTTATTATGTGTGCTGGAGATAGACAAAAATTGTACTATACAGGAATATTAAGCGCCCTTGGAAGGATCAACCCGTTTTCATATGAAGAAAAGCTTATTGAATCAGTTCCATCAGGAGTTCATCTCAAAAGACCAGTTAATAAAAAAGAAGTATTTAAGAAAATAATTGGTGAAAATAAAAGAATAGTTTTGTGGCCCTCTACAATATTTCCTTGGTTTGATGCAGAAACTGCAATAAGAGCAATGAAGATAGTTGCAGAGGAAGAAAAAGAAGCGGTACTGGTATTCTTAGGCGCAACTGGTTTACCGAAAGACAGTTTAGGATATGAGGAAGCTGAGGAAGCGAAAAAACTTGCTGAAAAAGAAGGAATTTTGAATAAAAATGTTTTCTTTATAGAAAGAATTCCGTATCAAGATGTGGAATCTGCTTATTTAGAGTCGGAGATAGCATTAATAACTTATCCGCCCGGATTTGAAACAGAGTTCGCATTTAGAACTAGAACTATTCATTGTATGTGGGCGGGTTTGCCGGTTATCTGCTCTGAAGGTGATGAACTGGCTGAGATCATAAAAAGAGAAGGGCTCGGCGTAGTGGTTAAGCCTAAAGACCCTGAAGTACTTGCGAATTCAATAATAAGATTATTGAAAAATGAACAACTAAGAGCTGAAATTGCAAAGAATGGACAAGAATATGTGTTTAAGAATTTTAGTTGGGAAAAAGTGTGTAAGCCATTAGAAGATTTTTGCAGTAAGCCCCGGATTAGTGAGTCAAAAAACTTTTTGACACCCTATGCAATAATAGATGAAAAGAATAGATTAATATGGCAGTTAGAGGAACATCTTGAGGACTATAAATCAAAAGATGAAAAATCAAAACAAATAATACTGAAGAACGAGATGGAGATAGAAAAAGAGCAAAGAATAATTGAAGAGCAAAGTAAAGAAATAAAAAGAATAAGCAGAAAATCTGAGCAAGTTATAAATGAGTTAAATAAAGAGATCAAGAATAGAGTTAAACACATAGAAAGTTTAGAAATAACAATACAACAACAAAACCAAACAATCAAAAACCTAGAAAAAGAAATACAAAACAAAGAACAAACAATACAACAACAAAACCAAACAATCAAAAACCTAGAAAAAGAAATACAAAACAAAGAACAAACAATACAACAACAAAACCAAACAATCAAAAACCTAGAAAAAGAAATACAAAACAAAGAACAAACAATACAACAACAAAACCAAACAATCAAAAACCTAGAAAAAGAAATACAAAACAAAGAACAAACAATACAACAACAAAACCAAACAATCAAAAACCTAGAAAAAGAAATACAAAACAAAGAACAAACAATACAACAACAAAACCAAACAATCAAAAACCTAGAAAAAGAAATACAAAACAAAGAACAAACAATACAACAACAAAAAGAAAAACTAGATGAGATATTAAACTCGCGATGGTATAAGTTCGCTTCTAAAATTGATTCATTAAGCAAGAAATTAGGAATCATTAAAAAATAAGTGATTAATGTTTTCTAAGAGACATTGCAGTTTCATACGCTTTTATAAGATTGTCTGTTGTAACATCCCAATTGTATTCCAACTCGGCTCTTTTTCTCGCTTCTTTTCCAAGCGTCTTTCTCATCTTTTCATCGTTTAAAAGAATTTTTATTCCTTTTGAAAGAGCTTCAACATCGCCTGCTTTAACCAGTATCCCTGCATTCCCCACCATTTTTTTAACTTCACCGACATCACTAGCCACTATCGCTTTTCCTGCTGCCAAGTATTCAACTATTTTAAGAGGGCTCTTACACCTTGTTATCCCATTATCCTCAAAGCATGCCACTGCAATATCTGAAGCTGCAAGGTATTTTGGAACTTCCTCATGAGTCACATAACCAGTAAAAATTATCCTATCGGAAATTTCTAATTTTTCTGCCAAAGAAGTTAGTTTATGGGCTTCAGTTCCCCAGCCTACTATCATAAATGCTGCATCAGTTTTTTCATCAATAAGTTTTTTTGCAGCTCTTACAAAAAGCTCAGCATATTGAGCGCCATGCAATTGTCCTAGATATATTACAACAGGAGTGTTATGTTTTATTTTGTATTTATCCCTAATTTCACTCCCATCTATTTTTGGATTAAACTTATTGAGATCTGCACCTACGTGAGCATCAAATATTCTTTCTTCCCTAACACCTAAAGAGAGAGCCAGATTTTTAATACCATCACTCGCAACTGAAACAGTATCCACAAGCTTGGGAATAGTTCTTTCAACTAGGTTAAGATACTTTCCATAAAGCTGCGATGGAGGACTAAATAGATAAATTTGGTATTCCCAGTCATCCCAATCATAATGAACAGGCTTTCCAGCAAAATATGCCGCAAATATTGCCGGAAGAGATGCTATAGTAAAACATTTCTGGAAATGAATTACATCAGCCCACCTAGCAAGTTTATACATTTTATAAATATTTTTGAATATTGCCCATTTGCGTCTTTTAAAAGGAATCACTTCAAAATTGAAACGGTAATTGTTTAGCAGTCCTCTCTCCTGTTCAGGTAGTGGAAAATATACCAGCTTAACCTCATGTCCCTTCTCAGTCAACTTTTGTGCAATTTCAGTTATCCTAACAGTCCAGGGCTCTTTAGTTGAATAGATATCGTGAGGATGAACCATCAATATCTTCATTTTTAAACATCTCATTTATGAGCCGGGAAATAAGCTAAATCCTTTTCGCTTCTCCCAAAGCCACATATAAACATCTACTACCAATGTGAGTATAAGCAGGTAAATTAAAACAAAAAACCCAATAATTCTGGAATAATTTTTCATTTGTAACTACCTAATTAATCCTTTTGCTTTTGCTTCAGCATATGCCTTATCAAACTCATCCCGGGAATTAACTGAATTAGACCACCTAACCAGATCTTTTAAACCTTCCTCAAGAGTAACTCTCGGCATAAAATCTAGTCTGGATTTTAATTTGGATATGTCGGCAAAACAGTGCCTGACATCGCCCGGTCTAAATGTTTCTCTAATATCCGGCTTTAGATTGGCTCCATAGATTGAGATAAGCCTTTCAGCAACTTCTTTTATCGGAGTTGGAGTTCCTGAACCAACATTAAAAATCTGGTAATCCGCATTTTTTGATTCAAGAGAACGCACACAAACTTCTGCAACATCATATACTGATATGAAATCTCTAGTCTGAAGCCCGTCTTCATTAATTACGGGCGGGTTTCCACTTTTTATTCTACTCATAAAAATAGCAGTAACTCCAGTATAAGGATTGTTAAGAGATTGCCTGGGACCATAAACATTAAAGAACCTAAGCGAAACAGATTTTATTCCATAAGTTGAACCAACTGTCATCACCATATCCTCCTGAGTTCTCTTGTTAATTGAATAGATTGAATTAGGAAAAGTATAATCATCTTCTGAAATGGCTACCGGAGTAATCTTACCATTGCATTTAGGACATAAAGGCTCCCAGATTTTTCTTTGAAGCTGCTCAACACTACGCAGCCCAGGCCTAACAAAGCCGCACTTCTCGCAGTAATACTTTCCCTCACCATAACTGCTCATACTGGCAGCCACTATTATTTTTTTAACATTATTTTTTTTATTTATGATAAAATCAAGAAGGTTAGCTGTTCCCAGTACAGTATTATCTACATAATCATAAATTTTATACATGCTCTGAGCCACTCCAACAGAAGCCGCAAAATGAAAAACTGCATCAACATCTTTCAGTGCCTTTTTCACATCATTTTTATTTCTCACATCTCCCCGAATAAACTCAGCATTCTGGTTTAAATAATCCGGCACCCCGCTGGGATGAACCTGCGGATCTAAGTTGTCTAAAATTCTCACATCATAACCACGCTCAACAAGTTTGTCCACTACGAAGCTACCTATAAAGCCTGCTCCACCTGTAACGAGAACATTCATTTTTTCACCTTCCCAATTCAAACATTAAGAGATTCTTGAATAGTTGAGATATTCTGTTTTATCCATGCTAACATTATCTTAACGCCTTTTTGTGGCGAAGTAGAAGGCTTCCATGAAAAATGCTTTTCTGCCTTTCTTATGTCACTAATGTAAACCTTCTGGTCTCCTGCTCGCCAGGGCCCAAACTTATATGAAATCTTTTTTGAAAGAAGCTTCTCAAGAATTGAAATCAGCTCTAACAGAGAAAGCGTATTCTTTGGGCCTCCACCAATGTTATAGATTTGTCCCGCAGTTTTTTTACTCTTCAGAGCAAGTTCATAAGCTCTAACTAAATCCTTAACAAACAACACATCCCTAACCTGTTTGCCGTCTCCATAAAGAGTAAGAGGCAGGTTTAATGATGCAGCTATTGCAAACCAAGCCACCCAGCCCTGGTCTTCAATACCAAACTGCCTTGGACCATAAATGCAGGACTGCCTAAAAACAACTGTGGGCAGGCCATAAATGCGATAGTAATCTCTCACATACTGATCTGCACACCCCTTGCTGCAACCATAAGGACTGTGAAAGTCAATAGGCCTATGCTCGTCAATTGCAGTTATATTTTTATAAACATAGCGGCTCTGAGTTTCCGTTACCTTAACATCTTCCATCTGTCCATACACCTTGTTTGTGGAAGAGAAAATAAGCTTAGGGGTTTTCTTTGACTTTCTCGCCGCTTCAAGCACATTGAAAGTTCCTAATGCGTTGCTTTCAAAATCATATCTCGGATCAATTATTGAAGAAGTCATCGCTGTTTGTGCCGCCAAATGAATTACATAGTCTGTATTTCTAGTTTCTTTTTCAAGAAGCTTAATGTCAGTTCTTATGTCGGCTTTAACAAATCTGATCATAGGATAATCTTTTTTCAAAATTAAGAGATTATTCTTAGAACCTTTTCTTGAGAGATTATCTAACACGGTTACATCATATCCCTTATTAATGAAATATTCTGCAGTGTTAGAACCTATAAAGCCCGCTCCCCCCGTTATTAATATTCTAGGCCCATTCATTTTAGCGAACATACATTTTTTAAGTAAACTTCCATTTCTATTTTTAAAACTTTTGATTTTTACAAGCTCTTGTGAAAAATCTCACTTTTTAATATATATCTTTACATTCCCAATCTGGTAAAGTGTGCTGTTTGCTATAAAATCTTGAAATAGTTTTTTGCCATTACACTCAAGAGGGTATTGGGGCATGACTATAAGAAGACGCGGATTCCATGAATTAAGTTCAGCATCATGATTGACTGAGGAAGAGAACATAGGGTCACCTTCATAGCATACAAATCTGATAAAGTTGAATGGCTCACGATTGGAGAGTAAGTAAATCTCTCCATTCCAACCATAAACTAAGATTCTATCTGTTGAGTTGGTATGCTCTTTTATAAAACTGATCACTCTAGTCTGTTCTTCTGCTCCCGAAAAATCGCTGTATGGGAAGTGAAATATCTTATAATTGATGTTATAATCAGGATATTGTTTAGAAGCGAAGAAAAATGTTGTAAACGATGTGATTAGAAGTAATATTACAAGTACTGATTTTTTATATCCATTCTTTGATTGAATTAAAAACTTCAATCCCCGTGCAGAGTAAAAGGCTATTGGTGGAAGTACAATTATAAAGTAGTGCCCGAATGAAGGAGGAATAAAACAGATTAACAAACCAAACAGTAACCAAGATAAAAACAAAAAATTTATTTGTTTAGAATCTTTGCCATTCTGTATGAGAGATAAAATTCCTAAAAGGGATAAGAACAAAAAACATAAAGATTCAAGGATTATCATAAAATAACCTTCTGCTATTTATTTAGAAAAATTTTTATATGAACACCTTCTTTTTTAGTATAATGAAAATTTTGCTCATAAACCCGCTTTTTTATTTTAATGGACATCTGTTTAAAAAGAATTACAAAGAGATTAATCTGGGATTATTATACTTAGCATCTGTTGCGCAAAAAGAAGGTTTTTCTGTTAAAATAATAGCTTTAAATAAACTAGAGACTGAGCGCATAATAAAAAGAGAAAAACCAGACATTGTTGGAATAAGTTGTATGATAGGACAACAACGGGCCGGTCTTACTATTGCAAAAAAGGTTAAAAAAGTCAATAAGAAGATTATCGTGATAGTGGGAGGGTATTATCCTACTTTCAGGTATAAAAAGATTTTGGAACAAATACCTGAAGTAGATGTAGTAGTGATAGGTGAAGGTGAAGAATCTTTTAGTGAACTATTAAGATTAATAAATCAGAAAAAGTTTAATTATAACAATCTAAAAAAGATTAAAGGGATTGCATTTAAAGAGAATAAAAAAATTGTTTTTACAGGAAATCGCGAATTACCGAATTTAGATAAATTGCCTTGGCCTAGTAGGACGCTTTGGAGAACAGTTAATTTCTTTGCTTCTCGAGGGTGTAGATTTCGATGTAGGTACTGTTCAATAACCAAATTTTATAGAAAAGTTGAAAGGTTTAGATCAGTAAAAAATGTTATAGAAGAATTAAAGTGGTTAGAAAAGTTGGGGGAAAAAGATGTTAGTATTAATGACGATAATTTCTTAGATAATTTGGATTGGTTTTATAAATTTAGGATATTTTATGTAAAGCAAAGATTAAAGATAAGGAGTGGGATAATGAGTAAACTATTAAATGTTTTAAGATTAAAAAAACTTAGGTATCTAAAGGAGTGTAATATTAATGAAATCAGTATAGGTTTGCAAGGGATAGGAGATGAAGAAAATAAATTTTTTAGAACTGGACACACACTTAAATTATTAGAAGAATTTAATAAAAAACTAATAAGAGAAAACGTTGAATTTGATGCTATTAGTATATTTCTAATAATTAATAGTGGTGTCAAGCATGAGAACGAGGAATCAATTTTTAATAAGGTAAAGAGAGTAGTAGATCTTTTACCTGAAGGGGCTATCCCTAAGAAAAATAAGCTTGCATTGTACCCGGGAACAGATATTGCTGAATATTTCATAAAAAAGGGATACTACACAGAGAGTGAAAGCGTATTTAAAGATGATGACTATTTTAATTATTCTTATGCAGACCTCAATGAAAGAAAACTTACTGACTTGATAGCTACTGTTGATCAACTATATGAAGAAAGAGCAAAAAGAGAAAGATGGAAAAAGATACCAAAGAGAATAAGTGCAAATTTTCTTAGTACGGTGAATGCTTACTTGATTATGCTAATGCGCTCTTCTATGAGTTTATGGTTGAAGATCCGTATACTTATGTTCATAATATATATAGTTATTAAAGAGTTTGTTTCGTTCAGAAATCCAATTAAAAATGATTATAAATTGGGAAGAATGATCAAAATTAAATATTTCTGAAGAAGGGTTAGATGGGACTTGGACTTTAAATAAGTGCTATCCCAAACTGCTACTACCGGTAACGTGATAATTACACGAGCTAGTTATAGTATCAGTCATTGCAATCTTTCTAAGAGTGGGCTTTTTCCATACAATCTTGCGTTTCATTTTATAAAAAATAATTATTGTTTATTTATAAACTTTTCGCAATAGCTTGGTTTAAACTTTTATGCTATTTTTAAACATGAAGATAAGCTAACCTTTTAAAGATTTGATGAATTGTTTGTAACAAAATTTGTTACGAAGGATACGACAGAATTGTCTTTTTTGAATTTAAGAGTATACGCTTTAACTGAGTTAACACACGACATCACCAATTTTATGAATTTGGCCTTTGATTCAAAGCTGTAAGGTATTATTGAATTTTTTAATAAATTATTCAAAAAACTATTTATTCTTATATCTTGTATACTATTATGATTAGATTTTTTAATGAAGAATATATATGCGAGTTCTCCTTTTTTATTAGAAAAAGATTTCGCACTGCTCTGTGCAGGAGTTCCATAACAGTAAAATTTTCCATTTTTTTTAATGATTATATTAAGTTCGTCGCTAAAACAATTAAATCCTGATTTTTTAAACAGTTTACATAGAGTACTTTTTCCTGTTCCGCAGGGACCGACAAATAGAACTACTCTTTTGCGATTGTGCAAATCAAACATAACTCCGGAGGAATGAACTAAAAAGCTATTTTTTTTCGTCAAATACATCGCCAGTATTCTTTTATTAAAAATGTTTTCAATATCTGTCTTATTAGAAAAGAAGCTAACTTTATTTTTTTCCTTTATTACGCCCCACTCGCCAGTTTTAGGTTTTATAATTAACTTAGAATTATATTCTAAAAATTTAACTGCAAAGTCTCTGCTCACAAGTTTAGATCCTGGAGGGACACAAAAATATCTATAATTCTTCATTAAGAAGGTATAATCCTCTTTTTTATTAGTTCTAAATTGAGCAAATCTATTTAAGTTAAGATTTTTTTCAGAAACTACCTTAACTACTACTGGACCTATTTTTATTTTAAATTTTTTCATATAAATCACAGTTAATAACAATTGTTAAAAAAGAGTTTAGCAAGTTTACACAAGCGTGGAATCTTTGCTGAGTTAGATGATTTTGGATCGAAGGATTTGATTTCTTGTTCTGCAAAGCCAGGACACCAAAAACATATATTACGGTATTTACAACTAGCACACTTTTTGAATTTCTTTATGTAACTTTGTCTAATGTATTTTAAAGTTTTAAAAGCAATTCTCAGATTCGGAAGAGCTTTTACTCTTTTTTTTCTTAAGAGGAAGCAGAGCCCCATATTTCCTTTTGAATCAATATGAAAAGAGCGGATACCTGCACTGCAATTAAAAACTTCAGCTGAATGTTTTAATACTTTTAAGTTTATTTTGTATCTATTACAAAACAAATCAAAAAGATCGTGTGTTGATAAACTAACCTTTCTAGCATTTTTTCCGATGATAATTGGATTAAACTCTATCCTTTTTTTTGTAAAGTTCAAACTAAGATTATCAAGTTTTTTAAAGTATTTCTTTAACTGATAAAGAGGAAGCGTTCTGAGTTCTAGATTAAATTTCTTTAAGGATTTAAGATTATTTAGTACAGTAGTGTATGCTGCTTTTCCAGTTATTTTTCTATACGTAATGTTATCGACTCCGTACAATGTGATTCTTATAAGCATAGGAGGTTTTTTCTTAAAAGTATCTAATATTTTTTTTGTAACAAAAGACCCATTTGAGTTTATAGTTATTCTATTACCAAACAGGGTGTACGCATAATTATAAATTTCTAAAAAGTTTGGATGAAGTAGAGGTTCTCCTCCTGTTAGAATTATATTTGTAACACCGAGTCGATAGGCCTGTTTAAGAATCTTTTTAAATTTGATCACGGGTAATTCTGAGCTAGTAGCTTGTTTAATATTCTTAAAATAGCAATGTTTACATTTGAAGTTGCATTTCTGTGTTATTTCCAAATGAAGAAGATTAGGGGGAAATTCCTGATTTAAGATAGTTTCAGATTCTTTATCGTAGCTGTACATTTTAGGATTTTATTAAGATTTTTAAAGACAGTGCTTTTTTAATAAAGTTCATAAAATCTTTATCTAATTTACTTGCACTAATATCAAATTTCCGGCTTAGAATTTTTTTAGTTTTAGAAATCCCATTTTTTACAACACCTTTTAATATGATCGATGCAGTTTTATTTAAGATAAAGTAATTAGGAGAATTTTTTCTAGTTAGTATCAGAAAGTACTGATTATTATTAACTGAATAGAATCTGGCTTTTCCATTAAAAAAATATTTTTTTGACATAATTAATATTAAAAAGGCAGTAAGCTTTTTAAATATTGCTATTTTAATTTTTAAAGTGAATAAGATAAATAATACAAAAGAAAGAATTGATAAAGAACTAGTTTTTCTAATAATCTTATCAATTTTTTTAAGATTTATATGGCTATATGCTGCTATAGAACGAGATGAAGGAATTTTTGGTTATAGTGCATTTAAACTATCGATTAATGAATTAAAAATTGTGGATAATAAAATTCCTATTGTTTATATCATCTATTTATTAATAATGATTATACACAAATTACTTTCCTTTAATTTTCCTGTAATTATTAGTGTACGAATTGTTAATAACCTCCTATTCCTAATAGCAGTAGTTTGCTTATATAGGTTTTTTTCAGAGGAAAAAAGAGAAATTGCCTTTTTTTCTACTATCTTTTTCATAATATTCATGAATCTTCCTGTTTTTGAAGGACAACTTGCTATGACTGAATCATTGGGAATGAATTTTTTTGTGTTAGGATTAATATATATGCTTAGATATGCTAAACATTATGAACCTGCTTATTTTAGAATATCATTTTTTTTCTTTTTACTGGCCGCTTTATTAAAGTACCCTTTTTTGTTCCTTTCAGTTCATACGATTATATTTTTTATAAAAAACAGAACAGGTTTTAAAAAAGTTGCTCTTTTTTTAATTACTTATTTTATAACAGCGATTCTGATGCTTGGTTTCTATTTTATTGCATTTCCTGAAAATGTTTTATTTTTTATTATTGAAAGTATAAACGTATTAAATGAGGTCCCTGAAATTTACAGTTTTAGTAGTCTTAAGTTAGTTCTTATCGAGGGTTTCTTTTTTATAATTTTAGTTGTTTTAGGTGTTTTAGAGTATTATAAAGTAGAGAAAAAGGAGAAAATTTTTTATTTGTTTAAGAATATGTTGCTTATCTCATTGGTACTCTCATTGATTCCTCCTTCGTTTGGTCATTATTTTCTGATAAATTCAATAGCTGTAGCATTTTTTGCTGGAGTTGGAATACTATCCTTAAAAAGGTTTAGCATTAAATTAGTGAAGTATATCATAATTGTAATTCTTTTCCTTGCAATTATAATCTCAGTTTATTTTTCAATGTTACAATATCCTAATCTTAACATTAATTTTAAAGGAATTAACGTAGTATATAATGATTTCTTAGATTTGAAACAGCAGTTAGAAGTTTCAAAATTTTTAGAAAATCATATTAAACAAAACGAGAGCTTTGCCATGTGTGGTTTTGATGGAACTTTAGGTTGGCTGTCAGAACGGCGTATTTTTTCTGGAGTTAGAAAATTTTGTTATATTCCAAACGGAAAAGAAAATGAAAATAAAGTTTTAAAAATATTAAAAGATAGATACCTTTCAAGAATTATAATTTATGATGTAGCTAAAATTTTAAGTTGCGAACTACCAGATAATATTAAATATCTGGTTCTATTTACTAATGCATATGATGAAACTTTGTTTAAATGTACTGGTAAGATTGAGATGAAATATGATAATTTATTGATTTGCAAATGTTAAGTGACAAAATGATAGTAAAGAATTACAGACGGCTAAGATTCATCATTGTGTTACTTTTTATTGAAATGATTATCATATTAATGTGGTTATCACATTATGAGATTGAGAGATATCAACAGCAACAGATTAATAAGTTGAATGAAAAGATTGAAAAATTACTCGAGTATTCAAAGCATTTAAATAACAACTGTACAGTTATTGTTTATGAAGATAACAGTTTAATATGTGAAAAAACTGCTGGGCCATACACAATTTATGATTACATAAAATTATACGAATTCACAGGAGAACTGGATTTTTTTAATACTGCTAAAAGATTAAGTGCTTGCTTGGAAAATTCAAATTTTTCATATATTAAAGATAGATGTGATTTAAATCTGTGGGATGGCAAAAATTATAAAATTGCCTGGATGTTTTCTGAATATTATTATTATAATCATTTGAACAAATCGGCAGGAGACATTTATAAAAAAATGTTAGAAGATTTAAAAATGAATATTTCTAATAACCAGAATATATCTGAAAATTTAATATTAACCCAGTTTAAAATAAGGGAGCTTAGAGCATTAGAACAACAAGCCATTAATAAATGTATTATAAACAAAGAATGCAATATAACCGAGGAATATAAAAAGATAATTCAAGCATATCTAGAGATTGAAAGTATTTCTGAAACAAATTTTTTTTACATAAACCCTCAATGGTTACAAGGAGCATGTTCTGCATTAAAAGGATTTAAAATGTATGGAGACCCTAAAAATTTTGAAACAAATATTATAATAAAAGAAATTGAAATTAGAGTATTTCACAGAATCAGTAGACTTTTAAGTGATCAAAGAATAGAAGGATATTTTAATGAAAAATTTTTTTCAAAAAAAGATGATGTAGATAGTACAATCTATACATACAAAGCAGTATTAGCGTTAGACGCCTGTCTTGATGCAAAATTAGCACCTTACAGCTTAAATGCAATAATTAATCAAAGTATAAAAAAAGGTTTAATCTATTTACTAAATCAACAGGATGAAAAAGGAGGAATAATTGAAAGATATAAAGTTCCACATAAAACAGAAAGTTTAAACGATGAGATCCTTGTACTCGCTATAAAATATTTTGGTCTTCCCTACAAAAAAATAAATGAAAAAATCAAGTAAGTAGATTAGAATGATTTTAGATAACAATTTAAATATGAAAAATATTTTATAATCCATACCTAAAAGAGGAAAATTTATGAAATTTAAAAGATCTCCAAAAGTATATCAAAATTATAAGTGTGACAATCCTAAGAATACAATAAGAAAAATTGATAGTGGCTTTAGAAGAGTTGGTCTTGCGGTAGTGTACAGATGTAAAGAAATTAAATTAAAAAATTTAAATTATTTCACGGGTAGTGTGAGGCTTCCTTACTTAAATCTTACAAGTAATGGGAAAGGCTGGAATTATTATTTAAGCAAAGCCAGTGCATGTGGAGAAGCTGTTGAACGATTTTCAGCTGAGATGCATTCTCCTGCATCTTATCTATTTATGAAGAGTATTATAAAAAATTTCTGGGCAGATGATATTAAATATTATTCTTCTTTTTATTTTAAATCTTTTACAAAAAATAAAGGGAATAGTAATAAAGCAAGTTATACAAATGATAAAGTCACTAATAATTGGTTGAGAGAAATTAAAAAACAGATGAACAGTGTGAGAAGGAATAGTAAAAATGTTTATGCATTCTCTCTAATTCATAAAAAATATATAAGAATTCCTGCAACAAAGGTTAAATTATTATCATTTTCGAATGGGCTAGCTGCTGGCAATACCCTAGAAGAAGCAATTGTTCAGGGAGCTAATGAAATTTTTGAAAGATATATTTTAGCAAGAGTTATTAATAATAAAAAGAAGATATGGCCAACGATTGATAAAACCAGTATAAAAAGTAAGAGGATAATTAATTTTATTAAGTTATTTGAAAGTAACAATTTTGACATAATTTTAAAAGATTTTTCATTGAATGGCGAATTTCCCTGTTATGGTGTATTATTTGTTAATAACAATTTAAAGAATACAAAAAATAAAATAAAAAAAAGGTATTTTTTTAGAAGAGTAAGAATTGCATCAGATTTTAATCCTGAGATTGCTATTCTAAGATGCTTTATGGAAGAATTACAAGGTAAAGATTTAAAAGATCTAAAAAAACATAAATATTTAGACTCAATTTGGGAGTTGGGCCTAAAGGAAAATTTAAAGTTTGTATTCAATACGGATCTATCAAACTTAAGATATTACCATTATCCTAAGAGTTTAAGACATCTAGAAGAAGGTAAAATAGAAAAGTTTGACCATTTAAAAAATAAGAAATTTAGTGATTTCTATGATGAACTAGAAGAAATTAAAAAAATAATAGAAAAACAGAAAAGAGATATCTTAATTATCGATTATACCCATCCGAAAATAAGGTTTCCTGTTGTGCGAGTAATAATTCCAGGCATGTCAGATATGGTAAATTTGTTTTCATCAATTAGACTAACAAAAGCATCAGATGAAGAGATATATTCTCTAATGTATCCTTATTTTAAGTATATGAAAAGATTTATTTTAAATAATATGTGGGTCAAATCACAAGAAGGAGTTAAAGAGTTTGTTGAAGCGCTCAGATCATATATTTCAAATTATCCGCTTATGGAAGAGATTCCAACTCCGGTTTTCCCATTAAAAGAAAATTCAGTTTATATGCTAATGCTATTTTCCTATTTGCGAATAAGAAAGTATGAATCAGCTCTTAATTATCTAAAAACAATAATAAAAATTTATCCAAAAAACAAAAAACTTTTTGATAAACTGTACCGATATTTAAAAAGTGTAAAAAAAGATAATATAAACTATGAGAGAATTAAAGTAATGGTTAAAGATCTACCATTTCAGGAAAAAGTTATACTTTTAGAACCACATAGAAACCCATTAGACCCAAATTTTTTCCTAAGTAAAGAAAATGAATTTTTTACTAAATTAGTTTTGATTAGAGCAATGAAATCTTTTGAGGGGTCATAAAAAGGGAATGGCTGAATTAGAGATAAATAAAGCAAAGATTACCAGAAAGACCTGTGAACTAAAAATGCATGAAATTTAGAAACCTTTTTAAACCCTTCCCTTTACTCCCTTGTGAGGTAAAGATTTTGAAGGGGAATTTAAATGGTTGAAATAAAGGCTTTTAACAGGTGGAGCACGCAGGGCATCGTAGTTAGTGATCCTGGCTTGAAGGATTATATTACTCTTGAGCCCAAGATTGCTCCTAGGAGTAACGGCACATATGCTGGAAACAAGTTTTACAAGTCTAAGATTTTTATTGTTGAGCGCCTTATGAATAAGCTGATGGTTGCTGGGCATAGGGCTAAGAAGCACACTTTTACTTCTTCCCTGCTTACTGGGAAGAGCCAGAGCGCTTACAAGCTTACTGAGAGAGCTTTAGAGATTATTGAGCAGAAGACCAAGAAGAATCCCATTCAGGTTTTGGTTACTGCTATTGAGAACGCTGCTCCCCGTGAGGGCATAGTTTCTATAGAGTATGGAGGTGCCAGGTATCCTAAGGCAGTGGATGTGAGTCCTCAGCGCAGGATTGACTTAGCGCTTAGGCTTATGGTGCAGGGTGCTTATGCTAAGACTTTTAACAATCCTAAGAAGAAGTTTGAGGAGATGCTTGCTGCTGAGATAATAGACGCTTATAATCTCAGTCCGAACTCAAATGCGATATCTAAGAAGCTTATGACTGAGAGGCAGGCTGAAGCTTCAAGGTAATTTGGGATGTTTTCTTTCATTTTTTTAAGTTCTTAATTGATTTAATCTGATGCCAGAGTACATCTTCCGATTTTCTGGTTGTATAGTCTATAAATCCTAGTGCTCGCGATATAATCCCTAAGAATATTATGCCTAATATTTGGGGAATATTTCGGATTGTTATATTCTGTGACATTGTTTTTAGAATACTCCAACTTTTTAAGGTTGCCGCATTGTATTTATATCTCTTGGCTAGGATTAGATGCCCGCAGTAGTTTCTCTTCTGCTGGTTTATGAAATCAGCTATTGTTTCAGGTGACTTGTTATAAACAATTGCTTCTGGTTCATATTTTAGGAGTAGTCTCTTTTGTTGGATTAATCGTGCAATTTCTTCTTCGTCAACTGTTGTTGGTCTTATTCTTTTTATTAGGTTGTTTCTAAACGCTATCATTTCTCCAAATTTTGGCTGTTTTAGGGATAGCTCGTGATGTATTTTGTATATGAGGTGTGCTGTGAATCCGAAGAATGTGTTTTTTTTATTTAGAGGGATTATTCTTGAGGCTACGGCGCCCACTTTATTGTTTTTGAAGTTTCTTGCCAGTTTTTCGTATGCGTCTCTTTTCGGGATTGTGTCTGCACTTTCCATTATTAGAACGGGGCTTTTTGCGATTTTTAGGAATAGGTTTATTGCATAATATTTTCCCTTGCGCGACTTGAAGGTTATAAGCTTGAGTTTGTCTTTCAGAATTTTGTGTGCTATTGCTTTTTTTACTTCTCTTTCCGTGTTGTCTGTGCTCCCGTCATTTATTACTATGACCTCTTTTATTTCTGCTGTTTTAAGCTTCTGTTTTGCTATCTCGCTTAGAAGGATGTATATGTTTTGTTCTTCGTTGTAGGCTGGTACCAGCACGCTTATTTTTATCTTCTTCACAGAGCTGTGATGCCTTCTTATTTTTTAAAGGTTTTTGAAAAGGCTTTTAAATATTGGATTCGCTTTTTTAGAATATGAATGGGTTTGAGATTTTTTTAGTAAAAGGTAAGAGTATGCGTCCCTTATTAAGAGAGGGTGATAGTTGTATTGTTGTGAAAGATAAGAATTATGGTCTTTTTGATGTGGTGGCATTTCGGAGGAAAGGAAAGGTTATTATTCACAGAATTGTAAAATTTCGCAGGGACGGCAGGGTTACTACTCACGGGGATAATTCAGCAAGTTTTTTTAGAGCACTTGCCTCTTTTGAAGTTATTAGAAGGAAGGATATTATTGGGAGAGTTGTCTGCATTGTAAGGTCTAGAAGGAAGGTTGAAGGGTTTCGTTTGAAGCTTCTTTCGTTTTTCTCACTTGTTTTGGGAATTTTTAGGATGCTTCCGTTTCTTTTTAAAAGGTATGTTTTTGGCTTTAAGCCTCGTAAGGCTCTTTAAGCTCAATTATGCCCGGGTTTTTCTCGTTCCTTATCTTGTTACCATATATGTATATGTACTGCCAGAATAGTCCCTGCTTCCTTTCAACCTGGACATAAAATCCGCATTCTCTGAATATCTCCTTTATCCTGTTATCATCGGAAAGCCATTCTATGTTTGGGAGTATCCAGAAGAATTTGTCATATTCTAAGAATACTATCCTGCCGTGCTTTTTGAGTCTGCTGTTTATCTCTTTTAGAACATATTTCAGGTCTTGTATATAGCCTAAGGCTGCTACTGATACTGCAGCGTCAATTTTCTTTATTTGGCGGTGTATTGAGTCCTTCTTTTCGTGGAGCACGATTACATGTTCATGTCCAGCTCTTTTGAGTCTGCCCCGAGTTATTTTTATCTCTCTTTCAGAGATGTCTGTAGCGTATACTCTTCCTTTTTTTGTGACTGCTTCTGCCAGGTGCATTGTAAGGGTGCCTACTCCGCATCCGAACTCTAGTACTTTTTTATCCTTTATATTCCCTAGAAGTTCTAGTATTTCGTCGCGAACTCCTCTTGGGAGAAAGTAGTTTTCAGTAAGAAATGCTAGATAAGCAAAGAAGTCGTTTACGAGGATGATTGCCTTAGGGTTGTAATAAAGTTGTAAGAGGAAGTATACTGGAATTCCTGAGGCTGTGAGTGATATGCCTAGAAGGAATAAGTTTATTGATGAAGGCATGCTTTGCAGCCAGTTCCAGATTATAAATATGAAGAATATGCTTATGAGTATTGGTCCTATAACTCCGAAAGGGGCTTTGAACTTTCTTTCTAAGAATGGTTTTTTGAATCTCAGTATGGTTACTGCAAGTATTATTGGGATGTACATTATTAGGGAGAGAGGAACTACTAAGCTTAGGAACACTTGGTATTTTCCCATTCCTATGAAGAGCATTAGTATTCCTACTATTGTTTGAAAGATTATTGCATTGTAGGGTGTCTTATGTGTGGGGTGTATCTTAACCATTTGGGAAAGGAAGAGTCTGTCTCTGGCGAGAGCGTATATCAATCTGGGTGTGGTGATTATGCCAACTGCTGCTGAGCCCATCATTGTGAAGTATACTCCCAAGCCTATTATTATTCTGCCAGTTTCTCCAAACAGAGATTCTGCCATCGTTGCTAATGGCGCATTAAGTCCTGAGAGGAACTGCCAGCCGAACATTCCTAGCGATACGAACGCGAGGAGTAGTCCCATTATTGCCATTGTTGCTGAGCCGAGCACTAATGCCCTGGGCACAACCCTTTCTGGCTCTTTTGTTTCTTCTGCTAGGAATGTTGCTGCTTCCCATCCAAAGTAGGTTTCTAAGAGGAAGAACATTGTTAGGAATATCGAACTGATTGGATGTGTGAAGAATGGGGAGAAGTTGGAGAGTTGAATGCGGAATGCTCCGGGTATTATTACTGCAATTGCTACTGATATTGTTATGGCTGAAAAGGTTATGAGTGTTACTGAGCTTGCCTCAATGCCGAGGTATGTTATGTAGTTCATGAGCAGAATGAAAAGGATGCTGATTGCCATTCTGATTATGTTGTAGTAGGGCGTTGTGGGTGATATCAAGTAGTCTAGTGCAACTAGTATGAGCATCGCAAATTCTATGTTTGCAACCAGCCAGACCAGCCATCCTATTATAAATGATACTGGTCTTCCGTACGCCTGCTTGCTGTATTCATAGGCGCCTCCGGCTTTAGGGAATAGCGCAACAAGCTCTCCGAAAAGTGAGGATATATATACTGAGATGAGTCCGAGAATTGCCCAGGCAATTATTGAAAGGTTTCCCGCATAGCCTGCTGCTATTGAGCTTCCGAAGAAGAATCCGCTTCCAACAAGTGAGCCCAGCACCAGTGCAAATACCTGCCAGAAGCCCAGCTCCTTTTTCAGTTCGCTCATACTTATTAAACTCCCTTGAAGGTTTAAAAATAGTTGTCTAAACTTTTAAGTGGTTTAAATTTTAGATTTTTAGTTGTTTATGTCTTCGTTGCGCTTAGAGAATGTTTTTAAATTGTATTGTTTTTTTACTGCTTATGAGAGTCATATTTGCTGAGGCGAGGGCTGTTGACAAGATTAAGATTAGAAAAGGGGAAGTGGATAAGCTTCCTAAGAAGGTTGGACTTTTAACTACTGTTCAACTCATAGGACAGGTTAAGGATGTAAGGCGTAAGATTGAAGATTCTGGCAGAGTTGTGATTTTGGGAAGGGGAGAGCATTCTAAGTATGATGGACAGATTTTGGGGTGCGATGCTGTTCCTCCTAAAGATGTTGAAGCTTATCTGTATGTGGGTGAGGGACTATTTCACCCGCTGGGAATTGCACTTAAAACTGACAAGCCGGTTTTCATACTTGATCCAACAACCGGTAGGCTAAGTAGGCTGAATAGTGAACTTGTTGAGAAGGAAAAAAAGAGGAAGAAGGGCGCCCTGCTGCGCTTCTTAGACGCCAAAAGTGTAGGAATACTCGTGTCAACAAAGCCGGGTCAGTTGAGGTTAGAGCAGGCATTCTCACTTAAAAAACAGCTTAAGAGCCTCGGAAAGGATGCTTATGTACTGATATTTGACACTTTAGATCCGTCAGAGCTTGGAAACTTTACATTTATTGAATGCTTTGTTAACCTGGCTTGTCCGAGGATTTCAGAAGATGCTGAAAAGCTCGGCAGGCCTGTGGTTAATTATGAAGACATCCTCAGCTATCTCAAATACAAATAATTTTTAAACTCTTAAACAATTCATAATTGGGTGGTGTTCATGGTTAAGAGTAAGGGAAGTTTAAAAAGGGCTTCAGCCAGAAGATTAGGCAAAGATGTAGAGGTTAAGCGCAGGGTTCTTGCTGTGAATGCAGGGTTTCTTGTTAGGGGCGTGGCTCTACTTGTGGACTTATTGCTGCTCAGATTTACAATAGCTATTCCATTCGTTAATAAGCTTTTATCCTTTTATGAAATGGCGGGAATTCCTGTTCATGAGACGAATTCAACCTTGAACTCTTCTGAAATTTTTAATGTCAGCCAAGCATATTTTGAGTCGCATCCCGAAGTTCTAAATCAGTTCTTCCTATGGCTGTTCGGCATGTTTGCAGCATTCTGGCTGTACTTCTCACTTATGGAGTTCTTTTTTGGACAGACATTTGGTAAGATGCTGATAAAGCTTGCTGTGATAAAGGATGAAAAGGAAGAGGTTAAAGATGGCAAGTCGCTCAAGCCCAGCATATTTAAATGTCTCTTAAAAAATGTGAGATTCTTGACAATTTTTCCATTCTTCTTAATATGGCTTTTTGACCTGCTTTTCCTGCTGTTTAGGAAGGACAGACGGACATTCAGTGAGGTTATTAGCGGTACAAAAACTGTGCAGTATGTTGAGTATTGAGGTGAGCGTGCTTGAATTTCGTCAGACGTGAAGTTCGTGCAGAATTTTTTTGTTTATTCTTCCTTGTTCTTCTTGTTTTATTTTCTTTAAGCGGCGAGGCTGCATTCAAGATAAGCTATGAGTGTCTTGCTCCCAACTGTGTAGAAGGCGAAACGATTGTTTGGAAGGTTAACATTTCCAATGTTGAAAGAGAGAGCATAAGGGTTTACAAGATTGAGATTAAGAATTTTGACGGTACAATTGCTTCATATTCTGAACCTTTTGAGGTGCCATTCTCCCAAAGTAGGATTGTTACCTTTTTAGGCAAGGTTCCTGCACCTTATAATTTTACAACTGCGTATTATTATCCATGCTTTACATTTTTTAGGATTGAAAATAAAACAGTCATTCCTGACGAGGAAAGGTGCTATAATGTTGTTGAGAACCTTACTGTGATGCCCAGCAGGATTTTGCGTTGCTCTTCTGATGCCGATTGCCCTTCAGATTCCAGGTGTGAGCAGGGGCTGTGTTTTATGATAAGATGCGAGGGATGCACTCATGCTGAGGAGCACAAGTGTGTAAGTTATGAATGCTGTTCTAACGCTGAGTGTGCTTCTCGTATGGTGTGTAAGAATCATTCGTGTTCACTGCTGAACTGCCCAGAGGATTATTACGCTGATGAGCACATCTGTAAGAAGCTTTCCTGCGGCATTTTTGAGGTTCCTAGGAGGAATGTGTGCGCGCCTAACTATATAATGTATATAAGTGCTGCTGCAGCTTTCTTAATAATTTTGGGAATTTCTACGATTGTGTTCCTCAAAAACTTCCGTGTTGGCGGAAAGACTTTGTGGAAGAAGATTAATGACAGTAGAGAAGTTAAGAAGTACAGAATGAGAGAGCAGAGATATCTCAAAGAGGCTGAGATTCATAGAGAGCTTCTTAAATATGAAAAAGGCAGGGAAGAAATTAAGTTTCACACTGCTGAGATGAAGAAGTACGAGCTGCTGGCATCTAAGGAGAGGAGTAAGTGGGAGAAGATTTTGGGATTGCAGACTTGTCCGGAGTGTCACGCGCAGGTTGATGCTAAGCTTAGGATATGTCCGAAGTGCGGGGCACGCCTAAAGGACAGGAGCATCCGGGAAGAGGATTTTATTAGGGGAAGCCAGTATGAAAGATAGGGTTCATAGGGCTGATAAGGATTCAAAAGTTAAAGCAGTTCTGCTTGCCCTAGCAGTTTTTACATGTTTTTTCTCAGCATATGTTCCACATTTAAAGAATCCCTTTCCAATTCATGTGGACGAGTGGCAGCATCTAGCTCAGATAATCGCGATTTCCGAAGGAAAGCCGAACTTGAATCCGTATGTTGGAGAGAGACATTTTGATTTTGAAATTTTGTTTCATCTAATTTGGGCTTTTCCAGCATTACTTATGGGACGGGTTGGTTTCATACTTTTCAGCAGGTTTATACCTGCAATTCTTGCAGCCTTGTCTGGCTTTTGTCTTTACTTTTCTCTCAGAAAGATGAAGTTTTCATATATTGAAGCACTACTCTCAATTTTTATATTTGCAACTTTGAAGAGTGGACTTAACTTACTAGGAACTGCCTACTTCGTGCCGATGTCAGCAGCTTTCCCATTGATGTTTCTATTCCTGGGCTACTTTTCAGAAAGTGTTGCTGAGGGTAAGAATATTCTTATTTCCACCCTGCTGTGGGTTCTTCTTTTTATGATTTATCCGCCAAGTGCAACCATACTACTCCCAGCAATTATTACCTATCCGCTTTTCTTTCCAAATTTTATCAAGAAGAGGGCTAAGCTTCTTTTAGTATTTGGGATAATTCTAACATGCATGATTATCACATCTCTGCTAATAAGATTAAATGGAGAGGTAGCTTTTTTTCTAATCTTAAAAAATCTGGTGTTCAAGTTCGGATGGGGAGGGTATGAGCTGAAATATTCAATTCCGTTGCTATTCACAATTCCAGGATTTATACTGGCGCTTATGGGAGCATATTTAAAAAAGGGGGAGGATAGGCCGCGCCTTCTGCTCTTGGCAGCATTTTTTTCAATACTAATTTCTTTCATATTTCAGATTTTTAATGTGAGCTTTCTAGCACCTTATCAGAGAGTGGTTTATTATGTTATGATTTTTATGGTTCCACTCGCCGGGGTCGGATTATCTAAGGTTTACTTGTTCCTATATTCAAGGGTTGGGTCAACTTTTGCTGTTATTGCAGTCGTCCTAATTTTAGGTTTAATGTTCCAGCTTAAATATCCTTCTAAGAGTTTGAGCATTGACTATGCAAAGCCGATAATGAATATGGATGCTTGGAATGCTCTTCTATGGGCTAGGGATAATCTTCCTAATGATTCAGTTATCCTCTCAGATTTTATGCTGTCTAGTGCAGTTACCCCTATAGCTGGGAGAGTAGTGCAGGCAGTTCTTCCCGCGCAGCTCGGCACATTTGACAGGCAGGAGGAAAGGCTTGTAGATGCTATTAAGTTTTTTAATAATGGAGAGTGTTCTGAAAAATTGGGAATTATTGATAAGTGGAATGTGAGCGTGGTCATCTCAGACAAGAGGGAAACCTGCCTTGAATTTGAGGGCTTTCAGTTAGCATATGCAAAAAATTATTTCATATATAGAAAGTATTAAATATAATAAGTCATTTTGTTATTATGTTATTAAAGAATTATGGAGGTGTGTTTATGGCGTTTTACCAACCGTATATGATGTGGCCCTTTTATCTTAGCCCAGGAATTTTTGCACTGTTAATTCTAATTTTGATATGGAGCGCCGTCTGGAAGGCGATTGCACTTTGGAAGTCTGCAAGAAATGACGATCTGGCTTGGTTTATAGTATTCCTAATAATAAATACAGCAGGCATTCTAGAGATTATTTACATATTCCTAATAAGTAAGAATAGGAAGTGCTGCGAGTGCGAAGAGGAAAGGAAGCCTGAAAAAAAGGTAAGAGCTAAAAAGAGATAGTAATTTTGGAATGTCCCATTTTTTATTGATTATATTTTTTGTTTAGATTGCATATTGTTAAATTGCTGTGGGCACGCTGATAAAGAATTCTGAGATTATGAGCAGTATTAAGGAAGCTGCAAGCATGACTGCGAAGGCAGTTCTACTCCAGTAGAAAACCTTTCTTCCGTCAAAGTTGAAAAAGGGGAGCATGTTGAAAAGGGATAACCAGGCATTGACAGTTAAGGCTGCTGATGCAAATGCCTTCACCTGCAGGCTTGTTGAAGAGAGTAGGAGCACTAGGAAGAACAGGGCTAGGATTATGTTGGCAAGTGGGCCTGCCGATGCGATTGAGCCGATCTCCCTTTTCTTCATTGGCCTGCTGTTCAGTATTATCACTGCGCCGGGGGCTGCGAACACTACTCCTAAGAGTGATAAAAGCACTGCAAGGATTAGCATTCTGAAGTCTGCTCTGAACTCTGCAAAACAGCCGTAGTGTTGAGCAACAATCTTGTGGGCTATCTCGTGAATTACGAAGCCAATTCCTATTGTTAGTAGCGCTATTAAGATGTTTATCTGATAAGCTATTGAAAAAGCTAGGCCTACACCTACTGTTGAGATTAGTATGTGAAGTGTTTCAATTCCTGAAAATCTTAATGGAAGATTTCGCATTTTTTTACTCCTTTTCAAATTTGGCGAGTTTTTCAAGTATTGCCCTCTCTTCAGAGGAGATGTGCTCTGGAACCTTAACTTCCACTGTTACATACTCATCGCCATAGCCGTAGCCGTTAAGCCTGGGCATGCCACTCCCTTTTAGCCTGAACATTGTGCCTGGCTGCGTATGTGGTGGAATCTTTATTGAAACATTCCCGCTTGTAAGCGTTGGGACCTGTGCGGTGCCTCCCAATACCAGTTTGGTGTATGGAATACTCACTCTAGTGTATAGGTCGTCTCCCTTCCTTTCAAATATTGGGTGGGGTTTTACAAATACTCTTATATAAAGGTCTCCGGGCCTTCCCCCGTGCGAGCCTGGCTCTCCCTCACCCTGAACTCTTAATTCTGCTCCAGAGTCAATCCCTGCAGGTATTTTCACTTCTATTTTCTTCTTTTTAAGGACATATCCCGAGCCATGACATACTCGGCATCTCTTTTCAGCAATTCTTCCAGTTCCGTTACAGCTTCTGCACGGCCCGCTCGTGCTGAACATTCCGAATGGGGTTCTTCTTGTTGAGCGTACATATCCTGTGCCGTTGCAGGCTTCACACACTTTGAATTCGCCGTTTTCTGCTCCTGTTCCCTTGCAGGCTTCGCACTCCTCGTTTTTTTCCAGTATAAATGATTTTACAAGTCCCGAAGCTGCTTCTTCCAGAGTTATTTCTACATCGTGGTATATGTCTGCGCCACGCTTGGGACGAGTTCTGCTACTTCTTCCTCCCATGCTGAAGTCTTCAAAGAAGCTTCCGAAGCCGCTGAATAGGTCTTCAAAGTCGGAGAAGTCAAAGTCTCGGAAGTCAAATCCTGAGGAGCCAGCTTGGAAGCCGCCTGCTTCTGCAGAGCCGAACTTATCATAGTTTGCGCGTAGGTTGTCATCAGAAAGCACTCTGTATGCTTCATTTATCTCTTTGAACTTTTCTTCCTTTTCTTTGTCTCCCCGGTTAAGATCGGGATGGTACTTCTTGGCTAATTCCTTATATGCCCGCTTTATTTCTTCCTTGGAAGCATTGGGAGGCACTCCTAATATTTTATAGTAGTCTTTAGACATCTGAACCCACCTCCCCTTCTTCTTTCATTATTTCTATTAATTCGTCAGGACTTCTTCCTATTTTTGAAAAGATCTCATTTTCTAAACTTTCAACACCTGCTCTGGTGCGGAGTATTGCTTCTCTCCTTTTAGGAGTGGTCCCGTACCTTTTCAGCAGGTAATCATACCTCTCAGGAAGTCCTACTATCGTTGAGTCGTTAAGACGCTTATCAGCATAAAAGACAAGCTTTTCTTCCCAAGTTTTAAGGCCTTCAGGGTCTTCATAAATGGTTTCAAGTCTGTGCTTTCGAACTATCTGTCCAACTTCCGGATAGCCCTTCTCTGTCAGTATCTTCTGAGAGAGGTAGCCGTGCTCGTGCCCATTTTCAAGTGTTAGAAACTTGTCCAGGTCGTGCAGCAGTGCGGCTGAGCGGAGCAGTTCCAGGTTTATTGTTTCTCCTTTTTTCATTAGCTTTTTGGCAAGCGCGGTTGATATTCTCATTACGAGCATGGAGTGCCTCTTCATGTTGCTGGTGAGTTTTGTCTCATCTAGCAGTTTGAGGCACTCTGCTATTGTTGGAATTTTCATTCCAAGTTCGCTTTCAGCTGGGATTTTTAAAGCTTTCCCAGCTTCATGTTTTGATGTCATTAATGCTCCTCATCTATTTTTTGTCTTCATCTACCTTATATTCTGCATCATAGACCCTGCTTCCTCCATTTTTCTTATTATCATCTTCAGCTCCCGAATTGGAAGAAGCAGAGGCGCCTGCCTTCTGGTAGAGTTCTGTTGAGGCTTCCTGAAGTAGTCTGTTAAGCTCGTCAAATAAGGATTTCACTCTTGACTCGTCAGCGTTTCTGTCTTTTATCAGCTCCTTGAGTTCTGAATTCTTTTCACTTATGCGCTTCAGCTTCTCATCTGATACTTTACCCTTCATCTCTTCAAGGAGCTTTTCAGTTGAGTAGACTGTTGCTTCCGCGTTATTGAATAATTCTGCCCTCTCCTTTCGTCTCTTATCTTCTTCTGCATGCAGTTCAGCCTCTCTCCTCATTCTTTCAATGTCAGCTTCGCTGAGCTTGGTAGGAGCAGTTATTGTCATTGCCTGCTGCTTTCCCGTTCCTAGGTCTTTAGCTGAAACATGCAGTATCCCATTTGCATCTATGTCAAAGGTAACTTCAATCTGTGGTACCCCGCGAGGTGCCGGCGGTATTCCGATAAGGTCAAAGGTTCCCAGCAGTTTATTGTCTTCAGCCATCGGCCTCTCTCCTTGGAAAACCCTTATTGAAACTGCCGGCTGGTTGTCTGTCGCAGTTGTGAATATCTGAGACTTTTTGGTTGGGATTGTTGTGTTCCTCTCAATAAGCTTTGTAAAGATTCCTCCAAGTGTTTCTATACCTAAGCTAAGTGGAGTTACATCTAATAGTAGTATGTCTTTCACTTCTCCCGCCAGAACTGCGCCCTGGATTGCAGCTCCCATCGCTACGCACTCCATCGGGTCTACGCCCCTTTCAACCTTCTTGCCTACGATGTCCTCTACAAACCTCTGCACTATCGGCATTCTGGTTGGACCGCCAACTAATATTATCTTGTCAATGTCGTTCTTTGTAAGCTTTGCATCTGCTAATGCTTGCTCTATCGGCTTTCTGCACCTCTCAACTATAGGCCTTACAAGCTCTTCCAGTTTTGCTCTTGTTATCTTCATCTGTAAGTGTTTGGGCCCCTCATTTGTGGCTGAGATGAAAGGCAGGTTTATCTCTGTTTCAAGCACACTTGAAAGCTCTATTTTTGCCTTTTCAGCTGCTTCCCTGATGCGCTGCATTGCCATCTGGTCTTTTGAGAGGTCTATGCCTTCCATCCTCTTGAACTCTTTAACTATGTAATCTATGAGGGCGTTGTCCATGTCCGTGCCGCCGAGCTGGGTGTCTCCAGATGTTGATTTTACTTCAAATACCCCCTGGCCGTACTCCATTATTGTTACATCTAAGGTTCCTCCTCCGAGGTCAAACACCATCACCTTGTGCTCCTTATCCGCCTTGTCCAAGCCGTATGCTAGGCAGGCTGCTGTGGGCTCATTAATTATGCGTACTACTTCCAGCCCAGCGATTGTTCCAGCGTCCTTTGTGGCTTGCCTCTGATTGTCGTCAAAGTATGCTGGAACTGTTATTACTGCCTTCTTTACCGGCTGGCCAAGGTATGCTTCTGCATCCTTCTTTATCTTTTGAAGTATGAATGCTGAGATCTGCTGCGGCGTGTAAGTCTTTCCCATTATTTCGTACTTGTAGTTAGTTCCCATCTTTCTCTTTACTGCCATTATTGTGTTTTTAGGGTTTGAGATCGCCTGTCTTCTCGCTGGCTCTCCAACGAGTACAGTTCCGTCTGGTGTGAAGGCCACCACGCTGGGCACTGTTTTGCCGCTGACTGTGGCTCCTTCTGCGCTTGGAATTATGACTGGCTTGCCGCCTTCCATTACTGCGGCGCAGCTGTTGGAAGTTCCAAGGTCTATTCCTATGATTTTTTCTGTTGCCATTTTGATTACCTCCTTAATCGTTTTTTATACTGTTCGGCGTGCTTCCTGAGAGGGCTATTCTCCTCAGCTCTTCAACCCTTTCCTCTTTTAGGATTGGGCGGCTGGTGCCCTCTAAGGGAAGTATCTTTACTACCTCTAAGAGTTTTACCAGTCGGGCGAGCTTGAAGGTGTCATAAGGCTTTATGCTGCCGACTGCCTCGTAGAGGTTGTAATCGTAAGTGCTTATCTCAAATTCTGAGCCTCTGCAGCTTATCATAGTGTCTATGTAGTCGTCTGTCCCGAGCAAGTATTTCAATATTGACTCGGGGCTCAGGAATATTTTTTGTTTTACATGGTTGATTTCCATGTTCATTTTGATTCCTCCTTTGCTTTGTAATTTTTTAAATCGTCTTTGGTCATTATCTCGTATGATAATATTTTAAATCTCAAATCTTTGTCAGGAATGATTTCCTCTATTGAAGCCCCAACTATCCTTTTTGGAGTGTGGAGCATGAGCTGGTTCCACTGGCGAAGGGCTTCAGGGTCTTCCTTGTCAAGCAGCATGTTAAATCTGAACCATTGCAGAGCCTCTCCATCCCTGTCTGAGCAGCTGGCTATCTTGCAGTAAAGCGGCTTGACCTCATGTACGAGGCAGCCTATGCGCTCGTCATAAAGGATGCAGGGCCCGAAGGGCTTGTTTCCCCCATGTTTTAACTTATAAACTGTCCTGTTCAGCTCCTGTCTTTCTTCAAGGTAGTGCCTCTTGAACTCTTCTGGCTCTACTGCCAGGTATTTGGCAACTAAATGGAGCTCCTCATCTAGGATGTATGCTGAGCCGTACTTGCAGCAATGGCCGCACCTTTCACATTTGGCTCCAAGGCTTATCATTACCTCCTGCGGGGTTGAGGTTGATATTATTGGTCTGACTTTTTGGCTCATTCTTCCATCTTTTTTATCTTAACCTTGCTCGTTCTGAGCACTGCACCCTTTAGGAGGTAGCCCTTCTGGAGCTCTTCAACAACTTTGTTGTCCTCCTCTTTGTTCTGGGTGCGCTCTACGATTAGGACTTCTTGAGTGTAAGGGTCAAACTTCTTGTTTAGGCAGTCTACTCTTTGAAGGCCCTCTTCTTCCAGCACCGAGTAGAGCTGTGCGTATATTAGCTCTACGCCTTTTAGGAGCTTTTCCCTGTCGCTTCCATTTTTGATTGCAAGCTCCATGCTGTCCAGCACTGGAAGCAGCTTCTTGATTAAAGCGCTGTTGCTCATTGCTTGCAGCTCTGCATTGCGCTTCTCAACCATCTTTCTATAATTTTCAAATTCGGCCTGAATTCGCTTGGCAGTCTCTGTTAGTTCCTGTATTCTGGCTTCTTTCTCTTGAAGCTGCGTTTTTAGGGAGTTAAAGTCTTCCTGCTGTTGTGTCTGTTCAATATGCTCTTTCTCTTCTTTCTTGTTCATGCTTTCCCTCCAAAAAAATCTTAAATTAAAAAATTAAAAATAGTTGAATTACTTGATGGCAATTTTCTTCTTTTCTGAAAGTTCTGGGTGCGCTTTCGGAATCTCTACTTCCAGGACGCCGTTCTCAAACTTCGCGTCTGCCTTGTCAGGAATTACCTCTTTAGGCAGAGGTATGTGTCTGTAGAAGCTCTGGCTCCTGGACTCGTAAAGATAAGTGCCCTTTCGCTCTTCTTTCTTTTCCACCTTCTTCTCAACTTTTACTTCAATGTCCTTTGGGCCTACATTAAGTTGGATGTCTTCCTTTTTTACTCCAGGAAGCTCAAACCTTACATTAACTGACTTGTCTGTTTCAGTAATGTCTGTAGTAGGCCTTCTGAAGAAGGTGGCTAGCTCATTTCCGTTGCTCTTTCCAGCAGGCAGAGCTTTGGGACCTTCTAGCTGGTAGAGCCTGTTGAAGAGTCTGTCAAACTCCTTTTGCATTTGATAAATCTCTTCAAAGAGGTCGTCAAAATACATAGGCACCACCTCCTATTTGTTTATTTAAAATCAACAAAAATATATTTAAATGAACTAATATATAAATATTTTTATTCTTAAAAATAATTTTTTTAATATATATTTAATAAATCAATAGTTTTGTATGTTCTGTTAAATTTAAAAAATATTTAAATTAAAAATCCGAAAATTCAAAAAAATTTAGTTTAACCAACAGGCTTAAGAGTACATGAACAGAACATTTTATAAATTACCAGAAATTCCAGATTGGCAGAATGCTGCGATTTTACAACGACCTGACAAAAAGAAAAGAAGAATTTGTTCCAATACATCCGGGACAGGTAGGAATATATTCCTGCGGGCCTACTGTTTATAATTACGCCCACATTGGAAACCTTAGAAGCTTCGTCTTTGTAGATCTTCTAAAAAGGTTTCTAAAGTATGAAGGCTACTCTGTTAAGCATGTGATGAACATAACTGATGTGGATGATAAGACCATAAAGGGCTCTCAGCAGGAGGGTGTGCCCCTCAGAGAGTTCACTCTTAAGTATGAGAAGGCATTCCTTGAAGACTTAAAAGCGTTAAACATTCAAATTCCAGATGTGATGCCGAGAGCCACTGAACACATAAAAGAGATGACTGAACTTATAAGAAAGCTCTATAAGAACGGCTACGCTTACAGGGCAGAGGATGGCTCAACATATTACTCAATTGCAAAGTTCAAAGATTATGGAAAGCTTTCAGGAATAAAAAAGGAAGAGCTAAAAATAGGCGCCAGGGTTAGGAGTGATGAGTACGCTAAGGAGCAGGCAGAAGACTTCGCACTCTGGAAGGCATGGACTCCTGAAGACGGAAGCGTATTCTGGGAAACAGAATATGGCAGGGGAAGGCCTGGCTGGCATATTGAGTGCTCTGCAATGTCTTCAAAGTACCTTGGAGAAACATTTGACATACACACTGGCGGCATAGACCTGATATTTCCGCATCATGAGAACGAGATTGCCCAGTCAGAAGGTGCAAATGGAAAGAAGTTTGTTAACTATTGGCTGCACTGCGAGCACCTGATAGTTGATGGGAGAAAGATGTCAAAGTCTCTGGGCAATGTGTACACTTTAAGAGACATAACTGCCATGGGCTACAGCCCGATTGCCTTGAGATATTTGCTATTATCCACACACTATAGAAGTCAGCTGAACTTCACCTTTGATGGGCTAAAAGCAGCCTCAGAAGCTGTTGAACGCCTTAACAACCTGCTTTGGAATCTAAAACAAGTGCCCATAAATAGGGCTGGCTCTGAGTATGGCTCAATCTCAGAACTTCTTAAGAATGCCGAAACGAGTTTCAGAAACGCATTAGAAGACGATCTCAACATCTCAGAAGCGTTGGATGATATATTCAATCTCGTAAGAGAATTAAATAAGAGGATTGGAAGCATCTCAAAAAATGAGGCAGAAGAAGCAATCCAACTCTTTAAGAGAATAGACTCAGTGCTGGGTGTTATGACCTGGAACTGGGAAGAAACACTTCCCGAAGAGATTCAAAAATTGATAGTAGAGAGAGAAGACGCCAGAAGAAAAAGGGATTACAAAAAAGCTGATGAGATAAGAGCTGAAATTGAAAAGAGGGGAATAATACTCATAGACACGAAAGATGGCGTCAAATGGAAGAGAAAGTGAACTAGTTTAACTACTTCCAATTCTTATGATAATGATGCTGCTGCATCTCATTATTATTTTGCTGCTGAACTAACTTTGGTTGGGCGTGCGGAAGCTTGGGAACAAGTAGGGCAAAAGCAGTCAGAAATACGCTTATCAAATACCAACCTAGAGCAATGCTCATTCCTATTGCTGTTGAGTACCAGATGCTTGCAGCAGTTGTAAGATTTGTGACGCGGCCGCCCTTGGATTTCATTATCATACCTGCACCCAGGAAGCCTACTCCTACTATGATGTTTGAAGCAATCCTCATAGTATTGTTAGGCTCAACAAGTATTGAAATGTAAGTAAAAGTCATAGCGGCAACTATAACTAATGACTGAGTAGCAACTCCAGCGTCCTTGCCGCGTGACTCTCGCTCTCTGCCTATTAGAAATCCTGCAACTCCTGAAATCAGAAGGTTCAAGAGAAAAACCAGTTCTCTACTGCCAAAAGGCACTGACACCATTTTCAAATCTTCCTCTTAGCCTTTAAGATTAGGATTGATGCAGCAAGCACCAACGCAAGCACAATTATTATTACTAAGGCTGGCCAAAGCTTACTCTTTTTATTCGTTGTTGCATCTTTGTTCATCTTTGACTCTGCACTGGAATTCTCAACAGAAACTTTCACTTCTTGGCTAACATTTTTTTCAGGCGCTGGCGGTTTGGCTTCCTGTTGAGAAGGCTGTTCCTGCTGAGTGGTTGTCTCATTAATCTTGATTGAGATTGGTGTAGCATAAACAGTTGCGCCCGTAGTGTAAACTGTTTTTACGAAGATGTCCAGGTCAAGTATTCCGTCAGAGTTGCTGTCAAAGTAGTGAGATGTGCCTTCTGATATGGCTACTAACTCTTTGTTCGGAGTTAAGAAGACCACTTCCTTCCCGGAAAAGTGGTCCAGAACATAAAGATAACCTGCATCAGTTGGCTTAAATTGAAATTTTATTATGTCTCCCTTAGCCAGTGTTATTGTGGTATTTAGAAATATTATCTCATTCTGCCCATCCACAACTCGGCCGCTGTAAGCCTTCCTTAAAAGGTATGTGTTGGCGCTTACAAAGGGTATGAGCAGTAAAAAAAACAGCAAAAAGTATACTCTTCTCATTTAAACACCTCAAAAAAAGTTTAATACCTAAAAATTAATAAAATTTTCTATTTGGATCTGCTCTGCTTTTTCTTTGAAGCTCTCTTTCTGTAATCCTGTTTTCAAATCCTTCCCGCTGCTGAGTTTTTCCAGTAAACTTTCGCTTATTAAAAGATTTGTCAAATGGTTCACGCTTTCTCATGTTGTCTCTTATAAATGGAAGCCGTTTCACAGTAGGGGTGTGCTGCTCTTCAATCTTTAATTCCCTATCTGAGAGTACGTTATTAAAATTTTCATAGTCCCTCTCAGAAAGCAGAGTTATTGCCTCGCCACTCTTTCCAGCTCTAGCTGTCCTTCCGATGCGGTGCACATACTCTTCAGATGTTTTTGGTACATCATAATTGTATACATGCTTTACTGCTGGAATGTCCAAGCCCCTTGCTGCAACGTCTGTAGCTATTAAGGCTTGTATTCTGCCCTCTTTTAAAGAGGTCAAGGCTCTTATCCTCTGTGCTTGGGAGAGCCCGCCGTGTATTGCCTCTGCCCTTACGCCCTGCCGTCTAAGGTTTCGTGAAAGTATATCAACCTCGTTTCTCGTAGCGCAGAATATCAGGCTTAGTCCGTCATTTTTAATCTTTAGCAGGTGTATCAAAAGTGAAAACTTCTCTCTAGGACTCACCTGGTAGTATGTCTGTTTTAGCTTGTCTTTTGATACGTAGGATTCAGTTATTATCTTAACCGGATTTCTTGAGTACGACTCAGCCAGCTTGTCTACCTCTTCGGAGAGGGTGGCGCTGAACAGCAGGGTTTGCCTATGCTTAGGAACACGGCTGATTATTCTCTCAACCTGCTCCATGAAGCCCATCTCAGCCATCTTATCAACCTCATCAACTATCAGAACTTTGATTCTTGAAAAGTTTAGGGTTTTTCTATCACCGTGGTCTATAATCCTTCCAGGAGTGCCCACGACTATTTCACATCTTCTCAGCTCTTCTGCCTGAGGGTTTATGGAAACTCCTCCATAGATGCTAGCAGTTCTCAGCCCTAAAGCCATTCCGAAGTGTCTAAAAACTTCCGAAACTTGTATGCAGAGCTCCCTGGTTGGAGTTAAAACGAGGACTTGTATTCCCTCTCCCCTTTTCACCTTTTCTAAGGATGGTATTGCAAATGCTGCTGTCTTTCCAGAACCAGTTTCCGACTGGGCAACTAGGTCAATTCCCTCTTTTATTATAGGGATGCACTTCTGCTGGATTGCTGTTGGCTCAGTGTATCCAGCATTCTTCACCTGCTGTAATATGAGCGGATGTAGGTTTAGTTCTTCAAATTTCATAAGGTTCACTTCCAATAATTAAATTTTGGACAGAGGAGATGCCCTGCGCATTCCAACTGTAAATTCCCCCACAGGACACGCCTAATGTGAGAATTCGCTTTCCGTCCTAAATGCAAGGAAACCTAAAAGAGTATTTAAATCTACTGCTTATCTAAGAATTCTTTAAGCTTATCATAAAAGACATCCCGCTCAAAATCCAGATAGGGTAGATGTCCTGAGTTGTTAAGGGTGAATATTT
Organism: Candidatus Woesearchaeota archaeon; assembly: GCA_038874135.1. GTDB lineage: Archaea > Nanobdellota > Nanobdellia > Woesearchaeales > 0-14-0-80-44-23 > 0-14-0-80-44-23. The sequence goes on from JAVZCZ010000001.1 coordinate 325,408, forward strand.
CGCTGTTAGGCGCAACTGAAGCAAGCATCTTAACTCCAGAATAAGGTGCTCTTATGTCATTTTTTGAATGGAAGATAAGCATAGGAACTGTCGTATTAAGTCTTACAGTGTCCCTATACCTTTTTTGGTCTCTCAGAAAGTTTGTTGGGTATTTATGAAATCTGGGAACTCTGGAGAGCTGACTCTTATCCTTCAGCAGTCCGATGTCAAATCTTGGAAGATAAGGGAGAATTAGCCAGGTTATCAGCTCATATTTAGCGTTCAGGGGAGGATTAATTAAAACCAAAGGAAGCTTCAGCTCGTCAGCAAGTTTTAGGGCGATTAAAGAGCTTGAGCACTCTGCTACAATTATTGTCTTCTCAGAAGAGCTATTAATTATTGTGCGGACCTGTTCTTCTAATTCCTGTATGCTTGTCCTTCTAAGTTGCGAAAGTGTTTCCCCGTGATTTTTGAAGAGGGGCACCACTACTGAGTAGCCGTCGTTGTTAAGTTTTTTAGCGAGCTCTTCAAAGGGCAGAGGAGTGCCGGTCATTCCGGGAAGTATTATCACTCTTTTAGAATTGTTTCCCTTAAGAACTATGTCTGAATAGTTTCCCTTAAGATGTTCATCTGAGAAGAGGAATATAACTAAAATGATAAGGCATAATAAGCATGCTGAAATTAAGAGTGTTCCCATCTTCATTTTTCTATTTTTATCTTTACTGCGAGGTTCTGATTCAGCTCACCGTCGTTCGCTGAGAAGTATATACTTTTTACCTTTCCGCCAGCCATTACATGCTTAGCAATTTTTTGAATCTTTTTCTGCATCTGTTCATCACATTCTATTATCATCCTGGAAAGTTCTGTTTTTAGAGGCAGCTGACGGCTTGTTTTGAACTTTCTAGTTTCAGAGATGAGTTCTATAGCTATTCCACCAAGTTCTTCGGCTTCCGGATTTATTAGCTCTTCACGAAGTTTTGGCCATCCTGACTCGTGGATGCTTCTCTTTCCCTCAGTGTTGGCGTACATCCTGCTGAATATCTCTTCTGTTATGTGCGGGATTATGGGAGCAAATATTTTCAAGAGTGTCAAGTGTGAGGTGTAGAGCGTGTATCTTGCAGAGTTGACTTCCTCTTCACTATAGTTTGCCGAGTTGTAAAGCCTGTCTTTTATGAGTTCAAGATATTCATCGCAGAATTCGTGCCAGAAGAACGCTGCAGCTTCAAGGCGAACCTGCACGAAGTCATAGTTTTCGTATGCTTCAGTACATCGCTTGACCAGCTGGTTAAGTTTAGAGAGCATCCAAGCGTCAAGCTCATCATACCTTTCAGGCTCTTTTGGAGCGTAGCCTCTGAGGTTTTGAGCGCAGAACTTGGAAGCGTTCCATAGTTTTGTCATAAGCTTTGAGGCAACTATGAACTCCTTTTCTGAGAAGCTTATGTCATCACCTAGTTTTGCGCTGGCAGCCCAGAATCTTAATGCGTCGGCAGAGTATTTGGAAATCATCTCAAGCGGGTCTATTCCATTGCCCTTGCTCTTGCTCATCTTTCTTCCGTGAGCATCAAGGGCCCAGCCGTTTATCATTATGTCCTTCCAAGGCACCTGGTTGGTGTGCAGAGTCCCTTTAACTATGGTGGTGAAAGCCCAGAAGTTTATTATGTCGTGCCCCTGAGGCCTTAAGCTCATCGGATACATTTTATTGAAGAATTGCCTGTCAGTGTCCCAGTTTAGAGCTATTTCTGGGGTTAAAGAGCTTGTTGCCCAGGTGTCCAAAACATCCTTTTCAGGTATGAACTCTTTTGAACCGCACTTTGGACAGGGCTTTTCGGGACTTGATTCTGTAGGATCAACCGGAAGCTTATCCTCTTCAGCAATTATTATCTCTCCACAATTTTTGCAGTACCATACGGGGAATGGAACTCCGAAGAAGCGCTGTCTTGAAATACACCAGTCCCACTGAAGCCCCTTTACCCAGTTGTCATAGGTATTCCTCATGTATTCAGGATGCCACCTTATCTTTCTTGCAGCTTCTAACAGGCTATCTTTCAGGTCAAGATACCTTATAAACCATTGGGGCGTTACTAAGAATTCTATCTCAGTACCGCACCTCTCGTGAACATTCACAGTGTGGGTTATGCTGGTTTGAGAAACGAGCAGCCCGTTGCTGGCTAAGTCCTCAATTATTTTCCTGCGCGCCTCTTTTATCGGCAGCCCCTTATAAACTCCAGCTATATCACTCATCACTCCTTCTGAAGTTATCGCCATCTTAAGCGGAAGTTCATACTTCTTCCACCATTCTATGTCTGTCTGGTCTCCGAATGTGCAGCACATAACTACGCCTGTGCCCTTCTCAGGGTCCGCCTTTTCATCTCCAAGAATTGGAACATAATAACCGAATAGGGGAACCTTGGCTTTCTTTCCAATTAGGTGAGAGTGCCTCGCATCTTCAGGATTCACAAAAACAGCCACGCAGGCTGGAAGCAGCTCGGGCCTTGTTGTTGCAATGTGTATCTTTTCTCCACTTTCCAATTCAAACAGGATCTCGTTGAACTGTGAATGCACTTCCTTGTCATTAAGCTCTGCCTGCGCTATTGCGGTCCTGCACTCTGGGCACCAGAGGGTTGGTGAATTTTTTCTGTATTCGCGGCCCATCTTGTAGAGCTCTATGAATGAAAGCTGACTAACCCTCTGGCAGTGCTTGTCTATTGTTCTATATGTTAGACGCCAATCACAGGCAAGCCCTAAAGAGCGCCAGGACTGCCTGAGAACTTTTTCAACTTCTTCTGTTTCTCTAAGGCAGAGCTGCACAAACTCTGAACGGGCCATCTCAACTGCCTTCTTCCCAGTTTTCTTTTCTACAAATCGCTCAGTAGCAAGGCCGTTGTCATCTAAGCCGAATGGGTAGAATAGGTTTTCTCCTTTTAGGAGGTGGTATCTGGCTATTATATCCATCTGGGAGTAGGAGAATGCGTGCCCCATGTGCATCTCGCCAGAGACTGTTGGGGGCGGAGTGTCTATTGAGAATACTGGCTTTGTTGATTCCGGGTCAAAGCCGCCTATGTGGGCTTCCTGCCAGTATTCCTGCCACTTTTTTTCCACTGAGTGCGGCTCGTAGAACTTATCAAAGCCGTCAGCAGGTCCCTCAATATTGGTCTCTGCCATAGAATGTTTTAGGAGTAAATATTGGTTTATAAAACTTTTGTGTTGAAAGAAATAAATAGAAAGTTTAATAATAATATAGACATTTTTAAGATTTGTGAAACGAAGAGTTGGGAATAAATTTTTTGATGACATAAGCGCAAAGTATGGCAGGCCAGATTACTATGACATTGAATATCATTTAAGGAACTCAACATTTAAAGAAATAAAAGAGCTCATTAGATATTATAGGATAAAAAATGTTTTGGAGGCTGGCTGCGGCAACGGAATTCTAACTGAACAAATTTCTAAGCTTAAATTTAAGATAACTGCTGTGGACTTCTCTATTGGTATGCTGAGAGAAGCTAAAAAGAGAGTTGGCAGTATATGCAGTGTAAGTTTCGTTAGGGCAAATTTAAAGAGGATTCCTTTTAAGAATGAGAGTTTTGATTTGGTTATACTCTCAAATGTGCTTATAAATCAGAACGATGAAGATGCTAAAAAAATTATAAGAGAGTGCTGCAGGGTGTTAAAGCCGGGCGGATTTTTAGTACTAAACTTTGAAAAGAGAAGAAGTATCTGGTCATTATGCTTAGGATTGGGAAGGAGCGATAAGTTTTTTGCACGGGCATACAATTCTGGTTTTATAATGGGAATACTGAACGAAGAAAAACTTTCTGTTGCCAAGATTTTAGATGTGGGCTTTGAAAGGTATAAAAATGTTAAGGGGCTTGGACTAATAATGAGAAAGGAAGAAAAATTCAAAGAGAAGATTAAAAGAATTTTTTCAAGTCGGAAATCCTTCATCGGGACAGTAAAATATATAATGATAAGGCTATGCTTAAAGGTGAGCATATCTTTAAGAGAGAGTCCTGCAAGGATAATTGTTGCGAAGAAGCATGAAAGAAACAAACCTGCCCTGGAGTGAGAAGTACAGGCCTGAAAGAGCTTCTGAAGTGATTGGCCAGGATGAGGCTCTTGGCAAGCTTAAAAAGTTTATTTTGAACTTTGGCAGGGGCAGAGAGAAGGCAGCACTCTTATATGGGCCTTCAGGAACTGGGAAGACCTGCTCTGTTTATGCTATTGCGCAAGAGCACGACTTTGAGGTTTTGGAGGTTAATGCTTCTGATTTCAGGAGTGACGAGCAGCTCAGGGCAACTGTTGGAATCGCTTCCAGGCAGGCCTCCCTCTTCGGCAGGAAGAAGATAATCTTAGTGGATGAGATTGAGGGCATAACCGGCTCTGAGGATCGAGGGGGGCTGCAGGAGCTTGCTAGGATTATTGAAAGTACCAATTTTCCGATTGTTATGACTGCATCCTTTAAGGAGAGTCCTCAGGAAGTGCATTGGGATTCAAGGTTTAACGCTGTAAGAAAGTCGGCTCTTCTAATAAGATTTTACAGGTTGAAAAATGAGGATGTTTTAAAAATTATTTTAAAGGTTGCTAGGGCTGAAGGATTGAACATTAAGATGGATTCTCTTTTGAGGATAGCGAGCATGTCCGGCGGGGATGCTAGGGCTGCTATTAATGACCTTCAAACCTGTTCTTCTGATTATAATAACTTAGAGAGCTTTTCTTCAGTTGCTGGAGACAGGCTTCAAGAGGAAAGTATGTCTTCAGCACTAATAAGAGTTTTTAAGGGTACAAATCTGGAAATAGCTTCGGCTGCCTTCTCCAGGGTTAATGAAGATCCGGATACACAGTTCCTCTGGGTTGAAGAGAACCTTCCTAGAGAGTATAAGCTCATTGAAGATTTGTTCAGGGCTTATGACGCCCTCTCAAAGGCAGATGTTTTTCGGGGTAGAATTGTTAAGAGGCAGTATTGGGGATACCTGCGCACTGTTGAGCTCTTAATGACCGCGGGTGTTGCTGCTGCTAAGGATGCTAAGTATTCTGGAGAGCCAGATTTTAAAGAGCCAAAGAGGGCTCTGTATGAGTGGATTATGAATTCAAGATATGCTAAGAGGAAGTCAATAGCGCAGAAGCTTGCTTTGAAGACGCACTGCTCAACTGCTGAGGCAGTTCAGCTAATTCCATTTATCAGTTTCATTTTTCGATATGGCAGGAAATTTTCAGAACAGGTTTCTTCCGAGCTGGGTTTGGAAGAAGAAGAAGTAGAATGGTTAAAGTCAAGATAAAAAGAAAAAGATTTTAAAAATTTCAGATCATATCTCCTATGGTTATGTCTGAAGAGTCTTCTATCATCCCTACAGTTGCCTGCTCAGGCGCCTCAGCTTCTTGAGCGGAGTTAGTCTGCTGATAGCTCTCGCCTTTAATGTTGGTTGATTTGCACCCTGAAATTAATGTTATTGCAAAAAGTCCCACTGCTATGAGTCCAAATAGGATTATTGCGTAGAGGATTTTCATACTCATCGCCTCCTGCTATTTTCATTCTTAGAGTTCCCAACTGGAATTGAAGAGCTGTTTTTATACCTGCTGTATATTCTTTCAATTCTCTGACCTATACTCTCATTCCTTTGACGTAGCTGGTTAATTCTCTTTTCCAGGTTAAGCTGTCTCTCTTGAAGCCGCTCAGTCCTTCTTTCTAAAATCCTGTTCTTCACCGCCATATTATATACTGAGATTCTCTTCATATTTTCGTTTATCTTGCTCAAAAGCTTAACCCTCTCGCTCGGAGGTGCGGATTGGATTATGCCTTTGAGGTATTCGTGAACCTCTTTCTGCGATGCATTCCCACTTCTAACTGCTTCTATTAAAGAGTCATTATTGACTCCCAGCTTTTGAAGTGTAATGTTTAGGAACTGCGCATTGTAAGCTCTTCTCATCTGCTGTATCTGGTCACTTATGTTCTGAAGCTGTGTTCTTTCCATATCTTGAATCCTTAAGCGTATCCTATCCCTCGTTGCTTCTTTTAGCATTGGCGAAGCCGTCTTTCTGAACTCCTGAGTTAGGTTTATTGCTTGCGCCTTTATGTCCACAAACTGCTGAGCAAGCTCATCAGCTGATTTAGTGGTTGTGTTAAGCTCGCTTATTAGCTCATTAACTTCGTCGCTAAGAGCGCGCAGCCCGTCCAGCTTTGCTTCCAGCATTGAAGTGTCTGTGCTGGAATTTGCACTCTTAATCTGTTCTATTATATATTCTCCTGCAGCTATGTTTCTCAGTATGCTCTTTTGCAGTTGAAGAAGCCTGACCTCTGCACCCAAGGGGTATAAAAAGGGGGTTATCTCGCTCTCATTAACCTCGGTGCTGTTGTCAGGCTGTGCTTCTTCTGCAAAGGCAACTCCTGATAATACTGCCAGGAGCCCGAGCATAAATATGACATACGCCAGTTTTCTATCCATGTTTTTCATCCTCCAGCCAGCATTCTCTGTAAGCATTTCATCTTGGCTGCTGGCCCAATTATAATTATTTATGTGGAACCGTTTAATAATTTAATCCGGAACCCTGCGGAACATTCCGGAACAATCAGAAAGGTTTAATGCTCCTTTTCCCTTTTTATTGAAAGCAGGTTTGTCATTCCGTACCTGTCCTTCTGCACGAGACCCTTGCTTATCAACGCCTGGATGTTTCTGGATAGTGAGGATTTTGGAATTTTAAGTTCTTGCATTATTCTTGCTTGAGTTGCTGAACCTCCCGATTTAAATATGATTTTCATTATCTGCGCCTGTCTGACTGGAAGCTTCTTTATCTTTTCTGTCATATCTGAGTTGTTTTCAGCCTTGTGGTTTTCTGTAGTTTGAGCTGGAAAATTTCGCCTCTTTTTTATTATAAGCATGATAATAGTTATCATTGCAAGTACTAGTATGAGGCCCAGTGCAGTTTCAAGGATTATGTTGTTCTCTCTTTTGTTTTCCAGGGAATATTGCACTAGCAGGTATGGTTTTTCAGAGTTGCCCAGCACAGTTACTTCCAGGCGGTCTCCTACAGATTCTATCCTAAATGGTGAGGATGCCTTAACATAGTTTATTTTAGAATTCTGCGGAAGCTGGGCTGAGAATATGTATTCTGAAAATTCTGCATCTGGACTTATGTTCAAAAGCCAGTATGCTCCACTCTTTGAAGTCAAAGTGTCATAAACTCCTGGCTTAAGCCCTTCAAAGTTTGTTCTTCCCGAGACTGTAGCTTTTCCAGAATTATCAATTGAAAATTGTAGGTCTGCGTAGTAGCTCGTAGCAGCTGCATAAGTGCTGGTGGAAGCAAGCATTGTGAATATTATGATTGTTAAGATCCACGCTCTCATTTTCATTCCACCTTGAATGTATCTGCTCATATTTATAAATATTACAGAATATTTTATAAAGTGGTAAGAGATAACCATTGCAAGTGATATTCATGAAAAATGGAGAAGAGTCCAGCATCACAATAAGCGACCTGGCAGTTTTCTGCAAAAAGAAGGGCTTCGTTTTCCAGAACTCTGAGCTCTATAACGGCCTCTCAGGATTCTGGGACTTCGGGCCTTTAGGGGTTGAGCTCTTTAACAACATCAAGGCTAGCTGGTGGAAGCGCTTTGTGCAGAGCAGGTCTGATGTTGTAGGTATGGACGGCAGCATAATTTCGCACGGCAGGGTTTGGAAGGCTTCTGGCCATATTGAAAGCTTTTCTGACATATCAGTTAAGTGTTCCAAGTGTGGTAAGATTAACAAGATTGACAAGTCTGAGCTTGGAAAAGCTAAATGCGAGTTCTGCGGCGGCAGTTTAGATAAGAGCACTGCTAAGGAGGTCAAGCTACTCTTTCCAGTTTCAGTCGGATCAGAAGGTACTATTGCTTACCTCAGGGGAGAAACTGCTCAGGAGATGTTCATCAATTTTAAGATGATCGCTGAAACTATGAGAATGAAACTTCCATTTGGCATTGCTCAGGTAGGAAGGTGCTTCAGAAATGAAATTGCCCCGAGGGACTTTCTTTTCAGGTGCAGGGAATTTCACATTGCCGAGTTTGAATATTTCATAAATCCTAGGAGTGATAAGTGTTCAATTATGGATGCAGAGCACCTTAATTTGAGAGTAATGCTTTTAGATGCCAATACTCAGGAGCAGGGTTCAAAGGAGATGCGAGAAGTAACCATAAGTCAGATGGTCTCTGAGGGCATTTTAGATGAGTGGCACGCCTACTGGCTGGCTGAGCAATTTCTGTGGTACTTGTCTTTAGGGCTTAGCTGGGATAGGCTTAGAGTTAGAGAGCATGTTAAGAGCGAGCTGGCGCACTATTCTACTGCAACATTTGATATTGATTACAAGTTTCCGTTCGGATTTAAGGAGATAAGCGGAATTGCTAATAGGGGTCAGTATGATCTTACTAGGCACATGAAGGAGAGCGGGAAAAGTTTGGAGTATTTTGATGAGGAGACTAGGGAGAATATAGTTCCAAGGGTGATTGAGCCCTCTTTTGGCATGGAGAGGGCTTTCCTCGCAGTACTCTCTGAAGCATATTCTTATGATAAGGAAAGGGAGAATGTTGTGCTGAAAATAATTCCCGAGCTAGCGCCTGTGAAGGTTGCAGTTCTGCCCCTGCTTTCTAACAGGCCTGAACTTCTGAAACTTGCACTGCAGGTTTATGACAAGTTAAGGAAGAGGTTTGTCTGCACTTATGACAAGTCAGGCTCTATAGGCAGGAGGTATGCCCGTCAGGACGAGATTGGAACTCCTTTCTGCGTCACCATAGATTTTGAGAGTGTTTCAAATGGCGATGTGACTGTTAGGGACAGAGACACTACAAGGCAGGTTAGAGTAGGAATTTCTGAGTTGGAGGATGTGCTTTCTGCGCTGATTTCTGGAAGTAAGAGTTTTGAAGAGCTGGCGCAGAAGAAGTAAATTCTTCTTTTTAGTATCCGCATATTGTTCCAAACAAATAAATTTATAAATAACCCTCTGATTTCCTGCAGTTTATGAAAATCAAAGATATAAAGGCGAATCAGGGAAAGATTGAAGTTTCAGGAACTGTGAGCAACAAGAGTGAAGTTAGAACTTTTAACAAGTTTGGAAGGGAAGGCAGGGTTGCTAGCGCAACGCTGAGTGACGAGTCTGGATCTATAAAGCTGACCTTGTGGAACGAGCAGGTAGACCAGGTTGGAGATAATGATAAGATAAAGATTGAAAACGGCTATGCTTCAGAGTATCAGGGCGAAGTTCAGCTCTCCACTGGAAAGTTTGGGAGGCTTTCCATTATTGAAAAAGCAGAACCTGGCGATAAGGCAAAATCTGGAAAGGCAGGCAAGATTGAAGATTTGGAAGAAGACGAGTTTGAAAGTGCTGAAGAGGAAAGCTTTGACGATTTTTAATCTTCACCTTTGCTTCCAAAAAGTTTATAAGCACTCCTTGTTTGGTTTTTTGTTGATGGGTCGGTAGCTCAGCCTGGGAGAGCACCACGCTGAAGACGTGGGTGTCCGGGATTCAAATTCCCGCCGACCCACTTTGAAATTTTCTGCAAAATTTTTTTACGCTGCTTTGAAGCAATGGTTAAATTATTAAAAGGCAAACTCATTTTAGCTGTTATGGAAGGGCAGAATGAGAAAGTAAAAAAAGATGAAAATGAAAAAAAGAGTTTACTTATAATATGCGCTCATCCTGATGATGAAGTTTTCGGTGCCGGAGCTACAGTGGCAAAGTATGTAATGGACGGCTGGAAGGCGAGGGCGATAATTTTTTCATACGGTGAGAAGAGTCACATCTGGCTGCAGAAGAGAGTCACTATTGAGATGCGTGTGAATGAGGCAAAAAATGCTGACCGAATAATAGGGTGCAGCGAGCCGCCAATATTTCTTGGCCTGGAAGAGGGGAAGTTTTTAACTCAGCTGAAGGAGAAGGGCCTTGATAAGAAGATTGAAGAGGTGATAATTCAGGAAAGGCCGTCTAAGATTTTTACTCACTCCTATGATGATCCGCATCCGGATCATAGGGCTGTGGAGAGGGCTGTTAGAGAAGCTGTTAAGAATTCGGGATTGAATTGTGAGGTTCTGATGTTTGAGGTTTGGAATCTGATAAACTTCCGAAAGAGGGACAAGCCCAGGATATATGTAAATGTTTCTAACACTTTTGATATTAAGATGGCTGCGCTGAGAGAGTTTAAGAGTCAGTGGATAGCTATGATTCCGCTGCTTCCTAAAGTGTTTATATCAACCTTGGTAAATGGCGTTTATGCGGGCTGTCTTTATGCTGAAAAGTTTTATAAGGGATAAAAATGGAGGAAGGAGTTAGAAAGAAGAATCTCTTAATAGCTACGGACACATTTCCTCCGAGAGTTGATGGGGTAAGCAAATTCTTACAGCAGGCAGTTCCAAAGCTTATAAAAGATTTTAATATCACGATACTTGCACCTGACTTCGGTCCAAGCGGTTCTGAGTTGGAAGGAATTGAAGGCGTTAGAATAGTTAAGTTTAGAGTTGGGAAGAAAAGTTGGGGCGAGCTAAAACTGGCACACCCTTCATTTTTTAAAATTTTAAAAGAGGTTAAGAATTCCGACATCGTTTTCGTGCAGTCCATAGCCCCTGTTGGAATTCTAACTGTATTCGCAGCTAAAATTCTGAGGAAGAATGTTGTAGCTTACACGCATGTAATTGAGTGGCAGATCGTTGTTGAACATTTAGGCTTTAAGGGATTGCTCAGGACATTAGTGCAGTGGTTTGTTAAGATAGTGGCTATTGCCACATACAGAAATTGCTCTCTAATTCTTACACCTAGCCAGGAGATTGCTGAGATATTTTCTCAGCAGCATATAAGTGTAAGGAAGGAGATAGTCCCATTAGGAATTGATACTTCAAAATTCTCTCCACCCGTTGATAGAAGAGCTGCTAAGCTGGAGCTATCAATAAATCCTGACAGCGTTGTTGTAGGATATTGTGGAAGGCTGGCTAAGGAGAAGGATCTTGTAACACTTTACAGAGCATTTATTCACTTAAGAAGAAGATACCCGAATGTAATACTGCTAATAGTTGGCGACGGACTCCCAGAAATAAGAAACTTGTTCAAGGATAGAGAAGGGGTATATCTCACAGGCGTTAGAAATGACCCCGTTCCGTTCTATCAGGCGATGGACATATTTGTGATGCCATCAATAACTGAAACTTCATCCCTAGCAACTATGGAAGCAATGTCCTGTGAGGTTGCAGTAATCGCTACTAGAGTTGGGAATATAAGTGACTACTTAATAAATTATGAGACTGGACTGTTTTTCAAAAAGAGAAACTCTTTTGATTTGGTAAAAAAGCTTGAGACTCTGATAAAGAGGGAAGACCTCAGAATAAGGTTGGGAAAAAATGCCAGGCGTGAGATTTCAGCCAAGTTCTCTCTGGATAGTTCCATAGCAAGAATTTCTAAAACTCTTAAGGAACTATGCGTTAAGGGTTAGAATTTTGCGATGCCTTTGCCTGCTCTTCTTTGACTATCTGTTTTGCCTCTTCAAAATTTAGAGAAACTGCAGTGCTTATAGCCTTGTCTACATCCATGGATATCCCGTAAAGCACGTCCCCCTCAGAGATTATTGCATCGTTGTGGCTTATAACTATGTACTGAGCCCTTGCAGAATACTGCTTTATCAGCTTCGCTAGCTTTTCTGAATTGCGCTTGTCAAGGGCTGCATCTACCTCATCAAACAGATAAAATGGAGCTGGTTCAAATTCCTGTATTGCAAATATGAATGCCAGCGCTGTAAGAGACTTTTCTCCTCCTGAAAGTGATCTTATATCTAGAAACTTGTTTTGGGTTATTTTAACTTTTATTGTTACTCCAGAGTCTTCTGCTATCGGGTTTTCCTTGTTCTCAATTTCTAAGAATGCTTCTCCCTTAACCGTTAATGCTGAGAAGAACTTTTTGAAGTTAGCATCCAAAGCCTCGTATGTTTTCATGAACAAGCCAAGTTTCTTTCCTTCAATTTCCTGAATCATCTTTATTACTGATTCCTTCTCTTCAGATAGCTTTGACTTTTTTTCAAGAAGCTCATTGTATTGTTTTTCAGCAGCGTCATATACCTCTATGGCTTTGAGATTTATCGCTCCCATCTCAAGAATTAACTTCTCGTATTTTTCAAACTCGTATTTCAGCTCCGCTTCTGATTTGCCGGTTGCAGGCACAACATTCTTGTATGGTTCAAACTCCTTCTCCAGCCCTATGAGTTCTCCTGTAAGAGAAGCTTTTTTGAGGGACAGGTTGTTGGACTGCATTTCAATCTGTCTTATGCGATCTTCTTTTATCTGAATCTCCGCTTCTGCCTTAGAGATTTCCTCGGATAGGGTCTGCTGCTGCTCGTACAGCTTTCTGAACTTTATCCTGAAGCCCCGTTGCAGCTCCTCTTTTTCTTTAAGAGTGGCTGTGCTTGTCTTTAGTTCAGAAGACATCTTTTCAATTTCATTCTGGAAGGTGTCAATCTCCTTTTCAGTCTGCCTTATCGCCTTCTCAATCTTCTCATTTGAGTTTTTCAGTATGTCCAGCTGCGCTAAGAGTGAGTTCATTTTTATTTCAAGCTGAACATTCTCCTCGCGTATTGAAGATTTATTCTGCTCAAATGCTGTGAGTTCTGCTATGAGCACTGGATCTTGAAGGCTGTTTATCTGAATTCTTAGCTCCTGCTTTCTGCTCTTTATCTTAGCAAGAGTGCTGCTCGTTTTGGATATTTCCGCATCTTTGGCTTTAATTTCCTGCTCTTTCTTTTTGATGTCTTCTTGAAGAAGCTCCTTGGTCCTCTTAGAAACTTCCAGGTCTGAAGATTCAAGGTGCAGGCTCTTTTCCGTCCTTATTATCTCCCCCTCAAGGGATGCTTTCTTTTCTCTCAGCTCAGCTATTCTGTCTTCCAGCGCCTTCTTCTGGCCCTCAAGTTTTGTGACTTCTTCTGTTGCTTCAGAATAAGACTTTTCCAGCTTTTGAAGTTCTTCTACTGACTCCTTTTCTGCAAAGCCACCTCTGTTCTCGCGCTGTCTGAATCCGCCTGTGATAAGACCACTTCTCTCAAACAGGTCGCCTTCCAGGGTTACCATTCGTGCATTTCCTATGCCAAGACGCTTTGCAGTTTCAGAGTTTTCAACAACTAATGTGTCTGCAAAAACGTGCTCAAATACCTTTTTGAACTTCTTATCGCATTCAATTAGTTCGTATGCGAAGCCGAAGACGCCTTTGGCTGAGGCTAGCTGCTTGGTGTTATTGTCAATTTCGGGAACCTTTATCTTAGAAAGCGGTATGAATGTTGCCACTCCAAATTTGTTTTCTCTGAGGAATCTTATGCATCTTATTGCAGAGTCCTCATTTTCTACAACTATGCTTCTGATCCTGTTTGCTGCTGCTACTTCAAGCGCCAATGCATATTTGGAAGGCGCGTTTCCCAGTTCTGCAACGCTTCCTATTATTCCGGGAATTTTTCCCTTCTGTTCAAGAACCTTCTGAACTGCTGCGTCTGCTCGTGAGCCCTCTTTGGCTATTGTGCTCTTTATTCGGGCTCTCTGAAGCGCTTGGCTTACGCTTTCCATCCGAGCTCTGGCTTCTGCCAGGCGTGCTGATGTTGAAGATGCTTCAGTTAAAAGCCTGTTTATTTCAAGGATTGTGCGTTTGAATTCTTCTTTCTTGTCTTTTAATTTTTCAAGCTCATCCGCATGCTCCTTTTCAATCTGTATTACCTTTTGAATCTGCTGCTCAATTGTTGAAATTTGAACTTCCAGCTTGTCCTTCTCTCTCAATAAAGACTGTTTTTCCTCGTTGAGCTTTTGAATCTGCTGAGTGATTGCTTCTGATTCAGAGTCAATCTTTTCCATCTCCTTCTGAAGCTCTGCCACGTCTTCCAGCTTGTGTTTCTTTCTGAACTCTTCTATGCTGCGGTTTATTTTTTCAATCTGTTTAAGGTTTTCCTGGTGTTTTGCCCGTGCAGATTCTACTTCAGAGTTGAGCTGGCTTATCTTTTGAGTGTTCTCTTCAACTTCTTTTTTTGATGAAGAAATTTTTTCCTGAAGCTTTTCAATCTCTTTTTTGTGTGATTCAATTCCTGTTTGAAGAGTAGCAATCTTAACCTTAAGCTCTTCAACTTCTCTGTTCAGCGCCAACTCGTCAGTTTCTGCCTTTTCGTTAATCTCATTTCTTATTTTTTCTATTAGCTTCTTCTTTTCTTCAATCTGGCTTCTGACTTCAGAGATTTCTTTTTGGATGCCTTCAATCTCCTTGGCCGCTTCAGAAATCTTTGCTTCTGCCTTTTCTATCTCCTTTTTTCTCTTTTCTATTATCAAAGACAAGTATGCTGCCTTGTGGCTGTCTATCTTCTCTTTAAGGTCTTTATACTTGAGCGCCTGCTCCCTATCCTTCTTGAGCTCAGAAAGAGCTGCCTCCTTTTCTGCAAGGATTATCTCCGCCTGTTTTATTCTCTCATCCACCTTTTGAAGTTCGGATATTGCCTTCTGCTTTTTTTCTTCATAAACAGATATTCCTGCAATCTCTTCAATAAGCATCCTTCTCTGGATTGGGCTCATTTCCACAAAGTCGTTTATTTCGCCCTGAAGGACTATGTTATAGCCGTCAGGGTCTATTCTGGCTGCTGCGAGGAGTTCTAAAACCTCATTACGGGTGACTCTTCTGTCATTTATTTTGTAAGTTCCTTGGCCGTTCTGTTTAACAATCCTGGTTATCTTAACCTCTTTTGTGTCTACTGGGAATGATTTGTCTGAGTTGTCAAAGAATATTGATACCTCTGCCTTGGGTGCAGGGTTTTTCAGTTTTCCCCCGTTATAGATGAGGCTGGAGCTCTTTTCTGCTCTCATACTCTTAGCAGACGCCCTTCCGAGAACAAAGCAGAATGCATCCAGAACATTTGATTTTCCGGAGCCGTTTGGGCCAAGCACGACATTGAATCTCTCTCCGAAGATGAATTCAGTTCGCTTGGCAAATGTTTTAAACCCTTCCAAAACTAACCTTGTTACTCGCGTCATGCTCGCAATACCTTAAATTTGAGATTAGCTGGGAGTATTTAAAAATTATTCGGATTGTGTGGGCATCTAAAAAAGATTTAAATATTCTTAAGAGTTTCGTAATTTCATGAGGGCTCAGGTTCAGAATCAGGTATTTGTTTATATGATGGCAGCAGTAATAATGGGATTAGTAGTATATTTTGGTGCTAAGGGAGTTTGGATGATGACTAAAACTTCAAACGATGCTGCGATTTTAAAAATTGAAAGGGAAGTTTCCGACATTATCAGCAGACTCAACTATGGAGAGGAAAGAGAATACTCATTAAATGCCCCTTCTGGATATGAACTCTGTTTCATAAGCAGTCCAAGCTCTAACCAGAAGTATAGCCTTTTAAGTGAGGCGTTCAAAGAGCAGGGCAGCGGGGCATACTTAGTGGATATCAAGAGCAGGGTTCCAAAAAGAATAAGCAGCATTGAAAGGCCCTTGGAAGTTGCTGCAGGTTTGATATGTTTCAGCACTTCTCAAAGTTTAAGGTTCTCGTATGATGGGAGAATTGTTTCTGTAAGCAAGTGAGCTGTAGCTCTTTTTCTCAAAATATTTTTATACTAAGGATAAAGCACACTGTCTTATGAAGAAGACTCAGAACAAGAACCTACTTATTAGGAAGGTTCTTAGAGATGTTTTGGAAAGGATAAAACCTGAAGCTTCTGTTAAGAGGGGATGTTTAAAAGTCCTAGCATCTGTAAGAACAGCACTTAAGAAGAGCCGCTTAGATGCAGATGCAATTCTCGGAGGCTCAGTTGCAAAGGGCACTTTCCTTAAGGACAATTATGACTGCGACATATTTGTCAGATTTGACAGGAAGAAGTATGAAGGTAAGGACATTTCTGAACTGCTTAAAAAAGCGCTTTCTGGTTTCAAGCTGGAAAGGATTAAGGGCTCTAGGGACTACTTCCAATTTGAAATGCAAGGCATACACTTTGAGATTGTGCCTGTCATTAGAATAAGTAAGCCTGAAGATGCTGTTAATGTTATTGATGTAAGCCCGCTGCATATAAAATGGGTAAAGAATAAGATCTCAAAGAAGCCGAAGCTTGCTGAGGAAGCCATGCTTACTAGGGCATTCTGTAAGGGCATAGGAGTTTATGGTGCAGAATCATTTATAAGGGGATTTTCAGGGCATGTGCTGGACATACTTACAATACACTATGGCGGATTTCTAAAACTCTTAAAAGCGTCTAAGAAGTGGAAGGAGCAAACAGTTATAGACCCTGAAAATTATCATAAGGGAATGGCACTACTGAATCTTAACGCATCTAAGAGGGAAGGGCCGCTCGTACTTATAGACCCGGTGCAGCCTGATAGGAATGCTGCTGCAGCCCTGTCGTACGAAAAGTTTAGAACATTCAAAAAGAAAGCGCAGGAATTTTTAGAAGAGCCTTCCCTCTCATTTTTCTTCCCAAAAAAAATAGTTTTGAAGCCCTCTGAAAGTGTTCTTCTGATTGAAGCAGAGCCCGTTGAAGGAAATGTGGACAGGGCGGGCTGCAAGCTACTTAAAGCCTTGGAATTCATAAGAAAAGGACTTGAGCAGAACTACTTCAAGGTTGAAAAAGCTGAGCTGCACTGGGAAAAAATGGGAAATGCAATTTTTGAATTCAAAATTAGCAATCAATCAATAATGGAAGCTGCGCTGGGCAGGCCTGTGCTGAGGAGGGGACCGCCTGCTGAGTTGAAGAAGCATGCTGATGAGTTTAGAAAGAAGCATGGGGACTGTTACGAGAAGGACGGCTTTGTTTGGGCAAGGATTGAGAGGAAGTATTCTTCTTTTGTGGAGTGTGCCGAGCATCTTATTGATAAATTATACTTGCAGGATAAGGCGCGCGGCTTTAGAATTTTGAATAAAGAAAAAAATTGAAGAAGAGAAAAAAAGAGAGAAAGAATAAGAAAGAATGAAAAATAAAACAAATATAATACACATAAGTAAATACTTTTAAATATTTGTAAATATTTTTTTTCATGGATTAGATGGCAAAATTTATATATTAAATCAATATTAGTATTGCTTTATATGATAAAGTATGCATTAATGTTTATGTAAGTGTATTAGGGGTTGTTGGGTTTGAAAAAGAGAATAACTATAACTATTGAAGAGGAGCTCTTTGAAAGATTCAGGAGTTATTGTTCTCAAAACGCTATGAAAGTATCCTCAAAGATTGAAAAGCTTATTGAAGAATTTCTTAACAGTGAGAACAATGAGAGCTCTGTGAAATGAGAAGAAAAAAGAAAACCGGACTGGGAAAAAAGAGGTGGATTTTTGAGATTAGAAAAATTCAGCTGCTATACTTGTTAATAGCGTTCCTGCTCATAATATACGGATTTTTCCCATCTGATAAGGAGGCTTACTTCGGCTTTAAGGCATTTGCCTACACCTGCACCATTTCAAGCATAACAGAATCCTCAAATTATGCCTACGCTTCTGGAACGAATGTGTATTATGCAAATTTGGGAACTGGAACATTCACAGTGAATGTTGATGCTGCAACTAACATTGGAGACTGCGAGGGAGGAACTGCAACTGTTTATAATGTTCAGTTTCCTAATACTGTAAGCTCCGGAGGATTAGACAGTGCAAGCCCGTGGGCTTGGAGTTATACTTTTACCTCTGGAAACACGAACAGCTATCTGTCTCAGTGGGTAACTTGCACCTATCAATGCACATATAATGGAGATGTGTGGTATCCCAGCATGAACAGCATAAACACTTTCAATGTTTATTACGATAGTGCAGCTCCAACAATTGGCGCACCAGTAATGTATGCTGGGACAAGAACTGGAGACTCTTCAGGAAGCTACTTTAAGGGCACAATAAGCATTAGAAGCACAATCTCAGATTCTGGCTCGGGAATACTAAATCCGAGCTGTATGGTGAGCATAAACGGGGGGGCCTGGACAAGCAGTGGAGTAACACAGGATGCTAGCTACTGCTACTATAATAACTATGCTCCTGGAGCAGATTTCAATATCAAATTTAATGTGAGCGACAACACCGGAAGGACTTCTGCCAGCAGCACTTCAACATTTTATTATGATGCAACAGCTCCGACAACTAGTGTTTCAGCTGTTCTGAAGGGCACCTCAACATCATACACTTTTAACACCTGGACCAAGAGCAACATAACTGTAAATGGGTCCTACTGTTCTGACGCTGGCTCGGGATGCTATGCTACTCATGTATGCGTTGATTCAAGCAACAGCTGCATTCCCTCATCAAATCCAATTCCAATAGATGTAACCTGCAGTGCTGGAAGCGTCTGCACGCAATATGTAAGATACAACAGCACTGACGCTCTTGCAAATTATGAAATTACTAAAAGCTCAACAATACTAATAGATATGCAAAGCCCGACAACCACGGCAACAGCAGTAAACAGCACCGGAGCAAGCTACACCTTCAACACCTGGACAAAAAGCCCATACGTAAACGTAACACTAACATGCAACGACGCCTCAGGCTCAGGATGCTCACTCACACAATACTGCACAGACACAACAAACACCTGCACGCCAACCACAACATACACCACACCGGTACAAATAAACGCCCAGGGAATATCATACATAAGATACAACAGCACAGACAACGCCGGAAACACAGAAACAACCCAAAGCAAAACAATCAAAATAGACACAACAGCGCCTACAACAAGCATAAACCCTAACGGACAGAGCTGCTCAGCAACCCAGCCGTCAGTAACTCTCTCGTGCTCAGACTCTTACTCCGGATGCTCAGCAACATACTACAAGATTGTAAGTGCTGCAACAACCTGTGATACAACAGGCATGAGCCTCGCAGCTGGAAACGTCCCTGTTAATTGCACACAGGGCTCATACTGCACAAATAAGATATGCACATACTCAGTAGATAATGTAGGCAACTCTGAAAGCGTCGTATCCTCAAACATTTACTATATAGACCTTGCAGGTCCAAATGCGCCAACAGGGCTTTCGCCATCTGGCTCCTGTCTTGGAACTTCAACTCCTTCATTATCTTGGAGTGCACCCTCAGATGTTGGCTGTTCCTCAGTTGCCGGCTATCAGGTTGAGATTTATACAACTTCTGACTGCAGCGGAACTGCGCTCCAAACTGGCTATCCGAGTTCAAACAGCTGGACTCCAAGCGCTCTATCAACAGGCACATATTCGTGGAGAGTAAAGGCAAAAGATGCTCTAAACAATTGGGGTTCCTGGAGCGCCTGCGCATTAATGTATATTGATGTAAGCGCTCCGAGCACTACAATAAGTCCTAACGGAAGAGCTTGGAACAACACTGATGTTACAGGAATAATCCTTTCAGCTTCGCAGGTGGGCTGCGGTTCTGCAGGCTCAACATATTATAAGGTTGTAAGCTCAGGAACGGTTTGCAACACTTCAGGAATGAGTACTTATGCAGCTCCATTTGACATAACCTGCCCAGCCGGTTCAGTATGCACATATAAGGTCTGCTATTACAGCACTGACATCTATGGAAATACTGAAACCTTGAAGTCATCAAACATCTACTATATAGACAAGCAGAACCCGAATTGTTCAGTATCAGCCATATCAGAAGATTCTGGAAATTCGTATCAGTATGTTTCTGGAACCACAATATATTACAGCAATACCGACTCGCGCGCTGGAAGCTTCACTGTTAATGTTTCTGCTTCAGACGGCTCTGGCTCTGGAATTGCTAAGGTTTATTTCCCCGAAACTGTCTCATCTGGCTTTAATGATACTGCCGCACCATACTCTCTACAGTACAGCTGGGATTCCTCAGACACTTATTCTGGAACTGCCACGATATATGTATATGACAGTGTAAACAATTACAATAGCTGTACATTCACAATAGTTAGAGACATAAGTGCTCCATCAGGGGGTAGCATAAACTATTTCAGCGGAGTTACAAATGTTGTAAATCAGCAAATCAATGTTAGCTCCGGTTCTGATTCAGAATCTGGAGTATACACTGCACAGCTTTACAGGCAGTCCGCAGTCCTCAACATTGGAGATTACACTTGCGGTGCTTATGGAGCCCTTACAGCAGTAGGTAACAGCTCTCCAATTAAGGATTATGTCCTTGACACTTTAAGTTCGGGTTACTGCTACAAGTACATCTATAATGTTAGCGATAATGTCGGTAATGTTGTGAGCTACACTTCAAGCAATGAGATTAAAGTTGATACTAATACGCCGAGCATAATTTTTGTACCTCCAACAGATGGGGATGGAACTGCTACAAATAGAAATTACACTTTCATAAATGTAACTTCTGACAAGGTATTGAGTTCTGCAGTTTTGGAGTGGAGCGGCACAAATGAGAGCATGTTAGGCTCGGGAAATAACTGGTACAAGAACAAGACAGGACTTGCTCAGGGATTATATACTTATAAAGTGTATGGTAACGATTCTGTAAATAATTGGGGAGAATCTTTGCAGAGGAGCATAATGATTGACTGGACCTCGCCAGCTACATCATTCAATCCCTTAAATCAGAGCTGCTCAGCAGCACAGCCGACAGTAAACATAACCTGCACAGACAACCTAGCAGGATGCAACAAAACATACTACAAAATAATAAACTCCACACAAACCTGCAACAACACAAACATCATAGAATACACAACACCCATACAAATAACCTGCCCAGCAGGAGAATACTGCCAACAGAAAATATGCGCCTACTCCACAGACCTTGCAGCAAACCAGGAAACAATAAAACAATCGGGAAACTACACAACAGACCTCGCAGGACCAAACCCGGTAACAGGACTAAACCCAACAAACAACACACTACTAAACCAAAGCAGCATAACCTTCTCTTGGAATTCGGCGTCTGACATTGGATGCGCAGGTATAAGCAACTACACTATCAACATCTACTCTGATGAAGCGTGCACAAGCCTAACACACACCAATACTACTACACTCACAACCTATGCTATAATACTAAGCGACGGAACATACTATTGGAAAGTTGCAGCAGCAGATGCATTAGGCAACATGGGAAGCTGGAGCAACTGCACAAAATTAATAGTGGATACTACTCCGCCGAACACTTCATTTGTTCCAAACAGTCAGAGCTGCTCAGCAGCACAGCCGACAATAAACATAACCTGCACAGACAACCTAGCAGGATGCAACAAAACATACTACAAAATAATAAACTCCACACAAACCTGCAACAACACAAACACCATAGAATACACAACACCCATACAAATAACCTGCCCGGCAGGACAATACTGCCAACAGAAAATATGCGCCTACTCCACAGACCTTGCAGCAAACCAGGAAACAATAAAACAATCAGGAAACTACACAACAGACCTCGCAGGACCAAACCCGGTAACAGGACTAAACCCAACAAACAACACAATGACTAATGATGACACTCCAACACTATCCTGGAACGCAGCCTCTGACATTGGATGCGCAGGTATAAGCAGCTATCACCTAGAAATATATAATGGAAGCGGATGCTCGCAGCTGCTCATCTCAACTTCAACAACCTCAACAGAATATAACACGGCACATCTTGAAGATGGAAACTATTCCTGGAGGGTTTATGCTGTAGACGCATTTGGAAATATTGGAGCCTGGAGCAACTGCAGTATAATAAAAATACACACTCAGGGACCGCCATGCGCTGTTACTAGCATAAGTGAAAATTCAGCATTTGCCTATACTCTTCAAAGCACAATATATTACAATAACAAGTCCTCAGGAGCCTACACTGTAAATGTTGAGGTCAATAATTCTGGAAGCGGAATTGCAAATGTTACATTCCCGGCAGCCACAAGCCCTGGCGGCGTAGACTCTGTAAGCCCGTATTTCTGGGATTACAATTTTAATTTGGCATCATCCTACTCTGGAACTGCCACGATATACGCGTATGACACAATTGGAAACAATGAAAGCTGCTCATTCAGCGTTTATCTAGATAATGTAAACCCCGCACTAACTATCTTAGGAGTGCCAACACAGTGGCAGGCCTCAGATGCAACCATAAGCATTGAATGCTCTGATTCTGGAGCAGGATGCAATAACTCAAGGATTTATTATTTCATGAACCAGAGCGGCGCCCACTGCCCTCCATTTTCAGAAGCACAATACCATCAGTATAATACTCCATTCTCAGTCAGTGCTCACACCTGGATGTGCGGCTATGTTGAGGACTATGTAAATAATTCAAATCTCTCCTCCCCAATTGAGATAAGGGTTGATGAAATCCCGCCAACATCTTTAATAACAGGCCCTGCTGCTGGAAGCTGGTTCTCTTCTGACTTTGAAGTTTCAACAGCGAGTTCAGATAGCGGCGGTTCTGGATTGAACAAGTGTTATTATAAGGTTATTAGCAGTGGAGTACAAACTGTGGATTATACAGAGTATCCTTGCAATTCGAACATTACAATAACTGTTGGGAGCGGCAAAGATTGCAGGTATGATGGTGTTGATGCTTGTGAAGTTCAGATTTATTCTGAGGATGTTGCAGGGAATCCTTCTGAGGTGGACTCAAGAAATTTCAGCATAGAGTTTGGAGCTCCACAAATCACGATTTACGACCCAGGCTGTTCTTTTGATTTAACTACAATATATTATGACATTTGGACTCTCAATGCGGGCATAAGCTCGTGCTCTTATGAGTGGAGTGCTGACGGCGTTTCTTGGAATCAGACCGGATTCAGCAGCTCAGGCTGCGTAAGGGGAGAAAATAATGTTTTGTTCAACACCTCATTATGTCGTGCTTCAGAATTTGGAAACTGTACTGTAAGAATAAATGCTACAAGTGTAGCGGGAGTTACTGGAAGCGCGAACTTCACATTTGAAGTTGATAACAAAGCGCCTCAGATTACAATTTTGTCAACAAGCTCAACTGAGATCTGGTATGGTAATCTATCAACAGCAAACATAACTACTGCTATTTCAGAGAACGGCTGTCTGGCTAACTCGTGCTATTATGCCTTAAGCACTAATAATGGTTCAAGCTACGGGCTTTGGAAGCCGATGTCTTGCAACTCTGTAAAGAACATAAGCATTGCTGAAGAGTGCCCTGTTGAAGGACTGGACATTTGCAAGGTTAAGGTGTATGCTAACGATTCAGAACATTCGGGAAATGAAGATGAAATGGCTGGTGCTTGGGATATTGACTTTACACCCCCAACAACTGTAGATGATGTAAAGGTTCCCAGTTGGGACAACTGGATAGTATATCTTGACACTTATTACTCAAATTATTACTCAAATGTTACTCTGAATTGCTCTGACTCTGCATCTGGTTGCAATAGGACTTATTACTGTACTTATAACATTGGAAACGAGAGCGAATGCAGCCCCAATATTGAGTCTTACCATAATCCAACTCAGTTTAACATATCCTGCGCCTTCAATTCCATCTGCACTAAAAAAGTCAGGTATTACAGCGTAGACACAGCTGGAAACTCAGAACAGATTAAGACGAGCGAGCCAATATACATAGCAGTTAACTCTTATGTTAATAATACTAACGCTTCCAACTCCCAAGTGTATAATTGGTCAGATGTAAGGTATGCAAACCTTGAAAACTCAGTAGTAGATGGATGCTATGTCAGAAATTCCGTAATAATTAATTCAACAATAGTTAAAAATGCAGATTATACTACGCAGTGCAGAATAATTAATTCTGTAATTACAAATTCAAAGATTGTAAGTTCAGAAGTTGTTGATAGTGTTGTAGATGAGTCAGACATTACAGGCAGCAGAATTGAATATTCAAATGTATTCCAAACTATTGCATACTACAGTATAATCCGAATTACACAGATGCCCTGCGGCGGATTCGGAATGGTTGGCTCAGTAATAAGAGATGGAATACTTACCTCAGGATATGTGCGATATGGGGACTATGTTTATTACGCTCCAAAGAACATATCTGAAATATGCACGGGAATGCTGCCGAGGCCTGTTGGAACCTTGATTGCCAGCCCAGCTGTTGTTAGGAATGGAAGCGTGGTTAATTTAACTTACATTGGTAACGATGTCGGCTTTTCAGTGTTTGTAAATTATAGCGAGTTGAATTATGAGGAAAGCCTTATTGAATTGAAGGATGATGGCATTTATCCTGATTTGAGAAAGGATGATGGAGTATACACTGGCAGCATAGTTGTTAACATGGATGGAGACGGCGTTAAGATATTGAGGGCAGAGATTAATGACAATGTCAGAAATGTACTGCACACCAACACCGCTGTGATTTTGGACAATACCCCGCCGTATGTTCAGTTTAAAATAGATGGCGGAAAAACAAATACTA
Source organism: Candidatus Woesearchaeota archaeon (assembly GCA_038874135.1). GTDB lineage: Archaea > Nanobdellota > Nanobdellia > Woesearchaeales > 0-14-0-80-44-23 > 0-14-0-80-44-23. Next base: position 349,691 of record JAVZCZ010000001.1, read on the forward strand.
CTACAAGACATGTAGTTTTAAATATTGAATTTAGAGATGCCAATGGGGTATCTGCCTGCAGGTATGCTAATGAAGACCTAAACTGGACTGCTTGGGAAGCGTGCTCTTCAACTAAGGCTTGGCTGCTCAGTGCTGGAAGCGGGGTTAAGGGTGTATTTGTTGAAGTTATGGATGTTGCTGGTAATATTGCTACCGTTAATGATTCAATACTGCTTATGGAAGGAGTGTACGATACTACGCCTCCTGAGAATCTTACTGTAATTGATGATGGTAATTATACTAATAGCAATTCCACCTTGCATGCAAGGTGGAGTGCATTTGACCGCGAGTCAAAGGTGTTCTACCTTTACAGGATTGAAGAAGCAGATGGCGCTTGCGTGCCAATTTCTGGAAGCTGCGGTTGGCAGGACGCATTAGATGCTTCTGAAGTTACTGTTAACAATTTGACATTGGAAGAGGGACGCACTTACAGGTTCTGCGTTATAGCTCAGAATGCTTACTTCATAAACAGTTCTGAAGTTTGCTCTGACGGCATAACAACCGACTTTACTAATCCGCGAATTGATTATCTGCACGGAAGCATTCCTGAAGGCAGCTGGAGCAATTCAAACCTTGTGTTATTCTCCTGGAATGCTACTGATCCTGAATCAGCTGGAGTTTCAAGCGGAATATATGCTTACAGCTATGTCTTGGATTCAAAAAATGACACTACTCCTGACGAGGTGCCTGAAGGGGTTTTGGGAATGTTAAACAATGAGACTAATACTGCATTTTCAAACCTGAAAGATGGAATATACTACTTCCATGTGAGAGCCAGAGACCTTGCAGGAAACTGGGGACCGGCCAGGCATTATGAAATTAGAATAGACAGAACACCTCCCACTACGCCTTTTATGCTGAATTCAAACCAGAGCACTAACACTAATGTAGTAATATTTAACTGGCTTCCGGCAATGGACTATGCTAGCGGCGTTGCTGGCTACTATCTCTCAGTGTACAGGACTGATACTGGAGCTTATATTCTTAACAACTCCTGGATTGGAAATGTCACTACATATCATGTTTCAGCAATAAATGGGGTTACATATCACGCATATGTCAGAGCAGCTGATAATGCTGGAAACATCGGTTTTGATTCGGACGTGGCTGGTGCAACTTATGATAATGAGCCGCCTAAGATAACTTTTAAGAAGCCAATCCCTGAAGGAATAGTGGTTAGCAATCAGCCAATTTTAACCTTAGATACTGATGAATATGCAAGTTGCAGTTATAATGGAGTTGAGTTTGCATATACCAACTCTACACATCACGAATCAAGAGTTACTGTTCTAGAAGGCCAAACTACAACATTTTCAATAATCTGTAGCGACAGGGTTGGCAATCAGGTGTCTGACTTCATAACTTTCACGGTCAATACAAGTGTAACTCCTGATTCAATTGAGATCATCTCTGTTGAGTCTCCTGCATATGCTAACATTCCCGTAAGGGTTGTGATTCAGGTTAAAAAAAGCGGAGTTGTATTACAAGAATTGGACAGAGATAGGTTCCACCTGTGGCTTAACGGGAGTGAGCTTAAAGAGTTTAGCATAATCTCAATGGGTGCAAATTATACTCTTACATTCCTGGCTCCTGCCAAATCCGGGCTCTATTCCCTAGTAGTAGGAGTAGACTCTTTAAAGAGCAGCTCCAAGAGTCTGGAGGTTAGCGATTTAAGTTTGCTTTTGATGTATGAAGGCGCACTCTCATCCACCAAGACAACTGAAAAGATGACCTACGCTGTTGAGAGCAATCACAGCATAGGAATTGCTTCTGACAGCTCAAAAGTTATCACTGAGAGCTCTTCAGGACAGCTTTCTGTCTATTCAGATGCTTCGGGAAGCGCTTACATATTTATAGTGAAGCCTGAGGAGAAGCCCGAAAGCAGGACTGGTTATCTTAAGAGTGGAAAGTTCCAGGAGATACAGTCGCCGGCCTTTGGATATAGAATTACGGCTGACAAGTATTTCATTAAGAATATACTCTCATACTCTGACATATTGCTGAATATGCCCCGAGAGCTTGGTCCTGGAACTCACACTTTGATAATTAAGAATAATGGGCTGCTTCCGGATGGAAGGGTGAATATTAGCATAAGTGTGGTGAGCTGATGGTTCACAAGGTTAAGAGGGGACAGGTGTATGTATTTGCTGCTCTTGTGATTTGCGTTTTACTCTACGCCCTCTATGCTGAAACTGGTTCAAAGAGTGTAAAGCTTAAGCAGTATAACAAATGCTCAGAACTTGCGCGGGAGATTCCCAAGATGTTTGATTATGCGCTTTATTCAAACCAGAATGGGTTAAGCGTGCTTTCTGAGTTTAATAATAAATTTTCAGAGTATGCTTTGGCATCTGGAGAGCCTCTTGGATTCGTATACGGAGCAGCCATTGATAGGAAGATTTATCTTGCAAGTAACTCTTGTAATGGCTGCGAACTCATAGTTTATTATTCAGACGGAAACGCTTCAGTTGTTGAAAACAACTGCTCTTATGAAGTTGAGGCTGAAAACATAAGCGGAATTGAACTGGTATTTCAAGGAAGAAACTACAGCATGATGCCAGAATCAATTTCGGGAATAAAGATTTTTTGCTATTCAGGAGATTCAAACAACTTACAGATAAATTATCAATAAGAAAAAAGAGGGGTTAGAAAATGCGTTTTGGAAGAGGCAGCAGGAAGGGAGAGTCCGCCTGGATTGCCTGGGTGATGATAACTGCATTTATGGTCGTGATGGGCGCTCTTATCTATAAGTGGAGCTCCTCATATGCAGCAGCCTCTGCAGAGCAGGTTGAGGAAAATGCTTATAGAGAAAATTGTAGGGATGTTAGCGTAAATATTAAGGAAGCCTGCCAGGACAACTATACATTAACACTAAATATTGAAAATGTTGGAAGCGTTAATGTGGATAAGGTAATCATAAACATGTTTGACGCTTTTGGTTATGGAGCGTCCAGAGAGCAAATGCTTAGAATAAAGCCTGGTTTGAGCAGCATGTGTACTTTTGTAAAGCAGTATGCAATCAGCACAGTTAAAGTTGTGCCCGCGATAAGAGTGAAAAACAAGTGGATAGTATGCTCTGAAAGGGAGGTGGAATTTACAGGGGTAAAGTATTGTTAAAAGAAAAAATATAAAAATAAAAAAAAGAAGTGAATAATTAAAAAGAGGTGGTATGAAATGCCTGAAAAATTTAAAAAGGAATTTATAGATTTAGAAAAGAAGATTGTGGATGTCCAGCTTGAGAAGTCTAGGCTTAATAGAGAAAAATCAATAAACCTGCTCAACAAGGGAATTTTACTCTACTTCTCATTCACCTTCCTTGCCCTAGTTGGATTTGTAAATAACTACATAGGCTACTCCTTACTAAATCTTTTGATAATAATGGGGCTCTGCACCTTGCTAATAGGAGCAGTGCCATATATAATTAATATGAGTAAAGAGGAAAAAAGGCTGGACGAGCTAAACGAGAGGCTTTTAAGAATTGAAAAGGGTGATGCAGAATGAAAAAAATTTTTAGCAGTAGAAGAGGAGTTTCACCACTCATAGCAACAGTACTTTTAATAGCGTTTGCAGTTGCACTGGGCGCGGTTGTTATGAACTGGAGCAGGAGCTTTACAGGGGAGCAGATTGAGAACACCAACCAAGTTGCAGGAACAAGCAGTGCCTGCGAATTTAATGTGAGGATGCAGCTTGTTGAAATAGGCGGAATAGAAAGAATATGCTATGGTAATGAAAGTGGGAAATTTATAATAAAAAATATAGGAAACACTGAAATAGAAGGTGTACAGGTTCAAGTAATAGGAAGTCAAAGCGTGGCTGACGCTACAGTAAGTGGAATAGGCTCCACAATAGGAAAGGGAAAGGTTGCGATGGGAAACTTCTCATGGAATAATAGTATAGGTGATTTTGAACAGGTTATAATAAGCCCGATAATAAAGGTTAACGGCGTTAATGTAACTTGCACTGGACAGGGAAGAGAGATTATAAGAACTGCTTCAGAGATGGACAACTGCAACTGGTGAACTCAAGGAGTTATAAAGATGCAGAAACAGAGGAACTTCCTAATAACAGTAATATTTGGGGGAATAGGCGCTCTGCTCATAATTTACATACTGCTACTTACTGGAACAATACTTAAAAGCGCTAGGGAAAACATATTTGCTAACACGCTTAGAGGAGGTTCCTCAAATCAAAATGCCTGCGAAAGATTTTCACTCATCATCAACAAGAACAGTATCCTCTACTCTTACGCTACTCTCACATTTTCAGTGAGAAACACCGGAAGCATCCCAATAACGCAGCTCAGAGTATTAACAGACAGCGAGCCTTACAATGAAAGAATTGTAAATATAAGCAGCATCTACCCTGGCTTTGAGAAGAATGTTGTAATCACAAACATAAGGGTGAAAGAAAAGTTTTTGGTTTTCCCGCAGAACTGCAATACCAACGGAGAGGAGGTTTATATAAAATAAAAATGGAAAAGAGAAGGGGAGCCAAGGCACAGGTCTGGATTTCAGCAGTGCTCTACACTCTAATCATGGTAGTAGCGGTATTCATAATACTAGAAGCTGGCACCCCTATAATCAACGGACTCAAAGAAAGAACTGCATTCTCAAGGGCTAAGGACGCCATGCAGGCAATAGACCAATATGTAATACAGATTGCCTCAGAAGGGCCAGGCTCTCAGAGGACCATCCCGCTTGATATAAGTACTGGAAGGATCTATTCAAAAAATGGTTCTCTCACTTGGGAGATGCAGACCGATTCAAAGGTTGTTGAGCCGAGAACTGGCAGTAGGTCTGGAAACATTTTAGTAGTTAGCACCACTGCTAACCAGCTTGCATCTCTTTATGAATCAGAAGATTACTGTTATTATACTTTGGAGAATTCCCGGATAGTTGCCAGGATTAGCATATTCGGCAATGTGAGCAAGAAGCTTGAGAACTGCTCACCTGAAGTTAATACGAGCACTCTTATAAGGTCAATTGTTTTGAAGGAAACTGGAAGTGAAACTTCGGGTGTTTTTAAAATTCTTATAGCTAATGATTCTACTTCCTCATTTGGAAATGGATTTACTGTTCCCGTTGAAAAAGGGGATGGGCTAGCCTCTGCAGCAGTCCTGCTGTATGTAAACTCAACCAAGTATGACTATGTCCTACAGGTTGGACTTGACAGCACATCTGACTTTTTAGAAATAAAACTTCTCAGCGTGAAGGTGAAAGGGAATGGCTGAACCTCCTGGGGGTAAAGTAGAGGAAAAGAATAGTGAAGTGAAATTTAGGTTGAATCCTCCTAGGATAATCCCTCTTCCTGAGTTAAAAGATTTTAAAGAAGTTGATGTGAGATATCCTCTTATTCCCCCTTATGCTTTTGCCCACATATATTGGGATGAGGAAAAGAAGGAGTTAAGGTACGATGTGGAAGAATTCCCATTAGATAAGGTGGAAGAAGAGCTATTAAAGCTCATAATGACTGGAATTGAAGAAGTTCTGGATGTCAGTGCTTCAAAATTGAGAAGCACTGAAACAATGATTGAATATCTAGAAAAGAGCGTGAGGGCAATACTTGCAGAGTTGGGCGCGAAGATTTCTGAAAAGAGTTACATAAAAATAATGTATTATGTTTATAGAGACTCTATAGGTCTGAACCAGATTGAGCCTTTGATGAATGATTATTACATTGAAGATATAGAGTGCAACGGAGTTGGCTATCCTGTTTATGTAGTGCACAGAAAGTATGAAAATATAAGAACTAATGTCATATTTAAGAGCAATTCTGAGCTTATGAACTTCGTAGAGAAGCTTGCGCAGAAGTGCGACAAGTATGTTTCCTATGCAAGGCCTCTTTTAGACGGAGCGCTTCCTGACGGGTCAAGGGTTAACGCCACTTATTCTAGGGACATAACCGCTAGAGGCCCAACTTTTACAATAAGGAAATTTACAAAGGCGCCCTTAACTCCTTTGGATCTCATGAGGAATAAGACTGCGTGTGCTGAGGCATTTGCCTTCCTTTCCATGCTTGTGCAGCATAAGTTTAACATAATGGTTATTGGGGAGACAGCTTCTGGAAAGACAACATTTCTAAATGCCATACTTGACTTCATTCCTAAAGATGCAAGGATATGCTCTATTGAAGACACTCGCGAATTAAACCTGTTGCACTCTAACTGGATCCCAGCTGTGTCCAGAGTTGGAATGCGAGGTGCCGGATCTGAAAATTATGGCGAGATAACAATGTTTGAGCTGCTGAGCGAGACCTTCAGGCAGAACCCTGATTATGTTATCGTGGGAGAGGTTAGAGGTGCTGAAGCGTATGTGCTATTCCAGGGGATGGCTTCTGGACATCCCTCTTACAGCACATTTCACGCTGGATCTGTTGAGGGGCTTGTCAAGAGGCTTCAAACTCCGCCAATTAATCTTCCAGCAACTTTGATAGAAGCGCTAGATGCAGTATGCATAGTAACTCATATTAAGGAGCCTGACAAGAATTTTAGAAGATTGATAGGAATAAAGGAGATAAAAAGCGTTAAGGAACAGGCTGGGATTGTAGATGCGAATGATGTGCTGGTGTGGAATGCAGTTGATGACAGTTTTAACTTTCAAGAACAGTCTTTTGTTTTTGAGAAGATGAGCAGACGAACGGGAATTCCTATTGAGAAGCTGAGAGCAGAGCTGAGGCAGAGGACCGCCCTGCTTAAGAAGATGCTGGAGCTTCCTAATATTGGAATTAAGGAATTTAACAAAATAATAAATGAGTACTATCTAAATCCCAAAGAGGTTTTAAGAAGGTTAAATGTTAAGTAGAAAGATTAGAAGGTGACGCAGGTTATGAAAGGTGTAAAATTTGTGGAAGGAGATAAAAAGGTTAGTGATGCGGACCTGCTATTGAGAGAGGTTGAGGATGAGATAATGGGGTTGCGCGCTCTTACAGGAATTTATAAGGAAAGTGCTGCGCAGGTGCTGAATGGGGGAAGCTATCTAAACGCGGAAAGGGCAATTGTGGTAAGAGAGAGAATACTTGAAGAGTCGCTCTCGCTCAGGGACTCGCTGATAAGTTTCTTAAAAAAAGAGAGGGTCTAAATGCGCAATTTCAGCCATGGGGAAGCGGAAAAAGCGCTCTCTCAGCTTGAATATGCGGAGAAGCTTGCTGAGGATATGCTCAGCCTATTTTATGAGCTTAGAAACTACTACGAGTTGAAGCAGGAAACCTTATCTGAGCTGAAAAGGCTTGAGGAAGATTACCAAAACAGAAGATATAATTATGAACAGTTCAGCAAGCAGCTTTCCTCTCTCTTAGAAGGTAAGAGTAAGTCTGAATTCATCTCAGAATACAACCAACAGCTTCTAAATATAGGGCTCAGAATCGAAAATCTTAACAGCAGGCTATTTCACACAATATACCATTCAGAAGCTCACATCCTCATAAGCCAAATACTTGCAGAATTAAGAGAAGAAGAATTTGAACTTATAAATAAGCTGAAGGAAAAAAAGAGAGAGGAACACACTAAAGAAGAGATAGCTGAACAGATGGCAATTTCTGAGAAGATTGAGCCTACACAAACGAGTGAGGTAAACCTTGTAGGAGGAGCTGCTGCGCAGAGAGTGCCGAACCCAGTAGAAAAAAAAGATGTGGCAGCTAAAGATAAAAAGAGAAATTATGAGAATGTGGGAATGAGAATTTTACAGATCATGTCAGCCCCATTCAGAGTGGTTTTTGAATCTTTCAGGGAGCTCTTCAGAGAGGAGGAAGAGAAAAAATTAGGAAGAAAATTCAAATTCAGCGAAAAAACTGAAGTTAAAAGGGTTAGAATAAAAAAGCCTGAATTGCCCCACACTAAGAAGAAAGAGGAGGGAGCATTTAAAAGCCCTTTGGCAGGCTTTTTTAAGATAAGACCTTTTAGAAAGATTAGAGAGCAGATTCTTGCATCAGATGATTTTCTGAGTGAAGAAAATTATGTACCAATAACAGTTGAGCTTATAAAAGAGGGTTCAAAGCCGGAAGAGCTTAGGCGCACATTACTGCTCAAAGAATCCGAAAGGATAGAGCGTATAATTAATAAGAGTAAGGCATACTTCACAAGGGGAACACCTACTCTGGCAGTAATTGCAAATATAAGTGTCAAGCAGCTTACTCACAGGTTAATAGTTCTCTTTCCCTCATTTTTCAAGACTATATACAAGAATCTCAGAGGAGCAGATGTAAGGATGCTCTCCAATACTTATGCCAACATGATGGTGTTCTTTTCAATAGTAGCTTTCATTTTCGGAATTGGGATAGGACTTCCAGTAAGTGTTGCTCTCGGAAATGGCATTGCACTAGCAATTATCAAGTCAGTTATTTTAGGAATAATTTTCGGAGCTGCCTGCACATACGGCTTTTATGCTTATCCAAAGCTTCAGATGCAGCAGAGGATCAGAAGCATAAAATCAAACCTGCCTTTTGCACTTAATCACATGGCGGCAATCTCATCTTCAGGAAGCCCTCCAATAATGATTTTTAAGCTCATAGGAAGCTCTCCTGACTATGGAGAAATCTCTGTAGAGTTTCAAAAGATTGTTGACTATGTTGAAATATTCGGTTTTGACCCAGTTACAGCAATAAAGAATGTTGCTTCCAATACGCCGTCTAAGGAGCTTAAGGAGCTCTTAGAAGGCCTTGTCTCCACACTTAAAGCTGGCGGGGAGATAAAAAGTATGCTGAGGCAAAAGGCTGAGGAGGCGCTCAACAATTACAGGCTTGAGCTTCAGAACTACAATGAAACAATAGCTACCTATTCTGACATGTATACTGGAATTTTGATAGCTGCGCCCCTATTTTTCATAGTCACATTAGCAATGGTAAGCATACTGGGAGGAAATGTTGGGAACATGAATATTGGGACGCTTATGGTTGTAAGCACATATGTTGCCATTCCAATACTCAATGTTTTGTTCCTAGTGTTTTTGGAAATGAGTCAACCGAATATATAACACAATGAAGAGTGAATAGTATAATAAAGGTGAAGCATGGCGATAAAATTTGAGAATAGGCACATTGCAGGAATCTCAATAGGAGTTGCATTCATAATACTTGACATTATAATTCTGAATAAGAGTCCTCTGTTCGTCCCAATACTGGCAGTTTCAGTGATAATAATTGCGTCCCAATTTTTAATAGACTTCATAGTAGAAACTAGAAAACAGAAGGAGATTGAAGAACAATTTCCAGAATTTGTGAGAAACTTTGTGGATGGAATAAATTCAGGAATGCCCCCCACGCTTGCGGTCATAAACGCTTCAAAAGAGGACTATGGCGCTCTCACGCCTCACGTCATAAGATTAGCTCACCAGCTAGAATGGGCAATTCCATTTCACAAGGCCCTAACAAAATTTGCAGAATCAACCAACAACTCGCTAATAAAGAAAACAGTGGCTACAGTTATTGAAGCTGAGAGCTACGGTGGAAACATTGAGGATGTTTTGAAATCAGTAACGCAGTCCCTAATTGAGGTCAAAAAGATAAGGGCTGAGAGGAGGTACAGCATCCGTTCTCAGGTCATGCAGTCTTACATAATATTTATAGTATTCATTGGCATAATAATAGTGATACAAAATTTTCTCATTCCCTACATGAAGAGCGTAAGCGCCAGTTCGGCCAGCATGTTCGGAGGAGCACCCACTGCTACGATAAGCATTCCGCAGAAAGCTGTTATCTCCTTTTCCTCATTCGGAGCGTTTGTTCGCTCGTTCTCTGAATGGCTAAAAAGCCTGAACGGAATATTCATAATGCTCTCAGTAATTCAGGGACTATTCGCTGGACTAGTAATAGGTAAGCTCTCAGAAGGAGACATAAGATACGGAATAAAGCACTCAGTCATCCTTATGAGTATGGCTTTCATACTAATATCTCTGTCGCAAGGGTTTGTAAGGTGAAAAAGTGGTGGAAGTAGAGATTGATACAAAGATTTCAATAGAGGCAAACGCTTCCCGCTACTTTGAAGAGGCAAAAAGGTTCAAGAAAAAGGCGGAAGGAGCCCTCAAAGCATTATCAGAAGCAAAGAAGAGGATAGAGGAAGAAGCTATAACTTTTCAGAAGCAGAAGGAAGTTGAAAGCAGGAGGGAGAAGAAGTGGTATGAAAAGTTCAGGTGGTTCATAAGCTCGGAGGGCTTCTTAGTGATAGGGGGAAGGGACGCCACAACAAATGACATACTGATAAAAAAGCATATGGAAAAGCATGACTTGGTATTCCACGCAGAGATGGCTGGAAGTCCTTTTGTGCTGATAAAAACAGAGGGAAAGACGCCTGGAGAGTTAACAATAGCTGAAGCAGCAGCGGAGACTGCTTCATTTTCAAGAGGGTGGCGCTTAGGTTTATCTGAGATGGAGGTTTTTTATGTAGCTCCAGAACAGGTGTCACTTACCCCAAAGGCTGGAGAATACATGGGCAAGGGCTCTTTTATGATATATGGGAAGAGAAATGTTTTAAGGGCTCCCCTCCGCGTGGCAGTAGGAATTTATGAAGGAGCGGTGATGTGCGGGCCGCCTTCTGCAGTTTCCAAAAACTGTCCTAAGGGCATCCTGATAGGTCCAGGATCTGAGAAGAAAACTGACATTGCTAAGGTAATTTCTAAAGAGCTGAACTGTAAGATTGATGATGTAGTTAGAGAACTCCCTTCGGGAGGTTTCAGAATAATAAAGGATAAGCACAATTAGAGCAGGTGTTGATAGGTGAAAGATTCAGAGGATTCAAGAGCTGAAAGTTCAAAGGAAGAAAGTAAAAAGCTACTTCAAGAAGCTTCAGCCCTGCCAGTCACAATGCAGATTGGAAAGATGGGAATTACGCCAGGTGTTGTTTCAGAGCTGGAGAAACAGCTTGAAAAGAGAGGGATTGTTAAGGTGAGAATTTTAAAGAACTACATGCACGAGCTGGACAGGTTTCAAGTTGCAGAAGCCCTTGCAACCAAGAGTGGAGCGCGCCTACTGCAGATTAAAGGTTTCGTAGCTGTTTATTACAAAAAGAGGATAGAGAAAAAAATGTGAAAGAAGCTTTGGAAACTTTTAAATATGCAGTTAATTATTAAGAAATTGAAAAAGCTGAGGATTTTAACATGGAGAGCGCTGCAAAACGCCTTTTGAAAGCCGGTTTTGCTAAGAAGGAGTGGAAGGGCCTGCCGCCTGAAAAGAAAAAGAGCATCTCAGATAAGGAAGCGGAAGAGTACGCTGACATGGAGGAGATGGAAGTTGAGAAGAATGTCTTTGAAAAAACGGATTTTCCAGCAACTAATCTGAGGCTGAGATTCATAAAAGAGAGCCCACAGCTGGCGATGGAAGAAACATATTTCTGGATAATGTCGCAGCTTAGGCTTGGCTTCTCATACCACCACTTTCTTAAAGTGAAAGACATATTCACGGCTTCAACCCAATCTTCAATGTTCGGCTCGGCACAGCAGAGGCTCGGAGCTCAACAGGACAAAGCATCTCAATACTTAGCAATAATAGGTAAGATGGTAAAGGAGCTCTTCCAGCTGGTTAGAGAACTCAGGATTTTAGACGAGAGGTTAAAACTTTATACAGATTCAGAAAAGGGGGATGTTGCAGCGGAGGTAACTCTAAAAGGAATATGGATTGACCTAGTAGAGGGCGGCAGCAAGAATCCTGCTTCGGTGTATGGAATGGCACACGATGTCGGATTTGCAACGCTTCCAGACCTATTCTTTGACATAAGAGTCAAATCCTCTGATGAGGTAGATAAGAAGGTTGAAGCGTTGGACTTCAACAGGAAAGTTAAAGAGGTTCTTAAGAGGAAACTCAAGACATACCTGCTCTGGAAGGAGAACACCTACAAGGAATTACAAACCAAAAGGAAATTTACACTCCGCTACATGAGGCAGCATTATGACGCCATAAAAATGTATATGGAGTGGGTAAAGCCCTACCTTGGGCAGATTAAGAGGATGATGATGAATGATGAAAGGCTGGATGACGCAAACCTGGTAAGCGCATTTGAAGGCTCAGTAATAGATGTTGAATTCGTTGCCTTCAAGAAGGACAGCGCCAAGTATGGAGAGTATATGCCCTGCATAGTAGTATCATTCAACTACAGAACGACTCCCTCTTTGAACTACCACGCAGAGGGCTACCAGAGGGGACCTATACATGTTGGAAGAGTAGAATGTACTTTGAGAGGGTATGTTTGGACTAAGGAGCAGCTGGAAGCTTACAGGAGGTATAGGGAAGAAGAGGCGTTTGAGGTGCTCACATCAATTGACAGCTCGCTAAGAGAGGCGATGGATGCCTTGGGAGACAGCATGAAGGACTACCTGAAAGAAGCTGGTGAAAAGTTTGAAGTAGAAGAAAAGCCTAAAGAAGAGAAAATAAAAAGGGAATCAGCGCTCGCTCCATTTGTATCCATATTTGCAGGCCTTGGAGAAATACTTTCAGCATTTACAGGAGGCATGGAATTTTTCAAGAGCTCAGGCTCTTCAAAAGATGAGGAATTAAAGAAAGAAAATCAGAAAAAGGCGGCAAAGAAGGATGTAATAGGCGCAATGTCCAACACTTACTTTAATTATAAGAAGTCTCACGGGCTCCTCGCCTGGTGAGTTGCGATTTGACTGATGATCAATTCAACTATAAGTTTTAATAAGTGCCATCAGGAATTATGTAAGGTGGATAATGCACGATGATAATTGGGAGTGATTATTACAACAATATGGACAGGGGATATTATTCTGAAAACTCAGAAGGCAGCGAGCCCGACATTGAAAAGCCCATAGTGCGCATAAGCGAGCTTGGACAGACAGTTACAGAGGGCAGGGCTGGAGGGGGAACTCTCCTGGACACGATGAGAGCTGCAATATTCAGAGGGGCTGGAAAGGTGGAGCTTCAACTCCAGCAGGAGGGCTCTGAGCCATTCGTTGGAGCTGAATCGTATGGCAGAGAGATGAGACAGGACATAAGAGACCTATCAAGAGTCAACCAGGTAAGGATAACCAGCATACACGCACCAACCTGGGTCGGAAACCTTTCGGGCTATGCTGGCAGGCAGCAGGGATTCAGTGATGAGTACAGAGCAATGCAGGTTGAAGAGATAAAAAAGGCAATTGACTTCGCTGCGGACACAACAGGAGGCTCAGCAGTTGTGGTTCACACAGGAGAGTTTGAAAGGCCTATAAGCGAGAGTCCCTGGAATAAGAACGGCGCTTTTAGGCAGTATGAAGAGGAACCTCAGAAGGCAATGTATTCTCTCGTTGACAGGAGAAGCGGTCATGTAATAAGTGTCATAAGAAAGGACACTCCTATAATGGTTCCAAAGTGGAAGACGAATGAGAAGGGCGAATTTGTGGATTATGAGGGGAATGTCGTCTCATTCAAAGATAGGGTTCCCGAGTTTGATCCTAAAAATCCTGAAAAGATAATTATGGAACAAAAGGACTGGAACTATTTTATTAAAGAAGCTGAGATGAGAAACCGGGAGCTTGAGCGCCAAAAGGGCAGACCCCTTCTTCCAGATGAAAGAATAACCCCTGAAGAGGCGTTCTATATCTCAATGCTGGACGCTCAGGAAAAAACAGCTAGGGGCTGGGCAATGAACTATGCACAGGGGATGGAAGAGCAGATAAAGGCGCTGGAAAAGTTAAAAGAGGCGAGAAAGTATTATGAAGAGCTTGAGAAGAGGACTCCAAAAGAGCAGCTGTGGAAGATAATGAGGGAGGATCCTACAATTAGCAGAATTACAGGAGGAATTGCGCCTTCAGAATACAAGCTTCCAACCCAGTTGATTGACGAGCAGATAAAAGAGATTAGGGAGAGAATAAATGCTGAAAAAGACATGGTGACTGGACAGTTACAGAGTGCTAAGGAAGCTGAAATTGCAAAGCAGAATGTTATATCACTAGAGAAGTATGCCAAGAATAAAACCCTGCACTCGTACGCTGAGCTAGGAATATATGCTATGCAGCGAACTGAAGAGGGGATGAAACAAGGAAAGATTGACAAGCCAATATTCATAGCTCCAGAAAACCTGTTCCCTGAAATGGGCTACGGCAGCCATCCTGAAGAGCTGATAGAGCTTGTAGAAAATGCGAGAAAGAAGATGGTAGAATACCTCACACAGCCTCAGATTCCAGATCCTTCAGGAGCTTTGGACCCAGCAACTGGAAAGCCTAAAATGATAAACAATCCGTACTACAGGGGAATGAGCAGGGAGGAAGCTGAAAAGAAAGCTAGGGAGCATATAAAGGCAACACTGGACACTCAACACTTAGGAATGTGGTTCAAGTATTTCACTCCAAAACCAGGAGAAACCGAGGAGGAACGCTTCAAGAGATTTGAAAAGTGGTACCTTGAAGAAGTCAAAAAGATGGAAGAAAAGGGGATAATAGGGCACATGCACATAGTTGACGGATTTGGAAGCGGACATACGCATCTCCCAGCAGGGGAAGGCAGGCTACCTATAAGAAGCGCTGTGGAATATCTAAAGAAAAAGGGCTACACAGGTACTATGAGCTCTGAAGGCTATGGAGAGCAGGGAAGACAGCTTACCCAGGCGTGGGCATACTTCGGAAGCCCCATCTATCACAGAGCGGCTGTAGAACCATCTGCAGCCAGGAGCTGGACTGAGGTTGAACACTCATACTTCTCCCAGATGCAAACGCCATACTTTGTATTCGGAGCATACTCACCTTCTAACGATTGGACCCTGTGGAGCGGGGTGCCATTAGAATGAGAAAGAAAAGCCTCGTCTCAGTAGTGAGGTGCAATTCTTACAAACTAAAAGAGGTTGAATCTGCAGTAAGGAAGTCCCTTGAAATGTTGGGAGTTGAAATCCCTAAAAGGAAGAATGTTCTGATAAAGCCCAACATAATACTTCCAAAAGAGCCAGAATATTCTGCCACAACGCACCCGGCATTGGTGGAAGCGGTTTGCAGGATTCTTAAAGAAAAGCAGTGCAGAATAATAATTGGAGAGTCAGATGGAACCGGGCTTACTGAGCTTGGCTTCAAGAGGTCCGGAATTGAAGAAGTAGCAAAAAAGTATAATGCAAAGCTTGTAGCATTTGAAAAGGACAAAAAGATAAGAATAAAACGCAAGCATAATCTCATAGTAAAAGAGGCATACCTTCCGGAAACACTAATTAAAGCGGACTTTGTGATAAACCTGCCGAAGCTGAAAACACACTCTCTAACAAAATACACTGGAGCAATAAAGAATATGTTTGGAATCATCCCGGGAGGCACTAAAGCTTTATACCACAGCCTCGCCCCAACAGAAAAAAGGTTCTCAGAAGTTCTCATAGACGTTTATAATTTCAGAATCCCAGACCTAAACATAATAGACGGAATAGTTGGAATGGAAGGCATGGGCCCAACTCAGGGCACTCCTAAGAAGAGCGGACTAATAATTGCTAGCACAGATGGGCCCGCACTGGACTTAGTAGCTTCCAGGATAATAGGACTTGAACCTGAAAGGGTGTATCATATACAGAAAGCGTTTGAGAGAAAACTCTCAGACAAGAACAACATTGAAATAGTTGGAGAGGATGGCAAGGTTGAATCGCTCGGAAGGTATTATATCAAGTATAAGAGGGCTCCGGAAGCTGGAAGCTTATTGTCCCTGCTTGGAAGGAAGGCGATAAATGCGTTTGCTCCCAGACCAATATTGATGAGGGAGAAATGCACGGCGTGCAGGGTCTGTTACAAGCACTGCCCTGTAGATGCCATAAGCTTCAAAAGGGGATTTCCAGAGATCAATAGAAAGAAGTGCATAAGGTGCTTCTGCTGCGTTGAGCTCTGCATTCAAAAGGCGATGGTGGTTGAAAAAACGACACTTCTTTCAATAATAAAAAGGCTAATTGGAAAATAAGATTTATAGCCCGGCTTCCTTCCTTAAAATTTCAGCCTTATCAGTTCTCTCCCAGGTGAATTCTGGAAGCTCCCTGCCAAAGTGCCCGTAAGCAGCTGTCTTAGAATATATCGGCCTCTTCAGATTGAGCGTCTTTATCATCTCAGCAGGTTTGAATGAGAAGTGCTTTCTGATTAGTTCTAAAATTTTATCTTCAGGAATCCTGTTTGTGCCGAAGCACTCTATGTTTATTGAGGTTGGCTCGGCAACGCCTATGGCGTATGAAACAGTTATCTGAAATCTATCTGCGATTCCTGAAGCAACTATGTTTTTAGCCACATACCTCGCCATATAAGAAGCTGACCTGTCTACCTTAGAAGGATCCTTTCCAGAGAAGGCTCCTCCGCCATGGGGCACTATGCCTCCGTAAGCGTCAGCCACCACCTTCCTGCCAGTCATTCCAGTATCAGCTTGAGGGCCGCCCAGCACGAACTTTCCCGTGCCGTTTATTATGAACTTCGTGTTCTTGTCAATCAATTTTCCGCAAACCGGGCTTATAACATGTTTGATTATGTCCTGCCTCAATTTTTCAACCTTAACCTTTTCAGAATGCTGAGCGGCTATGATTACATTGTCAATCCTTACAGGCTTTCCATTCTCGTACTCCACGCTTATCTGCGCCTTTCCGTCAGGCCTAAGATAGGGCAGGGTTCCGTTCTTGCGCACCTCTGCAAGGCGCATGCAGAGCCTATGAGCCAGTAGTATTGGAAGGGGCATCAGCTCTTTAGTCTCGTTGCAGGCAAATCCCGTCATTGTACCCTGATCTCCTGCTCCCTGTTCGTGCTTTTCAGAAGGGTTTACACCCTGCGCTATGTCTGGACTCTGAGGTTGTATTGAAACCAGAACACCAGTTGTCTTAGCATCCAAGCCGCACTCTTCACTAGTGTAGCCTATCTTTGCTATAGCGTTCCTAACTATGTTCGGGATTTCCACATAAGTTTTAGTAGTTATCTCTCCAGCAACTAGAATAATGCCCCTAGTAGCGAATGTCTCACACGCAACTCTCGCATCTGGATCCTTTTCAATTATTGCATCAAGTATGCTGTCCGAGATTATATCACACACCTTATCAGGATGTCCCTCTGTTACACTTTCTGCTGTAAAGATTTTTTTCATTAGTACGCACCTCAATCTGAAAAGGTGCAGATTGTGGTAGTGTTTTTAAAGTTTTTGGAAGAAAATATTCCAATAGGAATATTTTTAATTAAATTTAATGATTTAAAACATTAAGCTTAGGCGCTGGAACCTTTATCATTTGTGCTAGTTCCATGTCCGAGAGAAACTCTTCTCTTTTCAGCTCATCCACTATATAATACACCTGTCTGTCCACAAGATGAAACCTCATCTCAAGATTTTCAAGGAAGTCTTCCGCCTCTTGTATATTTCTAAAAACACCTTCAACTAAGAAGTCGTAGCCGTTTGTTACCTTGTAAAGCGAATTTACATTGTAATGTTTAAGAAGATAGTTCTTTGCTTCTTCTTTGTATTCCCGCTCAAATCTCAGAAAGAT
Source organism: Candidatus Woesearchaeota archaeon (assembly GCA_038874135.1). Classification (GTDB taxonomy): domain Archaea; phylum Nanobdellota; class Nanobdellia; order Woesearchaeales; family 0-14-0-80-44-23; genus 0-14-0-80-44-23. Next base: position 367,116 of record JAVZCZ010000001.1, read on the forward strand.
GTTTGCCCTGATAGCATATCCAAAAGCTGAGAAGTCAATCAGAGCAGTATACTTCTTGATGAGATTTCCCTGATAAGATCTTATTTTTTCATAAAGAGTAGAGATTGGAATGCTTGTTTTTCTGCTCATCCTGGTAAGAGACATTCTTGCGTTCTGCCTAAGCTGGCAGATTATCTTAGATTCGTCCTTCCTCATTTTTTAAGACGCCCCACTGAAACATTAAAAAATAGTAAAATATATATACTTTATTGACTTATAATAAATTAGGTATATAAAGTATATATTTTGATGAAATATGGAATTTAGAAATGTGATTAAATCGGGGAACACCTCTTATGTAATTTCGCTGCCGCGAAGATGGATTCTAAAAAACCAGATTGAAAAAGGAAGCGTTCTTTCAATTCAAGAAAACAGAGACGGCTCTCTAATAATTACTCCTGAAAAAAAAGAGCTGAAAAAAACTGAAAAAGAATATTCAATAAATCTGGATGAAACAACTCCTGAAACCTTCCGAAGGCAGCTGGTTTCCTGTTACATAAATGGGTATACTACTCTGATAATAAGAGGAAAAAATATTACGAGCTATTTAAAAATGATTAAAGACTCACTAGAAGAACTGATAGCCTTTGAAATAATGGAGATAGAAAAAGAGAGGATAGTGATAAGAGATTGTCTGAATTTTGGAGAGATGAATTTTGAAGACATAATAAGAAAGATGGACATAAACATAAGAGGAATGTTTGAAGAGGTTTTAAACTCGTTGGAGAAATTGCAGATAACTGAAACTCAAATCTCATCAATAGGAAACATGGACAAAAATCTCAATAGGTTAAATTTTCTTTGCGAAAAAATTGCACGCGAAGCCCTTGAAAAGCCACCCGTTGCTAACGCGCTAGGAGTTTCTCCCCTACAAAGTTTTATAGCAGTAAATACCAGTGCCGCATTAGAGAATATAGGGGATAACCTAAAAAATTTAATGAAACATCTAAAAAACAGCCTCAGCCGGGAAGAAAAAGTGTTTATAAGGAAGCAGTGCTTGTTATCCTTTGAAAACTACAAGAATGCTATGGAAGCATATTTCAAAAGGGACAAGCGCGCTGCAAATCAGGTCTCTGACGAAAAGCACAGAATAAGAGAAAAAAATGAGGAATTCTTTGCAAAGAAGAAAAACATGAGCATAGCTGCATCAAGAGCGATAGAACGCATTCAGATGATTGAAAGCATGATAGGAATAATAATGAGAACAATAATTGACATGGTATAGCTAAAATGGAAATTGAAATATCACAAATAAAAAATATAAGAAAAAAACTGGAGATAACTCAGTCAGAACTTGCCAAACTTTCAGGCGTATCGCAGTCAATGATAGCAAAAATAGAAAGAGGAAAAATAGACCCTTCTCTCAGCATCTTTAAGAGGATTACCAATGCCATCACTGAACTTCAAAAGAAAAACTCAATAAAAGCGTATGAAATAATGAACAAAAAGATAATATATGCTTCCGAAGGAGAAACTACCAATTCAATAATCAAAAAAATGCTCAAACATGGAATATCACAAGTGCCGATATTTAAAGGAAAGAAATGCATTGGATTAATAACTGAGAGCCAACTGCTAAAAGTAGGGAGCAAGCAATTAAAAGCAAAAGATGTCATGGGCGAATGTCCACCAACCATTCCAAAGGACACGCCAATTGAAAACCTAATGGGGTTAATAGAATATTCCCCACTGATACTTGTTGTAGAAAATGGCTCTCCAATAGGAATAATCACAAAGAACGACATAATAAAAGGAATGCTTTCCTATTCAAAAAAACAGGGAAAAATATAACATTTAGTTAAATTTTTATATTACTCCTATTGTCACAACCTCTTGAAACAGCCCCGTGGTGTAGTGGCCAATCATACAAGGCTCTGGACCTTGTGACCGCGGTTCGAATCCGCGCGGGGCTATTCTCAATTTTAGAAGAGCTTTTCTAAGTGGTCTTGCATGAGAATTTCCATCTTCTTATAATTTCTATAAAGCTTTTCAAGTTCACAAGTTCTCAGGGAATAAAAAGTTTGGGACACTGCTGGATCTGTGCGTGAAGAGGCTCTCTGGATTATTAGATGGTATTGATCTAGCTCTTCACAGCTGAGCGTTTTGTACGCGAAATCTCCAATTAAGGTTCTTAAAACTTCAGCATAGTCTTTTTTTTCAACATGGATTTTAAGCTCTGAAGTGTTTAATAAGTTTGAAAGCGCAAGTTCGTATTCATTAAGAAAATTTCTATAGTAATACCTCTTCTTTCCATCTTCTTTGAATATTCCGTAGTACATCCCCTTCAGCTGTTTAAGATTTTTTGAATAAAGTTTTTTAGGAAGCTCTTTTTCTTCTCTTAAGCAATAATTTCTGATTGCATCTAAGTATTCCTGTTTTGAAGTTGGCCAGCTTTTAACAAATTGAGAGTCTGGCTTTGATTTCAAAAGTCTTGTTAAATCATCTTCAATATTCTCAACTTCCTTGCAGAACTTAATTATCTGGTCTTCAAGTCCAAAGGTGTTTGCCATGCTTATTAAAAAAATCAACAACTATATAAATGTTACTATAAAGTAGTAAAAATATAAAGAAAGTGTTTTAAATTAAATGGTTTAAAAGCAAGATATGAGTGAAGAAGATAAATGGGAGAACAATTCGCAGATCTCTCTTGAAGAGATAGTAAAAAATTCTCCATCTTTTAAAAAAGAAGTTGAAAAGGAAGTAATAAAAGCTAAAAGAGAAAATTGTTCAATGTCAGAAAAAGATGCTCTTGAAATAGCTTTAGATTTTCTTAAAAAAGTTGAAAATGGTGAGTGGAAGCCAATATTTTACAAGTTTACACAATCCGTCAACGATTCATATCCGGCTTACACATCAATAATAACATATTGGGGTTCAAATAGCCTTCTGGAGAAGATAGTAAAAAAGAGCAACCAGAAGATAACAGTCCAAGAGCTTGTTAAAAATCTGAAGAATGGGAAGAATATTAACCTCAGTGCTCAGTTTATACTTCCAACATTGGAAACAAAAAGCGCCTATGAGATAATTGCACTTGCTCAAGAAGGTAAAATCTCTCTAGGAGAGAAATTAACCCCAATAAGTCAGAAAGTGTTAGAGAATTACCTAGATGAAGTTGGAATAACTCATAAGATGGCAGAGGGATTTCAGATTCCTTGGGAAGAGAAGCGTACTAAGCTTATTGAGTACATAAGGCTTCCTGAAAATTTGCAGAATGTTAAGTCCATAGTGGAGATTTATGAAAAGTTAGGAAAGAGCATAACTGAAAGACAAGCACTTGAAAAACTTGAAGAATATCAGCGAGGGCATAAGGACGAAAATATAAGCACTTATCTTGCCATTGAAAAAATTAGGCAGCTTTTCTCAAAGTATAAGGGGAAAGACCCCGGATTTAAAAAAGCCTATGAGATTTTTCAAGAATACCAAAACATGGACTATGTCCCTGAGGTTAACATAAAAGAAAAATTCTTAAGGCAGAGTCCGAATGTTGGAAGATTCGCATATGAAGATGGCGCTTATAGAAAAGAGATAGGGCATGAGCACATAGAAATCTTTGAGATGTATAAGGCTCGTAAGGATAGAGGCGGCAACAATTTAATAATCTCATTAATAGCAGCAGCTTTAATTGCACTTTCTTCGCTTTGGATTCAAGGAATTACAGGATATTCAGTTATGGAGTTTGAAAATTCTGCAGAGTATCTGCAAAATTTTGGGATTAGCATAGTTTTGGTAAGCGCATTTGTTCTGGCCATTCTGAGCATAAACTATCTCAAAGGTCAGGATTAAGGGAAGATTCAACCTGCTGGACTAAGCTTTTAAAGTTTGTTGTTAAGTTGTAGAAGTATTCTAGATCTTCAATTGGCATAAATTCCAATGAGCGCTTTATTGAGTATTTAGAAGGAATGATCTTATTCTGAGTGGCAAGTGTGAGAGGCATGCTGAGGTGCAGAAATACTTTGAAAATCGGTAGGTTTATGTGAAAGAATGAGGTTAAGAATTCAATGTAAAAAGCCTTTTGTTCAGCCTTTTCCTTAGTAAGTGGTAGGTCATCTAACATCGGTTGGATGCAGTTTTGAAGCATCTCTCGCTTTAGTATGATGTCTCTGCTTACTTCTTCTGACTCTTCAGCTTCTGCTATTTCGGATTCATCAAAATCTGTAAGGGAAGTTGAGTTGTAAAGCAGGTTGATTGCCTGCTCCAGGTCTTGTATTGAGTATCTGTTAAGTAACCATTTGACATCTCCGCTTTCAACCTTTTTTGAGTGTAGTAAAAGCTCCTGAGCATATTGGCTCTTCTGCTCCTTTGCCCGCTCTTCAAAGTGAGCAATAAGCTGGGTCATTCCGTCTTTTTTACAATCATTTATGGATTTTATCACATTTTTTATTGAAATCCTTCCCCCGCTGATACGATCGTAGTAGCTCTTAAGCTCAGAAAGTTTCATCTTTTTGAATTTACTGAGCTTTTGTTCTGCGCTTTCATTATCTCTATTCAGAGCGCCTATTCCAAGCTCATATTTTGTTAAGAAAATTACATAAAAGCTTTTTTGGACATTTTCCTCTTTAATCTCTCTAATTACTTCATCTTCCAACTCATTCTTGGTCATATAATAAAACTTTTCTGGGAATGGCTTGTTCAGCTCAGCATACTTTTCCTTCAAAAATTCTAGGCATTCTTTTTTTGTTAAGTTTGGGTCTAGTTTATTTTTTATGTCTTCAGCTTTTATTGAGCGTTCATATTTTTGTGCATATTTCTTGGCAAAATTGTCCCACTCCTCAATCATCTTGTCCAGGTCATCCATACTGCTTTGAAAGAGCAAGAAATATTTAAAGATTGCGAAAATGTAACTATTATTTAGTAGTTATTCTGATTTGTGAAAGTTTTAAATATACCTTTAAAAATATTGAAGGTATGAACATTTCGGCAGCTGCAATAATCCTAAGCATGCTCCCAATATCAGAAGTGCGTGGAGGAATACCACTTGCAATATGCTCTGGAAGCGGCTGGCTGGAAGCATTTTTGATATGCACTGCGTTCAACATTCTAATAATCTTTCCACTATTCTTCTTTCTAGACTACCTAAATAACATCCTGCTCAAGATTAAATGGTACGAACACTTTTTTAATAGACAGCTGAATTCTGCCCGGAGAAAAGTTCAGCCTTCTGTAAAAAAATACGGATGGCTTGGGCTCATACTCTTTGTAGGAATACCGCTCCCGTTTACAGGAGCATATACAGGAACTTTAGCTGCCTGGGCACTTGGAATGGAGAGAAAAAAAGCTATACTCTCAATATCTCTCGGAGTCTTAATGGCTGGAGTTATCGTAACTATTGTAACCTTGTCTGGAATAAGCTGGTTGAGGTTTTTTATTAAAAATGTCTGCTGAAAGATTTAGGAAGGAAAAAATGTTTCTGATTTTGGTATATGGAATAGTTTTTTTGCTCTCATTCTACATTGATTCATACGCTGAATCTGTTTTTAAGATTTTAAGAAGCCCCTTGCTTGACTTTTTGATGGCAGTTTTCTCATCTTACTTAATACTCGGGGCAGCAGTTCTCATATATCTCATACTTTTTTTCAGAAGAAAAGAGAGAAAAGCGGCTAATAGGATGCTAACAGGATTCTTATTAACATTTATAGCCAGTTTTTTAATCAAGATGCTAGTTGCCAGGGTCAGGCCTTCTGGAATAGCCTTTATTCCTCTTCTTAATATTCCCGACTTTTCATTTCCAAGTATGCACTCAGCACTCGCATTTTCAACCCTGCCTGTTGTTGAAAGGCACTTCAAAAAGATTAGAGGTTGGTGGATGCTCGGCTGCTTTTTGGTAATGATTAGCAGACTCTATTTCGGAGTTCATTATCTAAGCGATGTTGTTGGAGGAATGCTTTTAGGCCTTGTAGTTGGAAGCATTTTTTCAAAATGAAAGGGGTTAAAAGAATTTATGATGGACTTGAAGCTCGGAGGCACATCTTTCACATACTTCTAGGAGTAGCCTTAATAATACTTATAAAGAAAGGAATTCTGAATGCGTGGAAGCTATTTTTGATTCTAAGTGTTGGCTTTGTTGTTTCAGTTTTGAGCAGGCGGTTTAAGATTCCAATAGTTTGGAATATGCTAATTACTTTTGAGAGGCCTGAGCAGCTGAAAAAAGGATTGCCTGGGAAGGGCGCAATTGCTTATTTTGGAGGAGTGCTTCTAGCATTTAAGCTATTCCCACTTGAGGTTGCGCTCGCTTCAATTGCAATTCTCGCGTTGGGAGATCCAGTGTCACACTTTGTTGGGCTTATGTTTGGCAGGATAAGGAATCCTCTGAGTCTTAAAAAGATGTTAGAAGGTAACATCGCAGGTGCTATCGCAGGAGGACTTCTAGCTTCAATTTTCGTAAGTTGGAAGTATGCATTTCCAGCTGCACTGGCTGCTCTTCTTATTGAAAGCGTAGAGATAAAGATGAATGATAGGGTGGTAGATGATAATGTTGTAATCCCGCTTGCCGCCGGAGCTACTATCCTTATTTTGCGTACACTATTTTAGAAAGTTCATATAAGATAAGCTCTTTCTTCTACAAGTACTATTTTGACATTTTTTTGAGAAAGCGCCTTCTCTGCTAGTTTTCTGTTTTTAACATTTTCAGGAGTAACTGCTTGGAAGGTAATAGGATTTAGAACTTGAAGTGAAGGGAATCTACGCACTACTTGGGCTTTAAACTGGGAAAGTGCTGAAAGATTAGAAGCGTACTCTTTTTTTAACACAAGAATTGAGCCGTTCTCAACACTTTCCAGTCTCAGATTCTTACCTGTGGAAAGCACTCTATAAATTCCGCGTTTATTTTTTGATTTCACCTCAACTATGCTACCGACCTTAAAGTTTGGTGCGATTATCAAAGCAGTCATCCTGTATAAACGCCTTCCCGAACGATCCTGGCTGAATAATCTCTCGTTTATTTCAATTGGAGCACCAAACCTCAAAGCAGCTTCTCTTGCAACCTGCATTGCATAAGAGTTAAGTGTCAGCTTAAAATCAATACCGTTAGGAGAGGTCTCCTCTTTTGATATGGTTAGCCCGTGCTTAGAATACCTCTTTGAAAGTTCCCTTATTGTAGATGCTATTTCCTCAAAAGCAGCCTTGCCCTCAGGAGTTTCATTGGGATGGTGTCTTAGCTGTATTGTTGCCTGAAAGTATCCTGGACGTCTGCCCTTACAAATGTTGCACGACTTGTAATGCATCCGTGCAGGTATCTCATATTCTTCTGAAAGGCGTAGGCCATGCGCTGATTTTGGAGTTGCTTCAACGCTTAATACTATGAATCCGTCAGAGTTTACTCCTTCTGCGCTGGAATGTTCTGGAAAGCTTTCTGATGCTTCAAAGCTGATGTCTTTATATTCCTGATTAAGTTTCAACCTTTTTAGGAGAAGGTGCTGTATTGCCTTCTCAACCTGGGTGTTGTGCCAGGCGTTTTCATAGAATATTCTTCCACATGAGGGACATTTTATTATCTCAATCTCTGGAAATGCTAACAGGATTGGATTCTCTCTCAGAAAGCATTCTGAGCAGAAAAAGCCTACTTCAGCAGCTCTTCCGCAGGAGATGCAACGCTGAATTTTCCCATCTTTAACTTCGCCCTGTTTTAAATTGTTAGACTGGTGCATAATTGCTTAGATGTTAATCAGCATTAAAAACTTTGCTAACCAAGCTCAAAAAGTAGGTTTTTGTGATTGGTTTATGAATTTGTTACAAACCTTGGAAGGTCAAACTGGCAGAACTTAACGAAAAATCTAAAAAAGAAACCAAAAACAAGCTTTTAAAATGCTTATTTATAAAAAATAAGTCATTTAAATCCTTATTTTAGTTTTTAAGATAAAACACAAGGTTTAAATATTTGTGAATAAATTTTTATAGAAAAGCGTATTCCAAAATAGGAAAAGATAAATATAAGCGCAATTTGCATGCTTTAAAGAGGAGGATAAAAAATGGCAGGATTTCTCTCAAAGATTACATCAAAGATAAGAAGAAGTGACGACGATCTCTTTGAAGAAGCTGACAAAGAATATGTTGAGTTGAACACTCAAGCCCCTTCCGGAGAAGAGGCTGGAATAACAGTAAGGCCTTTCGTGCTAACTGATTTCAATGATGTGAAAGAGATAGTGGACACTTTCAGAGAGGGAAACACTATAGCGATGATAAATATTGCGCCTCTAAAAGAAAAGGACATGATAGAACTTAAAAGGGCAATCAACAAGATAAAAAAGACATGTGACGCCATTGAAGGAGACCTTGCAGGCATAGGGGAAAACTATCTTGTAGCAACCCCTAAGTTTGTAAAGATTTACAGAGGCCCAACGAGGAGTGTCCCTAAAAAGGAAAGTTCTGACGAAGAAGACTTAGAATAAATTATCTGTTTTTTATATTCTCATCAATTTCTTTGGCTACCTTTCTAAGGTCAGAAAGCATTCTCTCAAAGTCAAACTGTATCTCATTCAGAAGTTCAGAAAGAGTTCCTGCTCTTAAGCGGTATCTCTTTTTTTCAGAAACAACAAGGCCTGCCTTTATAAGCTTGTTAAGATGATGTACAACTGCACTTCTGGATAGCCCAAGCCGGTATGCCAGCTCGTCACTGCTTACCTCCCTATCAGGGAATTTTAAGAGCTCCACAAAAAGGCGATAGCACGACCTGTCCTTATCTCTCTCATTAAATAATCCGAGTGAGTTTCCCAACCATTGTATCTTAGAATTTAGGTCTTCCAGATTGCTCTTCCTCAGCTGAATTATGGTTATCCGCTTTTCCATAATCATATTCTTCCTATTATGAATTGCTCCTTAAAAATCTTTCCCAAAAGATTAAAAACTTTAAGAGATTTGCTCAGCACTTATGAGGGGATGAATTTGGTGGATAATATTCAGAAAAAGTTTTCAGTAGCTGAACTAAAAGACGGTATGATTGTGGATGATATATTCTTTGTAAAATTTAAAAAGGGAATCTCACCCTATCAGAAAGGGTACGCCTTTGAATTAATGCTCTCTGATTCCAGCGGCAAGAACATAGAATACAGGTACTGGGGCGGCCCGGATGAATCTCAGGTCAGAGCACTTTACGATTCAATACTTCCTGATTCTGTAGTAAGGGTGCAAGGCAGAGTCTCAACCTATAAGGAAAAGCTTCAGCTGGTGACCAATGAACCGATGACAATAAGCGTGCTTAAGCCTGGACAGTATGACCCGTCAATCTTTATAAAACATTCTCAGAAAGATATTGAAGGGATGAAGAGAAGGCTGTTTGAACTCATAAGCTATGTGAAGAATGAAGAGATAAAACGCCTTCTCAGAGGAATATTTGAAGATGAGGATTTCATGAAAAGGTTCAGTGAGCATCCCGGAGCTATAGAAATACATCACAACTGGATAGGCGGACTTTTAGAACACACATTAGAAGTCGCTGAGATTTGCCTAAAGCTGAGAGATCTCTATCCTGAGCTGGACCTAGACCTGCTGATTGCAGGCTCACTGCTTCACGATATTGGAAAACTTGAAGAGATAGAAGTCACCTCAAGGATAAGAGGAACTGTTAAGGGGCAGCTTTACGGCCACATAACTCTCGGCACTATACTTCTGGAGAAGAAGTGCCGGGAGTTTAATGTCTCAGAAGCTGCTCAGCTGAAGCTTATCCACATCATAATCAGCCATCATGGAAAGAATGATTATGGCTCTCCTAAGGAGCCCATGTTTCCAGAAGCAGCTGCTGTGTATTACGCTGATGAGATTAGCTCTAAGATTTCAGAGATGATAAACTTTGTAAGAGATGCTAAGGAAGACACCGAAGATGAGTTCATGTTTCACAAGAGAAGCCAGAAGAACATATTTTTGAGATGACTACTTCAGCATTGCTTGCAGGATTGTCTCAATAGCGTCCTTCTTGGAAAGGCCGTGCGCCATGAGGGTGTCCAGCTGCTTCCTATCCACAGAGCCGATAGCAGCTTCGTGAGTTACCCTAGCTGTTTCGTCTGAAACTGAGACTATTGGAGTTGCAGTTGCCTTCGCGTTTCCTGAAACTATCTCTATGCAGTCTACATGCCCCCTGACATTGGGAGCATTCCCCTCAGTCACATTATAAACATCGCTTACAGCCCGGTCCCTAAGGCCAACTCTTGTCTTTATAAGGCTTTTAGCATTCCTACCCAACAATATTGCTTCCTCTCTTATGCGTATCTTATCATCTTCATAGCCCAGCGACTTTGCTTCCATTTCAACTGTGCTGTTAGCTCCAGCTTCAGTCCGGTAATTTATATCAAGAACGCCAACTCTCCCTTTTGTGAGGGAGAATAAAGTCTTGTAAGATGCACCGTCTCCAACCTTAACAAGTATGTTAGGTCTTACAATTATTCCGCCTGTGTTTCCGTGGAAATGAGTTTCATTATATGTTAGAGAAGCTCCTTTTTTTACTATGAATCTGCCATTCATAAGGTGTTTTACTCTGAGCGCATTCGGAAATGTGCAGTGTGCAAGTATCTCAGCTGATGAGCCCTCTTCCAATACGACTTCAACATTTACCTTCTGAACGCCGCTCTTCGGAATTATTCCAAAGCAGAAGTGTATGGGATTCTGAAGCTTTACCCCCTTCTTAACTCTCATTTTAAGTGTAACGCCGTCAGGATCTTCTATGCCTTTAAGCACTATTCCGCGTATCTGATTTTTTCCCAGAATTTTGTTCTCTTTAACTAAGAGAAAAGCCACTTCCGGATTTTTTAGGAATGAAGGCTTGCCTCCTGCTTTTTTATACGCCTCCAAAAGAAGCTGAAAATCATTGCTGTAATCCATTTTTATCCCTCTCAAAACTCTTCTTGTCAGCATCCTCTACAGTGCAGGCAGCACACTCCTTTCTAAAATATTCTGAAACTGCCGAACTGTCTCCACTCTTCACTATTTTGCCCGCACAGATAAGCAGAGCCCTGTCAGCATGCTTCGCAACCTCTTCCCTGTGAGTTATCAAGACTACTGAAGAGCCCTCCTCCCTCATCTTTTTAAGCACGCGAACCAGATCTTTCAATGATGCAAAATCTATGCCCGAATCTGGCTCATCTAGAATTACCAGCTTGGGCTTTAGAGCCAGCATAGATGCTAGCTCTATCCTCTTCCTCTCTCCACCGCTAAGAGTGTGATCTATTACTCTATCAAGGTATTCCTCAGGCCTCATTCCAACATGTGAAAGCGCCTCTTCAGGGCTTAGCTTGGCATTTATTGACAAGTACTCCCTGACTGTTAAGCCCTCAAACCTAGCCGGCTCCTGCCATGCCATGGATATTCCAAGCCTGCTGCGCTGCGATATTGAAAGTTTAGATATCTCTTTTCCATTAAAGAATATCCTTCCAGAATCCTGCTTCTTTATACCCATTATTATGGAAGCAATAGTTGACTTTCCAGAGCCGTTTGGCCCTACTATGGAAAGCAATTCTCCCTTATTCACACTGAAAGATATTCCTTTTAGTATCTCATTTTTGTCCCTCTCAAACCTGACATCTTCAACTCTAAGCAGTTCTCTAGAAGGTGACATTTTAGAACAATCCCTCCCTCCGCACTGCTGAGCAAACTGCGCAGAACTCCTCTGACAGCATTTCCGAGTCGGAAAGATTAGCCATTTTGAGAGCAGCTTTTTTTAGCAGTTTAATCTCTTGGGGTGTAAAAATAACCTTTGAACCCCTCTTGTTCTTTAGATATTGCGAGATTGCCGCTTCAGTTATTCCAAGCTTTTCAGAAGCCTCTCTCCGTGAGATTTTGAGCTCTTCTACCATTATCCTAGCAAGCTCCCTTCTTATTGCAGGAAGTGTCTTCCATATAACCTCTTCGCATGGAACAACCATAAATAATTAACAATTGTTAAGTATTATATAAATCTTTCTAAAATGTTAAGCAAAAATAAAAATTAAATATTTTTCATTAAAAAGGTTTAAAAAGTTACACACAAATGCAGATTTGATGGAATACATATTTTCAAGCTGTATAGGAAGCTTCGCCCTGGACAAGAACCTTAAAACTTTAAAGTTCCTCGGAAGCGATAATCCCGTAGAAAATCATTTAAAAATCTTAGGGGGAATGCTAACTAAAGAAGATGAAGCACTATTAAAAGAATATCCTGAAGCAAAAGTGCTCAGAACAATTGGCAGTGAAGACGGAAAAATTGTAAAGGCAAGTCCTGAAATTTTGAGAAGTATACTCCTAGAATTGTCTTCGCAGAACTATTTAAGAATGTTGAGAGATGCAAACCTAAGAATATGTGGAAAAAGCCTTTCTGAAAGTGTATCACCCGACATTCTGATAATACAGCAGGCAGATGCCATTTCAGAGCTATCCAAAACTGCCAACCTGCTTTCCAGGCGTCTAAGAGAGTGGTACGAACTCTACAACCCCGAGGTGTCTAGACGGATTCAGGACCATGAAAGGTTCGTGGAAATGGTGTGCAGCTCAAAAAAAGAGGAGCTGCTCAAAGAGATGGGTATTGAAAAAGAGCAATCCATAGGAAGCGACTTAAATGAAAGACAACTATCCTCATTAATGTCCCTGGCAGAACATGTTAAAAACATATTTAGAGAGATAAAAAAGCAAGAAAGCTTATTAGAAGCGGAAATGAGAGAAAACTATCCTAAGCTGTATGAGGCTGTTGGGCCAAGCATAGGAGCAAAACTAATAGCCCTTGCTGGCGGAATTCGCAACCTTGCTGAGATGCCCTCATCAAAGATACAGGTCTTAGGTGCAGAGAAAGCACTTTTCAGACACTTAAAAACGGGATCCAGGCCTCCAAAGTATGGAGTCATATGCCAGCATCAGAGTGTTATGAACGCTTCGGAGAGGGATAAAGGAAAAGCTGCGAGGAAGCTTGCTGCAAAGGCGAGTATAGCAGCCAAAATAGACTATTTCAGGAAGGTGCAAAATGCAGATTAGAAAATCAAAATTTTACGGGGTTTTTGAATCGGATGAGAAGAAACGCAGAATCTTCACACAGAATCTAAACCCGGGCGTTCAAGTCTATGGGGAGCAGATAGTGCTTAGCGGCGGTTATGAGTTTAGAGAGTGGAATCCTATGCGGAGCAAGCTGGCTGCTTTTATAATGAGAGGTGCTAATCAGATTGCTGTGAAGCCTGGAAGTAAAGTTCTCTACCTGGGAGCTGCTTCTGGAACAACAGTTAGCCATGTTTCTGATATTGTAGGAGAGGAAGGTTTCATATTTGCAGTTGACTTCGCACCGAGAGTTGTCAGGGACTTGTTCTTCCTTGCTAGAGAAAGGCACAACATCGCTCCGATTTTAGCAGACGCAAACATGCCTGAATCGTATGCTCATTTGATTAGCAGTGTGGACTTCATTTATCAAGATGTTGCACAGCCAAACCAGGTTGAGATATTTCTTAAGAATGCAGAACTATTCCTCAGAGATGGCGGTTTTGCCATGATAGCAATAAAGGCGAGGAGCATAGATGTGACCAAGCAGCCTAAAATAATCTTTGAAAATGCCAAGAAGATTATTTCAAAGAAGCTATTAATAGTTGATTTCAGAGAGCTGGATCCGTACGAGAGGGATCACTGCATAATCCTTTGTAAGAAAAAAAGGTGAGTAGTATGATGTCGTGGATTATGATTGGATTTATTTTGTTTTTTGTGTTACTAATTGCTCTAGCAGTTTTGTTAAAGATCACAAAAGTCGTTTTCAAAATATTATTAGTTCTTTCTACTCTAACATTACTACTTGTTGTAGGTTTTGGAATACTAATCTTCAACGACTTTAAAGAATTCTCTAAAAATGCTTACGACTCGGTATATTACTTAAGCAGGGGAAACCATTCTCTCATAGCGGGCTTTTCAATTAATCCGAACACCAAGCAGGTGGCCCATGTTGAGAATGATGAATTAAAACGGCTTAGCGTAGATTATAAGAATAAGAACTATTCAGCAATCCTCAGGGGGCATTATAAGATTTTCATAGTTGATGCTGACTTTCTAGCAGGGATAAATAAAAGTGTAAAGTTGTTTGAAGAGCAAGCGAGCTTTTCAGACATGATAAGCTGCACAGAGCTAGAAGAGGATAATGAGTTAAAGAGTTGCATCTCAAAATTTATTAATAAAGAGGAAGCAGAATTGATTATGAAAGAGAATATGGAAATTAGAGATATACTATTTGAAGCTGTAATGTCTGAAGTGTTATCTAAGTATCCATACCTTATGATAGAAGGGATAAGCTCGCATAAGATAAAAGTTTATCCGGAAACTCCTATGTTTATCGCAATGAAAATGGTGCCAACTTCTCTATTGAGGCAGGTTATTTCAAAAAATTTAAAAGCTGAAGCTCAAACATTTATTAAAAAAACCTGAACTGGTAAATGGACTGATAAAAATTGATTAAAAAAGTAAAAAGCGAAATGGAAAAAGATTCTGAGATCAACGAAAATTCCTCACTAGCTGAAGTGCTACAAATTCCGGGAGCAGACGAAGTGCTTCACAAATACAGCCTCCCCTGCATGGGCTGCCCACTGATTGGCTTTGAGATTGGAATGCTAAAACTTGGAGAAGTGTGTAGAACATACGGAATTGATGAAAAGAAGGTAATAAGCGAAATAAGAAACCTAAAAAAGAAATAAAAAGGTATTTCTAGGAAATTTTTTAAATTGGAAAAAATCTAAACTTCAAGTGAAACCGCATAATCGGTTGGGAAATAGGATAAAACATATTATAGACAGAGGAGACCCTCTGCTTAGCATCGCACTTGACACGGTGAGAATTGGAAAACAAGCGCTAATATTTCTAAATACTAAGCAAAGGGCTGAAAAAACTGCTGAAGAGATTTCTAAACACCTTATAGTTGAAGAACAGAATAAGAAAAAACTAGATGCACTATCCGAAGAAGTGCTTTCAGCTCTAGAAAGCCCAACTGAACAGTGTAAAAGACTTGCATCCTGCATAAAGACGGGAATCGCATTTCACCACTCAGGACTTGTCCAAAAACAAAGGGAATTAATAGAAGAAAATTTTAGAAATGGTACAATAAAGATCATATGCTGCACTCCAACCTTAGCATATGGCCTAGATCTTCCTGCCTTCAGGGTTGTAGTCAGAGACCTAAAAAGATTTGGAGCCCGCGGCATGGAATTAATACCAGTGCTTGAGGTTCAGCAGATGTTCGGAAGGGCTGGAAGACCGTCTTATGATAGTGAAGGAGAAGCGTTGTGCATTGCTGAAAACGAAACGCAAGAAGAAATGATTAGAGAAAAATACTTCACGGCAGAGCCTGAGCCGATTTATTCAAAACTCGCAGTTGAGCCCGTACTCAGAACATACCTTTTAAGCTTAATCTCCTCAGGCATAGTAAGTAACCTTCAAGAAATAATCTCATTCTTTAATAAGACATTCTGGGCGCACCAATTCAGAGACACTAAAACATTTCAGAAGATAATCAAGAATACGTTAGAAGAGCTAGAAGAGTGGGAATTCATATCCTCTGGAGAGAAAGAAAAGAAAGGTGAAGAATTTTTAAGTGCCTACGAAATTAAAAACATGAACGCTCATACAGAAAGAAATGTTTTCTCAACACGAATTGGACAGAGAGTTTCTCAACTATACATAGATCCACTTACAGCTCACCAGATGATTCAATGTTTAAAAAGGGCAGAGAGAAAAGAACACGACACCTTTGCATACCTTCAAATGATAAGCAACACCCTTGAAATGAAGCCGCTTCTAAATGTTAAAAATAAGGAGCTTGAAGAGATTTATGACTTCCTCTTAGAACACGAGCAACTTCTACTAGTGGTTCCGCCAAAGGAATACGAGGTGGAATATGATGATTTTATAAGATCTGTAAAAACTGCAATGCTATTTAACGACTGGATTGAAGAAAAAAGCGAAGATTACCTTATGGAAAAATATGGAATAAGGCCTGGAGAATTTTCTGTCAAGCGGGGAAATGCTGACTGGCTGCTCTACTCCTGTGAGGAGCTCTGCAAGATTCTCAGTTTAAGAGAGTGTGAATCGGAGTTGCGGCGCTTAAGAATAAGGATGGAATATGGAGCCAAAGAAGAGCTCGTTCCACTTCTGCGCCTGAAAGGAATTGGAAGGATAAAAGCAAGAATTCTGTATAACAACAGGATAAGAGACTTGGGAGATGTTAAGAAGACTCCCATGGCAGCTCTGACAAGCATCCTTGGAAAGACCCTGGCTATAAGCATAAAGGCTCAGGTTGGAGAATCTCCCAAGGAAGAAGCTGAAAATTCAGGAACGCTCTTAAATGGAAGTTGGCATCCTCTTTCTGAAGAGTAGCTTATCTACGCTGCAGTTTTCTGAACATCAGCTTTATTTCAGGAAAGGATAGCTTTCTATACCTTCCGGGAGCCAGCCCATTTATTGAGAGGCTTCCTATTCTGACTCTGAGAAGTCTTACTACCTTGTAGCCAAGTACTTCAAACATCTTCTTTATCTGATGCTTTTTACCCTCATGCATTATAATCCTCACGGCCTTTGAATCTTCTAATGTTTCAGCTTTGAGAGGCCAGCTCTTACTACCATTAAAATCTACACCCTGTCTCAACAATTTAAGATCCTTGCTTTTTATGGGCCTGTCAATCCAGACGAGGTACTCCTTTTCTGTTTCATATCTAGGATGCGTTATAAGGTTTGTGATTTCCCCATCATTTGTAAGGAGCACAAGCCCTTCTGAATCAAAATCCAGCCTGCCAGCAGGGTATACCCTCTCTTTAACCCGTACAAAATCTGCAATGCTCTTTCTTCCAGGCGTTTTTTCCATACTGCATAGAACAAATTTTGGCTTATAGAATAGGATATAAGTTTTTCTTTCATGCGCGAGTTCCCTGCCGTCAACCATTATCCTATCTACAAAAGCGTCTGCCTTGTCTCCCAACTGGCACCTCTTCCCATTAACACTTACCCTGCCTTCAAGGATGAGCTGTTCAGCTCTTCTCCTGGAGCAGTATCCTGAATTTGCTATTATCTTCTGAACCCTCTGCAACGCCATTTTTACCTAAACCTGCTGGAGAACATCCTCTCTTTTTAAACCTGCGCAGTGCAGTAAGCACATCTAAGCCTCAAAGAACAATTAGAGCATTTAGGCACCTTCTGGCAGAACCTCTTGGCGTGCTCAACAATGAGGGCGTGAAATTCTTGGTACACTTCAAACTTTTTTGGAAGGCAACTTTCAAATTTTTCCCTTACTTCATCATATTCAGCATTCTGGCTTATTAAGCCAAGGCGTGAGAATATCCTTCTAGTGTAGGCGTCCACCACAAATATTCTCTGCTTGTAGGCATACAGCAGTATTGAATCAGCTGTTTCTTTGCCTACACCCCACACTGAGAGGAGTTCATCCCGTGAGGGGATTCTCCCTCTAAGTTTTATGAAGAATCTTGAAAACTCAATAAGCTTTCTCGCCTTCTGATTGAAGTATCCTGCTGGGCGTATCGCTGAAGCAATTTTATATTCTTTTAAGCGCAGAATCTTTTCAGGATTAAGAGCCCCTAACCTTTTAAGGTTTAAAATGGCTTTTTCAACATTCTTCCAAGAGGTGTTCTGGGTAAGTATTGCTCCCACACAGATCTCAAAAATATCACTTTCTCGCGTTGGAAATGAATAATCTCCAGGATGATATCCCACCTTGGAAGCTGACTTTTTATCAGCAGCACTTAGAAGGGGCCACCAGCCTTGAGGCCCATAATCTTTCAGGAGTTGCTTGTAGACTTCTAAAAATTCGTTCATTAAAAAGAGATTGTTAATTTCTGATTTAAAATATTTTTCAAAAACCTTTTATATTCAACAGCACAATACTGGAAATATGAAGATAGCTGTGCTCACAATGTTTAAAGAAGGGCTTGGGGGAGGGGCGGGAAGAGCAGCTTACGACTTGGCAAGGTGCCTGGCAAGGCATAACAAAGTAGCTCTGCTATGCCCTGGAGAAAATACTGGCGTGCTTAAAAGGGAAAAAAATTTGATCATGTTTTCGTTAAAGGCAAAAAGCAAGGGCAACATCAGCATTATTAAGTGGGATGAAAAGAACTTTAAGTCTTTCAGAAATTTTTTGGACGATTTCAAACCTGATGTCATTCATGCTAACGACTTTATAGACATTGACTTTTACGGAATGGTTTATGCGGTAGAGCGGAGAATACCCTTCTTCTACACTGGCCACGTGCTTCCTTCTAAGTGTTTGGAGTTCTCACTGCCAAGAGCACTTACTCCTGGAGCGAGAATTCTGGAGAAGGGAGTAATAAGAAAATACTTGAAGAGATTCTTCGCAAACTGCGATGGCATAGTAACTATGAACAAGTTCAACTATGCTGACCACGCCAAGTTCTGCCAGAGAAGCAAGCTTTACATAATTCCTAACGGGAAGAATCTTAGAGTCTATGAGAAGGTAAAAATTGCGGGAAGGAATTCTCCCAAAAACATAATATTCATAGGGTTTTTGAGCGATAGGAAGAATCAGGCTTTTCTTATAAAGAGCATGAAGTACCTCCCTCAAGAGTACAACCTCATACTTGTAGGTTCTGAGCTCTACCCCGGATACAGGAAGAAGCTAGAAAGGCTCGCTGAGGATTACAATGTCAGAAATCGCGTGGAATTCGTAGGAGAGGTACCCTATGATAAGATACCCTTACAAATTGCCAGAGCCAAGGCATTTGTTTCAGCATCCTTAATGGAAGTTCAAAGCCTAGTAGTGCTAGAAGCACTAGCCTCCGGAAGGCCCGTTATCGGGTTGAAGAACGAAACAATTTCAGAAGTCATTGACGGTTCAAACGGAATTGCTCTACCAAAGAATTGCACTCCTAAGCGATTTGCAGAAGCGGTTAGAAGCGTTCTTGAAATGCCTTACGAGGAATATAAAAAAATGTGCGTTAATGCAAGAAAATCAGTAAGAAGATTCGGCTGGGATTCTGTAGAGGGCCAGCTGCTAAAAATGTATCAACATGGATTGAGTAACTACAAGGAGAAGAGTACTGCTGGAATAATAAGAACTTATGAAAAGTGGAATAGGCTGCTTTCTTCTGTTATTTATTTCGCAATCTTCATAGATGAAAAGTTCAGAAGATTTAACAGTAAGATATTAAATTCTTTAAAGAAGATAAAAAAGAAAGTGGTTAAGAGGAGAGCTTGATATGAAGGTTTTCAGCCACTCCAGGATTCAATCCTATGAGCAGTGCCCTCTCAAATTCAAGTTTGCATATATTGACAATGTTGAAACGGAGATATCTGAGAGCATTGAGAGCTTTCTTGGATCAAGGGTTCATGAGGCATTGGAAAAGCTTTACAGAGACCTGATGTTTGAGAAGTTAGATTCTGTTGAAGAGATCCTGCAATTTTACAATGAAGAGTGGAAGAAAAATTGGAATGACGGCATAGTAATAGTAAGAGAGAATGAAGGCTATTCTGCCGAGAATTATCGTAAGATGGGTGAGCGCTTCTTAAGAGATTATTACAAGAGGTATTATCCCTTCAATCATTCCAGAACAATTGCACTAGAAACTGAAGAGAAGGTTGCCCTGGATGATGAGCACTACATTCACATTAGAATAGATCGCCTTGCCATTGCTCCTGACGGAACATACGAAATTCACGATTATAAAACTAGCAGTAGCATTAAGACCCAGGAAGAACTGGATAAAGATAGGCAGCTGGCGATATACGCTTATGGTGTTAAGAAGATGTTTCCAGATGCTAAGAAAGTATCTCTGGTATGGCATTATCTGGCATTTGATAAGGAAATGCGTTCTGAAAGAACAGATGAACAGCTGGAAAAGCTGAGGGATGAAGTGCTCTCAATAATAAGGGAGATAGAGTCAGAAGACAAGTTTGAGCCGAAGATGTCTGCTCTGTGTGACTGGTGCGAGTTTAGGCCTGTTTGCCCAAACTTCAAGCATCTTTACGAGCTTGAGAAGAAGGAACCAGAGGAATTTTTAGATGATGAGGGGGTTAAGCTAGTTAATGAGTATGCTGCAATTTCGGAAAGAATTGAGGAGCTCTCTGAAAGGGCGGAAGAGTTAAAAGAAAAGATAAAGAGGTTTGCGATTCAGAAAAATGTTAATTTTGTTTATGGTTCTGAGGTCAAGGCATTGGTTAAAGTTTATAGTCGGCTTAACTTTCCCGGCAGGGACAACCCTAAGCGCAAAGAGCTTTTTGAGCTTCTCAAAAAAGTCGGGCTCTGGGAACAGATAGCAGAGCCAAACTTTTATGAACTCTCAAAATTGTTAAACTCTGGAGAGATTCATCCTGAGATTAAGGGCCTAATTGAAAAATATGTGGAAAAATGTGATACAGTGTTCCTAAGGCTTATGAAGAAATAGAAAGTTTTATAACAAAAAAAGAGAATGAATTTTTTATGAACCACAATAACCATAAGGATGTAGTAAAGAAGGGCGACCTGGTTAAGATTGATTACTCCGCCTCATTGCCTGACGGGGTGATATTTGACACTTCCATAGGTTTTG
Source organism: Candidatus Woesearchaeota archaeon (assembly GCA_038874135.1). Classification (GTDB taxonomy): domain Archaea; phylum Nanobdellota; class Nanobdellia; order Woesearchaeales; family 0-14-0-80-44-23; genus 0-14-0-80-44-23. The sequence goes on from JAVZCZ010000001.1 coordinate 387,617, forward strand.
TTGCAGACAGGTGCGGCATTTTAGATGATGTAAGAGAGTATAAGCCTATGGAATTCATAGTTGGATCTGGCAGCGTGATTCCTGGGCTTGAAGAGGCTGTTTTGGGAATGAGAATAAATGAGTCAAAAACTGTAATGATAAGTGCGAATGAAGCATTTGGAGAACACGATCCTGAAAAGATCAAGAGGGTTCCGAAGGAGCTCTGCGGAAAGCAGAGCATAATAAAAGGGGAGCACCTTGTTATAACAGATGGGAATAAAGCAGTGCTTTGCCATGTAGAAGAGGTAACTGAAGATTCAGTAGTCCTTGACTTAAACCACCCTCTGGCCGGTAGGGACATAATTCTGAACATAAAGGTTCTAGCAATAAACGGCAAGCCTGAGAGCAATCAGAACGGCAATTCACAAACTTTATAAATAAGCCCAATTTTCTGAGATAATATGCAGTATAAGAATGGCTCTCAGCAGAATTCTGAAAATCCTGAAGAGGATTTTAGACACCTCAGAGTCCCAAGGGGCAAAGAGACCTTTGGAATAGTTGAGCAGCGCCTGGGAGCTTCCAGGATAAGAGTTAGGTGCTTAGACGGAAAGAACCGTGTCTGCAGAATTCCCGGAAGACTTAAGAGAAAGCTCTGGGTTAGAGAAGGTGACACAGTTATTGTTGAGCCTTGGGAGTTCGGCGGCGATGACAAGGGAGACATAGTATTCAAGTACCGCCCAACTCAGGTGAATTATCTTAAGAGAAGCGGCTATTTGAAGGAACTTGAAGACTTCAACGAGTTTTAGTCCTCACTTCTTCACTAATTACTGACAGAATTAGAATAAAGCAGCCAAGGCTTATCATGGAATCTGCGAGATTAAAAACTGGCCACGCCTTCAAATCTAAAAAGTCCAGAACTGAACTGTAAAATATTCTGTCATAAAGGTTCCCGAGTATGCCAGCGCTTATGAGACCTAAAGATAGTGAGAGTTTGCTCTTGTTTATCCAAAAAGTTGAGGAAGCTGCAATTACTGCTAAAACGAACAGGGAGAATATAATTAAGAATCCGGCTGAGTGGGGAATTATGCCGAATGCTGCCCCACTATTTCTAGTTGGCGTTATAAAGATTAGATTTGCTATAAGTGGGTAGGATTTGCCAATTGGAAATTTTAGAAATACCAAATGTTTAGTTATCCTGTCCATCAGAAAACCTAAAGTTGTAAGTAAGAAGAAAGATGTTAGATTTTTTATATTGTGATTCTTATCCGCACGCTTCACCATCGTCTCTCCTTCATAATCATTTCAAGGTTTGAGAGGCGCTGGTTAAGATTCTGCAGCATCATCTGGATTGAGTCCAGCTTGGCAGAAAGTACTTCCATCTGCTTCTGAAGCATGTAAGTAGGGTCCATTCCCCCGCCGTACTGGAAGGCTGCTTGCTGCTGAAATGCTGTTGGCTGCGGAATGCCCGTTTGGAATCCGGACGGATATGTTCCCTGAGGAGTGCTTGCTGTTGCAAGCGGATCCTGAATTCCGGTGTTAAGTCCAGGCTGCCCTCCCAGGTCAAGCTTGGAAAGGTCTAAAGGTTCATCTTTCTTTTTTCCAAAAGAGAATAGTCCCATTTTCCATCACGCTCTTTTTATTTTCTCTTTTTGCTGCTTATAGTTTTGGAAAGCTTTTCCAGTAGTTCTTTTCCACATTTTGAAATTGCTTCAGCGCCCTTTCTTCCTTTCTTTAATAGGTTTCCAGCAACATTGTAGTCCCAAAGCACTCCTGGCATGTCCTTTATCCTGTTCCCCCACCTTTCAAAGAAGCAGGTGGACTCTAAAGTGTTTATGGAGTGCATTTCAGGTTTTTCTGCTGGATGCCCAATTGGAAGTATGGCTTCTATTCTAACATGGTCTGGATTATCTATTATTCTCTGGATAGCATTCTCTTCAAATGCTCCAACCCAACAGGAAGCGAGGCCTAGGGCGTGAGCTGCGAGAAGCATATTCTGTATTGCTGCTGCGCAGTTCTGAATTGCGTAGAGACGCTCACCCCTTATTCCGTAAAACTTTCTTATCCTCTCCATATCAGAGCAGACAACTATTATAACTGGAGCCTTAGAAATCCAGTGCTGCTGAGCGCATGCCTCTGCAATCTGCTTTTTCTTTTCCTCTTCTGTGATTATTACGAATTTCCAGTTTTGAAGGTTTCCTGAAGATGGAGCGTGCATTCCGGCTTCTATGATCTTCACGACATCTCCCCAATAGACTGGTTCATCAGTAAACTTGCGTATGCTCCTCCTCTCTATCATAGCTTCAAACAGGTCCATACCCTTCATAATGTTATCTTTTCATTAATAAATTTATCTGAAATGCTAGATTTATAACTGCAATTTTAAGTGAGAGTAAAAGATTAGAAAAATTATTAGAATAATTTAAACTACTAAAATTATAATAATTTTAAAAAAATTATTTTAATTAAAATAATTTTTAATACTTAAATTTTAAAAATAGTAAAATATTTAAATATCAAATATTATTTAGATTAAAAAAATTATAAAAGTATTTTTACAGCGTCGAGAAGAATGAAGAAAGTTAATATTGGATTGAGCGATGAAATTCATGCGCAGGCAAAAATAATCTCAGTTCTAAAAAAGATAACACTTCAGGAATACCTTCAAGACGCGATTGAAAGTGCGGTGAAAAAGGACAGGGCAATACTTGGGAAGGTGCGAGGTGAGAAAGAAGAAATAAGCTGAATCATGCTCCAAGGGGCTGTGCCAGTAGGTATTGAAGTCAAAGACTTCTCAACTGATGTTGACACCCCCAATCTCGACATCAAATACCTAGCAAAACAGCCCCTTGCCCCCTTTTAATTCTAAAAAATTTAAAATTAGAAGAAAAAAATTATAAACTGGTCCAGATAAACCATTCTTTGGGAGTTAGTATGAAGGAAAGTTATCTTGATGAAATCATAATCGGATTATACTCTGAAAAACCTTGTGAAGAGCTCAGGCGAGAGTTCATAGAAAGAAAACATGTGATAGGAATTGCCGGCAATATAGGCGTAGGAAAATCCACCCTTGCAGAGATCCTATCAAAGGTTCTAGAATGCCCGGTTTACAAAGAATTGGACGAACCAAATCCTTACCTTGAAAGATTTTACAAGAATCCAAAAGAATGGGCTTACAAGAGCCAGATGTTCTTCTTAGAAGCCAAAGCAAGAAAGATGAAACAAATTCAAGAGTCAGAAAAATCTGCAATAATTGACAGGACAATCTATGAAGACATATACATATTTGCAAGGGCACAACTTGAACTCGGCAACATGACAAGAGAAGAATGGCGAAGTTACGAGGAAAGAAAGGATGAACTGCTAAAAGGCATACAATACCCTGAAATGATAATATACCTCAGGGGAAATGCTCAGCCAACGCTCTGGGAAAGAATAAACAGCAGAAAGAGGCCTGAAGAGGTGAATGGCACTTCCTTGGATCAGGAATATCTATACTTCTTAGGCGGGCTTTATGAGGTTTGGGTGCACTCTTCAGAGCTGAATAGCAAAACAGAGGTCAGAGTAATAGAAACTGACGATTTCAGAAAGCAGCCTCAAGCCGATGAGTCAATAAAAAATGTTGCATACAAAACAGTAATTGCGTTACACACTTTTTTTGTTAAATGATCAATTAACAAATCTTCTTGCCACTAGAGGAATCAACCCGAAAGAAGCAATCCCTGCACAAACTAAAAACCCTATTAGAGGGTTTGGAGTTTTAGGCGGACATTCAGAACTTAAAGGTATGTCTATCCGAAAGCTCATTATGCTATTTTCAGATGTTTTCAGTTCTAAATATGAGAAAGAGCACTCCTTAAGTGCAGTGACATTTATTGTTTGCGAGCTTCCAGCCTCAACTACAACATTCTGCAATGAGGCAATAAACATTCCAGAATTCTCAGTAATAGAAACATTAATCTTTTCATTTCCTGTGTTGAAAATTGTGAGCTGCAAGTTCTGCTGAGAAGCTCTGAAGTCCAGCCTATCAGGGGAAACTCCCAGAGATGCTGCATTTGTTACATAAACCAGCATTATAAATAAAAAAATTAGAAGAATCTGCCTTTTCAAAGTCTCACCCCGATCTGGCAGTCAAGAATATAACTCCTGAGTAAATGCCCTCTTTTGAATCCGAAGGAACATCTATCCTTATAGATACTGGGACAAGTTCAGAAGGGTTGAGATATGGCCCCTCCCGCAGACTTTCGTTTAGAGTTAACATATCTCCCGCACTTTCTGAGAATGATATTGAAACGATACTCGGCGGAAGTGTTGAGGCTTTACCTGAAAACTCTGTTGAGAAGGCTCCTATCCTGAAAGCCTTATTCCCAAGGTTTGCCAGGGTGGGCCTGTCTGATGTTGAAAAGTCTGAGTCGCCCAGCCACTCAAAAGATGCTCCGGCGCTTATTGAATCAATCCTTATCTCTTCAGAGTCAAGGCTGAAGGCTATCATAGGCTCGTACTCAAATGTTAGGGTTGAGTTATATGCCGAACCGCACGGCCCAGCCCTCACAGTGTAATTTCCAGGAGCATCATAGTAATTCATACTTAGATTGGATATCATGCCCGAATCGGTTCTTATGAATGTAAAGTTTTTATTCACAAATTCATTTGAGAGAATTCCGCAGAATGAGCTGTTGACTGTTGTGTTAATGAATATTTTAACCTGTCTGCTTGCTCCTGGCTTGGGTGTTATTTGTATTCCCTCTTTGGTAGGATTCTCATCTTGAAGGAGCAGCAAAGTTGAACCTGTTTGATACATTACTGTAAATGTGAGTTGAAGTGAGGCTGAGGGGGTTTTCTCTTCTGCTTGACTTCTGGAATTCTGCGGCTCTGGATAATCTCTTATTATGAAGTCTGCAGAGTTGTTGTTTGAGTCAATATAATTTCCCCCTGCCGGGATTAGCATTCCGGGTTTCCTCTCAAAACTTTTTCCAGATTGTGGGTTCGGCATTGGAGTGCCCTCATAGAGTAGGCCATCCATGTTGGAAGGATTTCCCCAGCCAAGAGCATCCAAAATCTCTCCATCAGGGCTTAGAAGGGCAACCCCTGCGTCAGAATTTGCCAGGGTTATTGCCTCTTCATAATCAGCATCTGGCCAAGAAGAATTGTCTTTAGAGGATGCCCAGCCTGCGTCTGCAATTAGGAAGAATCCGTATGGCGGTATGATGGAACCGTTTGGCAGGACTGCATCCCTCGAGGAAGACTTTGTCATTATTGAATACCCGCTTATATCCACTGCAAATCCTTCTGTGTTGTAAAGCTCAACTGCCTCTCCGCCAGTGTCTGTTAAAACAGGGTCTACTATGACCTCACTTATAAGCACCCTTGCTCCTGCCTGAATTGTGAGGAGCAGAATTATGCACAGATAAGCTGCTGGCTTGTAAAGCATTTGCATCACCAGAAAGGATTTTGGAAAAGGTTGTTTATAACATTTGATAATGAAATCTCGGAAAGTATTCAGAAGAATCGGAAAATAATTAAATAGAATGTGATAAGATTATCTTGGGATGAGAGAGGCACTTTTTTATAGAAAGCTGAAAGGCAAAAAGGTTGAGTGCCAGCTCTGTCCGAGAAAGTGCGTTATTGGTCCTGGAAAGCTTGGATTCTGCAAGGCGCGAAGGAACATCGGCGGAAAGCTCTTTTCGCTTGTTTATGGAATGCCAGCTGCTCTACACGTAGACCCTGTTGAAAAGAAGCCACTCTTCCACTTTCTTCCAGGCTCTACAGCACTCTCATTAGGCACTACTGGCTGTAATTTCAGCTGCGACAACTGCCAAAACTTTGAGATTTCACAGAGCCAGCCCGCTGAGTTTGAAGAGGTTAGCCCTGAGAGGATTGTTGAACTGGCAGTTGAACACAGCTGCAAAAGCATTGCCTTCACATATAATGAGCCCACAGTTTTTTATGAATACATGCTGGACATTGCTCTCTTAGCAAAAAAGAAGGGAGTAAGGTGCATTATTGTCAGTAATGGATTTATCAATGAAGCGCCTCTGAAAAAGATCCTACCCATAATTGATGCTGCCAACATAGACCTAAAAGGAGATGCAAATTTTTATAGAAGGGTGGCTAAAGGCGAGCTTGATCCTGTTTTGAATTCACTTAAGCTATTGCGAAATGCGGGCGTATGGTTGGAAATAACCAACCTGCTTATTCCCGGATACAACGATTCTGAAAAGGATATTGAATGGCTTTCTTCCTGGATTGAACGCAACCTTGGAAGGGATGTGCCATTACACATCTCAAGATTCTTTCCCATGTTTAGGATGGCTGACGTGCCAATAACTCCAGAGTCGCGCATTGAAGAAGCGTATATGACTGCTAAGAAGCATCTGGACTTTGTGTACACGGGCAACCTATTCAACGGGAGAGAGGACACCATTTGTCCAAATTGTTCAAACTGCCTAGTCGGGCGCTCCGGCTACTTCATTAGAGAAAACAACATAGAAAGGGGAAAATGCAAGTTCTGCAGAAGAAAAATTCCCGGAGTATGGGATTAGCCCTTTATCCTTGATAGAAACTTATTAAAATCTTCTTTCTTGATGGAAAGCCCGCAGGCATTATCGTGCCCTCCACCATAGCCATCCAGTCCTGAGAGCGCCCTCTTTATGTTATCGGGAAGGTTTCCCTTCTTGGAGCGCAAGCTGCACTTGAGATAGCCCCCCTTCTCTCTACATATTATGTTCATCCTATCGGGAAACCTGTAAAGTATCTCATTGCTCAATTCTCCAGTGAAGCTCATCTTCGTACTTGGATAAATATAAACTATAGGGTTGTCGCGCGAATGCTTCTCAAGAATGTCATTTATCAGGGCGTCATATTCCTCCTTAACTTCCAAGTATTTCTTGTAGATGAATCTTCCTGCAGGAGTTTCCTGCATTAGTATCTCCTGCGGGCTGGTTATTCTTGTAAGTATTTTTATACACCTCATGACCTCAGAGCTTCTGCCTTTAAGTATGAATGAGAATATCCTGCTAAGCTCTCCAAGTTTAGTATTAAAGAGCGCATCAGGCGCGTTTAGCATGTTGGGAGGGAGAAGCTGCGGGTATTCCTTTGAAAACTTTTCCGCAAGCTGCGGGTCTATGAACCAGTCGCCTATCATCCCTACCATGGCAATCCAGAGATCTTCTCCAACAACCTTGTAAGCCCAATAAGATGTTGGCCTTCCATCTTCTTTATTTTCAATCCTTGGATTATAGTAGCGAGTCCCAGGAAGTCCTGCTGGAAAGTGGTGGTCCAGCCAGATTATTGGCCTGTCACAATTCTCAACAAAGTCCGGGCTTAGAAGAGGCTTGTCAAGTATAAACACATAATCTGCATCATACTCGTTGACCTTAGCAGCGTACTCTTCCTTAACCTCTGGACTTGACTTAACTATTATGCCGCGGCCAAGATGATTGCTCCTGTAAAATAGTAGAAATGAGCATAATCCGTCTGGATCGTCATCAAAAAAGTAGATTGGGCGCTCAGCTTTGCTCAAATACTCCCTTATCTCTTGAAGTTCTGATTCTGAAAGTGCCATTTTTAGAATCTTTCAAAAGATGGCTATATTAATCTTTTGCTTTTAAAATATTGATAAAGCATTCTGAATTTAGAGGTGTATTAGAAAGCTTTTTAAAGCATATTTGCTTCCTGTTTTTAAGGGTTTTTAGACGGAAAAACCATAAAATTTTGAGTGGAGAGAATGGAAAAATGGAAAATGGCTTAACATGGGAAAAAAGCGTTCTGGCGCGTGCCATAATTGAGATACTCGGAGCGCCTAAGGAGTATTTGCAGGAAGCGATGAAGGCGATTTTGGAAGATATTAAGAAGCATGATTACCTCAAAGTTGAAAGAGAGGAACTTTTTGAGCCGAAAGAGAGCGGCAAGCTATTCACCTCGTTTATGGAGCTGGAGCTCAGATTTAAGAACCTTGAATATCTATTCGGTTTTTGCATAGATTATCTTCCAGCTTCAATTGAGATATTGGAGCCTGAAAGGCTGGAATATGGGGCTGCTGAGCTTACTCAGAGCATAAACGACCTGCTGGCTAAGCTTCACAGAATTGACGCTGCCTTAAAAGAAAAAACTGCTGAAAACGAAGTACTTGAGAGAAATGCAATGTTACTATTCAGAAACAATGTAATAATAACCCTGGGAGATAAGAAGATGAAAATTAATGAAATAAGTAGAATGGTTGGAATATCTGAAGAGCAGTTAAAGCCATTCCTGGACATCTGGATTAAGGAAGGTTTTATCAAGTGCGATAATGACTTGTATTATGTGTGAGGGTGCATAAATGGCACACAGAGGTAAGATAGACAATTTTGAAGATTTGAAGAAGAGTGTGGAAGCTGTTCTCTTCGCAGCTGGCAGAAGGATGAAACTCTCCGAGATTGCCAAGGTAGTAAAACAGAACGAAGAAGATGTAAAAAGTGCGCTTGTAGCACTTATGGATGACTATCAAAAGAATGACTCTCCAATGATCATCCTAGAAGAGGGCGAATATTATAAGATGACTGTCAGGGAAAGGTATCTTGGTTATGTGAAGAAGATAGTTCCCAAAACGGACATGAGTAAGAGCGTGATGGAAACGCTTGCCACAATTGCCTGGAAAGCACCTGTGCTCCAGTCAGAAGTTATAAGGATAAGGACTAACAAGGCGTATGATCACATAGACCAGCTAGAAGAAGCAGGGTTCATTTCAAAAAAGAAGCAGGGCAAGTCATACTTAATAATGCTCACTCAAAAGTTTTACGACTACTTTGACATTGAAAGTGAAGGAGAACTGAAAAAGGCATTTAAGAGGATAGACGAGATTGCCAAAAAGTCTAAGCTTGCTGAAGAGCAGGACGCTGAGATGAAAAAGGCGGTAAGCAGTATGGAAGTGTATACTGAAGATGGAAAGGAGAAAGAAATCAGAGTTGTAGTTGAACCTGGCGAGCCGAAAAAGCCAGAGGCAATTCTATTTATAGATGAATCTGCCGTTGAGTCTGAGCCCCAGAAGCTGACTGTTGAAACGCAAAAAAGAGGGGAAAGTGAAGAGGAGAATAAAATTATTGAAAGGATGCTTTCCAACAAAAATCAGGAAGTAAAGGATCAGGTTCAAAGTGAAACTCAGAGTTCAAACTTGAATAAGAGTGTTACTGAAATAGAAGAGGGAGCAAAAAATCTTTCAGAGTTAAACGAGACGCTCTTAGAAAAAGAAAAAACGGATACTTCAGAGCATAAGAAAAAGGCGAAACTTGACTTGTTTGAAGGAGAAGAAGAGCAGGATGAAGAAGATTCAGAATTGGAAGCTCTTTTCAGAGAAGAAGGAGATAATCAAAAATGAAGAAGGTGTTAGTAGTCAGATGCCCTTTCTGCTCTCACAATATGAAATATGCTCCTAAGGAGATGCGTCCATCAAACAGGAAGAGGTGCGTATACTGCGGGAGATATTTCAAAGTTGAAGGAAACTTAGAGGACAGTTAAGATGAGTGAAGAAAAAAATGTTCAAAACAGGGAGATACAGGAAGAGATGACTGCTTCCTACATAGACTATGCAATGTCGGTCATAATAGGAAGAGCACTTCCGGATGTTAGGGACGGTTTAAAGCCGGTTCACAGGAGAGTTCTGTATTCAATGAGGGAGCTTGGATTATTACACAATAAGCCAACTATGAAATCTGCTAGGATTGTTGGCGATTGCCTTGGAAAGTATCACCCTCACGGAGACATGGCTGTTTATGATACATTGGTGAGGATGGCTCAGGACTTCTCAATGAGGTATCCCTTAGTCGTTGGACAGGGCAACTTTGGAAGTATAGATGGGGACAGCCCTGCTGCTATGAGGTATACGGAAGCTAAGCTTTCTAAGATTGCAGAAGAAATGCTTCAAGACCTGGATAAGGAATCAGTGGACTTCACGCCAAACTTTGACGGCACTTTAAAAGAGCCGACTGTACTTCCAGCAAAGCTTCCCAATCTTCTAATAAACGGAAGCTCAGGAATTGCAGTTGGAATGGCAACTAACATACCACCCCACAATCTGAAAGAGGTTGCAGATGCCATAGTCGCTGTTTTAGATAACCCAGGCATAAGCGTGAAGGAGCTTTGCAGTATTATTAAAGGCCCGGACTTTCCAACTGGCGGGATCATTTACGGAAGGAATGGAATATTAAATGCTTATCTAACTGGCAATGGAAAGGTCATAATCAGGGGAAAAACTGAATTTGAAGAGAAGAAAAACAGAAAAGCGATAGTTATAAAGGAGATTCCCTTTGCAGTGCAAAAGTCTCTGATTGTTGAGAGTATAGCGGACGCTGTTAGGGATAAGAAGATTCTGGGAATATCAGATATAAGGGATGAGAGCAATAAAGAAGGAATAAGGATAGTTCTAGAGCTCAAACAGGATGCAAATGAGGAATTCGTGCTCAACCAGCTGTATGCTCATACTCAGCTTCAGTCAAACTTTGGAATAATAATGTTGGCAATAGTGGATGGCTCTCCAAAAGTTCTTAACATAAAGCAGATTATAGAGCACTTTATAAGTCACAGGAAGAATGTTATTGAAAGAAGAACGCGCTATGATCTTAAAAAGGCAGAGGAGAGAAAACACATTTTGGATGGGTTAATAATCGCAATACAGCACATTGAAGAGGTTGTTCAGAAAATAAAGTCTGCAAAGGGAACTGAAGCTGCTTTAGAAGTGCTTCAGAGGGACTATGCCCTTACTGAAATTCAGGCGAGAGCAATTCTGGATATGAAGCTACAAAGGCTCTCTTCGCTGGAACGGGAGAGGCTAATTCTGGAAAATGAGGAAGTAACTTCCTTAATAAAGAGGCTCAAAGAGATACTTTCCTCAGAATCGGAGATAATTAAAATAATTAAGGAAGAAACACTCACGCTAAAAAGGGAATACGGCGATGAGAGAAGAACTGAAATCGTAGATGTTGAAGATTCTGACTCGGTTATAAACTATGAGGACACCATAAAGAGGGAAAATACTGTAATAACAATAAGCAAAGACGGCTATATCAAGAGAACATCCCTTTCAGAGTTCAGACTGCAGAAGAGGGGCGGTAAGGGCTTGATAGGTGCAAACAAGAAGGAAGAAGATCTTATGGAGCTGGTAAGAGTTGTAAACACCCATTCTGACATGCTCTTCTTCACTAACCTTGGAAGGGCGTACAGGATAAAAGCTTATGAGATTCCCGAATCGGAAAGAAACTCCCGGGGAAGACCTGTTGTAAACTTTATGAATCTTTCTGAAGGAGAAAAAATATCTGAAATGATTGAAGTTCCAGAATTCTCTGATGGAAAATTTATAATACTCGCGACCAGCAGGGGAATAATAAAGAGATCTAGCCTTTCAGAGTATGATTCACGCAGGGAATCCATAAAGGCAATAATATTAGATGATAAAGATTTTGTAGTTGGGGCTGCAATAAGTGATGGGAATATGGACATAGTTCTGACCACACGGGAGGGGCTTGCAGCCAGGTTTAAAGAAGAGGAAGTCAGATGCACCGGCAGGGTTGCTCGCGGCGTGACTGGCATAAAGCTTGGTAGTAACGATTCTGTGATTGACTTGTGTGTAGCAACTCCTGAAAAATGCCTTCTCAGCGTAACTGAGAAGGGCTTCGGGAAGAGGACTTTTGTTTCTGAGTACAGATTAACTGGAAGAGCTGTTAAAGGGGTTAGGAATATTAGGATCTCTCAAAAAACCGGGCTGGTCGCTGGAGTAAAGGAGGTTGAAGATGGAGATGAGCTTCTCCTAATAACGAAGGAGGGCAGCTCAATAAGGTTCCCAGCAGTTCAGGCTTCTTTAGTGGGCAGAAACGCTCAGGGCGTTAGACTGATAAAGCTTGAACCTAATGACATTGTTGTTTCAGTAGCCAAGATAAGTAGAGAAGCTGTTTCTGAAGCTCAAGAAGATAAGGAGAATGATAGCACTAAAAATGCCAATTAAGCATTATGCAGCTTTAGGGGATTTATTTTTCTTGCCCTGAGTTTGTCTTGTTCTCTTAGGCTTTATCTTTTTAGCTTCTTCTTCATAAGACCTCATACGTATCTTAGAATAATTCACAGGGTTCCTTATTTTTTGACAGAGAGAATCTGGAGTGCATATGCCAATATCTGAGTAATACATCTTATTGGAACAGTTAGGCGGGAGGACCTTCCTACCCCTCTTTTTGTATCTCAATTGAGACCTAACATAGTTTTCACGCAGGGGCTCCTTATTGCTCTTATTCCATTCAAGTATGAGTTTTTCAGCATCTGCATAATCCCAGCCCACGCTAGAAAGAAAGTTTTCAAGAATGAACAAGGCACGCTTACGCCCGTCAGATAAGCCTTTAAGAATGTTCTGTATGCATGGAGGGAAGAACTCTTTTGGAATTGCAGAAATTTGCATCTCATCTACAAGGTATTCACCAGCATCTTCTCTTTTAACGAACTCTTTTTCCCTCGTATAAAACTCCCAGTCAAAGGCGTTTTTGAACAAAAGTTCTGCTTCTCCTTCAACTGCATGCTCCCGACAGAGGAATTTAAACCTTGAAGGACTAACCTTTTCGGGCTGAGCGTTCTCCCTCTTAAAACTCATAATCTCTTCAACACCTATTGGAAGGCTTACCAGTCCTGATTTCTCATTTATTGAATAAGCCAACCGGTAAAGGTGTCTAGGCGCTATTAGCACCGTGTCAATTTCGAGAAATGAACTTATGTTTAGGCGTGGTGGGGGAAGCTCCTTTCCACTACGTATCAAATTCTTATACTCCTCTGGAGAAAGCTGCTTCCAAACCCCTTCTGAGTTTAAGAATCCATATTCTATTATCTCTGTTTTTCCAACCTTCTTAGCTATTGCGGAAAAGTCGCTGTTTTCAAACTTAAGTATCATCTCAGCCAGTTTAGGTTTTATCATCTCAGCAATATAGCGAGCTATTGTGCGCGGCGCTTCCGGGAATAAAAGGCGCACTTCTCTTTTCTCAACACGCCCAGTTGCAGAAAGTACTGGAACATGCTTTGGAAATGCTTCAAAAGGCACTCCAATGTGAAAACCCTTGTTCCCTGAAAACTTTACGCTGACACTTCTTATTCCTAACCTTTTAAGCTGATTAACAACAAGACTTGCTGCCATTCTGGAATATTCAAACTCTCGGCAGTCAATATCTAACACTAAGTCCCATCCCTCTCTTATTGAATCTAGGAACTGCCTGTTGGACTCCTGAGTGAGGAGCATCGGATTTTTCCATATTTCTTCTGAAACATGAAAGGAGGTTGCTCCCTCTTTTGCAAACTGCAATATATCATTAAGGTAGAGGAGCACATCAGGCCGTTTTCCAAATCCTGAGCTTCCATACCTTACTGCCACTTCCCGCTTTGGGCAGTTGTAAAGCATCTCTTCTTGTATTTCCCTTCTGGAGTAGTATTCCAATACTTTCTTTCTATCCAGAACAGCTTGCTCCTCCATCTTCATTCACATTGATTCCAAAGCCTTGATCCTATCCTCAATCGGCGGGTGAGTGCTGAAGAGGTTAAGGAACCAGTTAGGCTTTTTGAAAGGGTTTGAAAAATACATGTGCTCAACTGCAGGATTCGCATCCCTCATCACTTGCTCGTCCTTTGCAATTTTTCTCAAAGCGTTAGCAAGTCCCTTAGGGTATCGGGTCATCAGAGCTGCATCCGCATCTGCCAGGAATTCCCTCCTGCGCGAGATTGCAAACTTTATGAGCTGGGCTGCAATCACTGAGACGAGCGCAAACACTAGCCCTAATATTGCCATCAATATAAAGCCGCCTTCATTTTCACGCCTGTCCCTCCTTGAAGGGCCGAACCAGAAGAATCCTCTAAGTAGCCAATTTGCTAGTATTCCAACCACTCCTACGAGTAGTGCGACCAGCGTCATGAATCTCATGTCGTAGTTCTTTATGTGGCTTAGCTCGTGAGCTATGACCCCTTGAAGTTCGTCCCGGTTTAGCTTTTCAAGAGCGCCTCTGGTTACTGCTATTGAGGCGTGCTTAGGATTTCTTCCAGTAGCAAATGCGTTTATTGCAGCGTCTTCAATTATGTAGACTTTAGGCTTAGGTATGCCCGCGGCTATTGAGAGCTCTTCAACTATGTTTAGGAGTTGAGCATTGTCTTTTTTTGAAGCTGGAACCGCCCTGTGAATTGCCAGAACGAGCTGGTCTCCGATGAAATAGCTAATGGATATTGATATGAGTGCGAAGATTGTGGCTATCACTATCGCAACTGAGCCAAAGCCGAATATGATGTCAAAGAAGTAGCCTAGGCTCCAGATTATTAGCAAGAACAGGATTATCAGCATAACTGAGCTTCTCCTGTTTGCAGAGATTCTGTCATAAACGTTCATGGCTTTTCACCTCCCTATCCAGATATGTCAATTTTGACATCGCTTTTTGAAGCATCATCTGCCTGAAAGAATTCTGCCGGCTTAAAATTGAATATTCTTGCTATTATGTTGTAGGGGAATTGGTCCAGCATCGTATTGTAGTCCATCACGACATCATTATAAAACTGCCTTGCGTAGCCTATCCTGTTCTCCGTTGAAGATATCTCTTCCTGCAATGCTAGGAATTGCTTGTCAGCTTTCAGCTGAGGGTAGGACTCTGCAACTGCAAAGAAGCTAGATATGCTTTTGGAAAGGCGCTTGTCCGCCTTGGCAACCTCTGAGAATGAGGAAGCCTTGAGAAATGCGCTTCTCGCTTCAACTATCTCCTTTAAAACACCCTTCTCATAATCTTTGTATCCTTTTACTGCTGCAACGAGTTTAGGGATTAGATCAGCTCTCCTCTTGAGCTGCACATCAATCTGTGCGAGTGCATTTTTCACCCTGTTCTTTTTGGTGACAAGTAAGTTATAGATTATTATAAATGCCAAAACTAATGTTAATATTAATCCAAAAAAAGCTCCTTTTAAGTCCAATTTTTTCACCCCGCAAATCAGATATTCTACAGTTGGCTTATAAACTTTTCCTAACTTAGTTTAAAATTCTAATATTAGAAAAAATTAGAGAAGTCTCAAACTTTTATTTCGCTCTCTTGCAGCCTGCTGCTCAGCTTGTGCCTTTCAAGAGCGTGATAAAGAATCCTTCTTATTAAGCCATCATAAGAAAGCCCTGCTGCGCTAGCTGCTCTAGTAAATGCAGTATCATTAGGTCCTATGTCCGGGTTGGGGTTCACTTCAAGAATGTAAGGATTGTTGTTTGAATCTAAGCGCAGGTCTATCCTTGCATAGTCCTGGCATTCTAGAACACGATATGCTGCAAGTGCCGCCTTCTTTATCCTGTTTTCAACAGTTTTTGGAATCTGTGCTGGGCAGGTCGGTATTGTGTGCTTGAACTCGTCTGATTCGGGAATCCACTTTGCAGAGTAGGAGCATATCTTCGGTTGGTTTTCTGAAAAGTTTTGAAATTGAAGCTCTTCAATTGGAAGTGCGGTTGGCTCGCTGTTCCCTAGTATAGAAATGTTAAACTCTCTGCCATCTATAAACTCTTCTACCAATGCGTGCTGCTTGTATGTCTCTATTACATAGGCAACTCTCCTTCTCAGCTGCTCTTCATCCCTAACTACAGATTCTTGCGTTATCCCTATACTGGCATCTTCATGTATAGGTTTCACTATTAGTGGAAATTTGAGGGTGAGCGGCAATTCTTGTTCTGGAGTGGTAAAGATGTGAAACTTGGGAGTAGGTATTCCTGCTGAGATTAGTATCTGCTTTGCTCTCGCCTTGTTTAGGCATACTGAAAGTGTTAGGGAGTTTGAGCCAGTGTAGGGTATTCCCATCATATCCAGCATTGCGGGGATGTATGCTTCTGCCAAAACATTACTTCCAAAGCCTTCTGCAAGGTTGAAAACTACATCAGGCTTTAGAAGAAGAAGGTTTTCATACAAGTTTTGATCAGCCTGCAAGGGTACTGTCTCGTGCCCATCCTTTTTTAGCACCTGTTCAACTGCTCTTACAGTGTTTAGTATGTCCTGATCAGCAATTATATCAGCATCCTGTCCTCGCGAAAGCTCGCTCATAAAGTTATAAAGTATTACTACTTTCATTTCCTGCTCCTCTTGTACGCCTGTTCAACCCTCTTCTGAAGATCCTTTACGACTAAGGATTTCTTGAACTTCATCTTTAAGCCGTACCTCGCCGCTGCGTGGTAGAGCACTGTGTTTATGAGCTGCTCATATGTCAGGCCCATGGAGTACCACATTGTAGGAAGGTTGCTGTGCTCTTCCGGGTCTGGAATTATTCCCGGAAGTGGGTTTATTTCAAGAACCTGAGGCCTGTTGTGAGCGTCCATTCGCATGTCAATTCTGCACCAGTCCCTAACATTCAGTGCCTTGTATGTTGCCAGGGCAAGCTCTGATATTCTCTTTCTTAATCGCGAGTTTATCTTTGCAGGGCAAGACACCATGTTTATCTTGTTCTCCTTAGTGTCCCAGAGCCACTTTGCTTCATAGGAGTAGATGGGATTTGCCCCTTTGGGAAGCCCGTCAAAGACTAATTCCAAGATTGGAAGCACAACAGGGTTTTCATTTCCGATAACTGCAACTGTGAATTCTCTGCCACTTAGGAAGTTTTCTACAAGTGCTGGCTCCTCATATTTTGTGATTATTTCGCAAACTTTTTTTCTAAGCTGCTTCTCATTTTTAACGAGAGAATTATTTCTTATCCCCTTGCTGGAGCCCTCGTAGAGGGGCTTTACAATCATTGGAAATTTTAGCCTGCTGCTAATCTTCTCGTTTCCCTTATAAAAAACTTGAAATGGCGGCGTGGGTATTCCATTCTGCATTAGTATCTCCTTTGTCATTGCCTTGTTGAGCCCTATGGACAATGTTGCCGGGTCTGAAGCCGTGTAGGGTATTCCTAAGAGTTCCAACATAGCTGGAATTTGGGATTCTCTATTCCTGCCCCTTACTCCCTCGGCTATGTTGAAAACAATATCCGGCTTGAATTTTTTCAGTTTTATAAATGCATTCTCGTCTGCTTCAATTCTTACTGTTTTAAACCCTCCCTTTCTTATTGAGGATTCTATTGCTGCGATTGTTGTTTCGTCGTCACATTCAGAATAGAAATCTTTTGGGAGCCCCTTTTTCGGTTTCTTTTTTAGGTTGTAAGTTATTCCTACCAGTGTCATTTTGTTTCAACCATTATTACTTTAGGGCAGTGGATATTCATATCTTTTTCCTTCATAATTTCTAAGAATGATTTTTCTCTTCCCATTCTTTTCCTTTTTCTCTCCAAGGTAATACTTGGGCAACAGCGGAATCTTTCCTCCTCCGCCAGGCGCATCTATAACATAGTGCGGTACTGCCATTCCACTTGTAAAGCCCCTTAGCGAGTGGATTATTTCAATGCCTTTTGAAACTTCTGTGCGGAAGTGTTTTGTGCCCTTCACAATGTCCGCCTGATATAAGTAGTAGGGCTTTACTCTCATGCGCAGTAGTTTGTGCACGAGCTCCTTCATTATCTTGGGATCGTCATTTACTCCTTTTAGAAGCACTGATTGGTTTCCTACGGGAATTCCTGCGTCTGCAAGCATTGTGCATGCCCTTATGCTTTCAGGAGTTATCTCCTGAGGATGGTTGAAGTGGGTATTTATGTATATTGGGTGATATTTTTTTAGGATGTTGCACAGCTTTTTTGTTATTCTCTGCGGCAGAGCGCATGGCATTCTCGTTCCTATTCTGATTATCTCCACATGCTTTATTGCCCTCAAGTTTTTCAGTATGAACTCAATCTTATCATCTGTTAGCATTAGAGGGTCTCCACCTGATATTATTACATCTCTAACTTCGGGATGACTTTTTATGTATTGAATCCCCTTCTTCATTTCTTCTATTGAGATTTCCCTGTCGGGATGGCCTACTCTTCTCTTTCTCGTGCAGAATCTGCAGTACATTGAGCACTGGTTGGACACTAAGAAAAGTACCCTGTCTGGATATCTGTGCACTATTCCTGGAACTGGGCTTTGGTGTTCCTCTTGAAGTGGGTCTGGAAGTCCTTCTGTGTCTTTCAGTTCAAGCTCGTCCGGGATACACTGCTTCCAAACGGCATCTCCCCTCTTCTTTATTAGGCTTAGATAGTACGGGTTTACCCTCATTGGATAAACCGAAGCGACTCTTTTTATCGTATTTAGCTCTTTATCCGAGAGCTTGAATTTGGAGAGAGCCTTCTTTAGATTGTTTTCATCTTTTGATTCGGAAAGAAGTTTTTGCCAGAGTTCCATTTTTCAGTCTTGCCCCTCTTAGAAGTACTTAGAAGGTATCACCCGCCCGAAGGCAGTTTTTAAGAAGGTTTTCTGTTCTTTGTAAGGATAACAGGCACATTTCAGAACTTTCATTTGTATGTGGGTGTTTTTATCCCGTTGACACCTCGTTGAAACTTTTTTTATTTGTATGTTAATATGGTATGCTAAGCTTATTTAAATATTTAACTTTTTGAAAAAAATTTCCGACGAGAAAATTTTAAAATTTATGTTTATCAAAAATTTGATAAAAAAATTTTGTAATTTTTCCGACGAGAATCATTGTAAGAGATTTTTCTTAGATGATCCTGCATATTCAGAATCAATTATGCGCCTTATTGCTCTGGCTTTCTTTTCTCCTATGAGTGCAACTTCCTTTAGTTCTTCCTCAGAAGCATTGAAAACATTTCTTACTGAGCCGAAGTGGTGTAGGAGTTCTCTAGAAATGTCAGCGCCTACTCCTGGAAGTGAAGAGACAATATATTCTTGCTGTTCCCGCTCTGTTTGAAGCTTCTTTTCAGCATGCATATTAAAGTCAGAGCCCTCATTAAGTTGTTCCCTCCTTGCTATTACCATTAAAAGAGCTGCGGTCTCTCTGAAGTTCTTTGTCTGAACTACAGGCACTCCATAACTTACAACTATGGTAGCTAGCATTCCCCTAATAGCATTTGGATGTATATTCCGTATAGAGTAGATATCTTCTGTTCCTTCCAAGATTAAAATGGGGCGCTCGTAAGAATTAGCTAAGTTTTTAAGCTGAGATAATAATCTTCCATCAATTATTGAGTCCACAAAGTCAGGTATTCTTTTTATCTCAACTGCCACTCTGTCGCTTAGTACATAATCTGCAACTTCAAGGCTTTCCAGGCTTATCTCTACACCTGCATTGGAAAGTTCTCGTAGGAGCATTGAACCCTTTTCCCGCGAGTCCGCTTTAACCCTTATTCTTATCCCTTCAGGATTGAAATCTGAAAGCTTAAGCTCTTTTGAAACACTTTCCTGTTTTGATACATAGCCATTAAGAGTTAGTCCTTTTTTTAGTTCCTGAAGCGTGTTTCGCATCTTCCTCTCCTTATAGAAGGCAGACCACCTGTACATCTCATCCCTTGTGTTCTTTGTTATCAGCATGATTACTCTTCCAGACTCGTGCCTTCCAGTCCTGCCCCGCCGCTGTATCGTCCTTATTGCTGAGGGGATTGGCTCATAAAATATCACTATATCCACTTGGGGAATATCTAAGCCTTCTTCACCTATGGATGTTGCCACAAGTATGTTAAAATCTCCTCTTGAGAAGCTCTCCAGTAGCGCCTTCTGTTCCTTCTGACTCATGCCCGTGTCTTTCTTCTTGGCCTGTCCCACAAATATCTTCGGAAATGCCCCTTGAATTTTTGATATTTCTTCAATAATGCGCGAGGCAGAATCCCTATATTGAGTAAAGATTATCATCTTCACTGAAGATTTCTTTCTGATTTCTTCAGCAACTATCTCTGAAAGTTTGGCAAGTTTAGGATGCTCAAGTCCCCTCTCCACTATCTCTCTAGCTTTAATTACTGCCTTCTTGAAGTTTGGGTCTGCTACAAGATTCTTAACTGCTCTAACTCTGGTAGAAACTGATTCCTCTTCAAGCTTTTCAAAATACTCATTAAGCTGTCTTATTCCCTGAGTTTCAAGAAGTTCTAGAGCGTGCTGAACCTTCATTGCCTCTGCTAGAAGTGAAACTGCCTGCATTGCTTCAAAGCTTTTTTCGCCAGCTGCAATCTGGGCGTGAAGGCTTCCTTGAAGCATCAGAATCTCTTTTTTTGAGATTGTTTTCGGTATCCGTTCAGTTATGCCCAGATTATTAACTGCTTCAACCTTAGAATTAAAACACTCTTCCAATAACTTTTTTACTTCCACGAACTCGCTAGGTAGTTCTACGCTTACCCATTCAAATTCCATCTTTTGTATGTAAGGCTTAACATCCGGGTCGTGTTCTGAGCGTATCTCCACAGCTTCTATGAACAGGTTTCTGCAAACCTCCATTATTCCCTCAGTGGTGCTTCCAGGGGAGGCGGTAAGTGCTAATATTCTCGGAAATCTAGCTTTCTGGACATAAGCGTTGGCTATAAACCCATATGCGTAGTTGCCAACAGCCCTGTGAGCCTCATCAATTACCAGCAGGCTAACCTCTGAAAGGTGTATCTTTCCTCCAATGATATCATTTTCCAGCCCTTGAGGCGTAGAAGATATGATCCTGAGCTTGCCCCAAAGTTCTGCCCTTTTTTGAGGGCTCATCATTCCTGTAAATACTGCTGCTTCATTCTCATTAATTGAAAGGAATCTTAAAAATGATTTGAGGTGTTGCTCTGCCAGCGGCTTTGTTGGGGATAAGATTACCACCTTAGAGGTTGGAAATGCGTTCAGACGGTGAGCAGCGAGCATTATGGCTATTGCAGTTTTGCCTAGACCTGTTGGCAGCACTACCAGAGTGTTTTTCTGAACTGCTGTAGCAAAGATTGCCTCCTGATAGAGCCTTGGCTTGAAGTCGCGAATCTTAATCGTAGCATCCTCTCCTAAATTGCCACCCTCCATAAATCCGGAATATCGTTCTCTTCTTTAAAAACATTTTGGGAAGGTGTCCAATGACAAAATATTTATACAAATTCGGGAATAGTTTCAGTATGGCTGAAATTCTCTTTGTGCTCATGCTCCTGGTAGGAGCTCTTCTAATCTGGGTTGGGTACATACTTGGAAGAAGAGTTGAAGATTACCTGTGGAAGAAGGAAAAGTTAAAACCTGTAGTGCAGGAGAGGATAAATGCTTCAAGAGCAGTTTTAGGAGGACAGTTCAGCGAGCAGCTAGCACCATACCTTCCAGAATTCCAATACAGCCCGACGGAGTGCAGATTCATAGGAAAGCCTGTGGATTTCATAGTGTTCAGGGGAATGGATTCTGGAGAAATTGAAGAAGTGATATTCTTAGAGATAAAGAGCGGTAAGACAGCCTCTCTTAACCACAGAGAGCTCAGCTTAAAAAGGGCAGTGCAAGACAAGAAGGTCCGCTGGGAAATCTACAGAGTGCCTGAAGGAATTCTAAAAAAATAGAGTAGTTTCTTATTTCATCTCATAATTGAAGAAGTAGTACGCCCAAGAGAGTATGCCTATCAAAAGTCCCCCGATAATTATTAGCGGAATGCTTTTTAAGAGCAGAATTAGAAGCCCTGTGGCTAGCACCGCTGCAAGGGAAAAAGCATAGAGTGGCCTGGCAGCATAAAGAACCTTGCTGCCATCCAGTGGAGGTATTGGAAGCATTGAAAATAATGCCATTAGCACATTGAATTTTATAGCTAATGGAATTAGGGGGCTTGGAAGTCCTGAGAAGAACTTGAAGAATAATGCGAGAATAAGATTAGCAACTGGGCCCATCATCGCAATTATTCCCAGAGAGAAGTAGTTTATGTTGTATCTGAAGTATCCGAGTCTGTGGCCCGGTAGCATTGTAACTGCGAAACCTCCCAACATCAGTATTGGCAGCCAGCCGTTTGTCAGGAAGCACAGAAATAAAGATGTGAGTATTCCTGTAAGCCAGAATTGGTATTCCAGCTTGTAGCCTATGTGCAGCGCGTATATCTTCTGAACTGAAACCTTGAAGAGCAGGGAGAGTGTTATTATTAGAAATGCGTTGAAGAGGTTTCTCAATCCTGCTGAGAAGTCAAAAGTGGCTCCACCCCACTGCCTGAAGGAAAGTATGAAGGCTGATGTGAGTATTGTTATCAGAAGCGCTCTAATTTCTAACTGAGAAAATTTGAAATGTTCCCTAATCTTTCCGCGGAGGTCGTACAGGGAATACATAAGAGCACTTCAATTTATTAATATTTAAAAATGTTTCTTAGCTCATATCCAGATGCGCTGCCCGTTCTGCATGAGATGTACATTTCTTCCGAGAGTGTACCCCATGCTTCCTGCGAGGTTGGAAAGTGCTGAGGTCATCTGAAGGTCGCCGTGAGCGGGAATTATGTGCTCAGGCTTTGTCATGCTTATGAGGTCTCTTTGGTCCTCCTTGGAAGCGTGTCCCGATACGTGTATTCCTTTGAAAATTCTGACATCCAGCTGTGAAAGCTTGTATTCCAGAATGTCCCTGTTGGCTATATTTACAGGTGTGGGTATGACATTGCATGAGAATATTACAAGGTCTTCCCTTCTGAGCTTTAGGGGAAGCTGCCCGTTAGCTATCTTTGATAGTACAGAGTTTGGTTCGCCCTGATGGCCTGTTGTTACGAGTAGGTACTTGTTTCTGTGCGGCGATTCTGAAATCTTTTTTAGCCCCTTCTTTATCTCGTCTCCGTATTGGAGTATTGTAGCATTTCTTGAAAACTTTATCAGGTTGAGCTTCTCAGCAGCCCTTATGTACTTAGCCAGATTCCTGCCTGCAAATATTACCTTTCTACCCATCTTCTGGCCCATTTCCAGTATTGAGCTCAGTCTTGCGATGTGGCTGGAGAAAGTGCTTATTACTATAAGGTTGTTCTGGTTTTCAGTGCCGAATAGTACGTCTCTGAGCATTTCACGGGCAACTGCTTCTGAAGGGGTCTTTCCCGGCTGTTCGGCTCTGGTGCAGTCCATTATGAGAGCCTTCACTCCTTCTCTGCCAAGCTCTTTAAGCCTTTTTATGTTGGTGGTTTTTCCTATTACTGGAAATGAGTCAAACTTATAGTCGTTAGCGTAAAGTATTGTGCCCTCTTTTGTGTGCAGGGCTATCATCGCAGTTTGAGGCGTGGAGTGCGTGGCGTGTATGAACTCTGCTTCAATATTTTTTGAGATTCTTATACGAGAGTTTGTATTAACTATTCTTTTCGGATTTTTTATGCTCTTCTTCTGGTCGTGAAGTATGCTGTTTAACACCTCAATAGTGTAGGGTGTCCCGATTATTGGGGCGTTGTAGGAAGATGCCATGAACGGCAGTGCTCCCAAGTGGTCAAGGTGAGCGTGAGTTGGGATTATCGCCTTAACCTGGCTTCGCAGCTCTTTCAAGACTGAATCGTCGGGAACTGCACCCATTCTTATGAGTTCTGATATTCCTAATTTTTCAATCTCCTCTTCACCGCTGTATGAGGTGTACTTCTCAACATGAAGTCCCATGTCCAGGATTACTACTTCATCTCCTACTCTTATGGCAGTCATGTTTCTGCCAACTTCGTTGTATCCGCCTATTGCGTAAATTTCTATCATATTATTTCACTTCCTTTTCAGATCATTGTGTCAATCCTTACCTATTTTTATTTTTTCTTTATTTTTATCTTTCTTTTGAAAATTTTTTAAGATTATAAGTTTCTTATGCCTCTTTTTTTATAGTTTAGATGCGATTAGAAGAAGCCCTATTCTTAAAAAACTTAAAAAGTGGAAATGCCGTGCAATTTAAAAATGTATCGGAAAAGATGTTAAAGTGGGCCCGCCCGGATTCGAACCGGGGACCTCTGCCTCGTGAAGGCAACGTCATAGCCGCTAGACCACGAGCCCATTTCTTAAAGGAGTCCTAGTTCTCCTTTAAAAATATTGCTCTCAGCCAGTTCAAAAAAAGAAGAAAAAGATAAAGCAAAAATGAAAAATTGCAGGAAGGGAAAGATAGCCCGCTAAGCCTTCCTGCATTTTTCAGCATGAATCGCTTGAGTTTTCTTTTGACTTTTGACATTCAGACCACTTTAGAGGCGCATCATTATCTGCCCGCCCTTAAATATTCTGATCTGGCCTCCTGACTGGCTAAGTACCACTGCAATGCTTTTTGTGAGCTTTGTTATTGCTGCGCAGCTCCTATGTCTCGTTCCCAGCCCGCTGAGCGCGTCTGATATCTCCTTGTCTACATTTACATTTAGGTAGGTGCCTGCTGAAACTATCGTTCCATTCTTATCCACTATGAAGACTCCGTCCAGCTGTGCAAAGCTCTTAATAGTATCTCTAAGGGATGGGTCTGTTATCTTCTTTTGCTCGTCAGGTAGAGATTGGAATGGGTTTATTATCATCTGCTTAGTATATTGGGCTATCTCATCCTTATCCCCTATAATGAAGGCAGTGCCTATCGGCTTTCCTTCAAAGCCCTCTCTACCTATATCCACTGCAATTCCTATTACTGCTTCCAGGATGTCAGGGCTGACTATATCAGTAAGATGAGTCATGCTTATGTTGAAGAATATGTTGTCCACATCAAATATGAAGAGCATTCCCTTGTAGCCCAAGCCGATGCTCTCATTTTCTACACAGACCACCCTGTCGCCCTTCTTTATGTACTCACGCTTTATCGCCTCTGTTAGAAGCTCCTTTACAGGTATTATGGAGCCCTGCAGCATCTTTTTCATTTTTGTCCTATAAGCCACTTTTTTGTATGAGTTGTTTCTTCCCTTCCTGAATATGACCACTTCAACATCTAAGCAGTTGTCTTCAATTCCTCCTGAGAGGTCCGGCTTTCTCTCAACTGAAACTATGCAGTTTGCCCCGACATCCTTTCCAATATTTGTTGCGGCCAGGCCTATTACTTCGTCTATGTTTTTTATCTTGTTGTTTATCAGGTCCTCGCTTACTGAAGATACGCCTATCTCGTACTGTTCTCCTCCTGAGGATCCAACTGTGGCTAAGCATTCTGCACTTGAGGTTTGAGCTGCGGTTTGTTGCTGAAGACCTTCTAAGCTAGCATCCTGTTTTTGTTGCGGCTCTGACTCTTGAGATTGTGCCTGTACCATCTCATTTTGAGTTGTTGAAAATTGTGCAGTTGTTCTTTTTTCCTGCTCTGTACTTGGAGAAAGGTACATTACTAGTTTTCTCTGATCATAAAGACGTTTTACAGCATCCACTGCCATTCCGAATATTGAGTTTTTGGTGTAAACAACAGGATCTGCCGAATCGCTCCTTTCAGAGGGCTGTTTTAAAAGTTTAAGCCCCTTAGGGATATTTGACTCTGCCTTTTTTAATTTCAGCATCTTTTCCCCCAATCTCGTTTTGTTCAAATGTGAATTTTGTGAGCGTGAAAATGATTTGGCTCCCTAATTGTGGGGTGGGGTGGAGCAAAGAAGCAGTTAGGGAGCCAAATTCAACATGCTTCAATGCTATTTTTCAGGCTTTATCTGGTGAGCAGGCCTGTCAACCTCTCTCAGCCACATCAGGCCTATGGAAACCATCTCGTTGTTGAACCTTTTTGATATTCTGTATGTTTTCTTGTAAAGGTCGTAGTCTATCATTCCCATACTCTTCATTGGAGTAAGTATCCTATCGTAAAACTGTCTCTTGTTGTATGAGACCTTTACCTTTTTTCCTGCGAATGGGGGCTCTTTTATTGTAGTGATGAGCTGTCCCTCGTGGAGCTTTGTGGCGAACATTGACATTTCTGTTTTGCCAATCTCGCCGCCGTTATCCTTCATGTATTCTATTATGAGTTTTGCCACGATTACCTGCTGCTTTGTGGCAAATATTATCTCATATATGTCTTCCGGAAGGTTGAACCTATCAAATAATATGACCATAAAAGGATTAAAGCACTACTAATATATAAATATTACTATTTTGTATACTAATAGTGAAAATATTAAAAATTGGGCTTGTTGCTAACTAGCCAAAGAAATTTAAAAGCTCAGTTGGAAAAATCCTCACACTCTAAAACCTCAATTGAGAAGTCCTCACTCCCATCAGAAGAAACATACTTAGAAAAATATGCGCAACTTGCCCTCTTTAAACACGAGCTGCATAAAGAAGAGCTTGCTTGCTTGGATTTCATCAAAATTAAATTATGGCTGTCGTTTAAATATTTTTTGATTTTTGAAAAAAGTAGAAAAAAGCGAAGTAAGAGTGGGCCCGCGGAGATTTGAACTCCGGACCACTCGATTATCAGTCGAGCACTCCACCAGGCTGAGCTACGGGCCCGGATGCGTCGGCCGGGATTCGAACCCGGATAGGCGGCTTGGAAGGCCGCAATCATAGCCGTTAGATCACCGACGCGTTTTCATTCTGAAATTTGGCAGGCGTATTTAAATCTTACGCGGAATAGTCAGAGATTCTAACCCATCGTTATTCCTGAGGTTGAAACCTGCATTATCTTTGAAGCCACCAGGTTAAAGATTATTATTACTGCAAGGGACAAAAGGGTGTAAAGTATGACGCTCTTAGGCATCTCAGTGCCCAAAGCGTATCTTTCTCCTAAAGAATCAGCCCCCCTTTCAATGCCGTTAGATATGACTATGAGTATGTAGGTAACTTCAACAAGGTAGATGCCAACAATGAGCTGAAAGTAGTATGGGGGAATTCCATCACCGAACATTCCTGACATAGCATTCATGCTTCCAAGTTCTCCACTTCCAGCCTGCTGCTCCCTAAGCGTTTGAGCAAGTCCTCCTAATATTGTCGTAATCATAGAAGTTATCCCAACAACAATGCCCGCTATTGCCGGAGTTAGGAAGGATATCTGAGACTTCATTGAGGAAAGGATATCTGCCAATAGGTCTTTCAAGCGCTCATCCACCCTGTGTATCTGCTTTATGTACTCTGCCACGTTCATCAAAGACTGGGAAACAACGAGAGGTCCTTTCTTAGCGCTTTCTATGAGCACCTTCATTGAACTCTCTATCATGTTAGAAGGATACTTCTTTATTGCCCCAACCCTGGGATCAAAGATTGCCTGGGCAACACCCATTCCGAGCTTTCTTATGTTTATGCTTACCAGCTCAAAGAAGTTTCCAGAAGGAGTGCCCTTCATTATCTCAGCAACCTTGCCGCAGGCGAGCTCTATTGGAAGGCCATCTCCAACCCTGTTTCCGAGCTGGAAGAGTGCAGAGGCGAACTCGTCCTCTAACTTTCTAGCGTTTTCCCTTATCTTTATCAGGTTCCTGGATCTAATTAGATAGTAAAGCCCGATTGAGAGTCCAAGTCCCAGCGGGATAAATAGGCTGAGTATTGTCGCTCCAATCCCATAAGGGCCAACTATCGCATCCTTGTTCACAGCATTCTTATTAAGCGTCTGTCTGTATCCTAAGAAGGGAAGCCCGAACAGGTTAAAATCAAATTCCGGATTTAAGGCGTGTATCACTAGCGGGCTTATGCCTATGAGCAGACATATTGAGAAAGTAAGCACAGCGACAAACAGCGGGCTTAGTACATATTCAATGTTTCCAACCTTCACTATCACATTCTCATAGTATTTCATCTTAGGATTCTCAGCAGAGATGTCTACATCTCCATAGCCGGTAGGCCTTGTGGATAGTATGCTCTTGCCCAGGTAATAAACTGCAAGCGGCAGGATGATGTTATAAAGAAGGGCGATGTGATACCACTTCACTCCTTCCATGAATGAAACCACAAGCGGCAATATGACAAGTCCCAGAATTGGCAGTATAATCCCTAACATGTGCAGCATGGTAATTGGAGACTTAAGATTGTGAGCGTAGTGAAGCATCCTTTCATAAGTCTCATCTAATATCAAAGAGAGCGACCTGTCAAGTAGGTTTAAACGCCTATCCTCAGAACTCTCATAGAGGGAACTCTCAATAAGGTGGAATGCCTCTACAAATTCCATATTCCACTTCTTCCAGGTTTCAAAATACTCATCTAGAGACTCCTTTACAGAGGGATATTTTCCGCTTTCAACATTCCATAGAATCTTTTTTATGTCAATAGAAAGCGGGGGAGCGAGATGCTCTGAAGCGAAGTTAAGAGATAGTTCCAGATTTGAAGTATGCCTCATATAGGTTACAACATAAAAGACGCAAAGCACCATCTGATTACTAGCCCTCATCCTCCAGTTGTTAGCCAGCAGTTCAGGAATCTTTTGCAGGAAAAAGAATGCGCTTGCAGCTAAAACGAAGAAAAGAAGTAACAGAAACATTGAATTGAAAAGCAGCAGTCCAAATATTAAACCTGTTAAAAGTATAGCCACAGGGTATAAGATGGATGCACTTATGACTCCTGATGGAGTTATGTTGAGATGGCATATATTAATGTATTCGTTCAGCTCAGCTTCTGTCTTCTTGTCTGCGGATATGTGAATTGTTCGTTCAGCAAGCACGCAGAGCTTTTCAAAAAGGGTGTACTGAGCGGGCATGTTCTCCCGTTTAAACTCTGCATACTGCCTAGAAGTAAGCTTCTGAGCGGAAGCGTTATTTGCCTCATATGCTGAGTCCTGCCCGAACTGGCTGCTGAGCTTTTTCTTGTACTTCTCCAAAAGCTCGTCCATCTGAGGATTTGCGCCTTCGCTGCCCGGATTAACAGCCATCTTGTCTACTCCCTCGCTAGCTGCTTTGCAAAATTGGTTTTTATGTAATGCTTAAGCCAGCTTTCCCACTTGACAATCACTCTTTTGCTGTCTATAGAGCCAACCTCATTTTTTATCTCATCGCATATCCTGTGGAACTGGTCATTTGCAACAACAACATGCTGTGCCTCCATAAGCTCAGGAATCTTAAGCTTGTTTGCATACTGAACTATTAGCTCCTTAGTTTTTGCTCTCAGAAGGATGTTGTCCCAAACAGCATCCCAGTTGCCAGCCCACTCTTTCACATTTCCAGCTATCGCCTTGAGCACGTCAGAGTCGCCATTTATAAGGTCATCAGTTGGCTCCAGCTGGTCTGTCTTTGCCTGGTATTTCATAAGGTCAGAGAATCCGTTCTCAGAAAGAGGGTCGTCATTCCAGAACTTTCTAACTTCTGTAATCTGAGTAACGCGCCTCCACCTGTGCAGCTGGTCTGCACTCTTCAAGGGGTTGGCAACTATGATTATATCCGTAGCCTTAAAGCTGGTCTTTGGAACTTCCAAGTCGTTAACAACCCTGTCAAACACGCCGTACGGGCTGTCTCCATGTATTGTTCCGGCAACAACATTTGCAAGAGCGCCGACCCTCATAGCCTCATAAAGAGCCCTTGCCTCTGTGGAGCGGACCTCTCCTACAATCAGGCAAGAATCTCCAAGCCTAAGAGTTGTTCTTATACCCTCATCAGCAGCCACTTCTGAAGTGCCCTTAGTCATCGCACTGGCGACCTTCATTGACTGAATGTTGTAGCCAATCTGCTTTAAAGGCCTAACCGGAAGCTCCAGAGTGTCCTCTATTGTTATTATCCTAAGCTTCCTCATAATCTCAGTCATGACAGAGCCGAGCAGAGATGTCTTTCCAGCAGACCTAGTACCAGCCACAAGCATTGTTCTTGAGCCGTCTACCAAGAAGCTAATTAGTCCCGCTGCCAGCGGATTTATCATCCTGGTATTGATAAAGAGGGGAAGCGTCCAGGGCTTGTCCCTATGCCTCCTGAAAGCATAGGCCAATCCGCTCGGGTTTAACGGCTCGGATATTACTGCAACCCTGGCGTTTGCTCCTGGGAGAGTTATCTCAGTATCTAAGATGGGGTTTGCCTCATCCAGAGGCCTTCCCGACATCATTCTCAGCTTGGAAGCCCAAGATTCTGCTTCGCTTAGGGTTGGAATTATGTTAGTCATGCAGTCGTCAAAGTCCTGGTGCACTATGAAAACAGGACTCTGTCCCATGGGGCTGTTTATAGTTACATCCTGAATCTTATCATCCTGCAGCAGGACTTCAATAAGTCCGAAGCCCACTGTGTAACGCACAAGTATATCTGTCAGTTCATCAATCTCTTTTGTTCTAAGCTTCATGCTCTGATATGCTGCCAGTTCTTCTATAAGGTCGTGTCCTACATTGTAGAAGACGCGCCTCATACGCTCAGGATCCACAAATTCGGATTTACTGGGCTTGTGCTCTGCAATTATCTTCCTTGCAGCATCCAACAAGTCGTACTTTTCTTCAGAGAGCTTAAATTCTGGAGGGGTCATATGGTATAATTTCTGAATTGAGTCGTTAAGCGCAAAAATTGTTATTTCAGTATTGTCTCCTACCATGTAGGTATCCAACTCCTCTGCATTCTGAGGGTAAGATGCCATGAGCTTAGTGAACATGAAATCTGGTTTTATGGTTGGAGAGAATATCTTTCTATAAACATCCCTGTTACCGAGGATGTATCCAGAAAGGTATGGCTTTGCCAGTGCAACCAACTTAGTTTTTTCAAGGGAATCCTTAAGATATGTTAAAAGGCCTATAAGCTTCTCTTCGCAGTTTATGCACTCTGTTGAGTTTGTCTTGTCCTGGTTTATTCGCTCCCTGCGAATCATCCTTGTGAGCTGAACATACGCTCCTAAGGGATCGCTCTTTATAAGATTATAAACTATGTCGTGAAGCTCGTTGTACCAGCGCGTCACGCACTTGTTGCAGTTCGGATTAAATGAAGAGAGGTAGTGATAGCTTATCAGGTTCTTCTGCCGGACAATCTCATTGTAGATCTTTGCAATTTCTAGAAGCATCTCAACCTGGTTGTAGTCATATTCAAAATCCCTCTTCTGAGATAGAACTATTTTAGTTGCATCCGAGTTCTCAATTAGGCGCTCCACCATAGAAGCCATACAGAAGGCGTTGTCCTCAATTGAGGGGGGATAATTGCACTTTGAACAGTTTACTCTTAGAACATTATCCTCTCCTTCCCTCTGCATCTCAGAAGGACAATTGACACCTATCTTAGCTTCATCCACTACCAATCCCTCTTTTTCCCATGGCAAAGTTTAATAATGCAGGACCCCAAAATCGCCGTAACAGGGGTTTAAAATTGATAGATTTATAAAACTGACATATTTATAAATATTTGTATCATAAAAATCCTCAGCATATATTCATTAACAGCACAGGTGATAAAGATGGTTGATGATGAACCAGATTTCTCAGCTATTATGAATGGAAACTTTAATCCCGAATCCTCAGCCAATATTTCTCCTACATCTGGACCACAAGCGCAAAAAAAGATTGATGTGAATTTAGACATTTCAGCGCAGACCAGTAACCTGGAGAGAAGGCTCAGAATGCTGGAAGAAAGATATGGGCTGATGCAGAAGAGGGAGCAGATGGTTGAGCAGAACATGCTCTCTGCAAACAAGAAGATAAACACTGAAATAAAAGCCATAACTGAAGAAATCGCTGAAATCAGACAGGAAATCGCACAGATTAAAGAAAAGGTTGAAGTAATAATTCAGGAATTAAAGCAGAGCGCACGCAGGGAAGAAATAAAGGTCATAGAAAAATATCTTGAACTCTGGGATCCGAGCAGGTTTGCAACTCAGACGGATGTAGAAAACATAGTAAGAAGGATGCTCTCCAAAAACAGCGAAAGTTTTAAAAAAGAATAAACTGTTTATAACCTGAGGAGTCTGGAAAAAAGAGGGATCTTAAGTGCCAATCTTGGGAAAAAAAGAAGAAAAGCCTGCAACTCAGAGTTCTCAACAGCAAGGCATCCCCGTGGATATAGTGCTCGGACTCAAAGCAAAAGGGCTCTCTAACAATCAGATAATAGAGATTCTGCAAAGGGACGGCTATAAGACATATCAGATATTTGACGCCCTGAGCCAGGCAGAGCTTAAAAGCGCCTCTCCAGTATCGGCAGAGCCCCCAAAAAATCCAACTATAACACAAGCACCAACTTACACTGAAAATAACCCAATACCAGACTTTAATCCTGAAATAACAGGACAACAAAGTGCTAACGCGCAGGTATTCCCACAGCCGGAGCCGTTCCAACAGGCAGCTCCCCCAGAAGGCGGAGTTCCAGTAGTGGGAGAAGCGACTGACGCAATTACCGAGCAGATAGAAGAGATAGCAGAAGCAATAATTGATGAGAAGTGGAATGAGTTCATAGTTAATGTAAATAAGATAATTGCGTGGAAGGAAAAAACCGAAGCTAGAATGACAGCTCTGGAAAAGAGGATGGATGATTTAAAAGCCAGCGTGGACCAGCTGCAAAAAGCCATACTAGAAAAGGTAGGCGAGTATGACAAACACGTTACTGAAGTTGGCGTTGAATTAAAGGCGATGGAAAAGGTTTTTCAGAAAGTACTTCCCACATTTACCTCTAACATCAACGAGCTCAGCCGTATTGCTTCTGAATTAAAAGAGAAGAAGTAGAATTTTATCTAAGATTAACTGGCCCATATATCGCGTGCTTCTTTCCAAGTTTTGCTGCCCGGTACGCGTCTCCATAGCTCCAGTGCCACCATTCTAAAGGGTAGTTCACGAAGCCCTCCGCCTGCATGCAATTCTTTAGAATCTGCCTGTTCTTGCGAGCAGTTTTACTTATTGCTCTTGAATCTAACGCGGATTTTGCTGTAAAGCTGTCCAATTCTGTGCCCATCTCAAGTTCTCTCCCTTTTGAATCTGCAAGAGTAACATCTACCGCTCCGCCCGTAGAGTGAAAGGTTATCTTGTCCGGATTTGCTATGTACATGTCAGTTATTCTAAGAAGTTTTTTCTCACTCCAATTCGGATGCTTCTTTCTCAGCTTTCTCAGAAGGTTATCATGCATCCTTCTCTGCGCTTCAATACTTCTGTAACCATCCAACACTACAAGCTTTATTCCTTCTGGAAGCATCTTGGCAACTCTACAAAGCTTTTTTGCAACACTAACCCGCACATAGCATTCGTCCCTCTTAAAGTTTTGAAGCATCCTACTCTCAGGATCTATCCTTATCAATATGTGTGGGCAGACGCTCTTTAGAGCCACCAGCTTTTCACCATTATCTACAATCTTAATTCTGGCAAGTTTTTCATCAGGAATAAATCTTATCACCGAATATCACCTTTAAAGATAATAGTGCCCTCTCCGGGAATTTCACCATAAAGCTCTGGTTTTGAACCCGGGTCATGGCCTCCGCAGGGCCATATCTTATCCAGACTGGACTAAGAGGGCACTGCAAATCAAGATTCGGGTTTAGATTAAATATTTTTTGGATCACTTCATGTATGGCGGAGTGGTTAGAAGGAGAATTGCGAACATTGAAACTATAAGTATGAAGATTATGCCGAGCACCTTAGGATGAAATATTGCCTGAGCAACATTCTTTCCGTAGTCTGTGGCTTCTACAGAAGTTGTGTTTTGTGTTAAAGGCAAAAGCTTGTTGCCAAACACGGCAGCCAGTCCAACTGCAAAGATGAGGCACACAACAACTAAGAGGGCGATGTGCACTGGTCCCCAATGTTTCATCCCCTCTTTTATTGCTCCCTCTTCCATGCCTAAAAATCTGAGTCCTACCAGCATGAAGAATATGAAGAGCAGGAGAATAAAGAATAGGGGCATTATTGTTTTTATTACATCCTGCGACTCGCTGGAGAGTATTACTAGAAAAGCAACTGCCATTGCAATCATAGCAATAAGATTGTTGCTATCTCCGAGAACTTTTGTGGTTTTTAGTATTGCATACACTAAGGTAAACACTAGTAGAAGTATGAAGATTGGAGAAAACTTGTCCAGAAAGAATATTTCTAAAAATGTTGCCATATTCGCTGCGCCTTTTTATTTATTTGTTATAGTGCTCAAATGATTTTCCAATGTCGTCCCACATCTTTTTGAAAGCGCTGTCCCCCTGAGGCTTTCCCGGCTCTGCAGTTATCGCCCAAACTATCACTCCAAATACTAAAAGTGCTACCACTACTGCCACTGTCTCAGGATTGGCTGCCACTGCCGAAAACGCCCTTGAACCAAACCAGCCAGCTGCTGAGCCGAATATGATTATTATTGCTGCCAGCGAGAATATTACTATGGCTCCTCTCATACTGCTGCCCTCTCCAGTGTAGCGTATGCCCCAAGCCCCTATGAGCAGGAGAACCATTATAACTGCCACGATGATTGCAGTAACATTGGGTATTGCTTCATTTATTATTTCCACAACATCCGCTCCTGGAGGATAGCCGCCTGTAACGTGAGGTATTACTACTGTTAATGCGAGCACGAGGGATACTACCACATTAATGTTTTTTCTATCCTTTCCAAAAAGGTTTATGTTGCTCAGAACTGCAAAAAGTATTGCAAATATAAGGGTGAATGGCAGAAGCACATCCATAAGACCCATGCTTTCAAACGCGATTAACACTTCTTTAAAATCCATTTTTCATCACCCTTCTTTTTTTGGACTTGAAGTTATAAATGCTATTGCTCCTATCATGAGGCCCAGCAGCACTATTGTGCCTACAACGTCATTATTTACGCCTGAACTGCCAACTAGTGCGTTGCGTATTCCTGTGAAGATTATTGAAAGCACGCTCTGCCCTGAGGAGAGCTTAAATGCATTTAGGAATATCAGCACTATGCCTACAAACATTATAACCATAAATAGGTTCTTCCAGCCGCCTTCCAGGAAGACTCCTTCACTCGTTTGCTTTTGAAATGAGCCGACAAGAATTAGGAAGAGCACTGAAAGCACTAGCAGAAGCACTGAGTTGGAGACTGTCTCGTTTATCATTGCAACTAGGCGAGTAGAGCCCACCACTAAGAGAGAAGTTACGAATGCTACCATGGAGTTGAGGTTTTTTCTGCTGTACTTCTTTCCTCCAATCTCTTCGTATCCTAAGACAAGCGTCTTTTCTAATATGCCAAACACTAAGGTGAAAACTAGAAGCATTGGAAGGATAACATCATAAACTCCGAGTTGGTCAAGAAAGCTTATGGTTTCTCTCAAGTTGGATGCCATCTTACCCGATTTTTAGCCCTTATCAATATTTAAATCTTTTGTTTTTAAAAAAAGATTTTTGGAATAGAACTCATAGGAACTTTAGCTCAACTTCCAGCTGGTCAAATGTTGGGTATTGGTGCACTTCAGTAGGAACTGCGCCCATCTCCTTTATTGTTTCACTTAACTGTTCCACTATTGGAAGGGCTGTAATTATGCGGAGTTTTAATTTGTCTACTTTTATGAAGGAAGCAGGAATCTTATATTCTTTGATTAGAGCACTTCGTATTCTGTTAAGCCGTCTAAGTATTTTCTGCATTTCAGTTTTGCTAATCCTGGCAAGTTCTGCAGTATAGGCAAAATTCGGTTTTAGTTCTGGAAGGTATATTGCCCCTCTGATTAGTATTCCCTCGTTGTTGATTATGTCAAATTTTTCTGAAGATTTCTTGGCTCTGAGCTTTATCCTGTTGGCAAGCTGTACTGCATCCTTCAGCTTGGCAGTGCAGTAGTGCACTGAGAACTTCTTTCTTATGCAGTGCCTCATTATTCTTAGCGCAGTCTGCTCGCTTCCGGCTATTGCATATGAAATTTCATCTTTGGGATGGAACCTTCTAAGTAGCATTGCTCCCGCATTTGTATCTGAGATTTCCAGCTCATTAAGATTGAGAAACTTAATCTTTCCATCAAGGTAGTCAATCAGCCTAAATATTCTCTTTTCTTCCCCTGGAATTGCAGGGATTTCTACTCCTACATCCCAGTTGAACTTCTGTGCTGCTGAAATTTTATGCCAGTACTTATCACAATAAATGTCAGGATGGAACCTTATCTCATCTAAGCCGGCTTTATGAAGTAGCCTCAGCTTTTTTTCATCCACTAGCTCCAGAGGTGCGTATAGGTGTATGTGAAATTCTTTACCGAAATGTCTTTTAAGAAGTCTGATGTAGCGGACAGTTCTCCCTATTACTAGAATTGGATCTCCGCCTGTGATGCTGGCTGAAGTAGCACTAGAGATTTTTGCCTCTTCAACTATCTCATAATCTTTGACAATTGGTCTTTCGTTTGCGAAGATTACATCCTTGTTTTTCTTGCTGTCAGAAAGGGGGCAGTAGTAGCACTGCCTGCTGCATAGCCCTGTAACAAATAGCACTAACTTTCTTCCCTTCACGCAGAACCTGCAGCCCCTGCTGAGCCTTCCTATGCTCTTAGAATAGTAACCAGTATTTGTTATACGCCGCATGCACTAAGGAATCTTTAATCAGCATTTAAATTATTGCTTTTTTTGTACGGTTTATAAGAGCGTAGATACTTTTCCAACTTTTTACATAGAAGTCCGAAGCGTTTATCACTCCCATTGTAGGCTTATTTATTGCTATTTTTATTGTATTCTTTCTTCCGAAAATGTTCTCTGCTGCACTAAGCATTTCAAGGTCTTCATCAGCATTTAGAAAGAGCACTGCTCCTTCCAGAGATTCAGCACTTTGAATAAGAAATTTTTTCTTCTGGTAAGAATCAACTACTTTTCCGAGAATGCCTAAGATTCTTCCATCTCTTTCCAACAATTTGGTAGCATAAGCCTCAATGTGAAAAATGTTTTCCCCAATTTTCTTTACATATTCTTCCAAAACAGGATAAAAGGTTGTGCTTATGAGAACTGTTTTTTTATAATTTCTTGATATTTGAGAGAGGGTACTTATTGAGTAAGGATATGAAAAACGGCTTATGCTGCGAGCAGCGGCATGAACCTCTTCATAATAGAATCTTGTAAGGACTCTTTCGGAGAACTCTTCAACTATGCTTAGTAAGTCTTGTTCTCTTTCCAACCTTTTAATGCCCATCTTATAAGCCAAAACTTTAGAAGTGAAATAAACTCCATCAGCAGCATAGTTAAGCACACTATCTATTCCATGCTTAATTGCATAGGGTAGCAGAAGAAATGCCAGGTCAGCACTACTAGAATTATAAAATAGTCCGTTGAACATTCCCCTATGGATGGTGCCGTCCAAGTCAAGGAACAACCCAATTTCCCTGCCTTCAGAGTTGAGCAGTATCCCTTCCAAGTCCTTTTCAGAGTAGCTGTCTGAAAATATTCCTGGAAATATCTCTATCATAATAGAAGGAATATTGCTTTAATTTTTAAAACCTTTCAAGAAAAACAAAAAATTAGTCACTATTTAGTGATTACAAAAACGAAAGATTTATAAAATAGTTTGTCTTCCACAGGTTTATGAGTGCTCAAACAACAAACTTGGATGAATTGGTGAGAGATTGCCACACTTTACTCTATAAGAAGAAAGGAGCTGGATACAACAAAATTGTAATATTGACTGAAACAGCAATGGATGGAATGAACATGCTCAGGGAGGAATGCCGAGACATAGAAAAAAATTTTGGAAGGTTTTACGAATTCCCAGCTCTTCTTAAAGGTTATTATTTAAATAATAACATGATAGTAGTTACCGGATATACTCTTCCCGCAACATTTCAGCCTATAAACTCTGAAAGGGAGTTAGAAAAAGTTTTAAAGAAAGGAACAGAACCTGATTGCATCTTAGTAAGTACTAACAATAAGCACTATATTAAAATTTCAGACTCTTATGTTGCAAGAGCGTGGGCTGAGGCACTTAAAGATGGCAATGAAATAGTTGGTTTGGACCATGTGCATCCCTCATCTCCAGTGCCTTCCCCTAAGGATTTGAAATTTGTTGCCAGTGGGAAAATTCAGGAAGGCACAAAGAACAGAATCCTGATAGTCCAGTCCGGATCATCAGAAGCATACGAAGCTTATTGGGTAAATCCTGAACATATCAATAAGATTAGAAACATATTAGATATGATTACCCTTAAAGAAAAAGGAATTATGATGGACTTATTCTCACCGGTGAAGAAGACGAGTGACAAGAACGAAATTGAATACATATTAAGACAAGCATATACTCTGAATCAGCTCAGATAAAAACCCGCTGGTAGTTTGAATAAAGGATTTTGGCAACTTCTTCCTTGTCCATCCCTTTTATCTCAGCAACCTTGCCTATTGTCTCAGTTATAAAAGCGGGCTCGTTCTCCCTTCCGGGATGTGGGCTTAGAAATGGGGAGTCCGTCTCGGTTAAAATGCGTGAGAGGGGAAGCTGTTTTGCCATCTCTTGAAAGTGTTTGCTCCTCACAATGTTAGTCGGTATTGAAAACATAAAACCCAAATCAAAACCCCTTTTTAGCAAGTTTTTGCTGCCTGAGAAGCAGTGAAGAATTACCTTCTGATTAGAATATGAAGAGAGTATATCCATGCATTCTTTCTCTGCTTCACGCGTGTGCACTATCACCGGCTTTTTAATCCTCTGAGCAAGTTCCAGTTCCTTCTCAAATAGAAGTCTCTGCCTATGCCTTTCTGCTTCTTCTTTTATCCAGTGAAAGTCCAGGCCTATCTCCCCAACTGCTACTATTTTGTTCCTGTTCTCTTCTATGAAATGCAGTTCTGAATCAATTTGAGAATCTGAAAACTGCCTAATAAACTCAGGATGAAGTCCCAGAGCGGCATTTACTATTTTGAACTCTTCTGCAAATTTCAAAGACTTCCTGTTTGTTTCAGGAGTGGTGCCATTAGTTATTATCACCTTAACTCCTGCAGACTCAGCACTTTTTACTACTTCAGCTACCCTATTCTCGGTTTTGTAATAATCCAGGTGCGCATGCACGTCAGCTATTAACATTTTTGAAAGAAATCTGCTAAGGCTTTAAAAGGTTTTCATTACTTAACATACTCCCTAGTCCAGTTTATAACAACATCCCGTGGTCCCATCTTATAGATTGTGAACCTAATGTTTGCAACCATCTTCTTACCAAGGGCTTTTTGGATTAGGTAGAATAGCCCAGTTCTTTCAGATAGATCTATAGCCTGCATTGAAGCAGAACATAATTTAATACTTAAGCAGTGAGCATCTTCTTCTTTCAACTTGAGGCAGAGCTGGTTTCCCGAGCCCTCACTGCCGTCCTCATCTGCCACATAGAGCTTTTCAACGCTGAATGGCAGTATATAATTTTTTGAAATCTTATCATATGAGCCGCCCAGGCAGACCCTGCTCACTGAAAGCTCTAAGTCTTCAAAGTTTTCAAAAGCCTGATTCTTCTCCTGCTGTGCAAGGTATCTTGAAAAGAAGGTGTATGCTCCTCCAAACAGGAGTCCTCCAAGAAGTAATCCGGCTACTATCCACATCCAAATTTCAACTGACTCCATTTCACTCTATCCTAACCAATTTTTTCTGGTAATCGTAAGAGATTATCGCCTTGTTGCTGGAGTCAAATGTTATTTGAAAGTTCGTCATGCCTGCCTTTGTTAACGAATCGCTAATCTGCTCCTTTCTGACTGAGCTGCAGTCCGCGGTTATAATGTAGCATATCGGCTCATTGCCTTGTTGAAGGCGGCCTTGCTTTCCGTTTTCGTTACAGAGACGGGCGTGCTTCACAATCTCACTTAGGAATTCGCTGCATGTAACATTTATTTTTTGTATGTCCCCTACTGGCTGTTCTGAACCGCATTCACCTGTTAGTCTGCAGATGAACTTCTGCGCACTTAGGCTGTTCTTCGCAATTATGCCGATTACTACGAAGACGGTTATTGTTGCCAGAAATATCAAAAAAGCGTATTGTATGGTCATATCTGCTCTTCTTTTCATTATTACACCCTGCTGAAAACATCTAGCAGTTCTCTTAACATTGGAAGTATGAAGAAGTAGATTACTGCTCCCGTTATTATTAGAGCTATTAAAATCAGTCCATATTTTAAGAGCGGATTCAGCTGCTCATTCTTTTCAACTAACTCTTCCTTAGGCTTTTCAAGTTCTATTTTCACTGTTACTTCACTTTTTTTCTCCTGAGGCTCTTCAACCTTTTCCTGCTCTCTCTTTTCTTTGAGCGAATTTTCCTGTCTCAACTTTATTGTTATATCATCTTGGGATAGTTTTTGAGCGTTTCCAAAATGGTCAATCTCGTATATTCTGGACAGTGCTGACTCTTTTGAGAACTCATACGCTTCACGAAGTGTTTCAAATTCCCTTCTGCCCTTTTCACTGGATACCACATATGTCATTCTAGGTCACTACAACCTGGCGTTTAGTTGAATCGTATTCAACAAGTATGTTTGTATTTGTATTTATATCTTTTGTGAAATTTATGTTGTCCGAATCTCCGCAGCCGTACTCCGAATCTCCAATTATGTGACACCATTGTCTATCCATCAGAATTTTTGCAATGTCCCTCTCAGTTACTGCCCTTATGAAGTTATATTCTCGCGGCACTCCCAGTTCTGAGCAGAAGAAACTTGTTTTCTCCTGCCCGTATCTTGACTTGCGCCAGCAGTCTGCAATTGCTGAAACTATCTCCTCTTTAACAGGATACTTCGTATAGCTGAGTTTAAGATCGTCTGCTATCAGCTGAGTTGGGCCTGCTGTGCTAATCTTAAATGTAAATGTACAGTAGTCAGATGAACAGCTTTTTTCAAGCTCTTTAATTTCATCTGTCAAAGAAACTGTTTTTGACTCAGCATTTAAGTTTGTAGCTGTCATTACATCTTTACCTTCAATAGACAAGGTTACCCCTTCTGCTTTTATGTCGTAGACGATTTTTAGGTGGCTAATGCTAATTGTGCCGTCCCTTCCAGAGGACACTTCTAAAGGTATTATGCAGTTGCCTTCCTCATCTGGAGAGCATTCTGAGAGAGCTCTCTGCAGGGAATTTACAAAACCCTGCCCTGAAACCTTCCACGGAGAATTCACATTGTTTAGCTCGTCTTGGCGGTAGGCAAATTGTACTCCTGAAATGGAAAGCCCTATCTGGTTTGGATAGTTTGAGATAACCATCTGCTTAACTGCCTCTGCTAATGCTGCCTCATCCCTAAATCCAAAGATTT
This sequence comes from Candidatus Woesearchaeota archaeon, assembly GCA_038874135.1. Lineage (GTDB taxonomy): Archaea > Nanobdellota > Nanobdellia > Woesearchaeales > 0-14-0-80-44-23 > 0-14-0-80-44-23. The sequence continues at coordinate 428,253 of JAVZCZ010000001.1, forward strand.
TCCCCCCTGTAGAGGAAGCCAGCCTTTTCATCATACTAATTATCTGCCTACAATTGTTAATCACAACCTCGTTACAGTTTGGCGCTTGAACATTTATGCAGCTATAGGGATGTGAAGGACAGCATCCATCATAACAGCCTGGCCCGCTTCCTATGCTGAAGCCTTCTGGAGTGGTGCTGTCATCGTCTCCATAAACAACATTAACAAATATATTGTTCTGCTGAGCCTTCTGTATTGCCCTGTCGATTACTTCTTCCTCGTTTCCACTCATAGATACTGGCGTGGGGTATTTAGGAGGCGCATCATTAGAGCAGGGGCTGAATACAACTGATTGATAAACAGCCCCGTTGGGGTCCGAGTCGCTTATGAGGATTTCAATCCTCTTCGCATCTGAGAGCCAAGCATCTTCACCTTCTATCTGCGAGGATAGATAGTAAGATGCTACACCCCAAGCTTCAGACGGCTGGTCTAAACCTATAGTTGAGTATGAACAACCAGCTGAAGAAAAGGAAAATTGGCATGTATTCATTGGAAGGCCTGTTTCTCTGAGTTGGTCGTATGTTATTTTCAGGTTCTTCGCTGGAATGGGACAGTTTTTTGCCACATTGGTTTTTCCGCACGGGTCTCCAACGCCGATTGCGTAGACTCTAACTCTGTACTCTTCTATGTGCATTGCTGACAAGATTTTTGAAATATTACTTACTATTGAGCATACTGCACTCCACTCGTTAGTCATGCTTCCTGAAATGTCTATTGCAAAAGCGATATCGGTCTTTGTTGGATAGTTGCTTCCGTAAAGCTCTATGGAAGCATTTTTTATTATTGCATATTTTGGAATTTTTATTAAGGCCGTGTTGGTTCCCCCTCTCAATGGATAGGGTGGCAGAGTAATGTTTGTTTCTCCAGAAGCAAAGGTTCTGAGCACAATGTTGTGAGGGGCCCCTATAACTATTGAAGCGTTTTGAAGAATTGCATCCCTGTCCACTGTTATCTGAAAGGTCCGTTCAAGACGAGAATTACTGAATCCTAAGATTTTAGTGCTGCTCCCGTCTGAAAACTCAGATGATATAATCTGTTCTGCCTTTATGATTTTGACATCGTGAGGCCCAACGCCTGCGCAGAAGCTGTCCATTCGCGTGTTGTAAAAACGGGGAACATACTTGTGTGCAAGTTTGCAGTAGAACTCCTTACCGCTCCTCATCTGAGCTCCAAGGGAAAGCATAAGGGCTATTGCAAGAATGGTTATCACTATTGAGAATACTACATTTATTGCAAGCTCACCTCTTTTTTTTACAGACATGTCAATCAGCTCACAATTATTGCTCCTTCCTTTTCAGAGTATTCTATAAGTACATTTCTTCCCGGAATTATTTTCTGAATTCTCCATTTTAACTGGTCGTACCTTCCGCAGTTAAAATCTGAGTTTCCAAGTGTTTCGCAAAGCCCATTTTCTTTTAAAATTTTCGTGATTTTGTCTTCATCTACATCTTCAACATAGGTGCAAGTTGAAGGTATAGTGATCTCATAGCAGAGCAGGTCTGAGTTGCGCTCTCCAAATCTTGCTTTTTCCCAGCAAGCAAGCGAGTATGCTGCAATAACTTCAGAAACGCTGCACTGCCCATATTCTATTTCAATTCCTGAGAGCACAATCTCTCCAGCGTCCTGTGAAGCTGCTGAGATTGTTACTTCGCATTTGTCCTTTTTGCAATTAGCTGCCTGTGAAACCTGTTTGGTTATGTCCAACTGTATTGCTGGAGCATATGGCTTCATCACTTCAAAGTTTCCCACATCTACTCCAAAGACGTTTATTAGCACTCCTCTTATAGGAAGTTGGTAGTTTATACTTAGATTTTCAATTGAGATTATTGGCTCAGAATTGAATATCATAGCGCTTATCTTCAGGGGAATTATGCAATTTCCATCCTGATCTGGAATGCACCTTCTCAGCCAGGAGTTCAATTTTTCAGAACTAATATGTGCTGTCCTGCCACTTTTGAATGAGCCGCTGCTCTGCCAGTCTGGCTGTGCCGAATTGCACGAATAAAATTTTATCCATGAAGATTTTTTCAAGCGAGAAATTATGGCGTTAATCATGAAGTTTGTATCTCCAAACTCCGATCCGAGCTGTTCTTCAATATTTGGAGCGATGTAAATCACGCTGCCATTGCCGTATGAGAACTCTATAACTGCCTGTCCAGGTCTTCCATAGTTTCGGTCTGCACATTTTAACTTAAGGTCCTTGTCAAGAGGAGATGGATTAGTTGAGTTGTAAACGAGGTCCGCAAGGACTTTTACCTTGGAGTTTGAATAGTTTACCTCAACGCAAGGAGTGTTATCATATATCACAGAGTACTGCTTGTTTGAGCTTACTCCGTATTGCGCTTCTGCCTGTGCGGAGAATGTTATTCTTTGGCTCTCTCCACACCTGCCTCCAAAACCTACAGTTTCCCTGCACGGAACTATTGATTTATCATTGCAATTTTTTGGAATTGTTGCGTTGCACTCAGTTTTGTAATCTGCCTCATCAGGACTATTGCCTTTTGAAGGAATAAGTTGGTCTTGCTTCTTAGCCTGTAAAAGCCCCGGGCAGTTCTGGTATGGAGTTATTCTTTTGAAGTATGGCGTGATTTCTTTTTCAGGAAGTTGAGATTCGCTGAAGAGTTCAACTAGAAGGTTTATTGCCCAGCCGGTTACCATCAGCGTGTTTCCTTCTGCTATCCAATCCTTTAAGTATTCCCTGTCAGCACTATTTCCGATGGTTGTATTAAGCCCGCTTCCCACTATGAGCACAGAATGTTTTGCGAGTGTCTCTTTCCAGTTTGGGTCTCCCTTCCAGCACTTACTCTCATCATATGAGATGAGATAATAGTAGAGATATTTTCTCACATCATCAAAAATTCCGGAGCCGTACTGCTGGCCGCACTTGTTTGAGTAGCCCGTGAAGACAAGCACTTCTGAACTTTCACCTTCCTGTTTAGAGTAGAAGTCAAAAGAAGCGTTAAGAACGTGGGCGTCCTTGGGAAGTTTCAGAAATAGAGTTTGCTCAGCTTCTTTTGAGAAGTCCAAAACTTTTGATGTGCTTCCATCGCTCAGAGTATTAACCCTTCCGAGAGAATATCCGAATATTGAAATCTTTGCTCTAGTTATGTTTGTAGCTGGGACTAGAATGTGAGCGGTAGCAGTTAAGCCAGGGCCTACACTTAAAACTTTTCTTTCAGAACCATCTGAGAAGCTTCTAAGGATCACCTTTTCCATTTTGATTGTGCTGTTTTGCAAGCTATCATCTTGTGAGCAATATGCTTCTTCAGCTGTTCCGGAACTGAGCGAGAACATCACTTTTAAGGGCGAAAGTATACTGCAGTAAACGGAGCGGGATAAATACGGAAACTTTGAAAAGATTAACAGGAGAAAAATTGAAACTGCAATTATTCCTACAAATAGTGTAAATGCAAGAGTTATTGAAAACTCTCCTTTCCTGCTCATTAGTTTTAGCTTCATTTTAACTTATTCTTATCTTCTTTGAGTTGTTTAAAAACTCTATCAGGATTGAGCCCTGCGGATGTATTGAAGTTAAATTCCATTCTATGTCATCTGAATCACCACACTCGTAGTCCAAGTTAGAGATTGCCCCGCATAAACCGTTATCACGGAGATATTTAGTAAGCGTTGACTCATTTATGTTAAGCGGCGGACAGTTCCTTATCAGGATTGCCGCGCACGGAATATTTTCAGAGTAGCTTCCGAAGTTTGCGCTCTCCCAACAAGAGATTGTTGAGGCAGCAATTGCTTCAAGGAGGGGGCAATCCTTATAAGTTAGGGAGAGATCTTTAATCCAAACCTTGCCACTGCTCCTTACACTTACATTTAAAATGCACGGGTACGCCTTGCATTTTGAGGAGCATTCTGCTAAATTTTTAACAAGTGAACCAGGGCTAGTATAATATTTTGAGGGAACTGCTCCTTCTATCTGCCAGTCAGCATTTTTAGAACCGCATATGTAAAATTCTGCACTTCCAGACTCTGCCCTTGCTGAAAAGGAAAACCCGGTGAGGGTAGAATTTATTGGCAGGATGAAGTAGAAGGTGCTTTCACCATTAGAAGTAAAAGTTGTTGAATTGTCCGCAAACCTCTTAACAAAAATCCTGCTAGGTTTTACTTCAATGAAGTGCAGCATTGAAAATTCCCTGCAATAATCGGAACTTTGCCTTATTCCAGAGGGGAGGAATGATGCAGAAGCCACATAAAAAAATGTTTTGCAGTAAACCTGTTTTGCAAATACGGGCATCTGAAATGAAAAGAAGGATATGAGCAACACGATTGCTAAAACTGCTGTCAATCCGCCAAAGATTGCACTTATAGTAATTTCAGCCCTCATTCCATCCTCCTCACAAGGCACTTTGAGGAGCTGCTGTAGATCTTAAGAGTGTAGCTTCCAGGTGCCAAACTGTGAAATCCCTGAAACTCAAAATTGGAAGAGCTGTTAAGAACCCCTTCAGTTATCTCTGCCGTTATAAGGAAGCAGTCCCTCTCTGCAGGACCCCTGCACAATTCGCAAAGACGGCTTATCTTGTGGTATAGTTGGCTGGCACTTCCCGAGAAGTTTTGAAGTTCGTCCTCTCGCGTTGGCTTTGCACCTATCACTTTGAAAGCAAAAGCCATAAGCAGGCCCATCACTGCTACTGCCACTACTAGAATTCCAACCTTCAGGTAAGTATCTTCCATAATGCCTTATTTGCCCTTTCAATTTAAATTTATTTCTCAAATTTTGATGCTGGAAGCATTCGTGCTAGCCAGTGGCTGAAATTCCTGAAGCCACCAGCATTTTTAGGAAAGTTGAACCTATCACGGTTACGAATACGTAGACTATAATTGCAATAAGCACATTCTTGGCTATCTCCGCATCTCTGGATATCTCATCAAAGCCGTTCTCAACGCCGTTTGCAAGCTGCGATAATAGGAACACTGCTTCTATGGTGTAGATGCCTACTAACACCTGAAATATTGGCGGGGGAGTCACCCGTGTGAAGTTTATAAATTCAGTAAAAAATCCAGTATCCTGAGAGCCCAATGCGCTGCCTGCTAGCTTCTGCATTACGAGTTCCAATCTTCCCAACATGTCATAAAGGGATTTAATAATTACAAGGGTCAATGAGCCTACGATTCCTGCTATGAACGGTGCTAGGAACTTTGCCTGCATCCTTACTGAGGTGACTGTCTCTTCCAACAAGTCGTATATGAGCTCTTTTATCTTCTTCACATTGTCAAGGTAGACTGCAATCTTCTGCATTATATTGTATATAACCTGAGAGCCCTTCCTGGCGCTTTCAGTAAATATCCACATTATCTCTTTTAAGAGGGTGGACGGGTACTCTTTTATTATGCCCTCTTGAGGGTGAAAGACTGCCTGTCCAAATGTCAGCCCGAGTGTCCGCATCTTTTCAAGAATCCTATTAAAAAGGTGAAATATCTGCCTCTTTTTTAAGTTCATAACCTGATAATTGTTTACGAAGTTTTCAACTGCGATCTCAACCGGAATATTCTCTGTAAACTGGTTTGCTATGCTATACAGAGAGGCGTTTAAATCTTCTTCAATTTCAATTATCTCGTCCCTAAGCTTTATCTTCTGAACGCTCCTTCCATAATAGAAGAGAAATATGCCAACAGCAATTCCAACGGGTATTGTCAAGGTCATAAACATAACGCTCGACTCGTATTCGTGAGCCAGGGCTGGAGGAGGCGAAGCGTTTGCCGGAAGCTTGCTGGCTTCCAGGAATACGGGAATTGTAGCAGTGAAAAGGTGAAAAAGCCCCGGGCTCATTATCAAGAGTGCAGCTAAAATGGCAACTGGGAGGACTGGAACAAGGTAAGACTTCTTTCTAACCAGCAGTCGGTATTTTCCCTTCGGAGGAAGATTAGGATTTCCAGAGATGTCTGGTGCTGAGAAAGCTCCTGGCCTCTTTGCAAGTATCCTGTTGGAAAAGAAGTATATCAGGGAGGGCAGTATTACGATGTAGCCGAAAAAGAGGTAGGATATTTTAATACTTGAAGACATGAATACGCTTATGATTGGAAAAGCAATAAGTCCTATGAGTGGTAGCATTAAGCCGAAGGTGTTTATTATCATTATCGGATTCTTCAAGTCGTGAGCGTAGTATTTCATCTTTTCATAAGTGTCCTGGAGTAGAGTGGAAAGGGCCTTATCAAGTATTGCAGATTGGTGTTCCTTGTCCGGCTGGGTGGTTACGCTTAGAAGTATCATAAACGACTTTACAAAGTCGGGATTCCTCTTGAGCCAGAGCTCCATATAAAGTTTGAAGCCGTCGTGAATTGAGGATATCTTTCCACCATCTAAAAGCCAGAGTATTCTCTTGAAGTCTCTGCCGAGTGGTCCATTAAGATGCTCTGTGGCAAAGGCTATTGCGTTTTCCAGCACCGGATTCACGCGCATGTAAATTGTTATATAGAGGAGAGCTAGTAGTGATTCCTGTTGGGCTCTTATCTTGGTAATCTGACTTGAGAATGCTGGGTATGTGTAAGCTATATAAGCTAAGAACATTCCCGTGAAGATAAAGAAGAATGCCAAGTCAATCCAGCCCAGAATTATTAGAGGAAGTGCTGACATAATGCCGAGGAGCACTGTTAGGATTGCAGCTGCTAGCACCTGCTTAGGTCTTATGTGGAGCCTTGCAATTTGGATATCCTCATACATTTCCGGTTGAGATTCATCTTTTACATCTATAAAAGAAAGAAGTTTTCCTGCAAAATCAGCATATTTTTCAAAAAAAGTGGGAAGTGCAGCCTCCTCTTGCTCTTCCCGAGCAAATGAGGAAAATTGACTGGAAACAAATTCCGACTGCTGCCCCTGCCCGGAAGCCAGCCTCTTTTTAACTTCTGCTTCTATCTCTTCAATGCTTTTAGGCATAATACACCACTATGTTTTTCAAGATACTGAAGGTTGATCTGGGGGAGGTGGAGGTGGGTTAGGCGGATTGTATGGAGGACTTGGTGGCTCGGGTGTAGGATTTGGCTCGTCCTTGTTATGAACAAGTATTCCTTCAGCATAGAAGTCATTCACGCTTTCTATGCGTTTGAGATTGTAGGTTCTTATTTTTGTAGGGCTGCACTCTAATGAGATTACCCTTTTCAAAATAATGTTTTTCCCATCAAAACTGAATGCATAATCCCCTCTTTCAAGAGGTAATACTTTGAGATTTGGCGTCTCCCCTTTTGAATTCTCAGGAGAGATTGAAGCCCAGCCCTTTAGAGTGTATATTGGATGCTCGTCAGTAAGTCTTAAAAATGAGCCGTCTTCAAAGGATACGGTGCAAAGGTGGTCCCTATATGGAGATTCAAGCTCCAGCACCCTTGCTGGAACATGCTTTCCAGTTTTAAAATCATAGCCGAGCACCAGCTCTCCAACTCTGACATCTTCAATATTTTTTAAGCTTCCATCAGCCATTCTTATTCTAGTTCCAGCAGGAAAACAGGAGGAAGGCGTATCACCTGTTGGCTCACAATGTTCTGGGCAGTCGCATTCGGGCTCTGGCGGGTTCGTAGTTCTGGTGAGGAATACGTGCACTAAAAGGTTGAACCTCAAATTTTCAAAACCGCTTTCAGAGATGGGATGCTGATACTTTGTGTCAGTACAGGTTATATTCATTATAAAGTCTATATTGTGCCTCTCTCCATAACCGTAGGGGGAGAATGGGCAGGTTATCAGAGTGTTAGGTTCAAGCTGTGTTCCGAAAGGAATCTCAACTTGGGGCTGCTCTGGAGGGCTTGGGATGTTCTGAGGATTTTCACATTTTCCGTCAGATTTTTGCCCGCTCAAACAGTTCTGCTTAAGATCTGGATAAGGGCATCCTGAAGCTGGCCAGATAACTCCGCATCCTGCCGGGCAGTTTATAGCTGCGCTGCACAATATTTCGGTTTTTGCATAAAGGCATGGAAGAGTGTAGGTACACTTTACATATGAATCAAATGAGTCTTGAAGATGCTTCAATGACGAATCTGCTATTTGTTTAACATATTCCTCATTTATAACATATGCTGGACATGCACTTGTTCCAACTCCGTAATAAGTCATAAGTTTATCACAGCTATATTGCGATACGATGTTCTGCCTAGCCCATTCCTCAATCTTCCTGTAAAGGTACCAGTAGCGCAGGGGATAAGCATATGACTTGAACGCATTCTGCTCCTGAACCTCTTCTCCAGAATCAACTTCCTTAACAACTGCTGGAATTGTACCCCTTCCCTCAGCCAAGAAGCCTTCATCTGCGCCTGCGGAACCGTCCATCTCATAAAGGTCTGTATCTGAAACGAGTATTTCAATAGATGATATGTCACCCGCATCTTCAATCTTAAATTTTCCAAGATCCTCTCCACGTATTGAAGCAAGATACTGGTTAGTGTAGATGATTGCAAACCGGCTAAGATTACTCTTTGCTTCCCAAAGTTTAGGCGGGATTGAAGAGGAGTAGCTTATCCAGTATGAGTTCTGAGCACCTGCTCCAGAGCTTGCGCTGTCATAGGATGCACGTATAAGAGCGTCTCTGAAAGAGTGAAAGGAGTAAGTTCTCAGAATTTCAGAGTAGCTGTTCAGCTGAGATTTCTGCTCTTGAGAAGTTGTAAATTCAACTACAGCCTTCCTATTCTGAAGATATACCAGGTAGAATATCAGAATTACAAGTGCCACGAAAAAGAGCAGCATAAATGTTGATGCGCGCCTATTGAACTTCATAAAAATCACCTCAGCCTGCAATCACAAGCAGTGCACCCCTCTCGTAGCTTCCCGAAGAGCAGGGTCTTGGAAATCTGAAATCATAGGATACATATTCAGTGAATTCTGGAGTACCAGATTCGGAGATTAAAGAGGAGGTGAGAAAAAGCGGTTTAGAGCCCTGGCTGTCTGATTTTAGGATTAGAGCCCAAGCATTTTTCCCGTATGTGGAGTCAAGCATTGCTCGTAAAGATTGAATTATGTTTATCTGTCCATTCCCGTAGTTTGCAGTTTCCACTCCGTAACAGGAATAAACACCCAAAAGTTCTTCTATTGGGATTCCCAAAGAGTTTCCTGCTGCATCCTTGGCGGTTATGTATGGAAATGAAAATCCTGTGGAGGCAACTCCTGATACGCGCATATCTCTAAGTATTGCTTCTGCCCTGTTAAGAACAGATGCAGAGGTCTGCATCCTCACAAAGATTGCAATCAGAACTATTGTTGCCACAAGAACTATTATGCCTACGAACTCTGAGGACTGCGCCCGCATATCAACCCCTTTTTTGTGAATTAAATTCTCTTTCGCATATTTAAAGTTTTCAGTATTTTACTCTTACTGAATTTGAACTTTCATTATAAGAGATTAGCACAAGAGATTTTCCTTTGGGAATTGTGAAGTTTCCAACACTGCATTCAAACCTAGGAAAGAAAAGGTATTCCCCAACATAGAAAGTGTTTGTAAAGTTATCATACCTTATGTTATAGTCTGAAATAAGAATGTGCTGCATCCCCTCATGGCTCCTGCAAGCCTGTTTTATCTTGCCATAAAATGAGGGGATGCTGCCGATGTAAGCGGTAATGGATGCAAATCCGGGATTTATAGTTGGCACCTCCGAAGGGTATCTTATAGCGATAGGAAGTGCTATTGTTAAAGTATCCTCTGCAAACTGCGGCTCATTCAAAAGGCCTATGCGCCACTCCTTCCCCGTAAGACTATCTACAACTCTGAATGTGTAGAGAAAGTCATACTGCTCTACGCAGGATATGTCCTCGTTACCCCTGTTGTAGTAGTCCAGCTTTTGCTGGTATAATACCGCCTGAGACGCAGTGGTCCAGCTTCCCTCTTTCTCCTTATATGCGAAACAATCGCTGGCAATCATCGCCTTGAGAAATGAGGTTGCAAGAGCATAATATTCAGATGTAAACTTGGCTTTCTGAGAAGAGGTTCTACTTCCTAGCAAGGTCATTATTACAAACATTAAAAAAATAACCGTGAATATGGCGAATATTGACTTTATCGTAAGATCCTCAGAGCCCTTTTGTGAAATCCTCATCTTTCACCATTCACCTTCGCTCTTATTATCAAAAAAGCCAACACTAAAATTATACAAATTGCTACTAACGCAGCAATGAGCAGCTTGGAAGAGTTATCCTCTCTTTTCTGAATAGTTTTAATACAATCGGGATCTTTGTTTGGAGCGCAGTCAGGATCACAGATGCCGTCCTTAACCATATCGCAATAGCCGTCCCTGCTTCCAGATTTGCAGTCCTGCGGACAGCTAAGATATGTTTCAGTAGGATCGCAGACTGAGTTACCACAGCCTGAAGGGGATATGTTGATAGGGTTGGTTTCAGTTGGAGTGCTTGTGCTGCAATCTGCTGGACAGCTTATTTCACTTTCATATTTCTCACAAATGCCGTTTACTCGGCAAAAATTAGAAGTTTTAAAAGAAAAAATTTCTACACCTGATTTAAAGATTTTTATAGTGTCCGCATTGGCAAAAAAAGGAACTTTTAGTTCAATCAGAGTATTATTTGAGCTGATAGATACTGGCGGATCACTCATTATATTAAAACTAACAAAAAAGGGAAGTGAATATAACTCTTTATCTTCAGAATACACTTTTAGGTAATATTTTGTAGGAGAGTCTGTTGGAATCGTTTTATACCCTTCAAGCACTTTAGCATATGTTAAGTTTATTTCTCCAGTATTCCAGAATAAAATCTGCATGTCGTAGATTTTTTCATATGCCAGAGTCATATCTATTGAAATAAGTAGAAATAACAAAACTGTTGCACTTATTATGAGATTTTTCATTTTCATCAGCCACAATATTGTTGTATTATTCTACTTCTTAAATAAGTATAGCTTGTGGAAGTGAATGCATATCCTTCGCTGCATCCATAACGGCATGCATCCATAGAGCACATTATGCTATCCTTTTCTGGAACATTTGGACAGCAATAAAGCTCCTCTCCTTCTGGGACATAACAATTATCGTAGCAGTCCCTTCCGCCAACAGTATACCAACCGCTAGGGCAAGAACTGCACCTGCCTCCTCCATAACCTTCATCACAAAGTCCAAAGGTGTGTCCCATTTCGTGAGTGCACACATTAGTAATGCGAGTACCTGAAGATACGAGTGCAGGGTAGTTTAGGTAGGTATATCCGCCAATACAACTTTCTCCTTCATTATACACGCAGTCCCCTGCAACTACACCTATGATTCTATCATACTTTCCCGCGTACCCCCAGGAAGTTGCACATTGTTGTATTATGTTTAGCGCATTACCATTTCTTCTGTCAGTTTCCGATACTGGACAAATTTTAGTATCTTCAAATAAGTAGCACACTCTATCTGGACATTCCTTGAATGGACTTAGCGAAACCCAAGCGTCTCTCGCTGCCTTGGCAACATTTCCAAAGTTGCTTATAGGATCTATTTTTATAAATAACATAGTAAACGAGCAGCTGTTTTTGCATGTATTTCCATCCCAGCTTTTTCCATTTGGACAGCAAGCCTTGTCATTACTATTCTTAGGATTTGACATGCATTTCAAGCCAGAGTTGCACTCTGCATCGCACTCACACCTTTGCCCTTCTGCTTTTCCTCCTGGTGTGATGCAGTATAAGCCGTTCTGCTTTTGGCACTTTTTTGTTCCGGAGGGACAGCATCCGCTGCTTTCTGCTCCTACACAGTTTGGACAGCATTCAGCAGTGCACTTGCAGTCATTAGGAGAGTTTTGGCAGTTTTCGCTGAATGGCTCACTAGTGTTGCAGATGCCATCATTTTTGTAGTTTGTGCACGCCCCGTTTTTGTAGTAGCTGTCTGGGGGGCAGCATCTAAATGTGCCAAATCTTGTATCGCAGATTAGTTTTTCTCTATCTTGTGAGCATTGGCAGTCCTGAGTGCACTGCTGCCCCTTTGCTGATAGCTTCGTCTTTTCAATGCAGCCTCTTTCATCTAGGAAGTTTTGAATTGCTGGGCAGTCCGCCTTGCAGATCTGTGAATCTGAGCATTTGCAGTCCTGAAAGAGGGGGTAGTCTAAGCAGCTTTCTCCCCTGTTTGGCTCGCAAATGCCATTCCCCTTGTGAGGGCAGTCTGCATCATACTGGGTGCAGTCTGGATCGCAAACTCCATTGGTGCCGAGGCAGTCTGGATCACAGATGCCATCCTTAATATTGTTAGTTGCTGGGTCACAGATTCCGTCATTTTCATAGTCTACGCAGTCAATATCATAAACGCCCTTGTCAAAGTTTGTATAGCATGCTGGAATGCAGATCTTGTCTGCATCTGCAGGGTCTATTCTACCATTCTTGTTGGTGTCCAAGCAGTAGGGGTTGCATACTGATTTTTCCATTGGACTCTTGCAAGCTGGATCGCAGATTCCGAGGGCAATACAGGCAGCATCGCACTTGTCATCTTCAAGGTTGCACTCCTCAGCTGCATTCGCCCTCGTTATTATGATGTAGTTATCTTTTTTGTAGATGTGTATGATTCCTGAGTTTTCAATATTTGATGGTATTACTACTGAGTTTCCTGGAAAGAAGTATGTTGTGCTAGTGAGGTTGTTGATTGCAAAATGAGCCAGAATCCTGTTCTGGCTAATGTTTATGGTATAGATTAGTGGGTCTTTGAGCGTTATTACGTATTCAACATTTGCGGGAGTGGATGCTGCTTTTTCTATTGCACTCTTTAAATCCTCAACTACTGAGATTGTGTAATCAATCTCAACCTGCTTCGCCTGTTGGAGAGCCAGGTTTCTTAGGACGCCTACTATTGCAAGAGAGATGAATATCATTCCTATTATAAGGATTGAATTTGTTAAAGTGGCGCCTCTTCTTCTGGTCCGGTTATTCAAAAATATTTTCACCTCTTTTTAAATCCCGTATTTAGAAAAAGATATTTATAAATCCTTCTTTATTGTAAGATTAAATGGAATGAAAAATAAGAAATTATCTCTCTGTAAATCCAAACCTTACCTTCCAGTTCATCTGGCTTTCAGTGTCTAATCCGCACCCGTCATCTAAGCCCCTAGCAGCCAATTGGTCATATGTTGCTAGGTTGTTGTTGTCTGGATCTAAGAGTGTGTTCTTACAGGTTTCTCCAGTATATTTTCCGTTCTGACATTTATCCACTAACACGAAGCAAGGCACCTTGTCCTCACAGAACTGCCACTTTCCATAAGTCACTTTATCCTTCAAATTTTGATTGCCGTTCCAATCAACCTGTATTGTTCTCTTGCAGAACTCAATTAGTGTGTTGTCATCATTTATTGCTTCGCATAACCCTTGACAGGTCTGTATTGCCTTATCAATTGTCGCCTTTGTAAAGTACTCTGTTGAAGCACCTTCCATCTTACCAGAGCTCTTCTCAGTAAACTTGAAGAATAGGCTAAGCACGACTAGCGAAATTATGAGTAGTACGAAAAGCCCGAATATCATTTGAAGCTCCTTTTCTCCCTTTCTTGAAAAGAACACTTGTATCACCTCTGAATTAAGAAAAATTGGGTAATTTCAATATATAAAACTTTCTGTAATTTCAATTTTTATTCCTCATATCTCAAGGCTTCTGCCGGCTGCAGTTTAGCTGCCTGTCTTGCGGGAAGGAAGCCTGCAAATGCACCTATTGCGAATGAGAATATTAGCAGCATCACCAAAAGTGGTGGGTTTATTGATATTTTCAGGATTGACACTTTAAATATGTCCGTTGCTACAAAACCTATTGTATAAGATGCTGCTGTCCCGAGCACAACTCCAATTATTCCGCCTACGAGCCCTAAAAGGCCTGCTTCTAGAATGAAAATCGCCATTATTTCTGACTCCTTAGCGCCTATTGCTTTCATGACGCCTATGTCGCGAGTTCTTTCAAGTACCGAAGTGTACATTGTGTTTGTGATTCCTACTGCGCCTACCAGGAGTGATATCGCCGCTATTCCTACCAGGAGTGCCTGAACTATTTTTAGAATGTCTAAGAAGGAGTTTATGATGTTTCTTGTGCTCTGCACGCTGAATGACTCCTCTCCTTTTTTCTCATTTCTTTCCCTGCGAAGAGTGTCTTTCAAGCGCTCTTCAACTGAGTTTATATCAGAGTTGCTTTTCACTATTACACTTATTGAAGAGAGCTCATCTTCTTTGTTATCTAATGCTCTAGCAACATCTAAGGGCATCCTCACCACATAGTCAAAAATTCCGGAGCCTGCTGTTTTCTGTATGCCTATCACCTCAAATGGGATGTTGTCAATTGTAACTATGTCACCAACTCGCACCTTCTTAGAAAAAGCCTTCTCAGCTATTCCGCTTCCTATTATGATTTTATATTTGTCTCCTGGCTTGAAGTCTCGCCCTTTTTCTATTTCATAAAGACCGCTCTGCTCAGCATATCTAATTGTCTTCTCATCAGTGGATATGCCTCTAACATAGGCTTGTATTGATTCCTTTCCGAAGCTTATTTGCTTGCTGGTTATGTAAACTCCTATTGCATATTCTACGCCTTGAACGCTCATTGCTCTTTCAAGGTCCTTGTCAGTGAGCTTTACTGTTGTTCTAAGCATTGATATTCCAGCAGCTCCTGCTGGGCTTATTGTTAACCTGTTTGAGCCGAGCTTTGAGAATTGTGCATTAACCGCGTTTGTTAGCCCCTGTCCTAGCGATATCAGAGTAACAACTGCGCTTATGCCTATGAATATTCCTATTATTGTAAGGAAGCTTCTAATCTTCCTTTTGCTTATGTAATTCAAAACTATTCTGAAAAGTTCGCTTAGCATTTTCAGAGCCTTTGCCTTATGCTTTCTACAACCTTCATCTTGGAAGCATGCCTTGCCGGTAGGAATCCTGAGAGCATTCCGAAAGCCATTGAAAATAGGAGAGCGCCTATTATAAGAATTGGAGAAAAGTATGCCTTGAGCAGGTTAGTTTTCAGTGCAATAAGCGCAAGCTGCTCTATTGCCTTACTTAGAAGAAAGCCGAAGAATACCCCTATTGCTCCTCCTATAAGACCAATGAGACCCGCTTCTATTAGGAATAGGAGTAGGATGTCTGAATTTTTTGCCCCAACGGCTTTCATTATTCCTATATCCCGCGTCCTTTCTAGGACTGAAGTGTACATCGTATTCATTATGCCAACTCCGCCTACAATTATTGAAATTGCAGCTATTCCGAGCACAACTATCTGTACTGCACTTAGAATTGAGTTAAAGCTCTCTAATATTTGCTGAGGGGTCTGCACTGAAAAATCCTCTTTTCCCTCTTTCAGGTTTCTGCTTTTGCGAAGGTTCTTCTTTATTGCTTCTGCAGTCCTGTTAACTTCAGCTTCTGAAACTGATTCCACTATTATCATATCATACTGATCTTTTCTTCCAAATATCTCCTCAGCGTCTGCTAAAGGTATTGCTATGCTGGTATCATCTGATGGGTTGCCCACTGGCTCCATTATTCCAACAACTTCAAATTTTTTTCCTCTAATGAGCAGCGAGTCACCAACCTTAACTGGCTTGTGAAAAAAATCGTCAGGAGTTGCTAGCATACTTCCGCACATTGCCTTTCCCCGCTCTCCAGCTTCAACATACCTGCCCTGACTTATCTTTATATTCTGCATATTTTTAAAAAAGTTCAGGTTCTCAGAATCTGAAGGTATTCCGTTTACAATAGTGTACTTTGTTTCTCCGCTATGTTTAACCTCTACTGTTGAATAGATTATGCCTGCAGCTTTGGTAACTCCGGCTGTTGTCTTTATTATTTCAAGTTCGTCTTTTGTAAAGTAAGACTTGCTGGCTAAAGAATTAAATATTTCAGAACCGGGAACTATTATGAGCTTATTCTTTCCGAGGGCATCAAATTGGGCAACTATGGCACTCCTTACACCCTGACTTATTGAAATTAGAGAAACGATTGTGGAGATGCCTATAATTATGCCGAGTATTGTAAGCCAGGACCTCATTCGTCTCCGCCGAATCCCTTTTACGGCGAAGGCGAAGTATTCCCTTATCACAAAACATCACTTCCCAATTTGCTCACTTGTGCTGAACATGGGAGTGTTTCCTCTTCCTATAGATAAGGTAGATGACTGCAAAGGCTGCTGTTACGAGTATCCACAAGACTAATGAGTTATTCCGCTGATAGATGCCGAGAGCTCTCTGCTCCGAAGCAGTGTAAACTCTCAGTGAAACCGTTTTGTTCTCCGTATAAGTCCTTCCCAGTGAATCTGCATACCTTAACTTTACAGGAAGCTGCAAGGTGCCGTTAGCAGTCTTTGAAATATGAACTCTCAATTCAAGCGTGTCATAATCATCAGAAGATATCTCCCCAACATACTGCTTTGCCCCTGAAATTATGCTGAGGCCATCCACTTCTGAGGCTTCTGCTTCAATGAACCTTGCAGATCCAATTCCTGAGTTTACAATCCTTATGGTAACCGGACCCGTATATCCCTGGCTTATCGGATTTGCGGATTCTAATAGTAGGTCAATTCTGGGCATGGGATTTATTAATATTCCTATCATTTCATTGACGGAGTGCTCGACATTAGCATCGTCCTTGTAGGTTATTGTTACTGGAATTTTGTAGAGTCCTGCAGCTGCGCTGGGAGAAACTATAAGTTTAAATGGGAAGGTCTGAATCCCGTTTGGTTCTATGCCGTAGGACTTCTGCTGTAAGCCCGATTCGGTAGGGGCGAGTGGTAAGGCTTCATTTATTAAAAGTGCTACTGTTATGTCACGCATCTGCGCCTCTGCAAGGTTTTTTAGTGTTATGTTCAGCTGGGCTTCCTGGCCCGGTTCAAAATATTGAGATGATGTTGAAATTTTGTTAAGAACAAGACCCTTGAAGTATCGTCGGACTTCTACTGAAAATTCTGGGAAGTCGACCCATTCTGAATTGTCAATTCTATACCTGAGTTTTATGGTGTTGCTTCCTGAAATTGCCCTTTCATCCACTCTGACCTTGTATTCTATTATTGGGGTGAGGGAGCCAGTCTGCAGGCTCTCTAGAGTTCCAATGTTTTTTATGCCGTCTTCTCCGGTGTCCAGATAGAATGGATATTCCTGGACGAGCTGAATTTGAACATTTTTAGCTATTTCTCTACCTAGGTTTTCAATCCTAAACCTTAAGGTTACATACTGTCCTGCATCCACTGGATATGGGTCCTGATTTATCAGGGTTGCCCTGAGATAGTAGCCGGGCATCAGCAATGCTTCAGAATTTCCCGCCAGTGTAACTAATACGAGAAAAACAACTGCCAGACTTGTTAAGTGCTTTGTTTTCTTTTTCTTCATGCTCATATTTTCACCTTCATATTTCACCTTTATCTTAATCTTTAACGATTCTTCCATCTTTTAAGCGTATTATCCTGTCAGCATATCTCTCTGCTAAGGCTTGATCGTGAGTCACGAAAACGATGGTTTTTCCGTCCTTCTCATTAAGCTCCCTTATCATTTCCATAATCTCGTGCCCAGCTTTTGAGTCCAGGTTGCCGGTTGGCTCGTCAGCGAGTATCATTTGAGGATCATTAGCTAAGGCTCTGGCTATTGCAACCCTCTGCTGCTCTCCGCCTGAAAGTTCAGTTGGCTTATGTTCAAGCCGATGTTCCAGGCCTACTCTTTTTAGCAGCTGGCGGGCTCTTTCCTCTTGGAAAGTTTTGGGCATGTCTTGGAACATCATTGGAAGCATTACATTCTCTTTTGCAGTAAAGGCGGATATGAGATTGAACTGTTGGAATACGAAGCCTATCTTTTTTCCTCTTATCCTTGCAAGAGAGGACTCTGAAAGGTGTGCGATGTTCATTCCATCTAAGAGTACTTCGCCCCTGCTTGGAATATCTAAACATCCAATCAGGTTCATTGTTGTGGACTTGCCAGAACCGGAGGGACCCATTATTGAAACAAATTCGCCTTTATGTATCTTAAATGTTAACCCTTTAAGTACATCTAGCTTGTTCTTTCCTAAAAAGTACGACTTCCACACTTCTCTAAATTCTATGACTGGCTTTTCCATAAAATTCCTCCAATGCTTTAAGAGCAAAAGGGAAGGGAAAGATAGGGGCTTTTAAATTTTTTCAATAAAACTTTTAAAGATGCCTTAGATATTGTTTTTGTGAGGAGTGAGGTGGAGAAAATGAGTGAAGATCTTAAAAAATTATTCGGAACAAACCTTCTAAAGTATGGACTTGCTCAGATGCTTAAAGGAGGAGTCATAATGGATGTAACAAGTGCTGAACAGGCGAAAATTGCTGAGGAGGCTGGAGCAGTTGCAGTTATGGCTCTGGAAAGGGTGCCTGCTGACATAAGGAAAGAGGGCGGCGTTGCGAGGATGGCGGCCGTGCAGAAGATTAGGGAGATACAAGAAGCTGTTTCAATTCCAGTCATGGCTAAAGTTAGAATTGGGCATTATTCTGAAGCAGATTTGGAAGAGTCCTTGGGCGTTGATTTTATAGACGAGTCCGAGGTTTTAACACCTGCTGACGACGAGCACCATATTAACAAGTGGAAGTATAAGGTTCCCTTCGTGTGCGGTGCGCGCAACCTTGGAGAAGCACTCAGGAGAATATCTGAAGGGGCTGCAATGATAAGGACTAAGGGTGAAGCGGGAACTGGAGATGTAAAGGAAGCCGTATCGCACATGAACACAATCAGAAGGGAAATTGCAGTTCTAGTCGGCTACAACGAGCTTGAAGTTTTAGTAAACAAATATTCGGAAAATGAGGAATATAAGAATCTAGCAGTCAACTCTCTTGAGAAGTATCCTCTTCTAAGAGAAATCAGTTACGATTCTGAAAGAATAGTTAAGACAATCGGACTTTTGAAACTTAACCGTTATTATCAGAAGAAAAACATACTTGGAATGGAAGATGAGCTTGTAAGATTCTTTAGGAAGGAAAAAATGCCAGTTGAAACACTAGAGGTGCTACTTGATAGCATGAAGCTAGGAATTGAGGAGGGCATAATGGCAGCCATAACTGCAATGTACCTTGAAAATGTTCCTAATGCTTATGCAGAAGATAAGCAGATACATCAGACCAATAAGATAGAAATTGCAAAAAGGCAGCTGGAATCTGAGATTGAAAATATTGCGCGGGATTACGGAGTAAAGTGTGAACTTTTAAAGAGGGTTGCCAACATCTGTTACGATCCTCAGGAGTTTAACACTCTTCCCGTGGTGAATTTTGCAGCTGGAGGAATTGCCACTCCAGCAGATGCAATGCTGATGAGAAAACTCGGCTGTGACGGCATATTCGTCGGTTCGGGAATCTTCAAATCGGAGAATCCTAAGAAGACAGCAGAAGCAATAGTGATAGCAGCAAGCCAGTGGGACAATCCGGATTATGTGAATGAAAAGCTTGAAGAACTGGGAAACCTTGGCGGGGAGATGCCTGGAATAAGCCACTTAGAACTTACAGAAGAAAAGAAGATGCAGCAGAGGGGCGAGTGAGTAATTGAAAGAGGAAGAAAGCAAAGGAAAACGAATAGTTTGTGGAATTGACGAAGCAGGCAGAGGGCCAGTAATAGGTCCGATGGTGATTTGCGGTGCCTGCTTTGAAGAGGGAAGCAGCGATGGGCTTAGAAGTATTGGTATTAAAGATTCTAAACTTCTAAGCGTGAGTGCGAGAAATCGCTTATTTAAGGAAATTGTCAGAGCTTGCCACGGCAGGTATTATGTAGTCATCGTAAGCCCGCGCGAAATTGATGAAGCCGTATTTAAGAAGCAGCTTAACTTATTGGAAATTCAGAAGAGTGCAGAAATAATAAATTTTCTTAGGCCTGATGTAGCAATCTTGGACTGTCCTGACACTAATGAAGTCAGATATGCTGAGAATGTAAAGTCACTTGTGTGGAATAAGGAGATTAAGATTGTGGCGGAACACAAGGCTGACTCAAAGTATCCTGAGGTTGGAGCTGCTTCAATACTTGCAAAGGTAATACGGGATAGGGAGATAGATAAGATAAAGAAAAAATTAGGAGTTGATTTCGGCTCAGGATACCCTGCAGATCCGGTGACTTCAGATTTTATAAAGAAGAACTGGAATAACGATAAGCTTGAAGGAATAATAAGAAAGAGTTGGGCTCCTGTTGTTGAAATTTCAAGGAAGAGTAGAGAAGAAAAAAGGCAGAAGAAGATTTTTGATTTTTGAATCTCTTTTAAACCTTTCACGGAAGAGTTCTGTAGCGGGTGTTAAGCAGAGTCCATTCTAAGAATATTAGAATTATACCGAGAGGTAGAAATACTTCCGAAAGGTTGAAAGCTGTATTTCTAACCCTTGCTGAGATTATCTGCTGGTAAGCGCTTTTGAGCTCTTCGGGAGTGCTCGCTTTAAAATAGGAGCCCCCTGTTTTTTCAGCTATCGTCTTAAGGGAGTCCTCATCTAGTTTTGAAACCAGCTCAGTTTTTATGAATGAACCTCCCTGCTCTGTGCCTATGCCTATTGTGTAAATTGCAATGTTGTAAGCATTTGCGTGCTCTATTGCTTCATCAATTCCAGCCCCCACATTGTTCTGCCCGTCAGTTATTAGGATTATAGTCTTTGCAAATTGCTCTTGGCTGAGCATGTTTGAAGCTGTTATTATTGCTTCTCCAATTGCTGTCCCGCCAACATTTTCCACTTCAATAGTTTTTATTGAACTCTTTACACTTAAAAGGTCATCAGTGATTGGCTGTTTTACAAATGCTGCCCCTGCAAAATCTATAACTCCAACTCTACCTTGAGAGAGGCTGTTCACAAATGAGAAGGCAGATTCTTTTGCAGCAGAAAGCCTGTTTGGAATTACATCATTTGCCAGCATGCTGGAAGAGGCATCTATTGCAATGACGAAGCTCTGAGATGTAACAAGTGCTCTGTATCTCAGCTGAGCTCCTGCTGAGGCAAGTATCAGAAGCGTAAGCGAGAAAACTCTTATTAAAAGCAGCAAAATATTGCTGGAGACAAAATGAACATTGGCAATATTGCCCTGAGGTCCAACTATTCTTCTTATAACTTCAAAGTTTGCAAATCTGATTGCCCTTCTTTTTAGGAAGCCGAATACGAAGAAGTGCGTTATTACAACTACTGGAATTGAAAGGAGTAACCAGAGGTTTTGAGGATTTGAAAATACTATCTCCATTTTTTCCTCTTTATGAAAAACTCGTTAACGCGGTGTACGAAATGCTGGCTTGTCAGGAGTTGAAGTAGGCTTCCTCCTGATTCTGTAAAAACCTTGTCCAGTTCAAACAGGAATTCCTTATTAAGCTTTTCATACTTACCCCTAATCTTTTCAGAGTCAAACATCAGCTGATCATTTGAAAATGGATCTGAGATCACTATCTTACCTATTCCCTCAGGAATGCTGTTGTCCATAGGGTCCCTCACGCATATACCTATCATCTCAAACTTCTTGCATGCAACTCTAATCAGATCCTGCCAGCCAGGCTTGAGCCCTATGAAGTCTGAAATGAGTATGATTACTGTCCCCTTTTTAAATTTCTTGTTAAGGTAATCCATAAGCTCCTTAAAGTTAAATTTTCCTTCATACAATTTAGGATTGCTGAGTTGTCTTAACAGATTGTAATACTGCTTTATGCCTGAGTTAGCTTTTAGCTCTGCAGCAGGATGGTCAGAATACATGAGAAGACCTACGGAGTCGCCTGCCCTGAGTATTCCGAAAGCAATTGCCGAAGCAAGTTCAGCAGCGTATTCCGCTTTGGATTGAGACGGAGTTGAGGTGTAGCACATGCTAGAACTCACATCCAGAACAATTACTACTTCCAGGTTTCTCTCCTCTTTGAACTCTCTAACCAGGAGCTTCTGAGCCCTCACGCTGGCCTTCCAATCTATCCTTGAAGCGTCATCAAAAGGGCTGTACTCTCTGAATGAGTCAAAATCCATTCCCTTCCCCTTAACAGAGGAGAGATAGCCGCCTGAGAAGTATCCTGAGATTTCCTTCTTAGTAAAAATTTCAAGCTGTTTTAATATTGGCTTGAAATTAAGTTTTAGCTCATACATGTTTTGCCCCTAAGGCAGTTCTACCTTTTCAAGAACTTGAGAGATTATATTGTCAGAAGTTACACCTTCAGCCTGGCCTTCATAGTTTACTATGATTCTATGCCTCAGCACATCAGGAACTACCCTTTTCACATATTCGGGAATAACAAAGTTCTTTCCTGAAAGGAGCGCTTCCGCCTTGGAAGCCATAAATATGCTTATAGAAGCTCTGGGAGAAGCCCCCCAAGCGATATACTTGCCCAAAGGTATTCCGTATCTTGAAGGATTCCTCGTAGCGTCAACTATCCTTATGATGTATTTCTCAATCTTGTTATCCACATAAATCTTGTGAATGCTCTGCTGTATCCTCAGAATTTGTTGAGGAGAAGAAACTGCTTTTATTTTGAAATCCTCAAATGGCTTTACGCTGATGTTCTGATGAAGTATCTTTTCTTCTTCTTCAAGTGATGGATATGTGATGTTAAGCTTGAAAAGGAATCTGTCCATCTGAGCTTCTGGCAGGGGATATGTACCTAAGCTTTCCAGAGGGTTCTGAGTTGCCATAACAAAGAAAGGCCTTTTCATAGGAAATGTCTGATTTCCTATTGTAGCCTGCCTCTCCTGCATGCACTCCAGCAGTGCAGACTGCACCTTGGGGGGAGCCCTGTTTATCTCGTCAGCCAGAACCAGATTGCTAAATATGGGGCCCTTAATTACATAGAATCCCTTGTTCTTGTCATATGCTGTCACTCCTATTATGTCTGTTGGGAGAAGGTCTGGAGTGAACTGTATCCTTGAAAAGTCGCAGCCTATTGTTTTTGCCAGGGTCTTTATCATAAGGGTTTTAGCAAGTCCGGGAACACCCTCTATCAGCACATGTCCATTTAGCAGAAGTGCCCTGAGAAAACCGCTTATTACCTCATCCTGGCCTACAATAACTTTTGAGATTTCCCGATGTATTCTATCTACTACTTCTCTGCTCTTTTCAATCTCAGCTGAGAGGTTTGCCATCTCGGCAGAAACTCTTTTTTCAGTATAAATTTTTATTGTTTCACTTTTAAAGAGTAAAAAATTCTGGGCAAGATTTAAATATGAAAAAAATAGAAGAAGAGAACATGTCTTATGACCCTTCCGGCAGGAATGATGAACAGCGAATTCTGACCGTGAAAAATGCCAGTAGAAAGATGAATGTGTTTTTGAAAAACTTCTCCCGCCACTCTGAAGAGGATAACGCTATACACCTGAGCCACATTGTAAAAAAGTTCGTCTCTTCTTTAATGAAAATTGACTACAACCTGTCTTATGAAGAGATGAAGGGTAAGATTAAAGAAAGTAAAGAGAACCCACACCTTAAGGAGCAGCTCACAAATATTCTTGACAGGCTGGACGCGCTGGAATTTGAAGGAGTAAAAATAACTAAGCAGGATGTTTTAGAGTGTGCAAATCAGTTTATTAACACAATCAAATTCGTAGAAGTGAATACTAACAAAAACAGAAGTTCAACCCTGACTGTGCTAATAAGAAAGATTAGAAAGTGGTTTGGCTTAGAGAAGCTTGCGAAGGAGCGCGAGGAGGATGCTATTCAAGAACTATATGAGCTCCTTGTAGAAGGACATAAATTAATATCTTCTGGAAAGAAGGGAGAGGCTTCACTTCAGTATTTGAAGATTAAAAAGATATATTCACACCTTTCAGCGGAATCAAAGAAGAGAGTTTATCCCGATGTGATATACTACTATAAGAAAATTGTTGGAACTGCTACAGATTAGAACTACTTAAATTTACGCCTAGTGTATAGCACCACGCTTAAGGTTAAGATGAAAATTACAGCCAGTGAAGAGGCAACTATTATAAAATTCCTCGTTATTTTTAGTGAGAATGTTGAAGGCTTTTGATAGATTCTTTCTTTCTGAGAGATTAGATACTGACAGTTTTCCACAACTGAGCTTAGAACTCGTGCTGCCTTTTCATAATTGCCCATTTCAACATCTGCCTCTGCCTGCTTTATGAACTCGTTCAGCTCAAGACAGATGCTGTTTTGGCTGAGCAGGTCCCTAGTGTAGGCAATTCTCATATCTAATGCTTTCCGGTCCAGAGTGCCTTTTTCCAGAGAATTTATGAAAATCTTATTGGTTTCGTTAAAGCGCGGATCCTCAACCATTGCTCTAACCAAAACTTCATAACTGCCAAACATCTGGTATGAGGTTATTATAACTGTTGCTCCTGCTTCTTCTCCCGGGTTTAATCTTTCTATCAGCTCAGGAGATATTGAGATCGTAACATTCTTGTTTTCAGATGTGACATCCAAAGATATTTTGTTTAGTGTTATATTTCCGGAGTTGACAATCTTTATCGGTATTGAGATTGTTTCATTTTTGTAGATTGTTATTGGCTGAGGAACTATTATGTTCATAGAGTATGGAACCTCTTTTGGAATCTGCTGGAAGACTACCGTGGTGCTTCCCCCTCCCGAATTCTGAGGAACTGGGACTGGGCTTGAAATCTTTTTTATAGTAACATTTACTGCATTGCTCTCTACATTTGCACCTTCAGGATCTGAAGCTGAGAATTTTATCACTGCATTACCCTCTGCCAGTGGGATCAACTGGACTCTGCCATTTAAGGACATGGTGAGATTCAAGAAGCCAACTCCTGAAAGCATTGTATAATTGTAGGTGAGGTTCTCTAAATCGTCATCCT
This sequence comes from Candidatus Woesearchaeota archaeon, assembly GCA_038874135.1. Taxonomy (GTDB): domain Archaea; phylum Nanobdellota; class Nanobdellia; order Woesearchaeales; family 0-14-0-80-44-23; genus 0-14-0-80-44-23. Next base: position 452,904 of record JAVZCZ010000001.1, read on the forward strand.
TAAAGAAATTTCCAAGATATACCCACCACAGGTTTATATTGTCTGGAATAGTCACATTACTTATCGTGTAGTTTATTCTAACTGCTTCTATCACTGGAGTTTGTTCAGACCGAGAGGTTAAGAGCACAAGCTGGTATTGTACATACCTATTTGAGGTTAGGTTTGCACATTCCGGATTGCACTCAGTCCAAGCACCCCAATTTGTATTGTCTGAAGAGGTTCGCAAATACAGCTGAACTGAAGTTTCACTGGGAACATACCCCAAGTATTCTGCACTATTGATTGTAAAGTGAGGATAATTAGAATTGTCCTCCTGCAAGTCCAGAACTCTGGAAATCAGAGCGCCCTTCAGGTAATGCTGAGAAGAATTTTCAAGTGCCAGCTCAACAGAATGTGTAAAGCTTAGGTTCTGATAGTATGAGTTATTTTCAAAGTTTGTATCATAAAATATACCAAAGTACGGGGGCCTATTCACATTCAAAACTGTAATGTTCCAAGTGATAGATGTCTCATTCTCTCCATCAGATGCAATAAATTGTAACAGATGAACGCCTGAACCGAAATATCCTGGAGCGTATGTGAAGTTTTCTGCCGTAGAATTTGGAACGCCGTCTAAGATCCAAGAATAGGTTATGTTGTCAAAATCAGGATCCACAGTATGCTGGGTGAATGTTACAGATTCGTTTTCATACATCAAAACAGTAAGGTTTATGGGAGCGTACTCCATTATTTCCGGGGGGTTATTCTTGTGCTTAACTGTTATCTTAAACATTTTAGAATCGTTGCGAGAATAATTTAGAACTTCCCTTACAGTTATGTTTATCATATGCGTACCTATGTCAGTTGAATTCGGAGTGAAATTTATCAGACCTGAAGAGAGCATTCTAAAGTTCGGGAAAGAATCCAAGAGCGTGTAAATGAATTCTAAAGGATCATTTTCCAAATCGGTGGCGTTTATCTGAATAATGAATGTTGTGTTTTCGTAAGCTATGAGCTCATCTGAAGGTATAAGAGTTGGGGGGTTGTTTATCGGCAATACTCTGAACAGTAATTGTTTTGTGCTCTGATTTTCTTCATCGGAAACTGTTATGTTTATTGTGTGGTTTCCAATGTCGCTCTTGTTCAGAGTAAAATACATGAGTCCAGATTGGCTTAGGTAAAAATTCGGGAAGTCATCTAAGAGAACATATGAGAAGTTCAACGGGTCATTATCAAGATCCAGGACATATTGGGAAAAGTTCATGTAGAAATTATCGCCTTCTGTTGCATTTATCTCGCTTATTAATATTTGTGGAATGAAGTTATAATCTATTGTGATGTTCAGCTGCTTAGAATCGTGCTCGCCGTACGCGTCACTAACATTAATTGTAAATGAATAATTTCCAATTTGAGCTTCAGAAGGAGTGAAGTTTATCATAACTGCAGTTTCATTATAATATTGTAGGGAGAAAAGAGAAGAATCATTTAGCTGGAAGGTGAGGGTGTCTCCACACATGATATCTGGATCAAATGCTCTTATTATAAGCGCGAATGGCTTGTTTATCTTTGCTCTCTTAGTTCCAAGCTCTTCAAGCTCCGGCTTCTGGTTTATGTTAATGACTTCAAAGTTAAAGCTATAGTTGGAGTAAGCTCCCCAAACATCAGTAGCGATTATTGTAACCGTGTGGTTTCCAACATCGCCCTGATTAAGAGTGAAGTTCATAAGTCCCGTACTGCTGATATATAGGCTTGGGAAGTAGTTGTTAGAAGTTGCTGAAAAAGTTATATTATCATTATCAGGGTCAGTTGCTAATACTTGCATAGTAAAAGTGCTGGTCTCATTTACGGATTGATTTGAGATTGGCTCAATTATTGGAGCGTGATTATTTGAAATATTAAAGAGTACATCCTCAGCGTCTGAGAAGGAATCTGAATCTGTAACTATTATTTTTATAACATATTCACCTATCTGCTCGTTTGTCGGAGTAAAGTTGATAACTGCAATGCCGATTGGGCTTAGTGTAGTTATGTTAAATAAGGAGGTATCATTTAAAGAGAAGTTTAGTTCATCTCCGTAAGGTATGTCTGGGTCTGAGGCATTTATATAAAGCACAAATTGAGATTCTGCTCTCAACTGCTGAGTGCCGATTGGATTAAGTTTAGGCGGGTCCGGAAGGCAGTTTACAGAAACTTTAAAGTTGTTGCTGTATGTCTCGTTTTCAGAATCAGAAGCTACAACCATCACAGTCTGATTTCCGCACCAGTTGCTCGCTGCTGAGAGCAAAACATTTCTATTTTCATCTACAACCATGCTTATTGCTGAGGCGCTGCCATTGGAAAGTTCAATGCGGAAGGTTAAATTATCTTTGTTGGCATCAGTGCATTCCAGCTCGTCAGGATCGTAGAATATTCTATTTAGATTAAATGCGTTTTGAAGGAAAGAGTCCTCATCCCAGGATTGGTTTTCAATTGTTCCGTTAAGCACAGGTGGCCTATTGAGGTTTGTAACATTTACTGTCCAGGAATGAGAATCATTTAAGTTATATGAATCTCTTACCATTACAGTTATGTTGTGAAGTCCAGCATCACAGAAGCTTGTAGTGTAGTTGATTGCGCTCTTGTTATATTCAAAAGGATTGTTATCAACATACCATTCTGAGGTCAGATAGTCTCCATAGGGAATGTCAGGATCACTGGCAGTGTAGTTAAACATGAAGCCAAGCGTGTAGTTCTCTTCAATGGAGACGCTCTCATTTTGAGGGAACCATCCTGTTATTGATGGGGGGTCGTTAATGTTTAGGATGGTGTAAGTTGGCTGCTTCTGGTCTAGAAGAACTCCGTTTTCTGCCTTTACGGATATTGTGACGATGTGCGATCCGACATCTGAATTACTGGGTGTGAATGTTATTCTGCCGCAGGTGTTGTTTATCTTCTCTATTGAGGAAAATAACGGGTTTCCTACAAGGGTGTCAAATGTTATGTTCTGATCGTATGGATTCGTTACATACACATAGACTGTTACATTTTCGCTCTGGTTAAATGTCATGTCTGAGGGAACAGGATTAAAACAGATGTCTCCACTGCATATGAATTCAAACCCTGTTATTGAAAGCCTTCTCCCGAGAAGACCGCGCTGATTTGCCACAATTAGGCCTGATATTATAAGCAGGAGCATTATTGCAGCTATGCCTGCGGTTAAGTTATGCTTGTGAGCATCTTTTCTGGCCATGCCTGTTCTGCTTCCCCCTATTCTGTTGTAAAGCTGAATTATTTTTTGTTTTAAAATCTTTTTTTCTTCCTCTTTTAGTATGGAATATTCAGTGAGTATTTTTGAATATGCTTCTCTGGCAAGTGGAAGGTTACTATTTTCAGCTGCCCTGTTGCCCTCTTCTATTAGTTCCAGTATCCTGAAAGCTGAGGGGCTGTGAAGCTTCATTGAACTCTCGTCAGGTTTTAGGTTCAGCTTCTCTGCCTCCTGGCTGATTTTTATTATTAAATCCCTACTTAATTTAAGCGCTTTTGCTAAGTTCTGTGGTGAAGCCTTAAATCTTGCGAATTCCATCTCTTCAATTATGTTGTAAAGCTTTGAAGCTGCTTCTTTAATCTCTCCGCTGAGAGGGAGGATTTCTAACTCTCTTGAAAGGTCCTGTGCAGTAAACTCGTATCTTAAACCAAAGCCTTCCTGAAAGAAGGTTCTCACTGCAAATGAAAGCTGCTGAGCAGACTTTTTAATACTATTTTTAGCAATATTGCTGGATATACCTTCCAGGTGAAGCAGAGCCCTCTCCTCTGCTGTCAGTATTGGGTTCTCAGCTGGAGTCTTCATAAAATTCAATGAAGAAACTCCCCTGGCAACCACTTTTGCAATTCCTATGAGTATAATTGCTGAGAGGGAAAGCGTGAAAAAAATTAGAATACCCTTTTGCCTACTCCCAACCACGCTGAGCTGTGCAGGCATCTCAATCTTAGAGCACGGCTGGCATGGTCCTCCGCAGTCAACTCCTGTTTCGCCCTGGTTCTGTATTCCGTCAGAGCAGTTGGGGCAGGGAGCACATAGTCCTCCGCAGTCAACTCCGGTTTCAAGGCCATTCTTTATCAGGTCTGAGCAGCTTGGACAGCTCGGGCAGGGCCCTCCGCAGTCCACGCCCTCCTCGCCATTGTTCTTTACCAGGTCGTAGCAGGACGGCTCGTATAGGCACTCAGAATATTCTTCCGGCTTGCTTCTGTTTGTACTGCAGTTGTGCAGGTCTATGCAGTTTCTGAGGCGTATTCCTGAGTATAGGCATGGGCTCCATTCAGTGCAATTCCAGAGTGGTATGCATGAGGAAGACATTCCGCCTCCTGAGCTTGTTTCTTTGGGAGGAACGTGTATTACTGAGAGGAGCACCTCGTTGCTCTCAGCTATAAGCCCTGCTGGGTCGTGAGCATAGAATCTTACTGTTTGGTTTCCGTACCAGAAGTATTCCGGCTGTAGCGTTATCATGCTGGAGTTGCTTATTTCCACTTTTATGTGCGGCACGGGGCTTGAGTCGTATCTGAGTTTTTCCCCGTCTGGGTCTGCGAAGTAGTCGTTCAGGTATAATCCTGAGAACTGCCTATTTTCCAGCCATGTAATGTTGGGTATTGGAGAGATTAAAACTGGAGGCCTGTTTGTGATTAGGAAGGTAGAGTATTTAGTTAACGATTGAATTTCAAGTTCTGGAGAGTAGCAGGTGACTGTCCAGTTGTGTATTCCCGTTGTGGTAAAGCTTCTTGTGTATTCGTATAGCAGGCTCGCGTTGTTGAAGCTCATCCGTACAGGAGTAGCGTATCTGTTATTTTCTTCAAAGCTTGCTTCGCAGTAGTATTGGCTTCCGTTAAGAATAATGCCGCCTATTGTAGTGAAGTTTGCGTAGAATGTTACATTTTGAAGCACGAATCTCTCATACTTGTCTGTGTCGCTGAATATTTTCAGGATTGGAGTCATGTTTTCTGCTACTGAGAAGAAGAGTCTTTCTCCAATTCCGAATGTGTATACTCTCATTATGTATGTTGAGTTGTTATAAGCTAAGAACTTGCAGATTGAGTTGGGACAGTTCTTTCCGTTTGCCATTGGTTTTGGTGCTTTGAAGGATAGGTTGTAAAATTCAAGTATCGCCTGCACGTCCAGGCAGGGCTCTGCGCTTGTATCTACTGATATGTTGTTGTGTTCTATTTTTACATTAGAATTGAGGTCTGCAGCATCAAAGTTTAATGTTGAATCTGAGAAGTTGATCAAGCCGACATCTGGAATTCCTATTGTAGCATCTCTTATTCTTACCCAAGAGGTAAAGTTTGAAAAGTTAGTTGTAAGCTGGTTTGCATACTTACTCCAGATTGGCGGCTGGTCTATATTGTTGATTGATATCTTTCTGACAAGAGCTATTTTCTTTTCGCATATGCTCTCTGCCCGGGCAACAAGAGTGTATCTGCAATTCGCATCGGGAATTGTTGTAGTGTTTAAGTCCATCTCGTACTGAGAGTCCCCGTCAAAAAAGATTGTTCCAAGCCCGTACTGCTGGTCGCCGTATTGCAGGCCTAGAGAAAGGTTTGCGAACACGCTTACATTTTTTACAGTGTCTATGCTGTAAAGGTTTGTTGCATAAATCTTTATTCGTTCAGTCCCGTTAAGAACGGCCCAGGATTGGGGGTAGATGAACCACACTTCTGAGGGTGGCCCGACGCAGAGTCTGATTTGTGTGGTAGTTTTTCCTAGGAGAGGTTGAGATGGCAGGGAAAGGTAGAGGAATGTGAAGTTTAGGCAGACGATTATTAGGAGGAGTAGAGAGAAAATGAAGAGGGCTATCCTGTTGTTCTCATCTCCTGAATCTGGATTGTTCATTTTTTTGCCTCTTCCTTTTCTTCTTTTTGATATTGCTGTTTATATCTCAAAACTAGGGAGCGTATTGCCTCGCGAGCAAGTTCTGTTTGACTTGAGAATATTCCTATATCTATAAGCTCGTCAATATCCTTTTTAAGCTGCTTTCCAACCCTTATATGCAAGAGCTCATCTTTAGACATTCAGGATTTATGTATCGTTTTGATATATAAATATTTCTATACCAATATACAAAACCAAAATAGATATATCAAAATGATACACTTCCGTTTTAGAGAATAGGAAACGCGCCTGGGGAGATTCGAACTCCCGACCCACAGCTTAGGAGGCTGTTGCCCTATCCAGACTGGGCTACAGGCGCATAAAAGTTTAACACGGGAATTAACCCGGGACTTTTAAATATTACTAAAACATAAAGAAAGGATGAGAAGAGGCTCAGCTCTGCTCAATATCTCTATATATCTGAGCGGTTATTCCGAGAATCACAAGAAACACTAGAATACCGCCGAGAAACAAAATATCTGTTTGCCTTGAAACATTAGAAGCAGAAACCGCCATTCCCGAAGGCCCTCCCGCAATCCAGTTGAGCAGGGTTATTGCCCCGATGACTGTTATTGTTGCTGATACTATCAGGATTACCTTCTGCCAGTTTTTATCTATCATAATCTCCCCACTTTGTTTAATAAAGTTTTGTTTAAATATTTTTCCAATACTTTTTTGAAATAAATTTTTAAATTCAACAATTTGTCCAGGAAGCATGTATAAGATAAAGCAGCTGCCTGAAGACTTTTTTGTAAGGGAGATTGCCAGGCACGAATTCAGAGAAAAAGGGGATTACGCTTATTACATTATGAGAAAGAAAAATTATACCACGCAGAGGGCTGCCGAGAGGGTTGCTGATTTTCTCGGAGTAAAGCGTGAGGACTTCAGCTATGCAGGATTGAAGGACAGGAATGCTGTTACTGAACAATTTGTTTCAATAAGAAGCAGGGAATCGCCTACAGAGATAAAACTTCCGGATATTGAGCTTAAGCTTCTGGGCAGAGGCTATGTTAAGATCGGAATAGGCGAATTGGATGGGAACGAGTTCAAGATAACAGTCAGAAACTTAGAAATTTCAGATATAATAAGGCTCTATAACCGCTTTGCAGAAGAAGAGATGCTGGAAGATTTTCAGCTCTCAGAATCGGGGTTGAAGGTTCTATTCAACGAACTTAAAGAGATAACCAATTCAAGAGGAATATTCTTTCCGAACTATTTTGGAAATCAGAGATTTTCCAAGAACAATTACGAAGTTGGAAGAAGCCTACTCCTAAGGGACTTTAAAGGCGCAATTAATAAGATACTCTGCTTTGACATTCCTGAAGAGAGTGTCAAGAATCATTGGGAAAACTGGGATGAGCTTCTTAAGATTGCAAGAGCTGAGAGCAGCAAGGAAATTCTAAAACACCTCTCCCAAAACAGCAGGGATTATGTTGGCGCTCTTAGGAGAATTCCCAAAAGGATTCTAAGATTATACATAGGAAGCTTTCAGGCCTTCTTGTTTAACGAAGCACTATCCGCAAAGGTCAGGAGTAGGTTTGAAAAATACTTTGAAGTCAATTACAAACTTGGCAGGATGGCTTTTCCTGAAAAGATTATTGATAAGCCAAATAATGAAAAAATCTCACTTCCAGGATTCGGAAGTGATAAAGTAGACGAACAGGTTTCTAAAATACTTGAAAGGGAAGGGATCTCCCAGCGAAGCTTCATAATAAGAGAAATGCCAGAGCTGTCTGCTGAGGGAACTGAGAGGGATGCCTTCTGCGCTGCTGAAAGGTTCACAATTACAGGCATTTCAAGAGATGAGTTGAACAGTGGAAGATTCAAAATTGAACTCTCATTTTATCTGAGAAAGGGAAGTTATGCCACCATACTCATTGACTTCCTATTTGGTCAGAATATTTTGAACTGAAGAATTCATCTATTCTTTTTATCAGTTCTCTATGAACCTCAGAAGCACTCCTATTCCCATCAATAGTTATGAGCATGCATTTTTCAGAATAGTGCTCTGCAACTCTTTCTGTAATCCTGTGGTATATGCTAACCCTGTGCCAGAAGGAATCCTCAGAATCATCAGCCCGCCTAACAAGCTGAACCTTGCAAGTATCGCATAGAGTGTCTCTTCTCGGCTTAGGCCCTGTTATCATGTTGTAAACTGCTGAACACTTGGGACAGTAAAGCCTTCCCATTATTCGCGCTTTTGCAACCTCATCCTCCAAGGATATTAAAATGGCGAGGTCAATTCCTATTCTGCTGTCCAGAAACTGCGCCTGAGCCAAATTTCTCGGATAGCCATCCAGAATGAAACCTCGCTTACAGTCCGGCATGGATATCCTACTTTTAACCATTTTGTTGATTATGGAGTCGGGAACCAGCTTTCCCTCACTTGTTAGTTGAAAAACTTTCTTAGCCAGTTGAGTGTTTCTGTTAAGCTCAGCTCTGAGCAGGTCTCCAGTGGATATGTGAGCTATATGATAATGCCTCGCTAGCATTTCAGCCTGGGTTCCCTTCCCCGAACCAGGCATCCCTATTATTATCGTTTTCATCTTATCCGAAATATCCCGGACTTTCTTCCTTCTCCTTTTTCCTCTTCTCCTTAGCATAAGCAAGCTTTGCAACTTCCTTAAAGTCCTTATAAGCCTTCATCAGCTCAGGCGTTATTGAAGGCGATACCTTCTTAAGTGCTTCTTTGAAGTTTTGAGCACTCACTTCCTTAGCATTTATGTCCTTTCTAAGAGCCAAGATTGCTGCCTCCCTGCAAACAGCCTCTATCTCTGAACCCACATAGCCTTCAGTCTTCTTAGCAAGCTCTTCAAGATTCACATCCTTAGCCAACGGCATTCCCTTAGTGTGAATCTTAAAGATTTCCAGTCTCGCCTTCTCGTCAGGCATATCAGTAAGTATGAGCCTATCAAACCTTCCTGGCCTTAGAAGTGCGGGGTCCATAATGTCTGGCCTGTTAGTAGATGCTATAACTACAACATCGTGAAGTTCCTCCAAGCCGTCAATCTCAGTGAGCAGCTGGTTAAGGATTCTGTCAGTCACTTGAGAGTCAGAGCTGGAGCCTCTTCTAGGGGCTAAGGCGTCAATCTCGTCAAAGAATACAATTACAGGTGCGTTCTGCCTCGCCTTCTTGAAAACTTCTCTAACTGCCTTTTCAGACTCTCCAACCCACTTGCTCAAAAGCTCGGGGCCCTTAACAGGTATGAAGTTGGCTTGCGACTCGTTTGCAACCGCCTTAGCCAGCAGGGTCTTCCCAGTCCCGGGAGGTCCGTAAAGCAGGATTCCCCTCGGAGGCCTTATACCCATCCTCTTAAAGGCTTGAGGATACTTAAATGGCCACTCAACAGCCTCTTTGAGCTCCTGTTTTGCATCCTCCATTCCGCCAACATCTTCCCACTTAACCTTCGGAATCTCCACCAGCACTTCCCTCATTGCAGAAGGCCTTACAACCTTGAGAGCGTCCTTAAAGTCCACTTGTTTTACTATAAGCTTTTCCAGAACCTCCTGAGGCAGGGGCTCGTCCTCCTTTATTTTCAAATCTGGAACAACCCTTCTAAGCACTATCATCGCAGCCTCCTTTGCAAGTGCTTCCAGGTCTGCGCCTACGAAGCCGTGGGTGATATCAGCAATCTCTCTAAGATTTACATCCTTAGCAAGGGGCATGTTTCTGGTGTGAATCTGAAGAATCTCGTAACGGGCGTCAGCGTTCGGAACTCCGATCTCTATCTCCCTATCAAACCTTCCAGGCCTTCTAAGAGCTGGGTCTATCATGTTTGGAACATTTGTAGCTGCAATTACAACAACCTTACCTCTGGATTTTAATCCATCCATAAGTGCAAGCAGCTGAGCAACTACCCTCCTTTCAACCTCTCCCTTGCTTTCTTCCCTCTTAGAAGCAATAGCGTCTATCTCGTCAATAAAGATTATGGAAGGAGCATTTGCTTCAGCTTCCTCAAACTTCTTTCTGAGATTTTCTTCACTCTGGCCGTAGAACTTGCTCATAATCTCTGGACCGTTAATCAGTATGAAGTGCGACTGAGTCTCGTTTGCAACCGCCTTAGCCAGCAGGGTCTTCCCAGTCCCGGGAGGTCCGTGTAATAATACACCCTTAGGAGGCTCTATTCCCAACCTTTCAAATATTTCAGGATGCTTAAGCGGAAGTTCAACCATTTCCCTTATCTTTTTTATCTCATTAGAAAGTCCGCCTATATCCTCATATGAGACATCTGCAATTCTGGCCTCTGAAACCTCAACTGCTCTCGGGCTTATCTGAATCTCAGTAAGCTCAGTTATCTGAACCGCCTTCTTCGGAACTGTATCCACTATCATCAGTGCAATATTCCCGAAGCCAAGAGGAAATGCTGTGAAGCTGTCCAGCTGCCTAAGAGCTTCTGTCACCTCATCTGCGAATGGGGAAATTGATTCTGAAAGAGAAGTTCGCCTGTATCCAGTCCAGGTCGGAATAACCACATCTCCCTTTAAAACATACCTGCCGAGCAGGGCGTCTCTAAATATGTTTGGAGATGAAACTCTAAGCTCCATCTCCTTCTTCGCAGGGGCAACTATTATCTTCTTAGCCTCTTTTACCTCAACCTTTCTAACCCTAACTATGTCCCCTATGCTTGTCTGGGCGTTCCTCCTAGTAACGCCGTCCATCCTAACTATTCCCAAGCCCTCGTCTCCCGGATAAGCCCGGTCCACCATCGCCACGGTTTTCCTGCCACCTTCTATCTCTACAGGATCGCCCGGCTTCAATCCGAGAATCTTCCTAGACTCAGCATCAATTCTCACAACTCCCCTATTAACATCTTCCTGCTGGGCCTCAGCAACCTTCAGTTTTAACTCTTCAGCCATGTGCTCACCCCGATTAGCGTAAATCTGAAAGCGTTATATCTTTAAATGGAATTTTGTATTTAAATAAATTTTTGAAAAGAAAAGAGAAAAATGCTTAGCCGATGTACTCGTTACTTCCCTTTTGTTCGCTCTGCTGTTCATTCACTCGTGGAAAAGGAATAGGAGGTGGAAGTGAAAGCTCTCTGCTAATAACTACTGCCTCAACAGTTGCTCTAGCGAGGATAGCGTCCATTATCTCCTTTACAAGTTCCTTAAGCAATGTTTTGCTCTTCTTCCATTCCTTAACTGCACTCTCTGCAACTTCCTTTTTCTCAACAGCAATCAGCTCTCCTTCAAGTTCAATAAGTCCTATGTCGGGCGTATAAGTTGTAGTGAATGTAAAAGAAACTTTTATCCCGCCGCTGTTCTTCTGCGATCCTCCAATCTCGGCATTCTCAACTCCCTTTATCTGGACATTATTATTCACTTGAAGCTGTCCTGCAACTCTTTTCTTGTTCTCAGCTGAAATCTTAACAAAGTTTATTCCAAGTATCAAAGACAATCACCTTTCCTTAATGAAATTGGGCGCGAATTTAAAAACTTTGCTAAAATGTGCTAATATTTCAGGAAAAGATTTATAATATAGTGGCTTAACAAGAAAATAAGAAATCGGCGAGTTGAATGAGTGCAGTCAAGGAGATAACAATCCTGGGAAGAGGAGGTCAGGGAGCGGTAACTGCTGCAGAGCTTATTGCCAAGGCCGCATTTCATGAGGGCAAGCAGAGCCAGGCGTTCCCGAGCTTCGGAGTTGAAAGAAGAGGCGCTCCTGTAAGCGCCTTCTGCAGAATTTCTGAAGACAAAATAACATTGAGAAGCCAGATTTATGCGCCGGAATATGTCCTGGTATTAGATTCAACACTGCTCTCATCAGTGGATATTCAATCCCTCTCAAAGAAGAAGGGAACTTTAATAGTGAACACTTCCAAAGAGATAAATGGTGAAATAAAGAGGGAAGGAATAAAAATATTCAGCGCGGACCTGAGCAGCATAGCCAAAGAAACCTTTGGGGCAGACATAGTAAATACTGCAATTGTAGCAGCATTCGCAGCATTCACTAAAGAAATCTCAATAGGTTCAGTTGAAGAGGCATTGCCAGAAATATTTGAAGATAAAAACTTGCTGAACAAAAACATTGCAGCTGTCAGAAAGGCGTACAATATCTGTATAAAAATGATGGAAAAATGAGGAGTAGAAAAAAATTTGAAAATAAGAGCGAGATTGAGTTCACCCCTGGCGCAGTGATAAGAAGCCCTGGATCCACTCTAAATACAAAAACAGGCAGTTGGAGGAGCGAGAGGCCTGTGCTGGACCTTGCAAAATGCACAAAGTGCGGACTCTGCTGGACATTCTGCCCTGACGCTGCAATAAGAAAAAACAAGAAAGGCGAGTTTGAAATTAACTACGATTACTGCAAGGGCTGCGGAATATGCGCCTCCGTATGCCCGGTAAAGGCAATATCCATGAAAAAAGAAGAGAAATGAAGAAAGGGTGAAAAAATGAAAAAGGAAATTTTAGACAAGCTTAAGCAGGATGCAAGGAATGACGAGATTACATTGAAAGAGATACTGGCTGAAGAGAAAAACACTGAAGCTGCAGTTGCCAGATTCTCCCAAAAGCTAAGTGAGAGGCACGCTTCGGATTTCAGCGGAGTCCTAATGTTAAAATATGACAAAATATCTGGAAAGATACATCTATACGCTGGGGACATCAAAAAGCCAGAATTAGTAATAGATAAGGAAGACATATTAATAATACCGCATCAGGTTATGCTTTTAAGAGAACGAAGGATAAAGGAGAAGGAGCTAAAAGATTGGGAATATTCCACCAAGTCAAAAGTGTAAGATAAGGGAAGTGGGTATGGAAGAAGTAATTGAAGCCAGTGAAGCTGTTGCCAGGGCAGCAGCACTCTGCAAGCCTGCTGTAATTCCGATGTATCCAATAACGCCTCAGACGCACATAGTTGAAAAGCTTGCTTCAATGATAAGCAAGGGCGAGTTAGACGCTGAGATGATCCACGCAGAATCAGAACACAGCGCACTCAGCGCAGCCATAGGCGCATCTGCAACAGGAGCCAGAGTATTCACTGCAACATCAGCTCAGGGACTGGCGCTCATGCATGAGGTGCTGTTCATAGCTTCTGGGATGAGGCTCCCAATTGTTATGGCAGTTGCGAACAGGTCCCTCTCAGCCCCAATTAACATTTGGAACGACCAGCAGGACACAATTTCCGAAAGGGACTCGGGCTGGGTGCAGCTATATGCTGAATCGGCTCAGGAAGCATTAGACACTACAATTATGGCTTTCAAGATTGCTGAGAGCAAAAAAGTCCTACTCCCAGTTATGGTTTGCATAGACGGCTTCACACTCTCACATCTTTTTGAACCTGTGGAGATTCCTGAACAGAAGGATGTAAATAGGTTCCTGCCAGAGTTTAAGCCGGAGGACTTCTTGGATCCTAAGAGTCCTAAGAGCTTCGGGCCGATAGCATTTCCAAACACTTATGCCTGGTTTAGAAAGATGCAGCAGGAAGCTATGAAGAATGCTGTCCCTGAGATAAAAAGGGTAAATCTTGAATTCAAGAAGAGCTTCGGAAGGGCTTACGGAGATGGCTTGATTGAAGAGTATATGATGCAAGATGCAGAATACGCAATAATCGCAATCGGATCTGTGTGCGGAACTATAAGAAGCGTGATAGATGAGATGCGCTCTCGCGGAAAAAGGTACGGAATGATAAGGATAAAGTCTCTACGCCCATTCCCGCAAGAGGAGCTTAAAAAATCTGCATCCAGACTTAAAGGCATCTGCGTAATTGACAGAAACCTGAGCCCCGGATTGGGTGGAGCTGTTGTAAATGAGGTCAGAGCAGTTCTTCCTAACAAGAAGGTGTGCTCAGCAATAGCGGGACTTGGCGGCATGGACATAACTCCTGAACACATAAAAGAGGCTTTCCAAATTGCTGAGCGGGGAAGTCAAAAAGAGCATTGGCTGCTCAAGTGAAAAAATGAGACACATAAAACATCACATATTAAAAGATGAACAACTAACGAGCAGATGCTTTTACTGCAATGAAAAAATTACAAAGGAAAAATGGAAATCTGAATTTGAATCATACTTCCACTACAAGGTTGCAGAATGCCCAAAATGTAACAAGACAAACAGAATAAGAGTAAGGTTTTACGGCTCTGGACACGACAAGTGGGCTGATGGTCTTGAAGAAAGATTGGTAGCAAGTGAGAAAAAATGATAATGGGACTTGAGGAAGAGGAATATTTTGCATCTGGGCATAGAGCCTGCGCTGGCTGTGGCGCTGCAATAATACTTAGACACGCCTTAAAAGCTGCTGGGCCAAACACTATAGTGGTGAGTGCCACTGGCTGCATGGAGGTTGTGAGCTCTCCATATCCTGAAACTGCTTGGAAGCTGCCGTGGATACATGTTGCCTTTGAAAATGCCGCTGCAGTCGCTTCCGGCATTGACTCCGCACTTAGAAAGATGAACAGGAGGGAAGGAATAAACATCTTAGTAATTGGCGGAGACGGGGGTACTTTTGACATAGGGCTTCAGGCATTAAGCGGCGCTGCTGAGAGGGGCCACAAGTTCACATACCTTTGCTATGACAACGAGGCGTACATGAACACTGGAATTCAGAGGAGTGGTGCAACTCCGAGGTTTGCATCAACCACTACGAGCCCGTACGGCTCAAAGATACACGGAAAAACCCAGAATGCTAAAGATATGCCATTCATAATGGCTGCTCACGGCTCATATGTCGCTACTGCCAACATTTCAGAATTTATAGATTTTAGGAACAAGCTTAAGAAATCATTCTCAAAAGACGGAGTAAGTTATATTCAGATATTCTCACCTTGCCCTCCCGGCTGGAAGAGCCCTAGTGATAGTGCAGTTGAGATTTCTAAAATTGCCTTCTCAGCTAAGGTCACACCTCTTTATGAGATTGAAAACGGCGTGGTCAGGATTACAAGGGAGCCGGCGCTCACCCTTCCTGTTTCAGAATACCTAAAAAGGCAGGGAAGATTTGCACATCTAAGCGCTGAAGAAGCTGCAGAGGTTCAGAAAAGTGTTGATTCATATTATGAGAGAATAAAGAAGCTTTCAGAATCTGGAATTAAAATATTCAATTATTAGGAAATCGTGGTACCTTCAAACTCTTTCCCAAGAATAGCCCTCTTAATATTGGAAGCTCTTGTTCCAACTATGTTAACTACAATTTTGTGCTTCTCACAATTTAAACTTGCCACTGGATCAAAAGGCATGTTCATTCCTGGAACCCACTTACTTCCAACCAGCTTTCTAAATTCCTTCCAGGAGACATATTTCAGCGGCTTAGCATCTTTAAACCTGCTGGGATCCTTATCGTAAACATAATCTATGTTGCTCACATTAATTATCTTCCTAACTCGGAAGCGCATTGCCCATAGAAAAGCGTCATAATCAGTACTGCATCCTGGCTTGTATCCAGCTGCTATCAGGAGCCTGTGCTCGCCACTTATCCTGCTGTTTGGGTCTGTAAGGATTTCTTCATAAGCACTTCTTCCGAATATGGTTTTAACAAGCTGAGCATTCAGTTTAGTTGCCATTATTCCAATCAGGTCTTCTTCCTCTTTGCTTACGCGAGAAACTTTGGCAGCTGAGCTCATATACTTCCTAGCAGTACTTCCTCCCCCGCAGACAATCAGTATTTTTTTTCCAAGTCGGATGCACTCCAGGATGACTCTGCGAAAATTTTTCAGAAAATCAACATTTATTTCATTAGGAACTATCACAGAGCCGCCTAGAGAGATTATGACTGTTTGCAAGCCAGCTGTTTTTGCCTTCATTTTCTAACCCTCCGCTAACATTTACGAAATACTTATCAGCAGCACTCCTAAAATTATTGACGAGATTGAAGCATATTTCCAAAAATTCATTCTCTCACCGAGAACCTTAACAGAGAGCAGTGCAGTCCAGACATAAGAAAGGGAAGTTATAGGATAGAGTACTGAGAGTGGTGCATTTTTAAGAGCAATGAGAAAGGGAATTGTGGATATTCCGTAAAGCATCACCCCTAACAAGAGCTTCCAATTTTTCAGAAAGTCCCTAAGCCCAAAGGTAATTGAAGAAGAACCGAGCTTAAGCATGAGCGCTCCGAAAGAGCCTATAATCGTGCCAAAAACAACTAACAGTATTGGAACTATCAGCATTTCCTTCTCACCTTCAGATTTAAACGCCTGTCTCTCCAGCTTACATTTTTACTGCTTCCAAAGCCCATAAGAACAACCCCTAATATTATAAGAGAAATGCCAACCAATCTCCATCTGCCTATTACATCTCCAAACAATTTGGAAGAGAGGATACTCACCCACACGAAACCAGTAGAAATTACAGGATAAACCACGGAGAGCTCCCCATACCTCAATGCAGTAATGAGAAGTGCTGCACCAATAAAATAGGAAATAAAACCTAAGATGAGGGGAACATTTCCTAAGATGAGCAGTATGTTTGCAGAAAGATTAGAAGCCGCCATCTTGTAAAGAATTTGGCCTGCTGATGTAAAGAATGTGCAGAGTATAACAAAGAGGAGCGCCTTAAGCTGACTTGTTTTTTCGCGTCCTTCAAGCTTTTTTCTCAACGCAATCCTCCCGAAAAGAATTTTACACATGACTTTATATAATTTTCCCAATGGCTAAACTCATACTGACAGAAAACTTTTTAATAGTTGCATAACAGAGTATTGAAAAAGAGGTGGTGGAGTGCAAGACTTCTCCTACGCACAGAAGACTGAAGAGGTGCTCTCTCAGCTCAACACTCGCACTTCGGGACTGAGCATTGCAGAAGCAAAGGAACGGCTAAAATCTGGAAGAAATGTATTAGAAGAGGAAAAGCGGAGAAGCAGACTTAGCATATTCTTAGAACAATTTAAAG
Source organism: Candidatus Woesearchaeota archaeon (assembly GCA_038874135.1). Lineage (GTDB taxonomy): Archaea > Nanobdellota > Nanobdellia > Woesearchaeales > 0-14-0-80-44-23 > 0-14-0-80-44-23. The sequence goes on from JAVZCZ010000001.1 coordinate 469,600, forward strand.
ATGTAATAATAATAATCCTTGTGATAGCAGTTGTAATCTCATTTCTCCTGGGAGAGTATGTTGATGCTGCTGCAATTCTAATAATACTTCTCCTAAATGCAACAGTGGGATTCATACAGGAATACAGAGCTGAGAAGGCAATTGCAGAGCTCAAAAAGATGGCTAGCAAGAAGGCACTCGTGATAAGAGAAGGTAAAAAGATGGAGATTGAAGCAGCAGAGCTCGTGCCTGGAGACATAATAATGTTAGAGCCCGGAATGATTGTTCCAGCAGATGCTAGGCTGATTGAAGCAGTAAACCTGGAAACTCAGGAAGCTTCCCTCACTGGAGAATCAATGCCTGTGCGGAAAACAACAGAGCCTCTGCCGGAATCCACACCTTTAGCAGAGCGAAATAACATGGTATATGCTTCAACTATCGTTACGAGAGGTAGAGGAATAGCAGCAGTAACTTCCACTGGAATGAAAACTGAAGTTGGCAAAATAGCTAGTCTCATCCAAAATCCGGATGAGGACATTACACCCCTTCAAAAGAAACTGAAAAAGCTAGGAGTACAACTTAGCTATATCGTACTGATAATATGCTGCTTCGTGCTCATCGCGCAGCTTTTGAAAGATTCTGAGCTGATTAGACTGCTTCTAAATCTTGACTTAGCCATATTTACTAAACCGGCATTTGTTCAACTGCTGATAAATTCCGTTGCATTAGCAGTTGCAGTGCTGCCAGAGGGGCTTCCCGCAATAGTTACAATATCCCTAGCCTTGGGAGTTCAAAGGATGGTTAAGAGGAATGCTCTCATAAGAAAGCTTCCTGCAGTAGAAACTCTTGGATGCGTGAATGTAATATGCACTGACAAGACAGGCACTCTGACCTGCAATGAGATGACGGTTAAGAAGATTTTTGTAGATGGGAAAGTTGCTGAGGTTTCAGGAGAGGGATACTCCACAGCTGGGAAGATTTCTGAAAGTAGCAAAGACACTCAGCTTTTATTAAAAATAGGAGTATTATGTAATGATGCCGACATTGAAAACGGAATAAACGGAGATCCTACTGAAATTGCGCTCCTGGTAAGTGGAGCAAAGCTCGGACTGTCCAAAAGAGAACTCAGCAGAGAGCTTCCAAGAGTTGGTGAAATTCCGTTTGAATCTGAAAGGAAGTTGATGAGCACAATTCATTTGGATTCAAAGAGGAAGATGCTTCTATCCTGCGTTAAGGGATCTCCTGAAGTGCTACTGAGAAGATGCTCAAAGATAATGATTAACGGCAAAGCTGTAAGGCTCACAAAGAAGCATAGGGAACAGATTATAAAAACAAATGAAGAGTTCGGCTCCCAAGCGCTTAGAGTTTTAGGATTTGCATTCAGAGAGTTCAAGGGAAATAAGCTCAGCGAGAAAATCAGAAAAAATGCTGAATCCGAGCTTACCTTTGTTGGGCTGCAGGCAATGATTGACCCGCCCAGGCCTGAAGTCCAATCCGCTATTGAGAAGTGCAAGAGTGCAGGCATAAGAGTAGTTATGATTACTGGAGATCAGAAGCATACTGCAGAGGCGATAGCTAAGCAGCTGGGAATTGAATCAGAAGGCGTTGTGACTGGGGAGGAGCTAGATTCAACTGATTCAATTGAATCAATAGTGGATAGGGTTTCTGTTTATGCAAGAGTTAGTCCGGAACACAAGATAAAAATTGTTGAAGCTCTGAAAAAGAAGAATATGGTTGTAGCAATGACGGGTGACGGCATAAATGATGCTCCTGCACTCAAAAAGGCAGATATTGGGATTGCGATGGGCGTCACCGGAACTGATGTGGCTAAGGAAGCTTCAGATATGATTTTAACAGATGACAACTTTACTTCAATAGTTAATGCTGTTGAAGAGGGAAGAATCATATACAGCAACATAAAAAAGTTTGTAAGGTTCCTTCTTTCAAGCAACATGGGTGAAGTTATGATTATTTTCTTTGCTGTGCTATTTGGACTTCCTCTTCCACTGGTTGCTGTTCAGATATTATGGATAAATTTGGCTACGGATGGGCTCCCGGCAATAGCTCTGGGTGTTGAGCCTCCTGAAAGGGACATTATGAAGAAAAGTCCGAGGAAGATTGATGAAGAGATAATTAACAGAAAAGATATGATTATAATGCTGCTCATAAGTTTTGTTATGAGCATTGAGACCCTTTTGGTATTTAGAAGTTACCTGCCCGATCTGCCTATGGCAAGGACAGCTGCATTCACTATGGTTGTAATGCTGGAAATGTTTAATGTGCTTAATTGTAAAAATCTTGAAACTCCACTTTTTAAAGGGGGCGCATTCTCAAACAAGTACCTCATATATGCGATACTAAGCTCAGTGGGAATCCACTTGATAATACTTTATACCCCGCTTAGCAAGATTTTTGATGTGGTGCCACTTTCATTTACCGAATTAGCAAAGATAATCCTGATATCCTCTTCAATATTATTAATTGGCGACCTTATTAAGATAGTTATTTCAAAGTGGCAGGCGAGAGAAAGCGGCATTAAGAATTAAAGCTCTTCATATCTTTTTATTATCTCATCTATTCTCTTGAGAATGAGCACCCTGCCTGAGTTTAATGCCTCTTCAATTCCTTCAGTATTGGCATCGTATCTCCATCCGCCGTTCGGGATGTAAATTGACTTTATTCCTGCTTCAAAGGCGGGCTTTATGTCAGATCTGAAATAGTTGCCAACGCTGTATGCTTTATCCTTATTTGTGATATCATATTTTTTGATTATTGAGAGTAAAAGGGAAGGGCTCTTATCTACTTCACTGACAAATATATCCTCTTCTGAGAACCAGCGATTGAGTCCGCATATTTCAATCTTACTCATCTGAAAATTTTTCTCCCCTTTTGTAAGAAGTGCCAATTTATCATGCCTGCTTACTAGAAATTCAAGCGTCTCATAAGCTCCCTCAATAGTGTCTTGTGGAAGAACATTAAAAGTTGCTTTAGTTACTATCTCAGCAAGGTTGTCCAAATCGCGCTGTTTATACTGAACGCCTTGCTCCTGGCATATGAGTCCAAAAGCATAGCATATTGATTTGGGAAACCTTTCAATTGAGTAGGGCTTATCTGAATGTTTTATGGCATCTTCATCAATTTTGTGTATATATCCTAAAAGTCTATCTAAGTGTATTGCTCTTTTTCCAAGAAAGTTAGTTATAAAACATATTGCTTCTGCATATCCTCTAATATATTTGTAGTCGGTATGTATTAAAGTGTCGTCAAGGTCAAATATGAAAAGCTTATCCATTTTTAATCAGTTAAAAAAATTGATATATAAATGTTATCTTTTTTTAATAGTAAAAAATTTAAATATGGTTAAGTTAAAATAAAAATCAGGTGAGCTAATGCAAAACAATGATGAAATTCTAAAAACACTAGAAGAAAACATAGAAAAATGGATGAGTATTTCTGAAAAGAGAAACCTGTTCGGAAATGAGGTGCTCATAAAGCCTGCTTACATTGGAATAAATCACTTATTCGTCCGCACATTTGATGTAGAATATAAGAATGGAGTGCAGTATGAAGAAGTTTGGGATGATACAGATTCATATTTGGGAATAAGGGTTCTATCAGGAGATCCAGAAACTGGATTTGGAAGCGGTTTTGACGCAAACATGGTTGGAAAAGAGCTGAATGCTCTTCATATAAAAAATGTTGGAGATAAAATGTTCAGAAAGCTCTTTTACGAAAGTGTAGGAGCTTATTTTAGAGGGCACGAGCACATGTCTTATAAGAAGCTTCCTGTAATAAACAATGTTAGGTATAATCCCAAGTTATGTTACATTGGAAAGATGGAAAGAAATGAGTACATTGAAGAGATAGTTGAAAGTGAATATAACAAGGACAGAATAATCAAATTTGCAAAAAGAATAAGTGAGTATTTCAGTCAAAAAAAGTTTGTAAACACTGCGACAGTAAATTATGAGATAAAAGAAGAAGTTAAGAGGTTCATTTCTTCAGAAGGCTCAAGGATACAGATTACTGGCAGAAGAATGAGATTGAACTTCACTTTAGAAATTAAAGACATTGACGGCAGACCAATTGAGTTCTTCACCGCAATAACTTTCTCAAAGCCGGGAGAAATGGTTAACTTTAACAGAATAATTAACAAGCTTGAAGAGTTTTATACAAAGGCGGCTGCAAGGTATGACTGCCCAATCCAGGAGGCTGGCTCTTATCCTGTACTGCTGGACCCCGCTCAGATGGGCACTCTATTCCATGAGGCAGCTGTAGCTCATCTGTTCTCTGCAGATTACATACTGAACGAAAATCTGAGCACATTCAATCTGGAAAAGCTCAACAGGCAGATAATGCCAGAATTCATATCCTTGTATGACAATCCAATCTTAGAAAGCGCTAAGCATTGGAACTATTTCAAGTATGATGACGAGGGAGTTGCAACTTCTAGAAAGCAGCTAGTAGAAAACGGAGTTCTTAAGAATTATCTCACTGACATAAACACTGCTGAAATACTTACCAAGATTTTGGGCAGAGAAGTGAAAGCAGGGAATAGCCGTCTTAGTCTCAAAGAGTTCACTAAACCTGAACCGAGAATAAGCAACTTGGAGATAGAAACTTCTGATTACAAAAGTTTGAAAGAAATGGAAAAAAGTCTTATAAGAGAGTGCGAAGCAAAAAACTTGGAGTACGGCATATTCGCAGAAGATTTCATAAGGGGATTTGTAAATGTAGATGAAGACGAAGAGATAACAGGAGTTAATGCTGTATTTCCAACCTTCATGGAAAGAGTATACCCTGATGGAAGAAGGATTCCAATCAAGTTCGCTCACATCATAGGATCTCCGCACAATATGCTTCAGTCAATAATAATGCTTGGAGGTCCAAAGAAGCTAATAACTGGCTTCTGCGGAGCAGAATCTGGAGTAATTCCTACTTCAGAAGTTTCTCCATACGGGCTTATGAGAAATGTTGAAATCGTGAACGAGAACTCAGATATTGAGAGAGGGTAAAAAACAGGTTTGTCAGGCGGCAAAGCTTTATAAATTTTAGAATAAAACATTCATCTAAAATGCACATCAATAGGAAAGGGCACTGGCTGGTGTTCTTTCTCACAATCGGCTCTTTAATAATATTCGCATTTCTATACGCTACCTTATACAAGAAGGATACACAGCTGACCAAATACATCGGATTTGAACAGATAAGAATGCTGGACACATACGCTCAGGGAGAAAAAGCTCTTTATTTCATAGATGTCGCTTCAAAATATGCAATCTATGATGCAGCCGTAAAATTGGGTGAAAACGGAGGCCTGTGGGGAAGCAGCTGCGGACTGGCTGACGGATTTCAGGCGTGGAGGGATAGAGCTCAGGAGTGCTATCCAAACTCAAGGGACGCTCTGATCAACTTTCAAAAGGCTTACAGCGATTCGCTCATCAAATACTTAAATTCGTATCCTGAAGGAAGCCTGCCTGTTGGCAAGTACTACTCCATAATCGCTTGGAATAATGACAAAACTACAAGCGTAGTGGGCACTACCAAGGAGAGCATAGCAATAATTCCGCCTGGAAGTATTGAAGCATCAATTGACGCTTCAAAGGGGTTTGCATATCCGATACAGAAAAATGGAGGTATTAAAGCTGATAAGTTCTTTGTAACATCCTGTTTTGGAATTAGGATACTTAATGGCGAGCAGGATTCTCATCCTGGTGTTGATTTTGGACATCCTGAAGGCACGCCAATATATGCAGTTGACGAAGGAATTGTAGAAGATGTAAGTTATGACTGCAAAAGCAGGTGCGAGGGCTTAATAGGAGAGGATAAGTGGGGTCCAAGCTGCTACTGCGGATCGGGATATGGGAACTATGTCAAGATAAAACATTCTAACTTTGAAACGGTGTATGCGCATCTGAAGGAAATCTTTGTAAAGGAAGGCGACTCTGTAAGCAAGGGGCAGCAGATTGGAACTGAGGGGAGCACTGGAAAATCAACAGGTCCACACCTGCACTTTGAACTCAGAATTAAAGGAAACGCGGTAAATCCGCTATGCGTATATGACACAAATTCTGGAAACTTTGTTTTTTCCGACGGCGGCGATGGAAGCTGCGAGCGTACAATGCAGTGCAGCTATGTTGTAACAGCAAGCTCAACCGGCACAAGTGCTGATGAGTCAACATTTAAAGCCGGAGATCTAAGCTATTATGTCAATCCTTCATTCAAAGCCTCTGCTGAATACAGCTTTCAAATATATGACATTCTGAGTGAGAAGGCAAAAACTATAGTTAAAGCGTGCTCCAAGAAGAGTTATGATGAGAGGGCGCAGTGCGTAATGAGTAAGTCAAAAGAGCTTTCTGATAGCGAAGTTGAGCTTAGTGTTTGCAGTCAGAAAAAATTCAAATTTGGTGAAGAAGCAATAATAACCCTGTTAAGAAGTATTGAAGAAGAATGCCTGGACGGGGACGGCTGTTACTGTTACACGGACTTATTGAACATACCTGCAATAGAGGTGCCTGATGGGACTTATGATTTTGAAGTAAGTAATGGCTTTCTAAAAGCGAAGGTGTGTACCAGCAGCAATTGCATTTCATCAACTAGGCTTGTGTTCCTCTCAGATAATTATGATGATGCTTCTTATAACTTAGGATTCCCAACGACAATTTCTACGAATTACGAAATTGGAATAACTTACAGGAGTGGAAAAATAGTTAGTGCACAACTCAGATTTGAGGACTCTTCCGGAAATATGCATGTTTGGGACCTTTCAAACCTTATAATTTTCAAGAAGAGAGGAATTGCGGGAGAACTCTTCTCAATGATAGTTAACAAAGACGCATTTGAAAATCCAGACAACCACTTTAAAGAGTATATGAGCTGCGGTTTTTCTCCGGATGCATTTACCTTCTGCGCTATTGACAAGACAAACAAGATTCCAGTTTATGTGCCAAACAAAAATAAGCTGTCATTAGAGAACCCAACAATAAAATTCGCACTTTACATATAAGAAGTTTAAGATAAATTTAAGAATTAGAAGTAAATCTCTAAAACTATGTTTGGAGTTGTTGCAAAAGACCCTAAAAGCAGGGCAAGAGCAGGAGTCCTTAAAACAAAGAGCGGGAATGCGCTCACTCCATTCTTCATGCCTGTAGCAACCAAGGCAGCTCCCAGATATTTATCCTCTCAAGACTTAAAGGAGATCAAGGTTCAAGCAATAATCTCAAATGCTCTGATGCTATACCTGCACCCGGGAACAGAGGTAGTTAAAAAAGCAGGAGGCATCCACGGCTTTATGAACTTTCAGCAGCCAATATTTACTGACTGCGGTGGATTTCAAATACTCAGAAAGGGAATATTTCTTAAAATTGAGAAGAACGGCATACTGTTTAGGTCTCCATTTGACGGGAAAAAGATCCTGCTAACTCCCGAGCTGAGCATTAATATTCAGCAGGAGCTAAACTCTGATGCTGCAATGTGTCTAGACTACTGCGCTCCCTACGGGGCTGAGAGGGACGAAGCAGAAGAGGCTCTTAAAAAGACGCACGAATGGGCCCTCCGCTCTAAAAAGGTGCATCTGCTAAAAGAACAGCTCCTTTTTGGAATAGCACAAGGTAGCTTTTACAGAGAGCTCAGAATTGAAAGCATGAAATTCATAAGAGACCTGAATTTTGACGGCGTATCTCTTGGAGGGCTCTTCATAGGTGAGCCTAAGAAAAAGAGCTATGAGATGATAAAAGCTTCTATAAGGTATGCTCCCGAAGATAAGCCCCGCTATATAATGGGGCTGGGAAGTCCAGAGGACATTGTTAAGTGCGTTTCTTTGGGAGTGGACATCTTTGACAGCGTTTATCCTGTGGAGAATGCTAGGCACGGAACGCTCTTTACTTGGAATGGCAAGATCAGCATTGATAAAAAGGAGTATAAACAAGATTTTTCACCTATTGAAGAGGGCTGCGGATGCTACACTTGTAGGCATTACACTAAGGCGTACCTGCACCATCTAATTAAGACGGATGAGCAGCTCGGATTCAGACTAAGGATATATCATAACATGTACTTCATGCAGAGGCTCATGGACAAGATAAGAGAATCAATAGCTGCTGGAACATTCTCAAAACTTGAGAAGCAGATAACATCTGCATATTCTAAAGGCTGTGACCCTGAAGAATTAACTCAGGGAAGGGCTTCTAACAGGATAAGAGTTCTAAAGTGAATAGTTAAATAAGAAAAGTGCTTACTCGTTTTCTATCCTTGGCGCCAGTATGAAGGAAACCATAAGCTTATCGGTTTCTGCATAGTCCAGCTTTAGTGGGTAGTCTGAACTCAGTGAGATTGTAACATTCTCACAGAGCTTCTCTGCTGTTATCATCTTCTTGAGGTATTCAATTGAGTAGCGCGCTCTGGCTTTTTCTCCTTTCAATTCTATCTTAGTGTTTTCAGATGCTGAGATCTCAACTTCTGCCTGGCTTAGCTCTCCCTCTGCAGATATTACCAGCTTGGACGGCTGCACTTCAAACAGGACTGACTCGCCGATGATGTCGGCATCTCCTATTGCACTGCTCAGTATTGAGGAAGATGTTTTTACCTTAGCGTTGAACTTTAAGTCTGGAACCTTCTGCTCCTTGTCTTCCATGTCTATTAGTGGGAGTGAAAATGTCCTCTTGCTCCCTCCCTGAAGGGTTATTTTTAGCTTGTTGTCGGTCCTTTCTATGGTCATCGTGTCGTTAGCATTCACTCTTCTTAGTATCTGTTTAAGGTTTGCCAGGTTGAGTCCAAGCTCGGATGGCTTTTGAAGCTCATATTCTACAAATGTGCTGGAAAACAGCTTAAAGATTACCATCGCAACATTTGCAGGGTCCATGGCAACTATTTCTATGCCTTCAGAAGTTATCTTCATCCTTGCCTCATTAACAAGTTCTGAGATGATTGAGATGCTGTCTTTGAAGTATTTTGGCTCTGCAAGCACTAGTTTCATATAAAACACCCCACTTTTTTATTTAAATCTCCAAATGGCATATTTAAACTTTTTCCTTTAACCATGAATTTTTTGCCCCTCTGTACAAAAGCTTTTTATGCATTTAATGCATCCTGTTAAGCGTGGACTTTATGGAGATTTACGAGTCTAGCAATGGGCTTATAAGCAGAGATGAGTGGGAGAAGCAGATAATCAGCCTTTTTAAAAGTAGACGGGCTGATATTAAAGAAGAAGTTAATGAGGAAGCCCTTTCCAAAATTATAAGCAGGGCAGTTGAGAAGCGCATTCCTTCTGAGAAGTGCGGAGTTCTCCTTTCAGGAGGAGTTGATTCAACCCTTATAGCTTTCCTGCTTAAAAGGTTGGGTGCAGAGGTGGAATGCTTCTCAGTCGGTATTTCAGGAAGTGAGGATTTAAATTGGGCGCGCATTGCTGCAGCATCGCTTAATCTTCCAATATTTTGTGAAGAGTTTTCAGATGAATCCTTGGAATCTGCCTTCAGAACTGTAAAAAGGATTCTTGAAACGGACAATCCGGTAAGCATATGCATAGGCGCGGTCAGCTACCTGGGAATGAAGCTGGCTTCAGATCACAATGTGCACATAATATTTTCCGGACTCGGATCTGAAGAGCTTTTTGCCGGCTATGAGCGGCACCTTAACGCTTTAAAACAGGGCAGGGATGTAAATGAGGAGTGCCTTTCAGGACTCATATCAATGTATGAAAGGGACATTGAGAGGGACTACAAAATTTCAAAGGCTTTGGGATGCGTCTTAAAAACTCCATTTTTAGATGATGAGCTCATACCTGCTTCTGCAGCTATTCCTGGCAGTGAAAAAATAAATCTTGAGGATAAGAAGATAATTCTTAGGAGAAGCGCCATGCTGCTCGGCCTTCCAGAGCAGTTCTGTACAAGAAAGAAAAGAGCTGCTCAGTACGGCTCAGGCTTTGAAAGGCGAATGGAGAAGATTGCTAAGAAGCATGGGTTTAAGAGCGAGCGGGAGTATTGTAAGTTTCTATGAGCAGGACTCATTTTAGGTGAAGCTGGAGTATGTCTGTGTCTGAGAGCTGGTGTTCCAGCTTGAACTTCTGGCCTGGAAACTTGGCTGATGGTCCCCAGACGCGTGCGAATCTGAGCCTGTTGGGAAAGTCTGTGTGAATCTTAAGGCAGGCGTCCCTTATTGTGGCGCCCCTTCTCAGAATCATTGGCTTTTCAAGGTCTGGGTCCTTGCCAACCTCTTTTAGATAGACTCTTATGAAGTCCAGCCGCTGGTAGATTGCCTCTTTTAGCTCTTCCAGGTTGGTGTTGTTTTCTGCTGAGATGAAAACAGCTTTGGGCTCTTTGCAGTTCTTGAGTATTGCAGACTTTTTAGAGAGCGATTCAATGTATTCCTTTATGCTCTTAATTTCTTCCTCTCCAACCATGTCAATCTTATTTACAACAATCAGCCCTTCTGAGTACTTCCTGTTTCCTGCAACAGCGTCTATGAACTGGCCCAAGCTTATGTCTTCCTTTATTATAACATCTGCATTCATAATTTTGAACTCTTTTAGTGTTGAAGCTACATCTTCCCTGGTTAGGTTAGAGAGCTTGACTGTTGCTGTAATGTTGATACCACCCCGCTCTTTCTTTTCAATCTTTACATCTGGCGAGTGCTGGTTTAGTCTTATCCCTGCGTTGTAGAGCTCCTTTCTCACTGTTTCCAGCTGTCTCTGAACATCGTACGCCTCAACTACGAGAAGGATGAGATCCGCATTTCTCAGAACCGAGATTGCCTCTTTTCCTCTGCCTGTGCCCTCTGCTGCTCCTCCCAGTATTCCCGGAAGGTCCAGGATCTGTATTTTTGCCTGCTTGTATTCTAAAAGTCCTGGAATGCACTCCAAGGTTGTGAAGTTGTAGCTTGCAGTTTTTGAATTTGCATTGGTAAGCCTGTTTATGAGAGTTGATTTTCCAACTGAGGGAAGTCCTATGAGAGCCACTGTTGCGTCGCCACTCTTTCTAACAGCATATGATGGGCCCTTTGACCCCCTTTTTGCTTCCCTTCTTGCTTCCAGCTGTTCTTTAAGCCTTGCAATTTTTACCTTAAGTAAGCCTATTGCGTGTTCTGTTCTCTTGTTGTATTTTGTCTTGCTCAGCTCCTTCTCTAGTGCCCTTATCTGTTCTATGATTCTCTGCTCGCTCATTCAGCTTTAGACAGTGGCGGGCAATTTTTAAAGGTTTTCAAGAAAAAGCATATTCTGTAAAATATATTTTGTAATACTCTTGTTTGCTAAATATTTATAAAACGGCTTTGGAACATCAACAATATGAATGAGACTAATCTTAGCGCAATTGCAGAGACAGTTAGCACAATAAAGAGCGTCTCGGTAGTTTTTAACGAGTTTCTAATAGCCTCATTCATAATAGTTGTAGGGTTCTTTATAGGAACCTTCGCTGGAAAAATCATCAGGAAACTCCTCGCAATACTTGGTTTGGACCAGTTTGTTAGAAGAGCCTTTAAGACCAACCTGCCGCTAGAAAGCTTCATAGCATTCCTAATAACTTCTGCTGCCTATGTAATTTCAATAATAATCGCGCTTAACCAGCTTGGAATTGCTGCAGCGGTTTTTAAGGTGATCTCAGCCGTGATAGTTTTTCTCCTCTTAGTCTCAATGGGGCTCTACATAAAAGACATACTTCCCAACTTCTTTGCAGGAATCAACATAATAAGCACAAGGAAGATAAGAGTTGGGGACCATCTTAAGATTGATGACAGAACAGAAGGAGACGTGGTAAGGGTGGATATTACTGAGATATGTCTCAAGGGTGCTGAGGGCGAGCTCATATATGTGCCTCCAGCCTTGATTCAGAAGTCAAAGGTTGAGATAAGAAAGAAGATAGGATGAAGATTCTTACAGTATGCTCTCCAACAAAGAAGCGATGTTCCAAAGCTGAGTCCTGGTGTATGGTTGTATGTTAGTGTCGTCAGCTATCTCATCCAGCTCGTTCAAAGCCTTATGAATCCTAAGAGATAGTTCGCCCTGTTCCAGAAGCGCCTGCCTGGCATTGGCTATCTTCGCCTTGACATTTCTTGGAACAGTACTGTCATTTTCTAACTCCTGCATAAACTCAATTATTTCTGAAAGCTTTTTCTCATTCTTGGAATCTTTCGCATTTTTCGCCGCCATTTCAACCACGCTCCTTAAAAATTATTAGTTGAAAACGCTTTTTTTATTTATGATGCTGATGAGCATGGGAATTAAGATTTTCCACAACCCTCTTTTGAAGCTCAGAAGCCTTCTTTTTCATGGCTTCTTCCTGCTTCTCAATTGAGCTTATCCTTAAATTAAGTATTTCCTTCTTAGACTCAAGATCCGACTTTACAGCATCCCTATCCGCCAGGACCATGACGCCTCCAACAATCTTGTAAACCTTCTCTGCATTCTGAATTTGTTCCAAAGCAGATTCAACTTCGGCAAGCTGAAGCTGAAAATTCTGCTTTTGAAGCGAAAGATTTTGAAATGCCTGTTCCATTGCTTGAAGCTCAGCTATTGAAGAATCCTCATCTGCCATTTAAACCAGCCCTCCTCATTCAAAAAGTTTACAAGTGCTGCTCAACTAGAGCAACCATCTTCCTGAAAATTGTTTCATACCTTCGCAGCGAACCGCTTCTCAGCTTGAAATCTTCATCGTCACGCGCAGCAAAACTTATCTCAACTCCGGAATTAATGGCAGATACCTTATATTCTGCCCCGAGCTCAGGAGAGATTGCCTCCGCCATCAGCTCAGCATAGGCAGAATCTGCTTGAAGTAAAACTGAAACCTGCTTACAGCCTACAATCTTATCTTGCCTTGACGCTAGTTGGAATTGTTCTTGGTTTGAAAAGGATCTTGCTGCCGCAGTAGGGGCATCTGACCTTTCTTTTGACATAGTTATCCGCCACCTTTTTCCCACAAACCATGCACTTGTATTCCATGCTCATCACTCAGTAGCTTCCTCTTTCAGAGCTAAACTCTTCTTTTCAATGCTATAGGCTGAAGCTGCAAACTCTGCCCCGCACTTGCTGCACTTCCAAATTCCAAGAGCCACTCTCTTAACCTTGTTATAGTGGCAGTATGGGCATTTCAGCCTCTTTTTATAGTATTCCGCTTCAATCTTTCCAAGCTTTAGTTTCAAAGTCCTGCCATACCTGGTTCCAAACCTGTTGGCTGATTTCGCCTCTGATTTCTTCGCCAAAATAATCGCCTCTATTATTTAAAAGAGATTTTGCCCTCTTTTAAAAACTTTTCTAATATTTCAAATAAGGGATGGGGCTGCCCGGATTCGAACCGGGGTCATTCGGTCCCAAACCGAAGAGGATAGCCAGGCTACCCCACAGCCCCTTTTTAGCAACCAAAGATTTAGCCAATCTTTTTAAAGCTTTCCAAGGGAAAGCCCCCCATACAAACTTTTATAAACGGTACTGATTCCCTTAAAAACATGGATGACGCCCAGAGGTTTAAGCTTAAAAAGTTAATAGCCGAGCTTAAAAAGTATAGGGGAAGGCACACTGAGCTCGTATCAGTTTACATACCTCAAGATTATGACATTAACAAGGTAATCTCGCAGCTCTCACAAGAAGAGGGAACCGCTACCAACATAAAGTCTACCTCCACCAGAAAAAATGTAATTGACGCTCTGGAAAGGATGATTCAGCACCTGAAATTATACCCAAAAACGCCACCCCACGGGCTGGCCGTCTTCTCAGGAAATGTGGCTGAGCGTGAGGGCGACAGCGATGTGCGGGTTTGGAGCATAGAACCGCACCTGCCATTAAAGATAAGAATCTACAGGTGCGACAAGGCATTCGTAACAGAGCCGCTAGAGCAGATGCTGGAATCAAAGGACAGCTACGGCCTCGTAGTCATGGATAGAAGGGAAGCCACTCTCGCACTGCTAAGCGGAAAGAGCGTAACCATACTTGCAAAGACGCACTCAATGGTGCCTGGAAAGTTCAAAGCAGGAGGCCAGTCTGCAATGAGGTTCCTCAGACTAAGAGAGGGAGCTGCCAAGGACTTCTACAAGAAGGTGGCAGAATACATGAAGGAGCAATTCCTAGGGCGAGATCTTAAAGGAATAATCGTTGGGGGACCGGGACCTACAAAGTACGAGCTCGTGGAGGGCAACTACATAACAAACGATGTAAAGAAAAAGATAATAGCTGTCAAGGATATAACTTACACTGACGAGTTTGGAATAAACGAGCTAATAGAAAAAAGCGAGGATGTGCTGGCTGAAGCTGAGATAACTGAAGAGAAAAACCTGATGCACAGGTTCTTTGACCTACTTGCGAAGAATCCCTCAAAAGTGGCTTATGGGCCAGAGATAGTTTACAACCTGCTCTCGGCAGGGGTAGTGGACACTCTCCTCATTTCAGAATCGCTGAAGGATGAGGAAATAGAGAGGTTTGAAACAGAAGCTGAAAAGTTTGGAACAGGTGTAAAGATAATCTCCACAGAAACAAACGAAGGAGTTCAGCTTAAGGAGCTCGGTGGAGTCGCCGCCCTTCTAAGGTATGAATACAGCTCTTAAGTGTTCTAAAAATGGAAGAGCAGACATGTTTAGAGGGCTTCAAAGAGCTTTTTCCTAAAGAGAAGCCTCCCCACTTCCAGATTAAATACCGCATTGGAAGGAGAAGGTACTCTGCATCTGCCAGGCTGTTTAAGCATGCGTGGAAGCTTCAGTTCATCCTTGGGAATGAATGGAAAGAAGTTTCAGAAGAGATAAAAAAGGGGCTCTTTCAAGAGATGATTGTCCGCATCTTAAAGAGAAAGGTGCATCCAACCCTTAACATGAAGCTTTACAGCTCATTTGTAAAGAACATCCACCTCTCAATTCCAAAAGACAGAGTAGATGCTGAGCTGAAAGAATCATTTGACCGAGTCAACGAGAAATACTTTCACGGGCTTATGGAGATGCCCAACTTAAAGTTTGAAGGAAACTCCACAAGGCATCTGGCAGAATACGACTTTCACGAGGACATGATAAGAGTCAGCCAAATCTTTAGAGGAGCTCCCAAAGAGATACTGGACTACCTGGTATACCATGAACTTCTGCACAAGAGCTTAAAATTCAAGTATTCCAACGGGAGAAACTACTATCATACTGAGAAGTTTCGCAGGATGGAGCTTCAGTTTGAAAATGCTGAGGAAATAGAAAGAAGAATTGAAGAATTTCTAAAATCAAAAAGAGGTAGAAACTGGAAAAGTTTATTATTCAGAAATGATTAGCTGAACATATGCAGGAAGAAAAGATTCCCTCAGGAAGCGACGCGATTGACCACCTCTTAAGCGGGGGCTACGAAAAGGACGTGATTACTGTCATATACGGTCCTTCCGGCTCTGGAAAGACAAACATATGCCTGTGCGCAATTGCCAGCATTGCTCCCAAAAAGAAAGTAATCTTCATGGACACCGAAGGCGGCTTCTCAATAACCAGACTATACCAAATTGTAGGAAACTCTGAAAAGATAATGAAAAATGTAATGGTGCTGCAACCGACAAACTTTGAAGAGCAGCTGGCTGACTTTGAAAGGCTTAAGGACCTAGTTGATGAGAATATTGGCATCATAATAATAGACACTATAAGCAGTCTGTACAGGATTGAAAGGACTGAGGAAGACATAAAAGGGATAAACAGCTCTCTTGGAAGAATGCTTAACTACCTCTCACAGATTGCCAGAAAGCAGAAGATTCCAGTTCTCATAACCTCTCAAGTTTACTCAGACTTTGAAAACAAGGGGAGAATAAAGATAGTTGGCGGAGACATAGTTAGGTACAGCGGAAAATGTCTGATAGAGCTTCAGCAGCTGGAAAATTCAAGAATAGCAGTTCTCCGAAAGCACCGAAGCTTGCCCGAGGGGAACCAGGTGGCTTTTGAAATAAAAGAGAAAGGAGTATTCTTGGTTAAGAGGAGGTTTTCAATCTTCTAAGCTTTGTAGTGCTTCATTCTAATCCAGTAATACAGAAACTCCTGCGCGTAAGCAGAATTTTTCTGAAAGGTCTTCCTACCAAACTCCTCGGCATGCTTAGTACTCAGATTCTTACCCTTAAAAAAAACTTGTGAAACTGCCCTCCTTATCCACACATCAGTTGGAAATGCCTCTCCGAAGCCAAGAGAAAATGCCAGCACGCAGTCAGCCACCTTACTGCCCACCCCTCTGAGCTTCATAAGTTCAAGCTTAGCAGCCTCGTACGGCATGCTTGAAATTGTTGAGAAGAATCGGTTAAACTTCTGGTCAGCAGTTCTTCCGTAAGTAGAGGATAAAACCTGCCCAATCAGTACGGGATAAAAGCGTGCCCTAAATCCCAAGCCACACTTCTTAAGAGATTTTTCACACGCGCCAGCTGAAAGTTCCGAAGGGGTTGGAAATGAGTATGTTTCAAAGCCCTCAAAGCTTATTCTACTGCCAAATCTCCTGCTAAGCAGGTTAAGATTTCTCTTTATCCTGGGAATGTTAGAAGCTGAGGAAGCCACATAGCTAATTAGACACTCAAAAGGCTCCTGCCTTATCAGCCTGAGCCCAAAAGCAGAGCTTATAACCTCTCCTGGAAGTCCAGCCCTGCCGAGCTGCAAAACTATGCGGCTGTAATCCTCATCAAGAGAAAAATAATGCCTAACAAAAGCTGAGTTTCCGCTTGAAATCCTAAACTCAAGATTATCGCCGTCTTGGCGAGCCACAATAATCCTGTCCCCCGCAGTTATGTAATAATAGTCTCCGAGCTTCTCCCACCTGAATATTTGGCCGCACTCAACCGTCTTTTTAAGGTCAAAATTTCTTACTCGAATCCTTGCCATGATGAGTACTAAAATGGTTTCATTTATTAAGTTTGGGAAAGAGTTATAAAGCAGTTAAAAATTCTAAAGCTCCATGACAGAGCTGATGTATCTCAAAGACTGCTACCTCAGAGAGTTTGAAGCAAGAGTCACTTTTATTCAAGGAAGAATTATTGAACTGGACCGGACGGCATTTTATCCTGAATCTGGCGGGCAGCCCTCCGACCGAGGCTTCCTAGAATTTAATGGAAAAACCGCTGAAGTGGTTAATGTGCGAAAGGAAGGCGGCAGAGTGC
This sequence comes from Candidatus Woesearchaeota archaeon, assembly GCA_038874135.1. Taxonomy (GTDB): domain Archaea; phylum Nanobdellota; class Nanobdellia; order Woesearchaeales; family 0-14-0-80-44-23; genus 0-14-0-80-44-23. The sequence goes on from JAVZCZ010000001.1 coordinate 486,642, forward strand.
TGCACGAGCTAGCTGCAGATGCTGAAGTTTTAGGCATCACTCTTGGCGGGGCAGTGAAGTGCATTGTTGACTGGAATAGAAGGTACCTATTCATGAGATACCATACTGCCTGCCACGTGCTCTCAGCAGTGATATGCAGAAATGAACAGGATGTTGAAATCACGGGAAACCAGATTGGAGAGGAAAAAACCAGGATGGACTTCAGTCTGAAAAGCTTTGACAGGGAAAAACTTGCCAAATATGAAGAGGAAGCCAATGCTGAAATTCAGAAGGCTCTCCCCGTAAGAATTGAATTTTTAGAGAGGGAGGAAGCCTTTAAAATCCCGGGGCTGGTTAAGCTGAGAAAGCTGCTGCCAGAATCTTTAAAAGTCATACGGATAGTTTCAATTGACGGCTTAGACCAGCAGGCTTGCGGCGGAACCCATGTGAAGAACACTTCTGAGATTGGAAAGATAAAAATCATAGGAAGTGAGAACAAGGGAAAGGACAACAGGAGAATCTACTTCACCCTAAGCTGAATCTTCCAAAGCCCTACTCTTCCTAACAGGCTCGTAATAATCTATCTTTTTCTCCCTCTTAAGCTCTTCCATCCTGCTTATCAGCTTCTCTGAAGATTCTGCAAACCTGAGATGATAAACTCCAGTAGCGTACTTATAAACTATCTCAATTCCGAACTGCGAGAGCTCTCTTAATAGCAAATCCTCATTAAAGCTCGTCCTAACAAAGAACTCGCCCTTAACCTCATCTTCTAGGGACATTCCAATCCCTCCAGCAGGGTACACTGGCTTTTGAGCTCTGGCCGCTTAAAATTCTTGCGATTTTGGAATCATAATAGTTTGAGAGCAGAGCATCCGCCCTCACAAGACCTGCTCCGAAAGCTTCCTGTGGGACGCCCTGTTGGGATATTGGCTGAGCAGTATCTGCCAGCCGCCTTTCAACAAGATTAACATCCATACCTAGTGAGAGCCCCAGAGCAATCGCGCCTGAAACGTGGGGAGCTGCCATTGAGGTGCCTGACAGCATCCTGTAAGAGCCGCCTGGATATGAAGAAACAATCTCAACTCCCGGCGCAGAGATGTCTACCAGATCATTTATGTTGCTGAAGTAGGCATGCCTGTTCATCCTATCTACTGCCGCTACGGATATGACTGGCTGAAAGGATGCTGGATAATCATATATTGGAGCCGCGTCGTTGCCAGCTGCAGCGCACATTATGAGGCCATGCTTGTGAGCGTAGTAGCAGAGCTCCTTAAAGGCTTCTGAATAGTCTGGTGCTCCGAGGCTCATATTCACAATTTGTAATCTCTTCTTCAATGCCCATTCGATTCCGAGCATCACAGTTGCCTCGCTACCAGAGCCGTCCTCATCCAGAACTCTTAAGGCGTATAGTCTAGCTCCTGGAGCGACTCCGCAGTTTCTTCCTGCAATAATGCCTGCAACATGGGTGCCGTGCCCGTTAAGATCCATAGGCTTTGAATTATTTAGGATGAAGTCAAAGCCCTTATCATCTGAAAACCTGGAGGATATTTCAGGATGAGAGTAGTCGCAGCCAGTGTCTATCACGCCTACTGAAACTTCTGAGCCTGTTGAGAGCTTCCAAGCCTCATATGCTCCAATATTTTCAAGGTTCCAGAGCCTCTCGCCATGATCTAGAGAATAGTTTATGCCCTTCCTCATTGGAGGTATTGAAACCTTAGCAGAGGGCTCTATTGAGAGTATCTGCTCCAGAGCACTTCTCACCTCGCGACTTAGAAGCCAGGAGCGGCGTTCCTTATACTTTAAGCTTGCAAGCCGCTCAGCATCCTTAACGCTGCACTCTAAGGCAAGGTATGGAATCAGTTCAAAAGCCCTGCACCTGCCAAACCTTCTAAGCGTGTTATAAGCCTTCTCCTTATCCGAAACTTCTATTATTAGCTCTATGCCTCCTTTCGCATTTTTAAGCGTTGAAAAAATTTTATCAATTTCAGCCATGAGGAGAATTTTAATTTTAAGTTAAATAATGCTTATCACAAATTTCTCGGAAGTCCTTCGGAATTGGTCGCAAGAGTTTCAAGACTCATCTTAAGGATAAGATGAGGGAACGCACCTCTTCTCTGAGAATGCGCTCGTCATCCCTCCTGAGCTTAAGCTCAGCAGTAACAAATCCTGAATTCCCACCGCCCTTGCCAGAAAAGAGTGAGAATACTGTATTATTAAGAAATTCCAGTAGGTCTGAATCCAGATCTGAAGAGCGCATAAGGTAAATGTTCGCTTTCTCTTCACCCGTTCTGTTTATTAGCAAAACAAACGCCTGTTTTGAGCACAGGGCTGACATGCCTTTAACTATAACCTTCTGCTCCTCGCCCTCAAGAGTCTCAGAATAGAAGCTTATGCCGAAAAGCCTCTCGGGAGTTATACTAGAAATCCTTCTCAGCAAATCCTGCTGGTGCCTCTCCTTCAACTCCCTATTCTCATTCCAAAGCTTAAGAGTGTCTTCAAATACAGAGTCACTCCTTCCTAAAAGCGCAGATATCCTTCTAAAATCCCTCGAATGCCTAAAAACCTCTCTAAAAGCATGCTCGGCAACTTTGAACTTTATCTCAAACTTTGAGCTTCCTAAACTTTTAAGAGAGGTTACCAGAACGAGCTTCAACTCAGAAGTATTCTCAACGTGGGTGCCCGTGCAGGCAGAAGCGTCAACCCCGACAATCTCAACCCTCCTAACAAATTCGTCCTTAATCCTGTCAGCCTTAATCCGCAAATCCGAATCAGAAAGAGCCTCCTGCGGTGCGAGGTAAGAAATCCTAAACGCCCGCCCCTCTTTTACTATAGAATTTGCAAGCTCCTCAGCCTCAAACATGAGATTCCAATTAAGAGAAGAAGCCCTAACAAAAAATGATGACTCCTCAGCACCTATTGAAACCTTATCAATTTCAACACTGAGAGAGTGTTCACCCATCACGCGTTTCAAACAGGCAAATAGCAGATGCTCTCCAGAATGCATAAGCGTGTAAGCCCTCCTAAGCTGAGAATTCACCTCAAAAATAACCTTCTGCCCCTCAGAAATACTTCCCGAAAACCTTGAACATCTGTGCATTATCAAACCGCCATCCTCAAAGGAGTCCTCAACCTCGGCATAAAAGCCATCTCCAGAGATTACTCCCCTATCAGAAGGCTGGCCTCCGGAAGCTGGCCTGAAAGGGCTCTTCTCAGCGCCTACTAATAAAAAGCTTCCCTCCCGCCTTACGGCCCTGACAGGCTCCGCTGATTTGAGAATTCCCGAATCGTAAAACTGGAATAGCTCCCGCCTCATTACTCCCGCTTTGCCCGGAGGGTATAAAAAATTATCTGAAAATGTTTAAATACTAAACTCGCATTAAATGCATCTTAGGGGGTGAACTATTTGGAAGAAGAAGTTGGAAGGATAACGCACTACTTCTCAAAGATAGGAGTTGCCGTTCTTAAGCTTTCAGGCAGCATAAGGGTTGGAGACACTATAAGGATAAGGGGCCACTCCACAGACTTCAAGCAGAAGGTAAGCTCAATGCAGGTTGAGCACAAAAACATCCCTGAAGCAAAGTCTGGAGATGAAGTAGGGCTAAAAGTGGAATCGCAAGTCAGAGAGGGAGACCTAGTTTATCTTGTTAAGGAGTAGAGGTTTTTCAGGCGCATCAGCGCCCTCCTCTTATCAAAATCTCCAACCTGAGCATCCCTTATGGCATCTCTCAACACGCTAACATTCTCATCCATAAGGGCAGTATCCACAGGGTATGGAATTCCGTCCTTGCCACCGTGCGCAAAGCTGAACCTGGCAGGATCATCCCAGGAAGCGCCGCACCCGTAGATGAGCTCAGAGATAAGTGCGAGAGCCCTCACTGCTTTAGCCCCAAACCCCCTAACTGAGATTAGCTCTTCATAAGTTTCCGGCTGAAGCTCGTAAGCTGCCTTGAGAGTTTCAAAGTCGCGCTTCCCCATCCTGGGAATAGTGTGCATCCGCGGCATGGATAAACTCTTAAACTGGGAATACTCCAAGAGCGAACGCTGCTCTGAACAGCACGAATTCAACATCCTGACAATCCTGCCAGGCCCGTCGCAAGCCAGGTCAACGCTGCACTTCCTAGCAGCCCTGCTTTCACGAGAAGTCATGTTCAGAACATCCTGCTTCAAGGTGTAGGAAAAGATTGCGGAGTGCGGCTCCTCAACGAAGCTTTCAAAGCCTGAAAGCCAATGATACCTGCGGGCGTATTGTGAAGCCTGACTCATGCCCTGCTGCACGACAGCGTATGAGCCGTCCTCAGCCAGAAAGAAGGAGTGGTGATAAAGCTGGAATCCGTCCTGCACCAGAGCATTATCCACCTTGGCAATAAGCCTTGAAGCCCTCTGCAGCTCCTCAGCCCGAGAACTTCCCATACCGAAAGATTCAGAAGCTTCAATAATCTCAGAAGGAGTGCCTCTTGAAGCAGAACCCTTGCCTCCGAGCACCAAAACTCCGTCCTCAGGCGTTAAAGCCTCCTTAAGAGCAGCGCACACAGTAGTAGTAAGCCCGGAAGAGTGCCAGTCAAATCCGAGAACGCTGCCCAGGCATTGGAAGAAGTAAGGATCAGAAATTCTCCTAAGAAATTCACTCCTGCCATACTCAAAGATGATGAATCTTGAAATCTCGCCTCCAAGCCGCACCATCCTCGGAAAGAGCCATCTTGGACACCTTCCCGAGTGAAGCGGCAGCTCTGCACACCCCGTCCTATTCATAGAAAAAAAGATTTAATAAAATGAATTAAAAGGATTGCGCAGAGGTGTCCAATGCCTAAACCCCGCGCCTAGGACAGAGCCTTTTCAATATGCAGAGCTCGCACTTAGGCTTAAGAGCATTACACACCATCCTCCCGTGCGATATTAAAAGAAATGAAATGTTCCTCCACTCTCTCCTGGGAAGAAGCGTCATGAGATCCTGTTCTATAACCCTCGGATCACGACTTCTAGTAAAGCCAAGCCTGAATGAAAGCCTCCTAACATGAGTGTCAACAACTATGCCCTTAACAACTCCAAAGCCCTCAGAGAGCACAAGATTCGCAGTCTTCCTGGCAACACCTGGAAGGCTGAGAAGGTCATCCATACTAGCAGGAACCCTGGAATTAAACCTCTCCACTATAGCCCTAGAAGCCTCAACTATGCGCCTCGCCTTCAAGTGGTAAAAACCAGTGCTCCTAATAATCCCTTCTAGCTCCTTAACATCCGCCCTGGCAAAATCCTCAGGAGTTCTAAACCTCTTAAAGAGCACTGGCGTCACAGCATTAACCCTAGCGTCAGTACACTGCGCAGAAAGCATGGTAGCTATGAGAAGCTGAAAAGGGTTTGAAAACCTCAAAGCAGTTCCGGGAATGCCATACTCCCGCTTGAGAATTCTCACAACCCTAATTGCACGATCCCTTTCAGAATGGTTCACACGCATAAGAAGACAAATGTTAAATCAAATTAAAAGCTTTACTCAAAATGCTAAAGCAAAACAAGTTTCAGCAAGATGTAAGCACAAAAATTCTTGCATATATCTTTAGAAAAAAATTTCCACTGGACTTGCGTTGTAGAAATATTTTTAAATGAAGAAAAAATTAAAGGAAATAGGGGGTGGGTTATATTATGATTGAATCAAGAACTTCAATCTGGGATGAGTGCACTGGGCTTTACAAATTAAAGAAGACCTTAAGATTCAGGCTGAAACCGATTGGCAAAACAGAAGAGTTCATAATAGAAAGGAAGATTATAGAAAATGACGAAGAACTTGCCAGAGATTCTGAAAGAGCTAAAAAAATAATAGATGAATATTATAGAAATTTCATAGCAGACAGGTTAAGAAATACAAAAATTAGCCTAGATAGTCTAAAAGAGTATGAAAAAAAGTATTTAGAGTTGAAAAAAGACAAAAAGAATAAAAACGCAACAAAAGAGTTCTCTACAATTCAAAAAAACCTCATTAAAGAAGTTCACGATAAGTTCTTTGAAGGTACACAAAAAAATGAATTATTTGAAGACGACTTAATTAAAAATAGACTTCCCAATTGGTTAGAAAAAGAAAAAAGAGAAGAAGACAGAAAATTGATAGAAAAATTCAATAAGTTTGTTACATATTTTCATCCATTTTTTGAAAAAAGAAAAAATGTATTCTCAAATGAGGAGAAATCCACCTCGCTATTTTACAGAATTGTTGGTGAAAATTTACCAAGATATATTGATAACATAAAAAAGTATGAGAAGATAAGTCAATATTCAGATTTTGATTGCAGCACACTAGAGAAAGAATTCTATCATGAATTAGGGGAAAAAAAATTAGATGAATTTTTCAAACTTGAAAACTTTAATGAGTTCCTAAGCCAGGAAGGAATAGACAGATTCAACCTCGTAATAGGTGGTAAGTCGTTAGAAGGTAATAAAAAAATTCAGGGGCTCAACGAGCTGATTAACCTGTACTCCCAAAAACAGCCTGAAGACAAAAAACGGGAAATAAAAAAACTTTTAATGGTGCCACTATACAAGCAAATTCTAGGAGAAAAAAATACATTCTCTTTTGCTGAAGCAAAAATAGAAGACGATGTAGAAGTAGTATCTACACTTCATGAGTTCTACACAGGAATCTCAAATGAGTTTGAAATAATAAAAAACATTTTTGAAAATATACTACAATACGACGCTAGTGGGATCTATTTAAAAAAATCCTCTCTGAGTTACATATCTAAGGAGATATATAATGAGTGGGATCTTATTAATAGAGGATTAGATGCGTACGCACAAAAAGACTTAAAAACTAAAAAAGAAAGAGACGCTTGGCTTAAAAAGACGTATTTTTCTCTAGAAGAAATTAAACAGTCATTAAGCTGCCTAGACGAAGAAGGTAAGTATTGGCAAACCTTTTTTGAGTACTACGCTGGAAAAAATAGCATTATAACGAAGCTTATAGATCAAGTAAAAGAAAAATACTCTCAGCTTAGCGAATTAAAACCGACTAAAAACGAGAAAGCACTCACAAAAGAAGAGAACTACAAAGATGTAGAAAAGATAAAGGAATTTTTAGATGTAGCTATGCAGCTGTATAAGATAATAAAACCGTTCAACTTAAGAAATAAAGAAGAAAGCTCACCATTGGAGATTAACGCAGAGTTCTACAACAAATTTGAAGAAGCATACGAACCTTTTGAAAAAATCGTAGGAGTATATAACAGAATAAGAAATTATGTGACACAAAAACCTTTCAGCACTGATAAAATAAAAATAACATTCAAAAAATCAAAATTATTAAACGGTTGGGATGTTAACAAAGTAAAAGATTGTCGGGGAATAATATTGGAGAAGGAAGGAAAATACTTCTTAGGTATTATTGAAGATACGGAAGAATTCGATAGGATAAAAAAGAAGGAAGAAGTAAAAGGACCAGCATATAAACTTGTGGAGTACAAATTAATTCCTGAACCTGCAAAAGAATTGGCACATGTGTTTTTTTCAGAAAAATACAAAAAAATGTATCCAATTCCTAAAGAGATAGAAGAAATAAGAAAGTATGCTAGTTACAGCAAAAATGCGAAGCTGCAAGATGGTTATGAGAAGAAGGAATTCAAAATTGAGGACTGCCATAAGATGATAAACTTTTACAAAGAGGGTATAAAAAAACATCCGGAATGGAACAAGAAGTTTAATTTTAAATTCAAAGAAACATCTGAGTACAAAGATATTAAAGAATTTTTCCAAGATGTTCATAACCAGGCGTATGAAATAGAGTATGAATACATACCTGAATCTGAAATAAATCAAATGGTAAATGATGGCAAGCTGTACCTATTCCAGCTGTGGAACAAAGATTTTTCACCCTACTCAAAAGGTAGGAAGAACCTGCACACGCTCTACTGGCAGGCATTATTCAGTGAAGAAAACCTAAAGGATGTAAAATTCAAGTTAGACGGAGGCGCAGAAATTTTTTTCAGAAATAAATCCATAGAAAATCCCACAATTCACCGAGCAGGGGGACCTATTGAAAACAAGAATCCAATTAGAGAAAAAGAAAGAAGCATATTCAAATATGACATCATAAAGGACAGGAGGTATACGGAAAACCAGTTCTTTTTACATTGCCCAATAACACTAAATTTCAAATTAGAAGAATTAAAAAGAAAAGATCTAAACAAAAATATCAACGAGATTATAGAGAAAAATCACTCAAAGGTTAACATTCTAAGCATTGACCGCGGTGAGAGAAACCTGCTGTATTACACACTGCTCTCACCTGAAGGGAGGATAATAGAACAAAAATCATTAAACATTTTATACGATGATATTAATAGAAAACACTCATACTGGGATAAGCTTGATGAACTTGAACAAGAAAGGAAACGAGCAAGAGTAAACTGGAGCAAAATAAAGAATATAAAAGAGATGAAAGAGGGTTACCTATCAAAGGCAGTTCACGATATCTGCAAAATGGCTGTGGAGCATAATGCAGTGATAGTTTTAGAAGACTTAAACACCGAATTCAAGCGCGGAAGATCAAAGATAGAAAAACAGGTATACCAGAAGTTTGAAAAGATGCTAATTAATAAGTTAAACTACCTCGTATTCAAAGACAGGGAAGAAACGCAAAAAGGCGGACTGTTAAATGCATATCAGCTAACCAGCCAATTTACATCATTTGAGGAAATAGGAAAACAAACGGGAATAATATTCTATGTAGATGCGGGCTACACTTCAGCCATATGTCCCAAAACAGGATTTGTAAATATGCTCCACCCAAAGTACACAAACATAAAAGCTGCACAGGACTTTTTCAAAAGATTTAAGTCAATAAGATACAACAGTAAAGAGAAATACTTTGAATTCACTTTCAAGTATGCAGACTTCTTAGAAAAAGACTCTAAAAATGAATACAACCAGAAAGAATGGACTGTTTGCAGCTTTGGAACGAGATTTGTAATAAAGAAGAAAAACAATTTGATAACTGGAGAAACTGAAGAGGTGCATGTAACGGAAAAACTCAAGGACCTATTCAAAAAGGAAGGAATCACATACGAGGATGAAAGAAACCTTGTTAAAGAGATAATTAAAAGCGAGAATAAGACATTCTTTGAAGAATTGATCTACCTGTTAAGATTAGTTCTGCAAATGAGAAACTTTGACAGTCAAAAAAATGAAGATTTTATATTGTCCTGCGTGAGAGATGCTTCGGGAAACTTCTTTGACTCTAGAAGAGCAGATAAGGATGAACCTCAAAATGCAGACGCAAACGGAGCATTACATATAGGACTAAAAGGAATTCTGACAATCAAAAAGATCATTAAAGGAGAAAAACCTCATGTAGATAGGGAAGAGTATCTAGAATATGTGATAGCGAGGCACTGAAAAAATTGGAAGAAAATATAATCATATCAAACATAAACGACTTCATATTCTGTCCGAGAAGCATCTACTTTCACAATCTTTACAGCAATTATGATGAACACCTATATCATGAAAACCCGCAAGTGGAAGGAAGAATAGTTCACAATAGCATTGACAAAAAACAATACAGCACAAGGCGAGACGTTCTTCAAGGAGTTGAAGTTTACAGCGAATCTTTGGGAGTGATAGGTAAAATAGACTTATTTGACAAAAAAGAAGGAGTTCTAACAGAGCGTAAGAAGAGAATAAGCAGGATTTACGAAGGCTATCTTCTCCAGATGTATGCACAGTACTTCTGCTTAACTGAAATGGGATTTGCAGTCAAAAAAATACGACTGTACTCAGTAATGGACAACAAGACATACGAGGTAAAAATTCCTGGAGATGAAGACCTACATAAGCTTATGGAATTGCTGAAAAGAATGAGAAGTTTCAGGCTGGAAGACAAATCTTTTTCTCAAAACTTAAAAAAATGTGAAAAATGCATATATCGCAATATGTGCGATTACTACGCAGATGATGAGTAAACCCGACTTTATGGAAAAGCAGGTTCTGTTTTTAGAGAGTAGTGAAGCTAAAAAAATATCATTCAAAAATTCAAATCTTCAAGTTACAGATGAAAATGGAAGGATAATACTTCAAAACTCCTGCCACAAAATATTTTTAGTCTTTATCCGGGGAGAGTTCACTATAACTTCTGTGCTTCTTAAGAATGCAAAGAGGTTTGGATTTCCACTAGTTTTTCTGACTTACTCTCTAAGACCATATCTGGTTTACAATGCAGGCACTGAAGGTAACTTCCTTCTAAGAAGAGTGCAATATTCGTGCAACAGAAGTTTTGAAATTGCAAAACACATAGTCTACAATAAAGTATTAAATCAAGTTCAACTGATGAAATCGCTGAGATATAAAACAAAAGAAGAAAAAAAGGCAATAGAGATTATTGAAAAATTGTTAACATCTATAAAAACAGCTAATGACGAACAAGAACTCCTGGGCATTGAAGGAGAATCCTCAAAGCTATTCTTCAGAACATACTTCAAAAACATTAACTTCAGCGGCAGAAAACCTCGGATAAAACCGGACATATACAACTGCCTATTAGACATAGGATACACCTACCTGTTTCAATTCATTGAAGCAAACCTGAGCCTATACGGATTTGACCTATACTGCGGAGTATATCACAAGCAGTTCTATCAGCGAAAATCATTAGTGTGCGACATCATAGAGCCTTTCAGGTGCGTCATAGAAAAGAGAATTCGCACAAGTTGCAATCTGAAACAAATTGATGAAAAAGATTTTGTAAGTATACAGGGAAGATACGAGCTAAAAAAAGAAGCAACACAAAAATACAGTGAAATACTACTAAGAGCAATTCTAGAATACAAACAGGACATCTTCCTTTATGTAAGATCATACTACCGCGCATTCATAAAACAGAAGGAAATAGAGGCGTACCCAATATTTAGGATAGGTGAGGATAGATGATGATACTAGCATATGACATAAGAGAAGATGATTTGAGAAACAGGTTCAACAAATTTATCAGGCAGTATGGAAGAAGACTCCAGTTCTCAGTTTATGAAATAAGCAACAGCGAAAGGATACTAAGCATAGTTAAACTTGAGATAAGGGAAAGCTTTGAAAAAGAATTCCAGCAAAGCGACAGCGTACTAATATTTGAAGTGAATAATCCTGAAAAAGTAATAAGATTTGGATATGCAAAAAACGAGGAAGATGATCTGGTCTTCGGATAAAAAATGCAAACCTCAGTCTGAATGCAAAATTATAAAAAAAGAGTTTCTCTTCACAAAAAAGAGCAAGCTTTTTAAATAACAAAGTCACAACATCCTTTCGTTTCCTATGCAAAAGAGATGTGTCGTAGAGTAACTTCTACGCCGAAAACCGCAAATTTTGTCGTATATCAACCCCCTAAAATTCATATTCCTACCCCTAAGTGGGACCTGTCTAATAATTCGTAATAATTTCTACTGTTGTAGATTCTCAGTTTTCTCAGAATTATTTTCAACGTCGTCTAATAATTCGTAATAATTTCTACTGTTGTAGATTTTTTCAAAAAAAGTCTTTAATTTTGTAATTTGTCTAATAATTCGTAATAATTTCTACTGTTGTAGATCTCATAATATTTTTTTAGCCCAGCATGTCTAATAATTCGTAATAATTTCTACTGTTGTAGATCGAAATCACTCTAATTGAGCCGAACGATGGTCTAATAATTCGTAATAATTTCTACTGTTGTAGATGGCTATGTTTATAAATTCAAATCCTTCGTCTAATAATTCGTAATAATTTCTACTGTTGTAGATGTTTGCTTGTTCTAATATTTTTTTTGTTGTCTAATAATTCGTAATAATTTCTACTGTTGTAGATACAAGGTATGATTCTACAGAATAAGTTTGGTCTAATAATTCGTAATAATTTCTACTGTTGTAGCTTATTTTTCAATATTTTAGCCAATAATTGGAGTAGGTCTACTTTGCGGATTAGATTCAAAACCTTTATATTCCCCTTTTTTATTCTCCAAGTTATGCTTTCGGATAAGGAGGTTAAAAGGGAGTTGAGAAGGGCTGCTTCTATGGAGCCTGAGAAGTATTATGCAGTTGATTTTCTGAAGGGTCAGGGCTTTTCTCGGCATCAGTGTTCCAGGTGTGGGAAGTTCTTTTGGAGTGTTGAGGATTCTGATGTCTGCGGAGATCCTGCCTGTTCGGGAGGTTTCAGGTTTATCGGGGATACTCCTGCCAAGAGGAGGTTGAGCTATGTTGAGGTCTGGGCTGAGTTTTCCAGGTTCTTTTCTGAGAGGGGGTATTCTCCTATTAAGAGGTATCCTGTGGCTGCTAGGTGGCGCGACGATACTGACTTCGTGCAGGCTTCCATTTATGACTTTCAGCCTTTCGTGGTTTCCGGCGAGGTTGAGCCTCCTGCCAACCCGCTTGTTGTTCCGCAGTTCTGCCTCCGCTTTAATGATGTGGATAATGTTGGCATAACTGGTGCTCACTATACAGGTTTTGTGATGATTGGCCAGCATGCTTTTACAAGTCCTGAGGGTTTTGATCAGGAGAGGTATTTTAGGGACATTTTTGAGTGGCTCACGCTCGGGCTTGGAATTCCTAAGGCTGAGTTGAAGTTTCACGAGGACGCTTGGGCTGGAGGCGGTAATGCCGGTCCCTGTATGGAGTACTTCTGCCGAGGGCTTGAGCTTGGCAATCAGGTTTACATGCGGTATCAGGTTACTGAGGGTGGTCTTAAGCCTTTGAGGCTTAATGTTCTTGACATGGGTATGGGGCATGAGAGGAATGCCTGGTTTACTAATGCTACGAGCACTAGTTATGAGGCTGTTTTTCCTGAGGTTATGAAGTATCTTTATGATAGGACCGGCTTTCGTACTGATCAGGCTCTTATGCGGAGGTTCCTACCGTATGCTTCATATCTTAATGCTGATGAGGTTGAGGATATTGAGGCGGTTTGGGCTGATATTGCAGATAAGCTCGGAGTTTCTAAGGATGAGTTGAAGAATAAGATCTCCAGGTCTGCTGCTCTGTATTCTATTGCTGAGCACGCGAGGAGTTTGCTATTTGCAATCTCTGACGGGGTTCTCCCCAGTAATGTTGCCGGCGGCTACAATCTTAGGATGCTTCTCAGGCGGGCTTTATCCCTTATTGAGAGGTACGGCTGGGATGTCTCCCTTGCTGAGGTTTGCAGGATTCATGCTGAGGAGCTTAAGCCTTTGTTCCCGGAGCTTTCGGAAGGGTTAGATGGTGTGGAGAAGATTCTGAATTATGAAAGGGAGAAGTATCTTGAGAGCAGGAGGAATGCTAAGCGCATTGTGGAAGGCTTGGCTTCTAAGAGGATTACTGCTGAGCTTCTCGTTCAGCTTTACGACAGTCACGGCATAAGTCCGGATTTTGTCAGGCAGGAGCTCGGAGCTAGGGGCATTAGTGTGGACGTTCCTGAAAATTTTTACTCACTACTTTCAGAGAGGCACTCCGTGGGCGTTCAGAAAACTTCAACTAAGAAGGGCGTGCCTCTCGACCTGTCAGGGCTGCCGCAGACTGAGGCTTTATACTTTGGAGATTACACTCTAACTAAGTTCTCAGCAAGGGTGCTTAGGATTATTGATGGAAGGTATGTCGTGCTGGACAGGACTGCTTTTTATCCCACATCTGGAGGGCAGCTGCACGATACCGGCACGCTGGGGAGTTCAAAAGTGTTGGAATGCTTTAAGGATGGGGGTATAATAGTGCACCTTGTAGATTCTCCAAGATTTAGGGAAGGCGAATTGGTTGAAGGCGTTGTGGACTTTGAGAGGAGGCTTCAGCTGGCTCAGCATCATACATCTGCTCACATTGTAAATGCTGCTGCCAGGATCGTGCTTGGAAGGCACGTCTGGCAGGCTGGCGCTTCTAAGAGTTTGGAGCACGCTCGTCTGGACATAACCCATTACAAGCTGCTGGAAAGGCAGGAAGTTGCCAGGATTGAGGAGGAAGCTAACAGGATTGTGCAGGCTGATATTCCGGTGAGGAAGTTTTTCCTTCCAAGGGCTGAGGCTGAGCGGCGTTACGGATTCTCAATCTATCAGGGCGGCGCTGTTCCCGGCAGGGAGCTGAGGATTGTTGAGATTCCAGGTGTGGATGTGGAAGCGTGCGGGGGCACGCATCTTAACAGAACTGGAGAGGTTCGCAGCATAAGGATTCTGAGAACTTCAAAGGTTCAGGACGGCATAATAAGAATTGAGTTCGTTTCAGGAAGGGCTGCTGAAGTGCTCTCTTCTGAGGAGAACAGGATTATAAGTGAGCTCTCAGAAATTCTGAACTGCGAGAGGGAGCAGATTCCCGGAAGGGTTGGTGAGCTGTTTGACTGGTGGAAGAGGATTGTCAAGAAGGGTGAGGACAAGTTAAAGTTTAAGCTTTCTTCAGAGGAGAGGCTTAAAGCTTCTAATGCTCAGATAATCTCGGCTGCTGCTGAGCGTTTGAAAACTCAGCCTGAGCACCTGGTGAAAACGGTTAAGAGGTTCTTAGAAGAGATTAAAAAATCTTAATCTTGCACTGGACATTTTCTGAAAACATTTAAATTTTGTTTGTGAAACATTTACTTTATGAAGGTTCTCTGCCTTAAATGCAAGGGGCGCGGCTTCTGCGGCAGGGAGTACTGCCCCGTATATGCTAAGGCAAACTCTATGCTCAAGATAAAGAAGGTTCTGCTTTCAGGAATGAAGGAGGAGTTCTATTCAAAAGCCCCTTCCGTGCTTGTGGGCAGGAGCGGCTATCCTGATGTGAATGTCGGAATACTCGCACCCCCTGAAGTTCCTGAGCTTCTGGAGCAGGCTGAGCTTTATGATGCTCCCAGGCTGTGGAGCGGGATGAACTTCTCAGTTGGAAAGATAATTGAGCTTAGGTCTGGCCTTATTAATTCCAGAGCGAGGGCTAGAGTTAATAGTGCATCTTCCAGGAATTATAGCAGGCTTCTGGAGCTTGCTCAGGAGGTGAGCATGGCTTCTAAGCCCGTGGATGTTGAGATTTATGTTGAGGAGGTTCCCAGGTTCAGGGTGAACCTGAGCCCTGAGCTGGCTCCTTTTGGTCCTGAGGCGAAGCTTAAGAGCGCCGTGCTTGCTGAGAATCCCAGGGTTAGCCCTGCTGTTGAGAAGGCAGTTTCAGATTACGACTTGAAGGCGTCTGAGGCGATATCCACACTCTTTTCCAAGGGCTTTGATGAGAATGCTATAGTTAGGCTTTTGAGCACAGGCACTCTGGGAGTTAGGAGTGAGAGAAAGCTTGTTCCTACGAGGTGGGCGATAACTGCTGTAGATGATGCTCTCGGCAGGGAGCTGACTGGAGAGGTTAAGCAGTTTAGCATTTCAGACCCTCTGGCTTTCTTCGGCGGATATCTGGGAAACTATTATCTAGTTCTGCTCTTTCCCGAAGTTTGGAGTTATGAGCTGTTTGAAACCTACATGCCAAAGGCTGAGTGGAATCTGAGCAATGAGGTGCAATTCATGACTGACTACGAGCCGTATGAGGGGAGAAGCGCTTATGCTGAGGAGTGCTCAGGCGGTTATTATGCTGCAAGGCTGGCAATACTTGAAAGGCTTAAAGCTATGAGAAGGCAGGCGTCAGTGCTCGCAATAAGAGTAATTACTGGAGAGTATTTCTGCCCGCTTGGAGTGTGGGTTGTGAGGGAGGCTTCTCGTAAGGCGATGTCTTCCAAGCCTTTGGAGTTTGGAGATTCTGCGCTTATGCTCAGGTATGCTGAAGTTTTTCTTAAGAAGAAGTTTGGACTTGATGCTCATTTAATATTTAAGAGGAGCAGGCTTCTCAGACGCCTCCTTGGACAGGCTAAGCTAACTCAGTTCTTCTCTTCAGGAGAAGCAAAAAGTATTTAAAGAGTTCCAGTTTGCGATATCTTATAGCGGGGTAGAGCAGACAGGAGTGCTCGGCGGGCTCATAACCCGCAGGTCGGCGGTTCAAATCCTCCCCCCGCTACCATTTTTTCATGTTTTTCTCACACTTCGGTTATATTTTTATATCTGTAAAGATAAGCTGGTTAAGGGGGTTTTATGAAAAGGTTTGAATTCCTTCCAAAGACTGCTGATGTAAAGCTGAGGGCTTTCGGCAGAAGTTTTGAGGAAGCGTTAGAAAACGCTGCCCAGGCGATGACCTCTCTGATGGTAGAAGGCTCAGTGAAAGGAACAACTAAGCGGGAAATTGAAGTGGTTTCAGATTCTAGAGAGGAGTTGGCAGTGAAATTTTTAGAGGAGCTTCTCTTCTTAAGAGATTCTGAGGGCTTACTCCTCTCCAAGGTTGAAGGGATTAGGGTTAAGAGAGAGAAAATGCGATTCAAGCTTAATGCTGTCATAACTTTTGATTCAATAAGAAATTATGAGTATAGAGAGGTTGTTAAGGCGGTTACTTTCAACGAGCTTAGACTGTTTAGAAGTGGGAACAAAGTAGTCTTACAGGTTGTGCTGGACACTTGAAGGAGGTGCTAAGGATGGAGGTTCGCAGGGTTAATGATATGATTTGGGAGATTCCCAAGAGCGGGCAGATGAGGGTGCCTGCAAGGGTGTACGCTTCAGAGGAGCTTCTCAGGAAGATGAAGGAGGATAAGACGCTGCAGCAGCTGGCGAACGTGGCTTCCCTTCCTGGAATTTTAAAATACGCTATAGCGATGCCCGACGCTCATGAGGGTTACGGCTTCCCGATAGGCGGAGTCGCTGCCTTTGACATTGAAGATGGGATAATCTCCCCTGGAGGCGTCGGCTACGACATAAACTGCTCTGTTAGGCTTGTTAGAACTGAATACCACGAGAGGAACATCTCTGCAAAGAAAAAGGAGCTCCTAGATGCGATATTCAGGGAGGTGCCAGCAGGTCTTGGAAAGGAGAGTGCAATACGCCTCTCTAAGGATGAGGTTAGAGAGCTAGTGGAGAAGGGAGCGGAATGGGCTGTTGAACACGGTTATGGCTTCAGAAGGGACTTGGAAAGAGTTGAAGAGAACGGGAGGATGAGGGATGCTGATGCAAGATTCGTTTCTGAAAGGGCGATCAGGAGGGGCGTACCCCAGCTCGGAACCCTTGGGAGTGGAAACCACTTTCTGGAAATACAAAGGGTGGACCGAATCTACAATGAGAAGACTGCTAGGGCTTTCGGAATAGACGCTGAAGGGCAAATAACAGTCATGATACACTGCGGAAGCAGAGGGCTTGGCCACCAAGTAGCTTCAGATTATATAGAACTCATGGAGAAGAAGTACGAATATGCGCACCTTCCCGACAGGGAGCTTGTGAACGCGCCTATAAATTCCGAGCTTGGTCAGAGGTATTATAAGGCTATGAGTGCTGCTGCAAACTTCGCATTTGCTAACAAGCAGATGATTACGCACTGGGTGCGCTCAGTGTTTGAAAAGGTGTTGGGCTCATCCGAAAAAATGGAAGTAGTCTATGATGTCTGCCACAACATTGCAAAATTTGAAAAGCACAATGTTGAAGGCGAGCTTAGAAGGGTTTGCGTGCACAGAAAGGGGGCAACGCGCTCCTTCGGAGCCGGCAGGGAGGAAGTGCCTGAAGCGTACAGGAGCTTCGGTCAGCCTGTTATAATTCCCGGAAGCATGGGCACTGCCTCATACCTCTTAGTTGGAACAAGAACTGCTGAAGAGATAAGCTTCGGCTCAACTGCTCACGGAGCTGGAAGGGTTTCAAGCAGGTCTGCAGCGCTTAGGAACATAAGAGGAGAAGAGGTTGCCAAAGAATTAGAGGCTAAGGGCATATCTGTCAGGGGTGTCTCGTGGAAGGGAATTGCCGAAGAGGCTCCTTCGGTTTATAAAGATATTGATGAAGTTGTAAGGGTTTCAAACTCATTAGGCATAGGAAACCTCGTAGCTAGGCTTGTACCTATTGCAGTAATGAAAGGATAAAAGTGCAACATGAAGCCAACACTTAAGAAAATTTTGTCACTCATAAGCGCCTCCCTGATTGGCCTATACTCAGTCAGCATGTGCAGCTACGAACTGAGCAAGCGTGGGCTGAGCAGGCCTGAAAGGCGGGATTATGAGGTTGCAATCTCACTTCACAACCACACTCCTTTCTTAAAAAGTGCAGATGCTGGACTTGAGGAGCTAGTGGAATGCGCTTTCAAGCAGGACATAGACATTCTAGCATTGACAGATGCGAATAGTGAAGAAAATTTCTATTACCTTAAGGATAAGTATTCCGGCGTGCTATCAGGATATAATGTTCAAGACTTAGGCTCAGTATTGAAGATTTCTAAGATTAGTGATTCTGAAGATGTAATTTACATCCTAGCCGGCTACGAGTTTCACAGGCCTTCCGGACATATCCTAATAATCGGTCAGAATTGTAGGATAAATCTTGATTGTAAAAGCACGAGCGAGGATGCTATCCTTGCGGGGAAAAATTCTGGAGCCATCGTGATAATTCCACACCCTTTTGTTACTTCCTGGAATGTCGGGGGTGTTGGTGAAGATAAGCTTAAGGAACTTTATAATGAAGTTGATGCAATAGAATCATTCAACGCTCAGGCAGTCTGTATATATCCGATAATTGCGGACCTACACCAAGCGAATTTGAAAGCTAGTAATTTTTGTGAAGAATTAAAGGTTCCCGGAGTTTCAAATTCTGATTCTCATATTGCATCTCATGTTGGGCTATCTTACATTCTTGTGGATAAAAGCAAAATTGACTTCAGCAGTGGAGAAGCAATTGTAAATTCTCTTAGAAATGTCATAAGGAGTGGCGAGTTTAGGAATTATGAGAGGTATGCTTCCTGGTTTGAGACTGTGCGCTGGGCTGCAATTTCCAGAATTCTTAGCAGGAAGAGATGAATCATATGTCTATTATCTTTCCCTTCCTACCTACATTTATGACGCGCGTTTTGCCTATCATCTCTTCAAGGCCTTCTGCCTCGTGCACGTGACTGCACAGCAGGATGTCAGGCTTCAAGCGCTCAACCGCTCTTCTGACGCCGTCACTTCCCTTGAAGAAGTCTGTCATCTTTTCCATTAGCGTGCCTGAGGGGTGAACGTGAGTTACCATTATCTTCTTATCAGCATCCCTCACTCCTTCAAAGCCCTTTTTGAGCAGGTTGTATATCTCAGATTCGGAAAGTTTGAAAAGGCCTATGTTGGCGCCGCCAGCTCCGAATATTCCTACATTCTTATACCTTACTGAGTAGCCGTGAAGGTTAACTGCTCCATAGAGCCTTGAAAGGAAGTCTGCAGTGGCTAAAGTCTCGTGGTTTCCGGGCACTAGCAGAACTTTCTTATTCTTCTTCACGAAGGGACCTATAAGGTTCTCTGTTGAGCGCTCACCATATGTTATGTCGCCGCATATTACCACTAAGTCAACATTCTTCTTTTCAGCCTCTTCAGCCAGCTTCTTGGCAAGCCCGACATCTCCGTGGATGTCCCCAAATGCTAGAATTCTCATTTTCTTATTATTCCCTTAATCACTTTTGATATTGGAAGAATTTCCCTCTTTTGAGCCCTGCTAACTATTCTGACCTGCTCTCCGGAAAGGTCTATGATTGTTGATGGATACCCCTTCTTTTCCCCTTCATAAATTATCAGGTCCATCTTTTCTTTTATCTCGGGGTTAAGATTTTCAAGAGAAGTCATAAACTCCTCTCCGGTTATGTTAGCACTAGTTGTCACTACAGGTATTCCGAGCTGGCTTACAAATTCTGAAAACCAGTGGTTCGGAATTCTGACACCAATCGTCTCCCAGCCGTTATTGACTTCCTTGGCAACTGCGTTTCTATTCTTAAGCTTGAATATTAGGGTGTATGGGCCTGGCAGCTTCTTTATCCATTCTTCTGCAAATTGCGGGACTACGCAGTTCCTGTATATCCAGTCAATGTTTGGAATTATTATTGAGAATGGCATTATCTCCCTCTTTTTGATTGTTCTAACCCGCTGAACGCATTTGCTCTTGTTTGCCACGCACCCTATCCCGTAGATTGTATCTGTCGGGTGTATGAAGATTGCACCCTGTCTTATTATCTCTAGGAATCTTTGCTTGTTTAGTATGAATTCCTCTTTTGAAACTATTTCCATAAGAAAAAGAGAGTGTTCATGAAGTTTAAAAATATTGTTAAAATTTATAAGATAGATGCTTATTTGATGCATATCTTGAGGCTTGCCTTAAGCGGCTTTCCCTGCAATGTTGCCAGAACCACTTCTCCTGAATTCAGGTTTGAGCATTTGGAAAGCTTGTTTATCTCCATTATCTGGCTCTCTCCATAACTTGCTGTGAATTTGTAGTCTTCCTTTCTCACTCCGAGAGAGCTGTCAAGTATTTGGGTAACTACTTGTTTTACATTTTCACACTCCTTACTTTGAGGGTCTTCGCCGCATTTTTCAAGCGCATCCTTTATTGTACCTTCTCCGTAGCTCGTACTTACCAAGGCGTTTACAAAGCTCCAGGCAAGTTTGCTATACTGAACTTCTTTTGTGACTGAAGGCTTTTTTGCATTTGAAGAGGTCAGTCCCACTACAAAGAGTACTAAGAGAATTAAGATCACTACTGCAATTGCGATTCCCAATATTTCCGTCTGCGCCCGTCTCATATGTAAACCCTCACAGAGAGCATCCCAAAAGAGTACTGTTCTGAAGTTGCATTGTATGCTGTAACTGGAAATTCAAACAGAGTACTGCTTTTTCCCTTTCCATTTGTAATAATAAATGTGCCAACCTCAGGGTATATCAGAGAGAGCTTTATCTCATAGTTGTATGCTCTGGAAGAATATGCGCCAAATGCGGTTGAGTAGAATATGTTTTTCTCCTTTTGTTTAAAAACTAAAAACTTATAGATGTCTATGCAGTTCTGCACATCGCATCTTATCTCAGGCATGTTAAGAATAACCTGAGCAAGGGCAGCTGCTTGAAGCTCTCTCCTATCATTCAGCTGCTGAGATGACAACTCCTGCTGTTTTTTTGACAAGAACAGCATTGCAAAGAGTATTAGGGCTGTAAAGAAGACTACGGCAAGTATTACTTCTAACATTCTTCCCTGAGCCTTCCCTTTTAGTAAATTGTTGGGCATGAGTTCCTCTCCATCATACTTTCTCTTGAAGATATTTTTTGGATGTGACTCTCAAGCTGGGAGAATGTTGAACTATCAGGCTTTAATATTTGAGGACTGCTGAGGAAGTCGGCATATGCCAAGAGTTCATTTTTCGCTTCTTGAAGGCTCACCTTGCAAACATTACTCTCAACAAAATTAGAAAGCATAACTGCACGCTGGGCAGAAAGGTTAATTATCCCGACCAAACGGTTAAGCGCCTTATTAGCGGAGCAGGAATACTCATCAGCATTTTCAGAAAGAACTGCTCCAGCCATCATCTCGTCACTGAGGTATGCTAATGTATTATGCCCTGTTGGAGTGTAGTAGGTTACGGTTCCAAAGGAGTTCTTTTCTGAGCTTATCTTAACAACTGAGACCTGAGTGTTTATCATCTTTTTTACACTGTCTGGCGGTTCCTCATTGAAGTAAACTATCCTAACGCTTTTTCCCTTCCTGCGCTGTATTGCTGAGGTTATTGATTCAACCTCACCAACTTCTGAAATGTCAGTTCCTTCGGGAAGTATGCGTTTGAGCAGTGGGATCATATAGTCATTTTGCGGGTTTCTGACAAGCAGGTAGCTATCTGCGGGAGATGTTAGTAGGATTATGCTTCCCGCATTCATGGGTATTTGCCAAGATATGCTCTTCATAAATATGCTGCCAGAATCAGAGGATAGTTTTTTAGGAGCAAACGCAGAGCCAATATCAACTGGCTGGATTTTTTCATGAACTTGAATTCCGCCATCCTCGCAGCTAAAGGTTGCAGATAGTTTTCCAAGGTTGATTTGCAAGTAGGACTCCTTCTGAGATGAAGAGTACGCGCTGAGCACTGCAGATTCTAATGAGTCTCTTACTGCAATTGCTTGGTTCAGTTCTGAGGCTGAGCGTTGTACGGAGATAAATTTGAAAATTACAAACAAGAAGACTCCCGCTCCTATCAGAACATATATCCAGTTTATCTGAGTTTCTACTTCAGCCCTTTTCATTTTTATCAGAACTACTTAGCATGCTTCTTTTTTGAACTGACTTCTTTTTTGCCTTTCGCTATTATTTTTTGCAGCTCCTGCTTTATCTTTTCCTTCTCACTTTTTCTGTCTGCAGCTATCTTTTTGAGTTCTGCTCGCATTTCAAGCTCGTCTAAGCTCTTTTCTTCTCTTCTTTTGTTTTCTTCAGCTTCTTTACTTTCTCGCGGTGCTTCAGCTGGCTGAGAAACCTCAGAGGTGTCATATATTGGGCTTTCTGTTTCTTTCTTGCTGTTATATTCTTCAAACTTGCTGAAGAGTTTCGCCCTTTCTTTCTCCCTGACAAGCGCCCTTATTCTGGCAATCTGCTCAGGAGTCATCCCGGCAAACTCCCGTATGTCTGGACGGGGACCTAATTCAGAGCTTCTTTGTTTACTTAAGAGGATTGGTGACCCTTCTGATCCTTTTCCCAGATTTCTTAGTTGAATTCCTCCACCTTTGAAATCCGGAGGAGCATTAAATAGTGGTTTCTTGCTTTTCTTCTGCTGGGCAGTGTAGTAATAGTATAATAGTCCTCCCCCGCCAATAATGAGTATTACTATGAGGAGAATTAAGAGAAGATTGCTTCCTCCAGATGCTGGAGCGCACTTTCTATCTTTACAATTTCCAGATTCGCAGTCTAGGTCGCCTTCACACGCTTTGCCTTCTGTGCAAGGAGCACAGCTTCCTCCGCAGTCAACATCCGTCTCATCACCGTCTTTTTTACCATCCTTGCAAGTAGAAGTACAGACATCATCTTCACAAATCAAGGAGCCGTAACAGTCTTTATTAACCTTACACTTTTTGCCCTCGTTGCATGGAGTGCAGCTTCCCCCGCAGTCAACATCTGTCTCATCACCATTCAATGTTTCGTCGGAACAGGTGTCGTTGGTTGTATTAGTATTTATGGAGCAGAATCCGTTTAGGCAAACAAGACCTTTTTGGCAGTCAGAGTCAAGTATGCAGCTAGATCCCAAGGGGCAGGGATCACACTCTTTTCCTCCGCAGTCAACTCCAGTTTCTCCATATTCAGAATCTTTCTTATGATTAGTGCAGTGCGGGTTAACTATGCAGCGCTTTGTTGTGTTGTCACAAAGTTTTGAGTTGCAATCAGTATTGTTTATGCAGAGCTTTCCATCAGGGCAAGGATCGCAGGAGTTTCCACCGCAGTCAACATCTGTCTCGTTGCCATTCTTTACGCCATCATTGCATCCTGGGAGTATGCACTTTTTTGAAGTGATGTTGCAAAGCCCCGTCTTGCAGTCACGGTTTATGGTACAGTTTTTTCCTCCTTCACAAGGAATACAAAATCCGCCGCCGCAGTCAACATCTGTTTCTTGACCGTTCTTTATACCATCCTCGCACGGATTGTAACTCAGGTTTATTCTTACGCCGTCGCTCTTATTAAAGCCAACCCTTCCAGAATAATCAGTAACCCACGCGTAGATGTAATAAACACTATTGTTCTTAAGTTCCAGCCCCTCAATGTAGAAATAGCCATCTTCCGGAGCGCCGCTTTCTGTAAAGTTCTCGGAAATAGAAATTCCATTCTGATCATACACCTGATAGGAATATTTAGCTATTCCGCAGCTGGGCTCCGGATCATCAGCGCTTATTTTCACTCTCAGTTTTTCTGCTGAGAAGCTTATGTTCTGATATCCTGCATATCCTGAGGAGTCGTCAACAGAGACTACAGGATCTGCGGAGTCTAAGCGGACTGTAAATTTCTTTTCTGCATAATCTGAATCGCCCACTTGGCAATAGACGATGTAATCCTGACTATTCATATTTTCGGGAACGGTGACTGCTGAGTAGAAAGAATAGTCAGAGCCCTGCATCTTATT
The DNA here is from genome assembly GCA_038874135.1 of Candidatus Woesearchaeota archaeon. GTDB lineage: Archaea > Nanobdellota > Nanobdellia > Woesearchaeales > 0-14-0-80-44-23 > 0-14-0-80-44-23. The sequence continues at coordinate 510,476 of JAVZCZ010000001.1, forward strand.
CGAATTTGAATAATCAGCTTTGCTGCCCTCATTCCAGAAACACTCTGCCCTCTTGTTTGTAGTAACTTTCAGAGTGAACTCGCGAGAAGATGTGCAGAGGATTGAAGATGGTGTAAGCGGAGGGGATTCTATTAATATTTTTAGCGGCGTGCTGGTGTTCACTGTAAATTTTATTGAAGCATTAGATTCAAGTCCAGAAAGCCCAGTGCAGCGCACAATATAATTATAAACTTTATTATCAACTAAATCGGTGAGGAGTGCACCCTTGGTATAAGTGTATCCGAAACGAAAGTTTGAATCATCCTTCTCAAAAGGAATCCACACTGGATAGGTGTTAGCTTCATACTTGAAATATTCGCATGCTGTTGGCTGATCTGTAGTTACTCTCAAATATGTTTTAAGAGGGCTCTCATAAACCGAAGGGGCTTCAAGAGTTATCTTCGGCCTGGAAGTTATCTTAGTAAAACCGTAAGTGTATGTCCTACCAGCAGGCGAACAATTGAGCATTATGGATATCTCTTTGAACTCAGCGATGCTTGAAAGGTCAAGGGGTGCAGAGTATATTAAGGGGTTATTAGTTGAATTTAGTTTCTGTTTGACGCCGCTAGGGTAAACTATTGAGCAGGGCTGGTCCTCTGGAAGAATATCGCTCAACTGCACCGTGAGATTTAATTTACTCAGATTTGTGTAGACGTGCTGGACATAATCTGGATACTGCACTGGATTAGTTATCCAAGCATCTGGCTGTTCATATATTAAAACTTGCGCTTCCTGTCCCCAGTTTCTTTCGTCAATAGTTGTGTAGGTTCCCCAAACTGTTGCAGATCCGGGGCTGATTCCTGTAAAAATGTTGGGGCTATCACTGCTCTGCTCTAGAACATAGGCGTTATTAGTTCCGAAGGTTACATTGGGTGTAACATCCATCTGATAATTATCTCCGTAGTTGACAATTCCTCTAAAAGGAATGCTAGTGCCGACGTAGCTTGCTGCGTAGGGAGGAACTATATAGAATGCAGGGTTAATTATGCCTTTCGGCTGCACTATGAGGGAGAAATTAATTGATTTGTAAGATCTGTAGGCTGCATACAATTGTACAGTCCCCTCTTTTTGTCCAACTACGCACTTTCCATCTTCAGAAATTGTTGCAATTGAAGTGTTAGTTGAGACGAGCGTGTAATCTTCAACTTTTGTGCAAGAATAACTGCACTCGCTGTCAATCGTGCATAAAAAAACATTAATCAGGTTGCATCCGATGCTTCCTTCCGATATTATAAGTTGAGACGGGGAATAGACCTGTAACATTGAATATGAAGCATTCTTAACAACACTAATAACGGTATAGTTGCTTCTGATATTACTTCCGTAGGAGTATGTCGCATTAACCTTCGCAGTGCCCAACGCTTTTGCAGTGATATTATTGTCTGCAATTGTTATTATGTTGGTGTCATTACTGCTGAACACAGCTTGGCTTGAAATCATACTATTTGTGTTATCGCTGTAATAGGCAAAAACTGAGAGTATGCTTGAAACGGGGTATGAGCAGCCTAACGAAAGGTTCAGCACGCGTGGAAATACCACTATTGAACTCAGATTTACAGGGCATACTGCATCTGCTCCATCGCAGTTCTCATCAACACCATTTCCGCAGATTTCAGAATTTCCTGGATACTTGTTAGGATTAGCATCATCACAATCAAATGGTCCTTGGGTGCATACACCGTTACTTTGATAATAGCCATCCTTGTCTCTGTCTATGCAGGCAAGCACTTTAATTATTATTGAATAGTTTTCAGTGTTGTTTAGAATGTCTCTGTAGGTTATATTCAAACTATAAGTCCACCCGAAGTATAAGTTGGATGCTCTGTACTGGTAGGAAGTATTATCTTCAGATGTACTTATATGGCTTAGTTCCAGTTCACTTCCGTAAGAATTGTAAAGTTTTATGCTAAGTATTACTACCGGCTCTTCAAATTTTATTTTTATCAGGGGTTGTGTAGAACCGGTTTCAATTGTTTGAGGTTCTTCTTGCGCAAATCCTGGCAGGGCTAAGAGGAGTGTTAAAATGGTAAGATATAGAACTATGTTTTTTTGCATCCCTTCTATTCACCTCTTTTTTAAAAAACGCTTACTTTATTCAACTGTTACATTTAGCACACTTGGAGCCCTGGTGTTTATTTTGAAGTGTGAATTTGCAGCGTTTGCCTCTGTTATTTCTGTGTTATCTGAGGTTGTTGCATTTAAGGTTATATGTGCAAATTGTCTTATCTTGTAAAGTTTTGACTGGTGAGTAATGGATGGAACTATGACTATTTTGAATTCAAAGTTTGTATTGTCTGCAGTGATAAAATTAGAGATTGTCTCATTATAATCCCCGTTGTTCAGAGCATAACCCACACTGTTTAGGGTTACTGGTTGCGTGAAATTTAGCCAAACCCTGTATTCGCCCTTTCCCATCATTGGCAGCCCTTCAAAAATTATTGAATCTGGGAACTGCACCTGTACTTTAACATTCGGCAGGTAGTATAGGTTATATGACTTTTCTAACCTGTTAGACCCTTTTTGGCAGCTTAGAGTAAATAGGTAATTAGAGTAGTTTAATCCTTCAAAGTTTACCTGGAACTCTTGAGCTTCCCTGCTGAATGTGCTTGATTTAACCTTTTGCTGAGCGTCCTTGTCAATCGTGAATGTACATGTTGCTTCCTTATTCAACCTTGCCATAACGCTCAAGTTGTACTTGTTTCCTGAAGGAGTGTAAAAATATATCAGATTGTCAGGTAGCCTTAGAGAATCATCGGCAAATGTTATCACTATCTTATATGTTTGCAGGGACTCTTGATTATAATAATCATCTACTGCATAATATCTAAGGTAGTATACTCCTCTTTCAGTCAGATCCCTTTTTGAAATAGAGTAGTTTACAATATCGGTTGTGTCGATGTTCCAACTTGTCACATTATCCGGGCAGCAGTTCGGCTCTTTTGATATGCAGTATCCAAACTCTCTAACTGTCTCGCTGAAGTTGAAATTAACTGTCAGCTTATTAGTATTAGCATCATAATTCCAAGATGTCACATTTGTAACGGGAGGAGTATTGTCTGACAGGCATCTCTCAGTGAGAGCAAATTCTTCGCGCGTGCAATCATTCTTCCCATCAAAATTTGCATCCTTCAAACAGATTGAATTAGCAGCATCCCATACGCACCTGAGCTTTTTGCAAGAGTCAGTAGTTGCATTAGTCCTTACAGGCTGTCCTTCTGGGCAGTATTCAAACTCAGAATAGGATGGGTTGCCCTCGCATTCTTCCCTGCTTTTATACATTGTGCAGTTCAAATTCTGGATTTCAGAGCAGGACTTACAAGTCCCGTCCTCCATCTTACAGCTTCCCAAGAGGGAGCACGCTTCAGGAGTGCATCCTGAAAACAACGAGTTACACCTATCACAATTACCTTCTGGAGGTACTGAATAGCATATTCCCATGTTCAGCTCCTTTATAGTGTCCGTCCAGTTACATTGTATGCCGCAGTTGTTATTCAGACATGCTTCTTTTGAGAGAAATTCTGAACATCTGAGGTTTGCCCTGCAGGAATAGCACGCGTCTATTGTTGTTTGCGAGAAGTCGTAGTAGCAGCTTTTTGAATCGCAACTATCTTTTGAGTAGAATAGACCAAGCGGGTTTCCGGAAGAGCGACACTCGTCTGGTTGCACGCATTTTGTGCCAACATGAGCATCTCTCTTTTCAAGAGCGCAGTAGGTATTAGCGCTGATTTCTGAGCAGTTCAGAGTAGCATACTGCGAATTAGAAGAGTTTTTATAGACTAAAAGTTCATTGGATATCGGCTCGTTTGAGGAATTGCAGCTGTACCTCAGGTTTGCAGTTGGAGTGTTTTTGAGAAGTTGTCCCGACCTTTTTTCAATGCAGAACTCATCCATTGGGAATACTCCTTCACAGAGTTGACTTCCAGTTGTGATCGTGGTGCTGTTTGGTGCCGAACGGCCTCCGTTGTAGTATACCGCTGTAACTGCGTATTTATATGTAGTATTCCACCTAAGGTCTTTTGCATCGGTGTAGCTTTTACTTAAAACCTTTAATGATTTTTCAAGCGTGAATGAGGATCCGGATTTTATGCTTCGGTTTACTTCGTAATATGCGATTTGCGGGTCGCAAGCAGTTTCCCAGCTTAGCTGGATGTCTGTCCTTCCCTGAACTGGTTCTGCTTTCAAATTTGAGACCTTAGGATTATTGCAGGCTGGATCAGTTGAAGAGTAAAGTGTGAAGTTCACTTCATCGCCCACTTTCATATTCTGCTTTGAAGCTGGAGAATAGCTGCTTTTGTATGCTACCAAGTCGTAATAATCTTTTGTAAGATTACTCTTCTTAATTTCATAATACCCGTTTTTATCAGTAACGGCTCCCACGCCTGCTTGCACTAAAACAACATATGCGCCTTCAATAGCTCCTCTGGTTGAGTTCTTGACATACCCGTAAAATAGGAGTTCTTGTGATGGAAGGTTCCCTCCACCCCCTCCTGCTGAGGCGCATTGCTCACAGCACACCTTTGTGCTATCAGCACAAGTCCTGTCTGCAATTGGGTAAGTATTCTCAGAGCAGCTGTCACAACATTGGTAGGGAGCAGTACAGTTAGATGTGGTATTTCTAGCATAACACATTCCATCAGAGCCGCACTGCAGCCCGCCGCATCCTCCGCAGTATGTGCAGTTTGAGATTATGTCGCCCTTTTCCGTGCAAAATAGCGGGCTGTCATACACTCCTTGACCAACAGGATTACCCATGCATCCCGGAGTGCACCTCGGATTAGAATTTCCAGCGCACTCGCCCTCCTGATTTTCCTTTATGCAGTTTTCTGGCTGCTGCGAGATGTCGCATTTGATATTTTCTTCATTAATTTCTAGGTTTAAACTTGCTATCTGCATATCTATGAGATTTTTAGAACCATAGTAGCATAACTCCTGATTGTTGGCTGTTATCTTGCAACAAACAGTCATGGTATAATATGCAAGAGAGCTATCCTGGCAGCTTGTGCTCTCAAAGAATATAGTGGGACTAGTAAGGTCATTACATTCATCTTGTGAGACATCATCATAAAATGTTGGTCTTAGCCCTAAGGCTAAGTCGTCTACTATGCAGCAGCCTTTACCGCTTGAACTTAAACTCATAATAAATATGAATATGCTTAAAAAAGACAGAGTGATTACAGCTCTTCTTAGATGATTCTTCAGATTGGCTTGCTTGCGAGAAACATTCATTTTTCACCAGCTCTCTTTTTTAAAATTTTGTATTGCTAAATAGCAAATTCATTTAAAAAACTTTCTATGTTAGATTAGGATAACTTTTTTATATAACCCCTGTTTTCAAGATGGAACCGTGGCAGAGTTAGCGAAGGAGTACAACTTCAGCAGGATAGAAGAGGAAACTCTGAAGTTTTGGAAGGAGTCTGGAATAAATGAGAGGATGCTCTCCGCCAAGAGAAGAAAGATATTCTCATTCTTAGAGGGACCTCCCACTGCGAACGCCCCTCCAGGACTTCATCACGCTGAGGTTAGAATCTTTAAGGACCTCGTTTGCAGGTTCAAATTCATGCAGGGCTACGCCGTTCCCAGGAAGGGCGGTTGGGACTGCCATGGGCTTCCTGTTGAAGTGCAGGTTGAGAAGCAGCTTGGCTTGAATTCTAAAAAGGAAGTGCTGAATTATGGAATTGACAAGTTTAATCAGAAGTGCAGGGAGGATGTCTTCAGCTTCATAGGCGCTTGGAACGAGTTTACTGAGCGCCTGGCATACCTTATAGATTTGAAAAATCCCTACAGGACTCTGGACAACGAGTATATTGAAAGCGTATGGTGGTCTCTCAAGGAGCTTTACAAGAAGGGGCTGCTGTTTGTAGATTATAAGGTAGTGCCCTACTGCCCGAGGTGCGGAACATCCCTGTCAAGCCACGAGGTAGCACTGGGCTATAAGGATGTTACTGAGGATAGCGTGACCTGCAAGTTCAAAGTTAAAGGGATGGCTAACACTTACCTGCTCGCCTGGACTACAACTCCCTGGACCCTGCCCAGCAATTTGGCTCTGGCAGTGCATCCGGATTTTGATTACGCATTTATCGCGGATGGGGACAACACATACATAATGGCAGAAGCCCTTGCAGGAAAATATTTTGACAGGCCTCAGATTGTTAAGAAGGTGAAGGGCTCCGAGCTTATAGGCGTGAGTTACGAGCCCATATTCCCATACTTTGCTGAAAAATTCAAGGATTCTAATGAGAAGGCGTTCGTAGTTATAGGTGCCGATTATGTTACCCTGGAAGATGGGACTGGGATAGTTCATCAGGCTCCTGCTTTTGGCGAGGACGATTTTGAGAGCTGCAAGCGGGCTGGCATTGGCTTTGTGAATCCTGTTTCTGAAGATGGCAGATTTACTTCCGAGGTTTCTGATTTTGAAGGAATGTTCGTTAAGGATGCTGACCGCAGGATAATAGAAGTGCTTCAAGAGAGGGGAATCCTTTTCAAGAAGGAAAGGTACACTCATGCATACCCTTTCTGTTGGAGGTGTAATACACCCTTGCTTTATTATGCTAGGCAGTCCTGGTTCATAAGGGTTAGCCAGTTCAGGCAGAAGCTCCTTGAAAAAAACTCTGAGATAAGCTGGTATCCGGAGCACATAAAGGATGGAAGGTTTGGAAACTGGCTGGAAGGGGCAAAGGATTGGGCCCTCTCAAGGAGTAAGTTCTGGGGGACTCCCCTGCCGATTTGGAAGTGCCAGAGCTGCGGTGTTGAAGAGGCAATTGGAAGCGTTGCAGAGTTGAGAGAGAAGGGACTTAATGTTCCTAAAAATTTGGACCTGCACAAGCCGTTCATAGATGAAGTAAAACTTAGGTGCAAGTGCGGGGGGGAGATGACACGAGTTCCAGATGTTATTGACTGCTGGTATGATTCGGGATCTGCATCCTTTGCCCAGTTCCACTACCCTTTTGAAAACAAGAGGGAATTCAGAAAGAGGTTCCCCTACGATTTCATTGCAGAAGCCACTGACCAAACTAGGGGCTGGTTCTATACTCTGCATGTTTTAGGAACGCTGCTGTTTGATTCTCCAGCATATAAGAGTGTTGTATGTGCAGGTCTTCTAGTGGATGAGAATGGAGAGAAGATGAGCAAGAGCAAGGGCAACATAATAAACCCCTGGGATGCATTCAGGGAGGTTGGCGTGGATGCTGTAAGACTCCAAATGTGCTATACCTCCCCCGGGCTTCCGAAGAAGTTTAGCTACAAGCTGGTTAGGGAGAGCGTTTATCCATTCATAAATGCCTTCTGGAATTCAGCATACTTCCTCTCAGAGTGCATAAAGGGCAAGGAGTTGAAAGAGGTAAAGGAAGTAACACAGCTAGCGTGCTCATCAAAATCTAAGGATAGGCGTAAGGGCATCAGAGCATTAAAGGAGATGAACCTTCAAAAAGAGGACTTATGGATAATCTCAAGAGCCAACACTACTGTTAAAGAGTGCACAGCCGCCCTGGAGGGAAATGAGTACCACAACGCGTTGAAATCGCTCATACAGTTTGCTGTTGAAGACGTTTCAAGATGGTACCTCAAGTTGACAAGGAGAAGGATGGAAAGCGGCGACCCTGCAGCAATTGCTTCAATGCTTTACGCATTAGACAGGCTATGTAGGATGACCGCACCACTAGCCCCTTACATCAGCGAAGAGATTTATCAGAAGCTCCTGAGAAGTGTAACATCTGAAAGTGAGAGCATACATGAGTGCAACTGGCCCCAATTTGAAAAGCTGTTGAATAATAAGAAGTTGGAATTTGAAATGGAATTTGCCAGAAAGGCTGTCACTTCAATACTCTCGCTCAGAGATGAAGCAAACATGGGTGTCAGGTGGCCTCTCTCAGAAGCAACATTCGTTTCAGCAGATTCAAGCATTAGGCGTGCAGTAAAACGGATGGCTGGAGTTGTTTGCACTCAAGCAAACATAAAGAAGCTGAGAATCGTTGCTAGAAGCAACAAGATAATTTCAGAGATAAAACCTGAATATGCCAAGCTGGGACCCGCCTTTGCCAAGAAGACTCCGAAGGTTGTGGAGATTCTCAGAAATGAAGATCCTAAGAAGGTGATATCTGACATAGAAAGAACTGGAGAGTTTAAGATAAATGTGGATGGTGAAGAACTCGCAATAAAGCCGGAGCACCTTGTAATTGAGAGAAAGGCATCCTCAGGATACCTGCTTGACTATGAAAATAATTATGCTGTGCTTTTACACCCAGAGTTGAATGAGGAGCTGATTGCAGAGGGCTACGCGCGGGAGATTATAAGACGAGTTCAGGAAATACGAAAGAATCTTGGCATGAAAAAGGAGGACAGAATAATACTTTCAATTTCTTCAGCAGAAGAAGCCCTGAGACTTATAGGTAAGGAAAGGATAATTTCGGAGATAAAGCAAATAACCGGCTCCTCAGAGTTGAAAATCTCAACATCAAAGGAAGCGGGTGCTGAAATTTTCAAGATAAAGGATTACGAGTTCTGGATAAGCATATCAAAAGTTTAGGTTTATCAAAAATTTTTTATACTCCTTGAAACAAGTGTTAAGCATGCGCCTGGCCTCAAAAGACATTCCACTCTCAGAGATAACACTTAGGAAGTATGAAAGGCCAAGCTCTTCTGACAGGAGAGAACTTGTCAAAAAGCTGTGCCTATCCATAGGCCTTCTAAATCCTGGAGACTCAAGAGATGTTGTTGTAGATATACTTTCTACACTTATGGAAGCGAAGAAGAAAAAGCGCTGGATGAGGGCTGAGGATATAAGAGACTCTTTAATCAACAAGAGGAAAGTTAAAAACTCTCCAAACTCAGGATGCGCACTTTCAAACATTAGAAGGCAGCTTCTACGCTTGAGAAATATTGGTCTTGTAGAAAAATCCAAAAACAAGTACAGAATAGTTGAATTTGGGGTTCTGCCAGAAATTTTTGAGGAGAAAACGCTGAGATACATCGTGGAGCCAGCTCTTGAAAGGATAAAAGAGCATCTTTCCGCCGTGGAAAACGCTTACTGTCTGACGAGAAAACAAAAACTTTAAATACCAATTAAATATTAGAGGAGAAGATGGGGTTTTGTGGGGGGAAATTGCTTTGCAATTCCTCAATAGCCCCTAAAAAACAAAAGGTGAGAAAGCATGGAAGTAGTTGCAAAGGTTGGTGTGAAGAAGGAAGACGGCTACCTGTATTTTATAGACAAGCAGGGAGACATCTCCAGAACAAAGATGGTAAGAGGAAGAGCCAAGAAGGGAAAGCAGAAGGCAGAAAAGGTTGCTAAGGTTGGAGTAAAGAAGGAGCCAGGATACCTCTACTTTGTAGACAAGAAGGGAAATGTCGCAAGGGCCAAGATGGTCCGAGGCGGAAGAAAGAAGAAGAGGTAAAAAGAGCTAAATTTTCTATTTTTTTATTACCCTATATTTTTAGAAAACTCTTGACCTTCTCAAAATAGCGTCGAGTTCGGACTTGAGAAATGGTTTTGAAGGATTAAACATCCTCTTAAACTCTTTCCCCCTGAAAAGCAGAACCACAGTGGGAACTCTTGAAACTCCTAGCTGCTCTGCGAGGTCAGGATTACCGTCAATGTTGGAATTAAAAAAGAGAATTTTTCCTTCATACTCAGCTGAGAGCTCTTCAAAAGATTGAGAAAAACTTCTGCAAGCACTATCCCATAAAGTTGTAAAGCTGAGCGCCACAGGCAGAGAAGATCCTAAAACGTCCTTATCAAAATCTAACTTGTCCGCATTCTGAATCGGCATAAGCTCACCTCTCAGCACGAATCTCGCGGATACCATTCATATAGGGTATTAGGGCTCTTGGAATTAAAACAGAGCGGTCCTTCTGCTGATAATTTTCAAGTATAGCCCTCATTATCCTAGAAGTTGCTAAGCCAGTATTATTCAGAGTGTGCACATACTCCTTAGAACCATCCTTCTTCCTATACTTTATGTTAAGGCGAACTGCCTGGTACGAGGTGCAGTTTGAACATGAAGTAACCTCAGCGTACTTCCGCTCTCTTGGAAACCAGGCTTCAATATCATACTTCTTAGCAGCAATTATACCTATGTCTCCAGTGCAAATGTTCACAACCCTGTAAGGTATCTCTAAAGCTTCAAGCAGCTCTTCAGAATTCCTCTGTATCTGCTCGTGAATCTTCCAGGAATCCTCCGGCTTACAAAAAACAACCTGTTCAACCTTATTGAACTGGTGCATTCTGAAAAGCCCGCGTGTGTCAACCCCGTGGCTTCCAATCTCCTTCCTAAAACAGGGGCTTATGCCAACATAAAATATTGGAAGCTCACTCTCATCAAAAACTTCACCAGCGTGCATCGCAACTATGGGATGCTCAGAAGTTGCAATCATAAAGAGGTCTTCACCTTCTATTTTGTACATCACATTCTGAAAATCCTCAAGAGATGTAACGCCCTCATAAGCCCTTCTGCCAAGCATAAAGGGAGGCTCCACAAGCCTAAACCCCTTCTTAAGAAGGTGATCTATTGCGAATCTCTGAAGGGCCAGGTCTAAAAGTGCAAGCTCGCCCTTCAAGTATACAAAGCCACTTCCAGAAACCTCGCCCGCCTTCTTAAAATCTGCAACTCCGAGCTGTTCTGCAAGCTCCCCGTGAGGAAGGAGCTCAAAATCAGGCACTTTTGGAAAACCCCACCTCTTAACCTCAACATTTTCTGAAGAGTCCTTCCCAACAGGCACAGAATCGTGAAGCATATTAGGAATTCGCATACGGTAATACAAGATTTTTTCCTCTATTGAAGCGACCTCTCCCTCTATGAGTTTTATCTGCTCGGGAATTGACGCTGCCTCTTTTAAAAGAGCAGAAACATCCTTACCCAATTTCTTATTCTCATTTATCTGCTTGGAAATAGAATTCCGCTGAGCCCTAAGCCGCTCCAGGCTCGAATTTAGTGATTTAAGCCTTGAATAAAGCTCAACTATCTCGTCAACCCACTTCTGCTTTTCCAGGTCATTCCTCTTCTGAAGATTGCGCTTCACAACTTCAGGATGCTCTACAATAAATCTCAATTCCAACATCTTACTCGCCCATTTACAAATACCTTAGGAAGTATAAATAATTTACTAATGATTGGAAAAAATGGCAAAATTTTTATATGCACTACTAAAAATTTGCTCGCTATGGAATTTCTAAGATACGAAGAAGTCCCCTTCGGCCACTGGGGAATAATAAACACTGAAAACTTTAAGAGAGAACTAATAAAAGAATACGGGCAGGACAACCCTGATGGAGCTGAAGCACTTAACAATTTCAGCCTTGAAGAGATAATTAAAAGAATGGAAGAAGAGGCGTGTCCAGCCCTGGAAAGGGTGCTCAGAAAGATTCCAAAAAAGAGATGGGACCTAACACTCTCAAAAAACATACGCCTAGAAGTAAATGGAAATAAAATTCTCCTAAACGACAAATACGACGGCAGATTTGCCCTGATAAGCGCAGTAAGGGGCTTGCGCCCAGTAGAATATTCTGAAAAGAAGGAAGAACCTAAACCTGAGCAGGACATATTTGCAAGGATAATCACGGGAGAAGACTACGCCATAACAATCGCAAAAGACGAAAAAGAAGCAGAACACCCATTCAGCAAAAGCCCAAAAAAGGAAGAACTAACAAAGTACAAAGCAGTTACAATAATCAACAGGTTTCCCGCATACGCAAGAATAATTGACCAAACCCTCGAAGGATACATAAACGTGAAAATAGGTGGGAAACATACCAAAATCTCAAAGGGCATAAATCTTGTAACAATACCAATAGCATACTACGAAAGAATAGAAGAAGCAAGTCCAGAAGAGCTTGGAGCAATGCTCTCCTCAATGAAAACCGCAATATCATATGTCAGAAGTGCTGCCGAAGCAGTAGGCATAAGATACATACCGACATACCCCTTCTTCAACATTGGAAAAAATGTCGGCGGAAGCCTAAAAAGACTACACGCACAGGCATACATAGACCTAAACCAGGACGGCCATGGAAGCACAATGGAAGACATACTAAAAGCCTTTGAAGAACAGCAAAAAGAAGGCAGGTGCAAGTTCTGCATCCCAAGCGAGTGGCAGAAGCGCGAATTCTTAATATACGAAAACGAGTTCTGCTCAGCATACGCAACGAGAGCACCAATCAGAAACTTTGACACAAAAATAATACCAAAAAGGCATGTAGAAGACATCACAATGCTCAGCAGAGAAGAACTAAACAGCATAGGAGAGGCACTAATAAGAATCTCAAAAGCCCTCAACAAGATAGGAGCACACCCTGACAGAAACATACTAATATACCAGAGGCCATTCAACTACGAATCATTCTTCCACATGTTCATACAAGTACTCCCATTTGAAAATGTTGGCGGCATGGAAATGATGGACGAAGCAAGAGTCGTAAGAGTAGACCCAGCGGACTTCGCAGAGAAAATGAGAGAGATTATATAGTCAATTTTTATAAAATTTAAAATAGAGTTTAATTCATAGCTATTGGTTTATTAAAAAAATTAGCAAACATACTTAGTTGTTCCATCTGGTTGTTTAACTTTACAACTATTTCCAAAAGGATTAACGCTTGTTGGAGTTGGAAGTTTTTTAGTAGTACTATCCTCTACCATAGTAGTCACTTCGGTATTAGTAGTAGTCACTTCAGTATTAGTAGTTCCAGTACATCCAGTGATGCGTTTACATTTATAACAATCCTCATTAGGATTGCTACATGCATATTCACTTTTAACAGTGCATGCATAACAATTATCAGGATCAGATGGATCATCAGAGTAGCAGATGTATGGACAAGTGCAATAATAACACTTTCCTGAGCTGCAAGAGTATGTTGATGATAAATCTTGACAATGCGTACTAGAAGGAGGACTTAAAGCGCAGTTATAACCTGGATTGGATGTTGGGCAGGCGCTAACAACACCATCGCACTTATAGCAATAGTATCCTGCTGAACAGAAATATTCATTAGATACATTTGTGCAGCCGGTTGGAATTGGATTATTTGTTACATTCTTAACACACCTGAAAGTCCAAGCCTTAGTACTCATGTCTGGCACTCTTACACAGCGGGAGTCATAAGAAGTACAAGAACAATAATTGTGATATAGTGAATAACAATTATCAGGAGTGTTACAATTGGCTTCTGTGTAAGATTCAGGACATCCTCCATATATGCTTGGACACTGTACATCTTGCGTTGTTGTAGGTGCGGCATAGCAGTGGTAGGAAGTTCCCTGATCGGTACAATTTTTATTAACTACAGCAGTTCTTATCTTGAAGGTTTTGTTTGAGTATAATGGTCCGTTTCCAAAATTTAACCAGTTGCCCAGCCAGGGCACAAATTGGTCTGGATCATATACTCCGACTCGGACTGAACAGTTGTTGCAGTTTATGTTTGGAATGTTCCACTGGTATTTGTTAATGGATGTTGAAAGAGAGTACGCAATTGGTGAATTATCATTACTAATTTCCCAAGCGCTTCCATTGTAAAATATTATTCTTATTGGCTTGTCTGAGGGCAGGTTTGCTGAGGTCCATTCAATAGTGTAGGGTGCTCCGCCGGTTAGCTCTTCACCGCTAGCTGGTTTAATAAGTGTTATTGCGGCTTCTATTGTCGGACTGCAATCTTCGGGACAGTTGCACCTATTCTCCAAAGAATCGCACACCCCGTTTCCACACTTTGCAGTGCAATACTCACCAGTTGCCTGGCTGCACCCTCCATTTGTGAGATTTGCTGAATTGTTAATTTTAGAAAGTCCGGGACAGCACTGCTTATTGTTAACAACTTGCTGTCCTTCTGAAATGCAGTCTTCAACTCTAACCTGAACTGTAGAATTCACAAGCTGCTTTCCATTTACAAGGGCTATGATGGTAATGTTATAAATACCTATTGATTGCGGAGTCCAGGAATAAGATTTCTGCCCTGAAGAGAGATATGCAATCATGGTTGAGGTACAAGTGTAGGAAGAGACTGCCCTTCCTGAAATTGGGATGCCCAGAACTGCTGCGCCTTGCAAATCTGAACCATGCTGAGTTGATGAGGGGTAAGTAATGACGCATTCTCCAGTCTCGTTGCAACCGCAACTTGCCCCTGCAGGGGGATGAATGGCGGGACAGGAATCTCCATTGTTTACTACTTTGCATTGATCGCCGCACCAGCTGCAAGAACAGCCCGTGAGCTTATTAATAATTACGCAAGCGCCTTCTATGCATTGACCATCGCAGTTGTGAGTCTCATTCTTAACACTACTTCCTTCACAGTAATATTCTGTCAGAATGTTGGCAGCGCAACTATCTGAGAATTCAAAGGTTCCTGAAGAATTAGTAATAGTAACCCTTCCTGCAGTGCTATAACTTAGTCCATTGTCGGAATCAGTGCAGGTAGGACCTGAGACTATTGAAAAGGTATTGTTTACATACAACTGACGACCTCCCACAACAGCCCACATTAAATTACTAAGGTTGTATATACCAACCCTGATTAAACAGTTAGAACAAGAAGCCTGAGGAACAGTCCAGTCGTAGCCTACCTCTGCATTAATGTCAGCACGTATTGGAATGTTACTACTTAAAAAGCTCCAGCTGGACCCGTCATAGAATAGGATAGCCCACACTAGATTGGAAGTATCAACTCCGGAAACTTGATAACTTCCACTTATGTGATAAACAGAGCCGGCAGGCAAAACCTCTCCAGAACTAGGATTATTTAGATAAACAGAAGCTTGTGGAGAAAACTCGCCTGAAGCAGACTGCATGATAAAATCCTGACATTCCTCAGTTGAGGAGTTACAGACCTTTCCATCTGGACAGCCGCATTCTGTGCATTTATTCACCAATTGTAAGTTTTCACACTTCTTCGGTTTTGAAACAGAACAGTCTCCCGCAAAAGTTCCATCATCGCAGGCAGAGACATCAGAGCAATTTGAAACATACACTGCAAAGTTGCTAACAAAATCAGCAGCCTCCCCCCTCACATCCCAAGCGATTTGTACAGGGCTGTTAATGCCATGGACGCTGTCCTGAGCTGGGGCTGATATTGTCAGCTGCGCATTACAGGCTCTGCAGCTACCTCCGCAGTCAACGCCGAGCTCATCAGAATCCCTCACGCAGTTGTTACATTTGTTCAAAGAGCTGGCTTCCTCTCCAATTCGCAGCATTGCTGTCAGTTGAGGCCAGCTCTCAAGCAGGGATTCAAAGTTTGCTGACTGCGTCTTCTGCCTGTTTATGAAGTAGGAGCAGGATGCGTCCTTTACGCACGCTCCTTGATACTTTTTGTTTATCTGTTCGCAGATGTCTGTATTGAAGTTTGAATATTTTATTATGAGGAAGGTGTCTCCAGCCCAATCATATACTGAGCCCTTCACCTGCCTGCCATTCACACTGGCTAGGTATATCCTGTTTGAGTTTATGTTGCTGAACTGGAGCTGGTCGTTCTGACCGCTTCGGAAGAGGGAGTTAAGTATCTGTTTGAAGAAGGCTATTATTGAAGACACTAAGGATTGTGAGAATTCAAAGTTTTGGTTACTGAAAATCATTAGTTGAAGCTTCGGATTGTACCATACGGACCTATCTGAACATGAAAAATACCTATCTTCTTGGGAGTTTACATTGTTGCAGAAGGTGCTCGTCCTATTTATAAGCTGCATCGTATCGTTTATTGGGATGTTTAGTGCGGTTCCTGCAATCACTCGCTCAGCCATAGAATCCTTATACCTGAGTATGCAGAAGCTGTTAAAGCATGGAAAGCCTACACCGTTGTTTGAACACTGCCTTAAAAGGTTTTGTGAAGCCGGCTGGTAGTCGTAATAGTTGAGGCTGTACTCGTATTCGTCGCAAAAGATTGTGTAATTTTGTATTGAGTTGGTTTTAGTGTAGTTGAGAAGGGCTGCTGCCACCAGCGAAGTCCTAGTTACCCAGTTACCATCATCACAATAATGATCCAAAATAAACTGCCCAGAATTCACACAGCGGGGCTTATCATTAGAAAAGTAGGCACTAACATTCCCATTCCTAGACAAATTCCCACCAGGATCCACAAGACACTGCGAAGCCTCCAAACAGCAGCCCGAAACCCCATCCCAAGTGTGCTTCTGAACGCACTTCTCACCGCCGCAGTTTTGACCATACCCAACATTACCATTGACATTACAGATTGAAGGACAAGTACAGCCCAAACCGCACGAGCAGTTAGTAGTGCAGTCGTTAAGAGGCTGAGTTGAAGTGCAGCCTCCAGTGCATCCTGAACTCGTGCAGGTCTGATCCGGCATCATAGTGCAACTCTGATATGCACACCTGTTTGAACTGCACGAGGGATTATAGTAGCATGTTGTAGATTCGTTATAGCTGGAACAGCAAGGCAGAGACTGAGAACAATATTGATCCTTCTTAGGACCGCAGCCCTTAATGCCGCCACAGTTGTCACCATTAGGTATCTCCCCCTCCTTGTTACAGCCCTGAGGGCATAAGCAGCCGTAAGAGCACTGGCAGGTTCCACAATTATCTAAACTCAACCTGGAAGTGCACGCTTCACACCTTCCATTATTGCAAGTCAGCCCAGCATCACACTTCGTACCCACAACATAACAGCTTCCACCGCAGCCGTTACTTCCTGTATATGTGGTGCCGCAATCAACATTAGAAGGAGCAGGACAACTAGGAGTGCAGCCGCCACTATTACAACTATCGTTCGGGTACCTATTAAGGCAAGAGTAATCAGCATTAACATTATCACAGCAACCATTCTGATCAGGATCTTTATAATTACACTTCCCATTTATACAGCCCAAAACATTGCACTTCCCATTACTATTAGGCGAAACAGAACAAGAACCGCCAGAAGAACCGCCACAAGTTTCTCCATTAGCAATCGCTTGACCACTCTTCACACAGCCGGAAGCAGCACAATAACATGCAAAATTGGTATTCGGAAGATTAGACTCCATACATGTACTAGTACAATCATTCAACTTCTTAAGACAACCCTTACCATCATCCCTCATCAGATAAGAACCATCCTCACACTGAGAACAATAACCGCCACTACACAACATATGATACTCGGTGCATGACAAAGCGCTAGCAGATTTACAGCCATCAGATGCACAATACTTTGGAATAACATTATTATTTCTGTCACACGAACTTGAAACAGTGGTGCCCCCACTAGTACAGGAAGTAACCGCAAAACGAGTAACTTGACTTGAAGAATTGCCAGAACAAGAACCGCCAGAAGAACCGCCACAAGTTTCTCCATTAGCAATCGCTTGACCACTCTTCACACAGCCGGAAGCAGCACAATAACATGCAAAATTGGTATTCGGAAGATTAGACTCCATACATGTACTAGTACAATCATTCAACTTCTTAAGACAACCCTTACCATCATCCCTCATCAGATAAGAACCATCCTCACACTGAGAACAATAACCGCCACTACACAACATATGATACTCGGTGCATGACAAAGCGCTAGCAGATTTACAGCCATCAGATGCACAATACTTTGGAATAACATTATTATTTCTGTCACACGAACTTGAAACAGTGGTGCCCCCACTAGTACAGGAAGTAACCGCAAAACGAGTAACTTGACTTGAAGAATTGCCAGAACAGGAAGATGCACTTTGTACAGTCAGCTGTGCAGGAATACTTCCAGGACAAGAATAATATGTATAGCTGCCTGAAGTTGAAGGTGCAGTAAAAGTTCCTTGGCCAATTCTTATCTGACTCCCTTTACAAACCATCGGATTTACAGGATTACACCCCTGAGAATCACATATCTTAACCTGAGAAACATCTGCGCTAGTGTAGGTTGGGGTTAATTGCGCTGTAACCTGCCCCCCTGGAGCAACAGAAGCTGAAGAAAGAGAAAAAGAATAACCAATTTTGCACCCATCCTTAATATCTATCGTCCTTCTTACATAACCTGGAATGCACTTTGAACACGCTCCACTCTCACACATCGTGTTATAATCCTCTAAGGTGCAGTTGTATGCTTTCTGAATGCATCCTCCGTTGCTGCAGAAAACATCTAGAACTTGAGTTTTATCTGCACTGCACTGATCAAACATTTGAGCAGAGACATCTGTACATGAATGGTACACAAACCTTGTGCCTCCCGATTGCCCTTGGCAGGGAATACAATCGTTGTTTAAACATTTCCCAAGAATTGTGCTTGGAGAAGTGGCTGCAACGCACGTTTGATAATCGCAAGCTGTACGATTCCATTTACAGTAATATACATAATTGCGTATATTTGAATCAAATGTATAAAGAAGATTTGCGCAATAATGACACATATACTTCCCTGCTAAATCATAATAGATATATGAATTAGAATCACTTCTTGATGTATCAATTTGATAACCCGAAGGAGGTAATTCTCCACATCCAGCATTAACATTTACAGATACAATTATGATGAAAAGAGTAATTAATGAGATAATTAAATAAAGCGAGCTATTTTTCATTTTTATCTCTTTCTCATCAAAATATGTTGCTCCACAAGTATTATTTCTACTCAATTCGGTTTCACATTTTTTATATTTTTAAATTTTTCTTTTTTAAACTAGTTATAAATCTATTTTAGGTAAATTTATTTTAGGTTTTTAGGCAAGAGAATTTTTTATGCAGATACAATACAGCAGGCAGTTCCACAGCAGCCGTATTCGCAACACTTATTATTACAGCAGCTCTCGCCTTCATCGCACATTTTATTTCCGCAGCATACTGTTCCTGGACATTCGCACGGGTCAATTGCGCACGATCCATCGCCTGTGCAGCAGATAAGACCTGTGCATTGGTACTCGCAAGCTCCAGTATTAGGATTGCAGGCGTAACATGGCGAACAGGTAACTCCCTTACATTTATCTATAGGAACGCAGCTTCCTCTGCCGTCACATTCCTCATCTGAACTGCATTTTGACTCGCACAGTCCGGTTTCTGCATTACACTGTTGACAATCATCTTCGTTACATCCCACATCTACACAAGTAACATCTTTGCATTCTCCATTTTCACATTTTTGGTTTAAGTTGCACCCTACACATCTTCCCTGTACGCAAGTTTCACAATTGTTGGCGTCGCACGGCGGATTGCAGCTGTTTCCATTACCGCCCCCGCAGTCCTTAGTACCAGCGCAGCTTCCACCGCAACCATCAGAGCAGGTACTGCCTGTACAGGTATTGGAAGCACAAGAACAATCAGGAACGCAAGGTCCCACTCCGCAGTTATCATTAAGTGACTTGCCAAAACAAGCGCTGTCAGAATAAACATTATCACAACAGCCGTTCACAGCAGACTTGTAAACGCAAACATTATTAGAACAAGCCAAAGCAGAAGTGCACTTACCCTCCTCATTAGGCGAAACAGAACAAGAACTGCCACAAGCAGCATTAACACTCTTACCAGAACAGGCAGAATCAGAAGAGACACCATCACAACAGCCGTTCACAGCAGACTTGTAAACGCACTTGGAATTAGAGCAGGTGAGCGCAGGGCAATTTCCATTCGCATCAGGAAGGTTTTGACATGTTGAGATGCAGACTCCGTTCTGACAGGTCTTTCCAGAATCGCACTTTGTGCCTATTACGCAGGTGTTGTTTCCGCAGCCGTCGCTTCCGTACTGTCCGCAGATTATCTCTGATGCTGAGGGGCAGCTTGGAGTGCAGCACTGCCCGTTGTAGCACACCTGGTTCTGAGTGCAGGTTGAGATGCAGCTTCCCTCGTAGCAGGTCTGGCATTCTCCGCAGACTACATTCTTGCACGGGTCTTCAAGTTTTATTCTCGTTGAGTTCTGTACGATCTGGCTGCTCTCTACATACGCTTTCACTATTATCTCGTATTCGCCTATGCTGTCCGGGCTTCTTGCTGGAATCCAGATGTATTGACGTGCTGCCCCGTCATTTATCTGCTGGCTGACTAATGTCTGGTCGTTCTTTTTTATTATGATTTGGAAGCTTGTTATGTATGCTGTTGCTTCTCCTCCTAATGTCCAGTTTATTGTTACAGGCTTTGTGTATGGGATTTCTGAGTCTCTTTCTGGACTTTTGAGTGCCAGGCGGGTTCTGCATTGCCTGCAGCTGCCTCCGCAGTCAACGCCGAGCTCATCAGAATCCCTCACGCAGTTGTGGCATTTGTCTGTGCTTTCCGGGCTTTCTCCTATTCTTAGGGCTGCTGTTAGGTCTGGCCATTTTCTTAGTAGGTCTTGGTATTGCTCATTCATATTCCAGGATTCGGTGCTGGCGCTTATTAGGTATGTGCAGGCTTCTTCCTCTGTGCACGGGTTTAGCTGAGGATATGCTTTGTTTATTATGCTGCACATGTCCGTTTTGAATTTGGAGTATTTTATGTTTAGGCTGATGCTGCCCTGCCAGTTTTGTATTGTGCCTTCAACTCTTTTTCCATCTATGCTTGCAAGGTATATCCTGTCCGAGTTTAGCGGGCTGTATTCCGGTGTTGGATTTTCTTCTCTTCCAAATATGCTGTTAAGTATTCTTTTGAGGAAGCTTACTATCGCGTTTATTATGTAGGATGCGCCTGTTGGTTCAAAGTTGAACTCTGTCTTGCTGAATATTATCGTTTGGAGTTCTGGATTGTACCAGGTTGTTGAGTCTTGGCACTTCTTGTATGCGTTTCCTCCTGACAGCGCGTTGTTGCAGAAGCTGTTTGACTTGTTTATGATTTCAAGCATTGATGAGTAGTTCTGATTGTTGAGCTGCCAGTTTAGTGCCGTTCCTAAGATTACTCTCTTCTCTGTTGGGGTTGAGTATTCTAGCACGCAGAAGCTGTTTGTGCAGGGTATTTGGAAGCCGTTGTAGTAGCATCTTCCTGAGAAGTAGTTAGCAGCTGGATTGTATGAGTAGTAGTTTAATGCGTACGAGTAGTTGTCGCAGAATAGTGTATAGTTGCTTATTGAGTTTTTGAGTGTGTAGTTGAGAAGGGCTGCTGCCACCAGCGAAGTCCTAGTTACCCAGTTACCATCGTCACAATAATGATCCAAAATAAACTGCCCAGAATTCACACAGCGGGGCTTATCATTAGAAAAGTAGGCGCTAACATTCCCATTCCTAGACAAATTCCCACTAGGATCCACAAGACACTGCGAAGCCTCCAAACAGCAGCCCGAAACCCCATCCCAAGTGTGCTTCTGCACTCCTGAGCAGGATTCTTCAGCAGCAATGCTAGAAGATGTTAGAGTGAGTGCCAGCAGGGTTAATAATGCAAGTATTAGCAATACTCTCTTTTTTCTATGCATTTTTATCTTCATCTTGTTTTGAGTATATAAATTTATTTTTTAGCTCTGGCTCTCGGAATAGTTCGTTCATGTTTCGGTTCAGTCCGAGCTCTCTCAGCAGGCTTAATATGTCATATGGATTTCTCATATTATCAGGCGTTTCCGCAAGGGATGCTGCCCTTATTGGGACTTTGTAGGTCTGTGCGATTTTTATGTTGCGCAGTATCCTGCCCAGTATTTCGGAACTGGCTTCATTTTCCAGTATTTGCGAAGCTGAGATGCCTATCGCCTTTCCATTTCTAATAGCTTCTGAGCATAGCACCTGGTTTAGTCCTGAGCTTCTATATTTTGAGCTTCCAGTACTTGAAGTTTCAAGCTCAAATATCATGCTTACCTGATTTTTTTTAAAAAAATTGGGAGAGAATCCCCTGCCGATCATTGCGCAGTTAAACCTTCTGTTGTACTGGTTTATGTTTTTTGCCTTTGTGTTTTCAATCAGGATTCCCGCGCTTATTGAAAAATCCTGGTACAAGCCGGATATTTCCCTTAAAAGTTGGAGCTTTTCTTCATACTCTTTGGGGTGGTAGAGCAGCATTATTCCCTTGTAGCCTAAGCTTCGTGCTCTTATTATAAAATCCTTCTCATCCTGTTTTGGGATTACAATGTCTGTGAGCATCTTGTTTCGCCAATTCTGCTTATAATCTGGCATGCCCTGCACTCTCTTTCCCCTGAGGGCATTCCGCAGGTTTTACACCTGCCGATTACCTGCTTCGGAGTTTTAATCCTGTTGATCAGACAAATGTGTGTTGTTATGATGTCTTTTAGTATTTTTGGGTTTTCCCTTTTTAAGATGCTTATCTCAGATTCTACTGAGCGCCTGAAAGCGTTCTTTCTGTAGGGGCACTGTTTTGCCGGTGCGGGTATCCCTTTAATCTTGGCATATTTTATTATTTGCTCCTCGCTTATGAAGAATAGGGGCTTCAGTCTGGGAGTTAGTCCTTCCTGCTTAAGCTCTGAGAGGTACGGCTTCTGAGCTTTAAGCTCTCTCAGATTTGTCTTGAATAGGTTCATCAGAACTGCTTCTGCCTCATCATCCAGGTTGTGACCCGTTATCAAGCAGTCATATCCTCTTGAGTATTTGTTTATAAGCCACCTTCTCAGCACTCCGCAGGCAGAGCACGCGTTTAGGTTTGTTTTTTTCACAATTTCTTGGAGTGTGATTCCGAATTCCCTTTTAAATGAGATTATTTTTAAAGGTATGCCGTTTTGATTACAGAACTTCTTGAGCGATTCTTCTGTTTCATCTCTATAGTGTGGGATTCCCTCGTTGACAAGCAGCGCGGTTACCCTTTTGAAGTATTTTGAAGCGAGATATAATGCAGTGGTTGAGTCCTTTCCTCCAGAACAGGCTGCAATTACTCTTGCATCAGGGGAGAGGTTTGAGTATTTTTTTATTGTACGCCTTACCCTGCGTTCTATCTCTCTACAGAATTCTGCTTCGTCCTTTTTCATCTTGCCCGAATAGGATTAACTCTTTTTTTGTAAGCGCTTCTTCTATTAGCCGCCTGAGCGGCATTTTAGATTCTATCTCTTTTATTCTTTCAAGGCTTGATTGAGTTGCTGGATGCTTAGGGAGAGCAGTACACTTGACATCTGAGGCTATTGAGATGTCGTAAGTTCCTATGCTCTTGGCAATTTGTATTATTTCCTCTTTGCTCAGCCCTATCAGCGGCCTTAACACTGGCTTTGAGGATGCGCTTTCTTCAACTTCAAGGTTGGTGATTGTTTGAGAGGCGACCTGCGCCAGGCTGGAGCCGTCCACTACTGCTGAGGCGCCTTCTTCTTCTGCCAGCTTTGAAGCAATTCTAAGCATGTTGGACTTGCAGAGTACGCACACATACTTTGAGCCTCTAGCCACAAACTCCTGCATTATCCTGCCGGTTTTTATTATGCAGAGCTTAAGAGGCTCTCCGTAGTAGTATTCTGCAAGCTTTGAGCAAACCTTTTTCACCCTGTCCAGGTCCCCTTCTGAGTAGTATGGGCTTTGGTCTAGGTGCAGCAGCGTCACCCTGCAACCCTTGCGCATCATAAGCCAGGCTGCTACTGGGCTGTCTATTCCTCCTGAAATTAGGCAGATGAGCTTGCCTGAGCTTCCGGTAGGAAGCCCTCCGGGGCCTTTTATTTTTTCTGTGAATAGGTATATCTCCCCCTGTTCAACAATCTCTATTCCGAGGTAGAATTCTGAGTTTTGCAGTTGGACTCTGGCGCCCGTCTCTTCAACTATGAATGCTCCAACCTGCTCGTTGATGTGTACTGAATCAATTGGAAATTTCTTGTCTGAACGCTTGGCTGCTATTTTAAAGCTGGAAGATGAGGAGAGCCCCTTCTCTTTTAGGAGCTGTAGTGCTTTTGTTTTTATTTCTTCCATCAGATTGGGAGTGCTTCTTTTTATTTCAACTGCTGGGCTGAAGGACGCTATCCCGAAAACTTTGGAGAGGCATTCTGATTTTTCGTATATGTCCTCTTTCAGGTGGATTATTAGCCGTCCCCTATGCCTATTCACTCTTTCATAGCTTATGTTGTGCCTTTTTAGACAGAGTTTTATGTTGTGCGCCAGCTGCTTTTCAAAGAATGCCCTATTCTGCCCTTTGAGGAAGATTTCGTTGTATCTTACCAGGATGTGGTACCTTGGGGTGTGCATCACTTGTTGGTTTTAGCTTTGTCTATAAATCTTTTATCCTCACGCTGGCTTTCTGACGCCCCTTCTTTTTAAGCCGCTGCCTTGCCAGTGAGAACAACCCTATAAATAAGGATATGATAAAGAGAAGTACCGCTGCGAGAAGCCAGAAAAGAACTACTGGAATTAGGAATATTATAATTAGCGCTGCAATGAGTATTGAAACCATCCAGGCCAAAGCTAAGATGATTCTGTTTCTCATTTTTTCCTCCTTCTGCTTTTAATCTCATTTTTAGTTTTTGAGAGTTTGAAAAGCATGGGAATTGAGATAATTATTATAATTATTGAAGTAAATTGTCCCAGTGTTAGTCCAAAAATGACATAGTCGGGCTCTCTGAAGAATTCTACAAAGAACCTGAAAGCAGAATAGATTAGCATGAAGCTCCAGAATATAGAGCCGTCCTTCCTTCTTATCTTAAGTTTGAATATTAAATTAAGTATTATAAATGTTGCAAAATCAGTTATTGACTCGTAAAGCTGAGAGGGGTGTCTGAACCCTTCTGCTTCAGCAAACTTTACTGCCCAGGGCACGCTGGTGATTCTACCGTAGAGTTCTCCATTTATGAAGTTGGCTATCCTTCCAAGTGCTAGCCCAAGCGATAATGGAATGACTGCCAGATCTGCAATCTGCCAGAATTTGAGCTTCCTCTTTTTTGAATAAAGCCAGAGTCCTAAAAATCCTCCCAGGAATGCCCCGTGAGCCGCTAGGCCTCCATGCCAGATGGCTATTATTTCAATCGGGTTATTTATATAGAATTGTGGGTTGTGCAGCAGGATGTGGTCCAGTCTTGCTCCTAATAGTCCGAATAGCACCATGATGAAGAGGGCGTTGTATAACTCTTCTTCATTAACTTCAGGATTTAGACGCTTGTACTCTCTGCTTATGAAGAATATTCCGAATAGAACTGAGAGAGCCATGAAAAGTCCGTAGTACCTTATTTGTAGTTGTCCGATTTGAAGGATTACTGGATTAATATTGTGTATAAACATAAAAATTAGTGAAATAAAAGAAGGAATAAAAAGTTTTGCGTTCAGCCGCAGCTTCCTGAGGGAGCTGGAGCCTGCTGGCTTACTGTAGCATTACAGCCTGCCATTCCTTCATTATACTTGCAGAACTGCTGCTGCACGCTTGCAGCCTGTATCCCTCCGAAGGTGTACCTGTTGTTTGCAAGCCATGTTGGAGATGCTCCTATTCCTAAAGCCCGTGCAATTTTTATGTCTTCGCTCAGAAGATTTTTTCCCTCAGTTCCATTGAAGCAAGATTCCACTTTAGCTATATCAACTCCTGTGTTTTGAGCGCAGTTGTGCCAGTCGTTCCCTCTTATGCCTTCCTTGCTCCTGCACACTATGTAGTCTAACCACTGTTTTGGAGAGTATTTCTTCACGCAAAGCTGTATTATGTCTTCATCCGCCTCGTAAGGTCCGTGTAAGCTGTTGAAAACTCCTGGAGAGGTCTCATCTGCAATGTAGTGCACATCATAGGTCATGTTCGGCATCACCTTAACTAGTTCTCCCAGGGCAATAACTGCTAGCTTGCCGTATGGGCAGTCGCTCATTATGAAAACCTGCAGGTTTCCTGGTTTGTTATCTCTGCACGCTAGGGAATTTATGCACTCAGGATCCTGACAGTCTATAAGTGCGTTGCCATTGTCATCTATCCCGTTGTCACAGATTTCTGCAGTGGGATCAAAGCTGGCTCCGATTCTCAGAGATAAATATTTTTCAGCCTTGTCAAGGTATGGTGATATTATTGAATAGTTTGCTGTAGTGTTTACGCTCGGCGTAAATAAAATTGCGGGCAGGTATTTTATTTTAGTTGATGCCATCAGCTCTCTTGCCTTTTTGTCAGAGTAGTCAAGCTGGGTTATTTTTACTTCTGGAAGTATGGACTTTAGCTGTGGAACTAAAACCTGGACTGCCTGTTCGCAGTCTGCACATCTTTTGTCGCTTATAACTATCATTTCCGGTGTTGAGGTCTGAGTTGGCAGTCCGTTGTATTTCACAGTGAAGATGTGGAGAGCTGTCAAAATTGAGAACACTGCAATTATCGCTAGCAATGTTATGCTCAGATATTTCCAGCCGTTCCTCTTAACATGATGTTTTGCAATAAGTATCTTCTCATGAAGTTTGTGCTTCTTTGCCTCGTGATGTTCAGCTTTTTTCTCTTTATGTTCTTCTTTTTCTTCTTCCATAACACCTCACCCTAAAAACAGAAAGATGAGATAGCAGCTCTTTTTAAAACTTTCCAATAAGTGCACTGCGTTTAGCGAATTTCGTACTCAAAAGGTTACAAAAACTTTAATAAAACTAAATATCTAGTATTGTATTATGAGATGCTTTGTCTGCATAAAAGTGCCTGAAGAGATTAGAAGAGAGCTTGAAGTTGCTGCTAACCTTCTGCGGGGAATAAGAGGAGTTTCCTTGGCAAAGGAGTTTCATATCACACTTAAATTTCTTGGAGAAATTGATACCAATGTTGTTGAGATGGTAAAAGCACGGTTGGAAGAAGTGAGGTATAGAAGATTTAAAGTTGAAGTTAGAGGCTTAGGATTTTTCCCGAATAGGAAAAGAATGAGAGTAATCTGGGCTGGCGCGCATTCTAAGGAGCTAAATGATTTGGCTTTTGAGGTTGACTCAGCTTTAGAAAAAGCGGGCTTTACTAAAGAGAGATTTTCTCCACATATAACCCTTGCGCGCGTAAAGAATTTTCAGGAGAGAGAAAAGATAGGAATGGCACTCTCCAAGATTTTAATAAAGCCGAGCTCATTCAGTGTGTCAAGCTTCTTTCTAGAGCGTTCTGAACTGAAAAGAGAGGGGCCGTGCTACTCTGACATTGCAGAGTTTAAGCTTTCAGAGTGAGTGTGAGCTTTACAGCGTAGAATATAAGAAGTGCGAGTAGGAAGCAGAGCATTCCGAGTGTGAGTTCCAGCGCAAGCCTCCACGCATTTTTTATCTTTCCCGATTCAAGCCTTCTGGAAAGGTGTAAAACATACAAGTATAAGAATAGTGCTAGGAGTATTATTATATAATATGGAAACCCTGCTGCTAGGAAGAATATGCTGAAAAAAGTGAAGAGCATGATAAACATCATTATAGAGTGCTTAGTTGGTTTTAGAAAAATGCCGTTCAAGGATCTCCCCCTGCGTATTCTGTGAGAATTTTTTTAAAGTCCTCTTTCAGTCTCACTTCAAAATCCTGAACCCTTTCACCCTCCTTCCGCTCTGCGGATAGTATTTCCATCAGAGTGGAGAGGAACTGTTTTGTTTTGTCAGCACCAATCTTTTCAACAGTCATTGATGGAGCGTTTTCTGTAAGCATCCTTTCTTCTATCTCGCGTACTGAGCCTGAAGATGAGGATATGCTTTCAAATTCTTCCGTGCTCAGAAGGCTGGTGTTTTTTAGAACTGTAAAAGCACCCCTTGAATAGAGCTCTTCATATATCTCATTAAACGGAATGTCTGAGGTCTTTCCCGAAGCGAGCCTTCCTGACAGGCGTATTAGCACTATCGTATTTATGAGCTCCTTTCCAGCTGTTTTTTCAACTATCTCAGAATGAACCTCCTGTGGCGATTTTCCATCACAAACTATCTTTATTGGAAGAACATTGTAAAGTATTATTGGCTGGTATTCCTGAGAGAGTTCTCCTCCAGAATATTCAACAATGTAAAAGCCGCCGTGCTGTAGCTCTTCTAATTCAGAGAAGCTGTTTGGGAATAGAGGTCCGGGATATGCAAAAAGTCCATACCCTTTTATTTCGGCGCTGTGAACTATGTGAACATGGCCTCCTGCGTAGTATGAAAATCTTTTTGGGAAGAAGGAGAGCGGTGAAGTTTCAAACCACTGTTCTCCTGGAAGGAGCTCTTGGACTGGGCTGTGGAACATGAAGATCTTAAAACCATCTTCAGCTTCAAGAAGCTCCCTGTCTAGGCTTTCGTAGTATGAAGATTCAAGCATTCCCCTCTTTCCTAATATGCCTGTAATTTTTGCTCCTGTTTTTTTATCTATTGTGAATTTGAGTCTGAGTTTTGAATCCTCAACCCTGCCACGGAAGACATTGGTGAAGAGGTTTGCGTTTTCAAGCACGTCCAGCATTGTCTTTCCAGACGGGCTGAAATCGTGGCTTCCAGGGATTACATAAACAGGAATACCTGCAGCTTTCAACTGGCTAAGCCCGTATACTGCCTCCTTCAGAGAATCTATTGATGGGAAGGATGTGTTGAAAAGGTCTCCGGATATTAGTATGAAGTCAACTTGCCTCTCAATGCATATCTCTACAGCTCTTGAAAATGCTTGCAGGTTAGCGTTTCTCAGCAGGGGTTCCCTCCAGGCGCCTATGTGACAGTCTGCAATGTGAGCGAATCTCATATGCTTTAAGAATTCGTCCTAATTTAAAAAAGTATTGAAGCCATTCTGAGTTAAAAATAGCGTGTTCTGAATAAAAAGTTTTATATATAACTTAATTATTGTGGAGAGATAGAATGTATTCATGCTTTTGAAGGTGATTTGAAAAATGGCAGGAGAAGAAAAAAAGCTGAGCGCCCAGCTCATAGGGAAAACTGTTGTTAGCAAGACGGGAAAGAAATTTGGAGAAGTTGGGGACATAATATTTGAAACCAAGTCGGGAGAGCTTATTCACATAGTTCTTAAAAATCCGACAGTGTACACTGAAAAGCTTGAGCTGGAAAAGGACAAGGATGGTAATATTTTAATACCCTTCAGTGCAGTGATTGCTACCGGCGACTTCCTCGTAGTTTCTGAGGAAGACATCGTTTAATTTTTTAATTTTAAATAATTCTTATACTGCTGATTATCTTCTGTATAATTGGAGCTAGAAGGCCCATTATTACGAGAAGCAGGAATGCCAGGTTTATTACCTTCCAGATCTTGTCTGCGCGCTTCTTATTGCTGTAAATGTCTAGGAGTGCAACCTGCAATATTCTGGCGCCGTCAGTTACGAATATTGGAAGCAGGTTGGTTAGGCCTATGAATAGGTTAAAGAGGAATATCCACCTGATTAGCTCCTTTAGCCAGGAATATGCAGGGTATATTCCTTTATATTTCGGGTTGACCTCTCTTATGTTCTTAATATTTTGAATTCCAAGATATGCCCTGTTTGGGTTTGAAGGATGCTGACTTGTAATTAAGGAGTATGATGCATTGTTATTTGAAAGAGTTACCTGCTGTCCAGGCTTAACGCAGTAGTACAGCTGGGTTATGAAGTATTCTGAAGAATTAACTTGAACGCCGTTGAATGTGTTGAAGATTGTGTTGTTAGGAATTCCTGCAATGCCTGCTGGCACGGAACTGTTTATCACTGTAAATGCAAATCCTGTAGGTGTTGTTAGTTTGTCTTCAAATGGGGCAAGAGTGTTGTTGGATGAGTCTGCCACATATGGCAGTGCTGCAAATATTATCATTGCAAGAATTATGTTAATTATTGGCCCTGCAGCAAGTATTGAGTACTGCTGTATTGGACTTTTCTTTTTCATCTCTTTTTCATCCGGTTCAACAAATGCTGCGGGGAATACTGGTGCTATTATTCCTAGAACTGCAAAGCCGCTGGACTTTATCTTTAGGTTGTGAGCAGAAGCCATAATCCCGTGGGCAAGCTCGTGCACAAGTGCGATTAAAAAGAGTCCTACAAGCCAGTATGAGAATGAGAGATATCCTATTCCGGGAATTTGAGTGCCCGGGTATATGAGTGCCATGCCGGTTTCTGTTGTAGCTGGACTTATTAGGAATTTAAGCATGGTTCTGAGTATGTTGTAGGAGATGAAGAGCATTCCTGCAAATGCGAATCCGATGAAGCAGTATCCGAGCAGGATTATTACCCTTCTGTACCTGTCAGATATCCTCTTCATAAGCCCCAATCCCAAGCGCGTCTTGTAGAGTATGATGTAGATTATGGGATAAACGATTTTTTGGACTGTTAACTTTTTTTTGTTCTTGAGCATTATTATTGAGAGCACTGCTATGAATACCAGAAATGCTAGTATGTCATAATTCATAAATTAGAAATTTGCTTGGTTGTTTAAAAAAGTTTTGAATTTTGGAATGTTGGAAAGTTTTAAAAGAAGCGGAGCATTAGGTTTTTACATGTCCAGCCTTGCTGCTAAAAGGGGTGATTCGCATATTGATGTCATAATAAGCCTTGCCATATTCATACTCTTTCTCAGCTGGTTCTTTGCTTTCATACAGCCCCAGTATGCTAGTTTTGTGGGACAAAAAACTGCCCTTTCCACTGTAGAATCCGCGCTTTCAGCGGCCTACTGGGAGGTACAGCAGGTTCCACTTTTCATCTATTCGAATTCTTCAGGGAAGATGCCAATCGTTGTGAAATTTCCTTTTGGCTGGGGTGAGCATAATATGAGATTTCTGCCTGAGAGAGATTTTGCCCTTTTAAGGGGAAGGTTGTTCTTTTTAGGCTCTCCTGCAGAGTCGCCTTTTCTCTTAACTTATTCAAACTGGAGCACTAATAAGAGTGTAACTGACTGCGGGTTGTATTATAGCGATGAGAGTGTCACCTCGCTGAATGTTCGGGCTGATTTTAGCGGGCAGATATTAAAATCATTACAGTATGATGGCGCCGAGCTTGTCAGGGATTTTCTCATACTGCTAAATGAGGAAGAGCCCGGCTTTGAGAATTCCAGCATGGAAGACAGAGGCTTCATAGTTTTGAATAAATTTGAAAGTGAAGAAAGTTATGTTTTGTATGTGTTCTTCTGTAACAGCTCAGCTATGTTTATTATGACTGGTTCAAGCTCAGAAAAGAACATAAAATTGAAATTCACTCCAGTTAATATGACTCATTATTACATTAATAATGAATTTAACGGGCCCTTGTCTGAGCTTACAGACGGCTTGCTGGCTGGGAATGTGACTTCTCTTTTTATTTATGAGAACATTTCCGGAAGGGGCTTTGAATTGCTTTCAGAGGATGCTTTCAGTGTTGAACACTACTCATCCAATTTTGAGATTGCGAGTAATGGAACTTCTATGATTTTTTGGATTGTACCCTTCCGAGAGAATTATTCAGGTAATGAATTTGAGACCATGTTTGGCTACAATTACTCTTTTGGCGTGATTAGAAGGATAAGAGGGTTGAATCCATATTATTTTTCAAAAGCCAACCTTTTTAAAAACGAGCTTGACGGAATTGGAGAGTACTACCTAAACATATCCTGTCCTTCCCTAAATTATTTTGAAGGAAACTTGAAAGAGAGCGATTTAAAAAACATTTATGCTGCCTCTCTGCTCAAGTATGCAGTTTTTTCAAATGGCAGTTTGGAGAGGTGTGTGGTGCATGAGGGCATTGCGAAGTAGGGGCTTTGCCAAAACTGTTGAGATGCTGATTGCAGTTTCAATAATCTTCACATTCTCACTAATCATAATTCCACAAAGCGCCAGATTCTCAGAACAGGATTTAGACCTGTCATTCTTAGATGGACTTGCATTAGATGAAAATTTCAGAAGGGCAGTTCTTTACGAAAATGTTTCTGCAGTTAATATTTATGTGAGGGATGCTATGGATTCAGCTGGCTTGCAGAGGTTAAACTTTACCTTATCAATTTCAAAAGATCCATCTTCTACAATTTCTCTACCATCGCGCGATGTTAAGGCATATTCAATGTTTGTAAGTGCAGAGAAAGAGCTTCTAGGACCTAAGATTCTAAGGGTTTATGTTTGGAAGGATTAAAAAAATTTATGGGCTGAGCACCTTTTTTTCAAGGTCGGATGCATCTGAAGGAATTTTATCTGCATAGTATAGAGGCACTAGGATTATGTCTCCCGGGTGTAGCTGCTCTGGCTTCTTGCCGTTTACTTGTTCCATGATTTCAATCAGCACATTTCTTTGGTTTGAAACAAGGTTCCAACGCTGCTCATTCAATGATTCCAGCAGACTATAATATGTATCGCCCTTACCAACCTTCACGGGTATGAGCTTATAGTCGCCGCCGAACAATCCATCCAGGTGTATGCACTGTTCATTATTATAAGAGTATGTTGAGAAGTTTATTGGAGAATTCAACATGTTATATGCAAGTTTAAAAGTGCCAATCCCAAGGGTTGCTATTGCGATGTAAGGAACAATTTTTTTTATTAAACTCATATTATCACCCTTCCAAATTTTATTGTTACTATTTAGTAGTAATAATACTAATATTTAAAGCTTTCGATTGTCATTTATATTCTGTCAAAGAAAAAGATGAAAAAAGAGGACTTAAATTCTAATCCTCTGAAAAGTCATCTATCTTGTATGAAAACTCTTCATCACTCTTTATAACGCCCCTCTTCTTCAAATACTCTCTCGCCAGGATGAAGAAGAGTATTCCTAAGCTCTTTTTTCCCTTGTTATTGCATGGAACTACTAAGTCAAGATAGTTCGCCTGATTGTTAGTGTCGCAAAGCCCAATTATTGGAATTCCTGTTTTGAAAGCGTCTAGAACTGCATTCTTATCTGGCCATGGGTCTGTTGCCAGGAGCAGTTTGGTTTCCATATAGATTTTCAGATTCGGATTTGTAAGAGCTCCCGGAGGATACCTTCCTGTCAAGACCTTGATTCCTGTAATTTTAGAAAAAAGCTTGGCTGCCTTCCAGCCATTCTCACGTCGGCTAACAACCAAGATGTCTTCTGGGGCATAGTGGGACAGCATATTCGCTGCAATTCTTATCCTCTCATCAATCGCCTGAAGGTTCATGACTGAGAGCCCGTCAGGCCTTGTTTTGTAAATGAAGTTCTCCATATACTTCGTTTTGAACTTAGTTCCAATATGTATTCCCGACTTGAGATAGTCGTTTGTCGGCACTAAAAAAGATTCTGCCATTTTAGTTTTCCTCCTGCAGGTGCTTAGAAGCACTGCATTTTTTTAACCTCAGCAGTTTCACCCTTTCGGGCAGCTTCCGAGCTACTGCGCTCGGGCTTTGGTATTATTCTTAGGGGTTTAACAAGCTGTTTATAAATTTAACTCAGAAAAAAATTACTTCTTGAGGGAGAGTATCGCCGCTGCTATGTCCCCTTTTGAGGCTATGAGCGCTTTTTCTGCCTCTTTCCTGCTGACAGATGCACCTTGCATTACCATCTCTATGTCTTCCTCGCTTATTTCAGGGATTGGAGGCAAGTTCTCTTCAGTGATCCTACCGCTTATCTGAAAAGAATCTTCACCGCCCATTTTGATTTTTATTACATGAGGCGTTGTAATTCTAATGTTTTTATCCTTGCATCTTATTATTACTTCTTCTGCTTCAATATTTTCTTGAGAGATTCCCAGCTGGCGCATTGCCTGGCTGAGCTGTCGCGGATTTATCCGGGGATACAAAATTATCACCTTACTTAGAAAACCCGAACCATGAATAGCCGAGAGTGTGAAGCAGCACCTCTATCAGGATTACAGCAAGTATCATGATTAACACTTGTTCCGGTTTTATTTGAAGCTTGCTGCCTGTTGAATCCGAAAAACTTATGAGACCTCCTCCGCTTGACGGAAGCCTTATCTTATTATCTGCCATGAAATTTAGGAGATAATGCAACTTTAAAAAACTTACTGAAAAAAGTTCTCAAAATTTTAACGGCCGTCACTTCTATTCTTTAAAATATAAATTAAAAAATTATAAAACTTATAAATTGAATCAGATTATGCAAGGCACATGTGGGGAAAAATCGTTTTAATTTCTCTATCAACTTTCGTGGAGGAAGATGCAAATGAGTGCTGAAAGAAGATACAACCTTGAGGAGATAATAAGCGAGAACGACAAAAACAAGCTGCTTGCCCTTCTTAAAGAGAGAAAGATAAGTGCAGCACAGTTTGATGCAATAATAGACCAGCTTCAGAATCATGACCCTGCGGTAAAGCATTACGAACACCACTGGGGACAAAACCATATAAAGATTGCACTGATGAGCGACCTTCACATAGGCAGCAAGTTTGCAAGCAAAGCCAACATAAATGACGCTTTCAAGAGGAGCAAGGATGAAGGCGTAGAAGCAATATATATTGCCGGCGATATAACTGAGGGCTACAACATGAGACCTGGGCACAGCTTTGAATGCGTACTACACGGAGCTGATGATCAGATTCAGGGAGTAGTTAACACGATACCTAACATAGGCAAACCGATATACTTCATAACTGGAGATCATGATTACAGCCACTTTAAAAGGCAGAAGATTGAGGTTGGTAAGCATATTGAAGAATTAAGAAGTGACATGCACTATCTGGGAATGTTTGATGCGCATATTGAGTTCAGCAAGAACACTGTGCTCACTCTGAGCCACCCTGCAAAAGGAACTGCGTACGCAGTGAGCTACCACCCGCAGAAGATGGTTGAGGCTTTCAGTGGAGGTGAAAAGCCTAACATACTCGCAATTGGGCACTATCACAAGATTGAATATCTGTTTTATAGGAACATTCACGTATTCCAGACGGGATGCTTACAAAAGCAGACTGACTGGATGAGGAGAATGAACATAAGTGCTCACGAAGGATTCTGGATTCTCGACATCTACATGAAAAAGAACGGGGAAATTGACAGAATAGATATGAAGATGTTCCCTTATTACAAGTAGTTTTAGTTGTTTTTTACCAAATTATTTATTTCCTCTTCACTAATCTTGCCTACTGTGTCAAACATGCTTCTAAGCCCCTTAGCAAGGGACTTCTCATCTGAGATTAGTGTGTGAAGGTGAGGCGCCACGCTCCATTTAATGTCCTCTGCATTCGGATTTATGAATATGAGTTTTAACCTAGGTATATCCTTCAAGGATTGCCACGCCTGAATAACTGCTTTAAGATTTGCTTCAGTATTAAAGAACAGCGCAGTTATATCTGAATCTTGCAACCTCTGAATTTGGGATGGCTCGGGCTCAATTAAGAATGTACACTTCTTACCGCCAGCATAAAAGACTTCTAAGCCGGATTCAGTATCACTAATTTTTAATATCTTCTTCTCTAAAGAGTCCCTGCTATACAGGTAGTTTTTAAGCCAGTTTTTCAGCCATTCAAATCTTTCCTTGTCCTGCATTACTCCTGTTGGTAGGGGAGCAATATATAAAATTTGTCAAAGGTTTTAAAAGCAGAATTAGAAATCCTAAGATTATGGATATGGTAGATGATTTGAGAGAAGCTGCAGTTGAGATTGCAGAAAAAATAATTCGTAAGAACGCTTGCACCGCAGATGAGATAAACAGTATAAAGAAGGAGATCTGCCAAAAGCACCACATAAAAAGATATCTTACAAATATTGAGCTTTTATCCTTAATCCCTGAAGACAAGAGAGAGCTTCTCAGAGATGTGCTTATGAAAAAGCCAATTAGAACTCTCTCAGGAGTTTCTGTAGTTTCAATAATGACTAAGCCGGCCCCATGCCCTCACGGAAGATGTTCCTACTGCCCCGGAGGCCCTAATTCTTTCTTCGGGGATGTTCCTCAGAGCTACACTGGAAGGGAGCCGGCCGCCATGCGCGCCATAAACTGCAACTTTGACCCGTACCTTCAAGTGATGAACAGACTTGAGCAGTACTGCGCTGCTGGCCATTCCCCAGAAAAGATTGAGCTGATAATCATGGGAGGCACATTTCCCGCACTCGCAGAAGAGTATCAGCAAGATTTTGTGACTTATGCTTTTAAGGCTATGAATGATTTTTCAAAAAATTTTTATGAAGGAAAAGAGTTCTCAAGCACTAAGTTCAACAGCTTCTTTGAGATGCCATCTCAAATAAAGGATAAGGATAGAACTGCGCGAGTTCAAAAGCGCCTTCTGGATTTGAAGGGGAGTTCCTCTCTTGAAGTAGAACAGGATTATAATGAGCACTTTTCAAGAATAAAATGCGTGGCAATGTGTATAGAAACAAGACCTGACTACTGCAGAGAGAAGCAAATAAATGAGATGTTGAAGCTGGGCACCACAAGGGTTGAGCTTGGAGTTGAAAGCATATATGAGGATGTTTTGAAAAGGATTAAGCGGGGGCACAGCGTTTCGGATGTTATAGCTGCAACAAAACTGATGAAGGACGCATTTCTTAAGGTTGGATACCACATCATGCCTGGGCTTCCTGGAAGCAGTAAAGAATCGGATATTGTGATGTTTCGCGAAATCTTTGAAAATCCGGATTTCAGGCCTGACAATTTAAAAATATATCCGTGTATGGTTCTTAGAGGCACTGAGCTTTATGATGAGTGGAAGGCTGGGATTTTTACTCCTCTTAATGCTGATGCTGCTGCAGAAATCATAGCTGAAGGCAAGAGGTTTGTTCCCGAATGGTGCAGGATCATGCGTGTTCAGAGGGACATTCCTACAAAGTTTACTGAGGCGGGTGTAGAGATGACAAACTTGAGACAGCTAGTTGCGCTCAAATTAAAAGAGAAGAGATTTTCTTGTAAATGTATAAGATGTAGGGAAGCTCGTGCTGTAAGTAGTGAAGGTTTTATTGTTAAAGTTTTGGAATATGAAGCTAGTGGTGGAACTGAGGTTTTCATACAGGCTGAGGATAAGTCAAATTCTGCACTACTGGGATTTGCCCGTTTAAGGATTCCTGGAACTGCTTGGAGGAGTGAGATTCTTCCTGAAAGTGCGGGCATAAGGGAGTTGCATGTTTATGGAAGGTCATTGCCTTTGGGAAAAAGGCGTGAGGGTGCTGTGCAGCACCTTGGCATTGGAAAAGCTCTCATGGCTGAGGCGGAGCATATTGCAAAAAACAAGTTTGGGATTAAACACATTTATGTCATTTCAGGCATAGGGGTCAGGGAATATTACAGGAAGCTTGGCTACTTAAGAGCTGGTGCTTACATGAAGAAGGATTTATAAAGTTGAGATTTATACAAATGACTTTGGTGAAAAGATGGGGAGAATAAGAAGAATTGTTTTAGATGTTGTGAAACCTCACGAGCCGAGAATAGATGTGCTGGCATCTAAACTTAGTGACATTGAAGGTACTGACGGGGTAGATATTGTAGTTTATGGTATAGAAAAAGATGTTGAAAGTATAAAAATAACAATAGAGGGTTCTAATATAAATTTGGAAAAAACAGAAAGAATTATAGAAGACTTCGGGGCGCACGTGCACAGCATTGATAAGGTCACTTGCGGTGCAAGGGTAGTTGAAGAAGCTGAAACGCCTCAGGATGTTGACTAGGATCTTTTAGAAAATGGAGATAATACCTCTCAGGATTAAGATTAAGAACCTATTTTCAGAGCTGAGAGATTACAATAGAATTGCTGAGATAGGTACTATTGCGAGAAGGTATTTCTTAATAAACACTTTTGACGGAGTTATGACTGTGCTGGGAATCATTCTTGGAAACTGGATGGCGGGCTCCGACAATCCTGCTGTGATTCTTAAGATTGGATTTGCTACGAGCATCTCCATAGCAATCTCTGGAGTTTGGGGTGCGTATGCTGCTGAAACTTCAGAAAGAATTAGAGAGATAAAAAATATGAGCAGGGCGGTTATGAAGAATATAGGAAACACCAAGATTGGCAGGGCTCACAGGTTTGCAAGCTTTGTAATTGCAATTGTAGATGGAATTGCTCCAATATTGACTGCAGTGTTACTGCTGCTCCCATTCTTTTTTACTCAGCTGAGTATAGGAAAGATGTACGCTGCAAGTATACTCCTATCATTTTTTGTCCTAGCAGTCCTTGGAGTTTTCAGCGCTGCAATCTCTAAGGAGAAAATATTCCCTTCTGTAATAAGAATGGTGCTGGCGGGTGTTACCTCTGCAGTTGTTGGACATCTCATACTTAATTCTTAAGCTCGCTAAAATGCAGCTGGCTCTTTTGTAAATC
Organism: Candidatus Woesearchaeota archaeon; assembly: GCA_038874135.1. Lineage (GTDB taxonomy): Archaea > Nanobdellota > Nanobdellia > Woesearchaeales > 0-14-0-80-44-23 > 0-14-0-80-44-23. The sequence goes on from JAVZCZ010000001.1 coordinate 548,280, forward strand.
TTTTTTTGCAAAGTCCTGAAAATTTGGAATCTTAACAGGAATTGCAAACTTTGAGAAGTTGCTAGAAATTATGGCTTCGCCAACATCCAAAGATGCTATGCTTCTGGAATCGTCAGAGAGGTCTTGAGCAGCAGAGTCTATTATCGCTTGTCTCTCAGCCTGCATCTCCAACCCCAAGATAATCTTGGTGTTCATGTTTGCAAGAATATCCTTAGGAATTAGGGAGGGAAGCTGAGTTATTGCTAGAAGTCCCACATTAAACTTTCTTCCCTCACGCGCTATGGTTGAAAAGATGTTAGGCCCCCTTTCCAGAACGCTCTTACCCAGAACTCTTAATGCTTCTTCTAGTATTATGAGAGCAACTGCTCCGCTCTCATCTCCCGAACTCTTGGCATGTCTATATCTTGAGTATAACTCTGAAGCCAGCAGTGAGCCTATCAGCAGTTCTGCATCACCTGAAAAGGAAGAAGTGTCAATTATGACTATCATGCCTTTCCTTATCTTCTCAACAATGTCCTTCACTGTTGTAGTACCAACATTCAGATCAAAAACGCCTGAAGGAATTATCCTCTTATCATTATCTTCCTCTTCAATGTTTAAGTCCAGCAGCCCTGCTATTCTCCTTCGCACCACATTCAGCGTTTCCTCTCTAAATTCAAAGTCAAGTTTCCTTTCAAGAAGAAGGGCTTCAATCCAGTTCTCTCCGTACTTCTTGTAGTATGCTGATATTGCCTCCTGCTGAGGATCGCTCCAAACCACAAATTGGAAGTGGGAAGGCTTAAGAGATGCTACATTTATCTTAAGAGTAAAGCATCCCGGCGGGGGATTTGCTGGCGTGAAGTAGGCAATTTTGCCCCGGTTCGGATGGTCTTTCAGTCCAAAAGAGTTTCTTCCATAGTATTCATCGTGAGGGTCAAGCACTAGTGCGCCTGCATAGTCCTCTGAAGCTATGCTCCAGAGCATGCACTTTGTAAGATTTGACTTGCCCCTTCCAGTGGTTGCAGGTATCAGTATGTGGTGTTTAAGCACTTCCCTGCCATTGAGAAAAACTGGAGAGGAAAGCATCTTTGAACCTGAGCGCACATTCCCTATAAACAGCGGATTGACTGGTTTGTGCAGAAAGGACAAGTCGGATTCTCTAATTCTCCTAAGGTCTGAAAAGAAGTCCGGAAGGGCTTTTGAGATGAATATTCCATTATTATTTATCGTTATAAGCCCTTTAAGCATTAGAAGGTTGTAATTTCTTATCTGAGAATCAAAGAATTGCAGCCCTGCTGAGTGCTCAAGTGCAAGCCCGGATGCGAGTTCAAGATTCTGTTCAGAAAGCTGGCTTCCATAGTTTAAATCGTAAACTTGAAGTATCATCTTATAATCCTGCCCTTCTGCCACTAGGAGCTCTCCTAACTCCACGCCTGCCTTAGATTTCTCTCTAGCTACAATCCTTCCAAACCCGCCTGAAATTATCTTCGCAACAGAGTCCATACAGAATGAGAGGGTAAGCATGTATAAAAGATTTAGCATTTTTCCAAATAGAAAGATTTTAAAGCATTTTGAGAATAACACTCTTGAAGGCTAGGCCGGGGAATTAGTCCTTCCCTGTAACTGTAAACGGACTCATGACAGGGCCGAATGCGGGGGGGCGGGGCATGCTCGGCATGCTGGCCTTGGGCTTTACTGTGAGGCCTTGTCCGTCAGGACTACTGGTTTGGGAATCGTGTCAGGTCCGGAAGGAAGCAGCACTAACCATTCCAGATGGTGCTTGGCGGGAAGCAGGGTTGAGGATGGCTCAAGAAAAACCAGCGTGTTCCTGCATTCTTCAACCTCCCGATGCCTTCACCTCTTTTAACTTAGAATGTCACAAATTTTAAGGGAAATTTTGATTTTGAAATTTCTAATTGCATCTCATTTTTTATTGCGAATTCAGCCATCCCGTCCAGCACTACTACACTCTTATAAAGGTTTAGTTGGGGAATGATTATTACCTTGTTTGAGAAGCCTCTCAGCATCTTAGGCTTGAAGAGACGTCCAAAGTATGGCTCTCTAACTATATATTGAAGGCGTGTTGAAGTGATAGGAAGTTCAAGCCCGCCTGCTGAGGATGCCCAGGCGTGAGAGCCGCTCGGAGTTGACACTATTACTCCTGAGGAGAGTTGAAATTCTTTATTGCGCCCTATTCTGAGATAATACCTAAATGGTCTGTAGGATTTTTCTGAGCCGACAAATACCTCGTTAAGTGCTGGCGGGAGTTCTCTCCTGCCAATCTTGGCTGAAGCCCTGAGAAGCTTTAAAATTTTGAATTTTCCCTCTGCCAGGAGTGCTGCTGTTTTAGATATCTCGTTAAGATTCGCTCTGGCGTAGAATCCTTCGCTTTTATCATTATTTGGATTTATGCAGAGCATCGGCATTTTTATGTTCTTTCTCGCTGCTGAGAGAAATGTGCCATCTCCGCCTAGGACTATTGCAATGTCCGCTTCTGAGAAGGCTTTTGGTGTGAGTAGGTCTCTTTCTATGCATCTTGTGAGAATTCCACAATTCTTCAAAGCTTTGCAGGCAAAATTTATGCTACTCTTTGGAAGATCTCCTTTAAATATTAGAAGAGCTGATTGTACATTCATAAAATCCTGTTTGCAGTTGTACCTTAAATAGTTTTACCCTTTATTTTGAAAGAGTTCAGATATTGTAACCGGCTTGAGTCCCATCATCTGGATATATTCAAGGATTTCCGGAAGAGCCTTGAGCGTTGCCTTATTGTCCATTATGTTCTTTATGTAAGATTTTGAATCGTGCATAAGAATTATGTCTCCCGGCTTTATTTTTCTCAGAACTAATCCTTCTATCATCTTCTTTCGCATAAGCCCATAGGAAGAATCATATGTTCTGAGGCTCCACATCACCATCTTATAATTTGATTCTAAAACTGCCTTCTTCACAAACCTGTTGTAAAGCCCGTAGGGAGGTCTGAAATATTTTGTCCTTCTGCCTGTTGCTTTAAGTATGGCAAGTTCGCAGAGCTCAATTTCTCTCCTTATTGTTAATGGAATCACTGAAGTAAGTGCAAAGTGGCTGTAGGTGTGATTACCCAGCTCGTGCCCCTCTCTTACTATGCGCCGGCATATATCCGGATACCTTTGAACATTCTTTCCTGTTAGGAAAAAGGTTGCCTTAGCCTCGTGTTCTTTTAGAATATCCAGGATTTCAGGAGTAAAGCTGGGTGTGGGACCGTCATCAAATGTGAGTGCAATGTTATTTTTTGCGTGTGGGTTAAATCTAAGTATGCCAGCTTCCTGCTTTCTACTTTCTAGCACCAACCTTCCAGTGCGCAGGATCTTCAGTGGAATTTGAGCTGTTTCTTTAATAATGTGAACTGCCTTTTTTGGCTGTATGCTTATTCCTAACATTTTTCTTGAATTTTTTCAGGAGTATTTAAAAGTTTTTGGATTAATTTTTCAGAAAGATTTATTATTAATTAAGAATTTTAAAAGGTTATGAAAATATTTTCAGATCTGCACATACATGGTAGGTATTCCAGAGCAACTTCAAAGGAGCTTAGCATAGAAAATTTGGAGAGATATGCGCGCATAAAGGGGCTTAACCTTCTGGGAACTGGAGACTTCACGCACCCATTATGGCTTAAAGAGTTAAAAGAGCGCCTGCACGAGGATGGAAGCGGAATATTAAGCACTAGCAGCGGCTTTAAGTTCCTGCTGCAGGCAGAAGTTTCTCTTATGTACTCACAAGGGGATAAGGCGAGAAAGATTCACCTAGTGCTTTTTGCTCCTGAATTTGAAAGCGTTGAAAGAATAAACAAATGGCTCTCAACAAAGGGAAGGCTGGACTACGATGGAAGGCCAATATTTGGAATGAGCGCTCCGGAATTTACTGAAAGGATTAAAGACATTGATGAAAGAGTAGAAATTGTGCCAGCTCACGCCTGGACGCCCTGGTTTGGAATATTCGGATCGGCAACTGGCTTTGATTCTATAGAGGAATGCTTTCAGGATCAGAGCAGACACATTAAAATGTTAGAAACTGGGCTTTCCAGTGATCCTGAGATGAATTGGAGAATCTCAAAATTGGACAAGTACTCGCTAATCTCAAACTCAGACAGCCACTCCTTCTGGCCATGGCGTATTGGCAGGGAGTTAAATGTGAATGAGCTTAAAGAATTAAGTTATGAGAACCTGATAAGAAGCTTTGTAACAAGGCACAACTTCATGGAGACTATAGAGGTTGATCCGGCATATGGAAAATACCACTTTGATGGGCACAGGGGCTGCCGAGTTTCAATGAGTCCTCAGGAGGCGATGCGGCATAAGAATATATGCCCTGTTTGCGGAAGGCCTCTCACTATAGGCGTAATGCACCGCGTTGAAGAGTTGGCTGACAGGCCTCCTGGATTTGTTCCTGAAGGTGCGGTTCCCTTTAGAAGGATTATACCGCTTGCAGAGTTGATAAGTGCAGTGCTGGGAGGCGGGCTTTCGTCGCGCGCTGTCACTAATACTTACTACTCAATCATAAAAGAATTTGGCTCTGAACTTGAAGTGCTTCTTAATGCTGAAGAGGATAAATTAAAAAGAATCTGCGGAAGGGAACTTGCTGAGGTAATAATGCAGAACAGGGCTGGAAAGCTGAATGTGGTCCCGGGCTATGATGGCGTGTATGGAACTCTGAATCTTGGAAACAAAAAGGTTATTATCGGAGATGATGAGCCTCAGTCAAAAAGAGAGGGCAGGTATACTCAGAAAGGCTTGTTAGAATTCTAACCTGTTTAAAAGTAGTCGTCATAATAATTAGGCCTGACTGCTCCTCCGCACATCTCTGCAACTTTTTGTATGAATGCGTCTGCCCTGTCATAGTATTCCTTAATCCTATCAATGTCTATGTTTAATGTTTCGCGAGGGCTAAACTGGACTATCATTGTAACATGCCTTCTGTACTCTTCAACCTTCTTGTATTCCGAGCGGAGTATTTTTCTCAGGAGCAGAAAGAATTCTATCTCGTTAAGAATGTCCGGTCTATCCTTGTAAAGTGCTTGGAGCTCCTTGCACTTTATGCCCACATTTTTTGAATATGACTGAATCTTCTTCTGATTCTTCGCTTCTTCAAGCAGCGCTGTTATTGCCTTTTCATACGCTGTTGCCAGGCGCTCCACGATGGATCTTATAACATCCACCGTCCTGGTATATTTCAGACTCACATAGATTAGGTGATCAGCCCTTTTCATCTCTTCAAATGCTTCTCCGAGAGCTTCATTCATTTTGGTTCGTGATGGCAGAAAGTTCTTCTATAAATATTTTTGTTTTAAGCACATATCCCTTCAGCTGTTCATAACTGAGCATCCTGGTTTTAAACTTGTCATCGCAGATTATAAACTTTCCATCCCTTACAAACTCTACAGGACTTTTTTTGTGCTCTTCTATTATATTAAACATTTCTAAAGCAACTGTAGCGTAAGAAAAGCTTAGGCCGTTTCTTTTTAACGATTCTTTAAATGCTGGAAGGCGATCTAAAAAAGAATCATTTTTAGGAGGGTGCATCTTGAATTTTTTCAGCTCTTTTCTCAGCAGAGAGTTCAGTGCAGTGTACATTGCTAAGAAGGTGTTCTCCAGAGCGGGGAGGAAGAGCCGAGCGTTCTTGTTTTGAGGATAGATGAAGTTCAAGATGTTTTCTGCAGCAGCAAGATAGCTCCTGGCAGTACCCCTCAACTCGCCGGCCTCAGCCATTTCTTATAAAATATTGTTTTGACATTTTTAAAAGTTTTCAAGAAGATGGAGTGCGGGGAGTAGGATTTGAACCCACGTAGGCACTAAGCCAGCAGATGGCTCACGCGGAATAGCTCATCGGCAGCTGCCTCGCCACTCAAGCAACTTGAGTCTGCCCCGTTTGGCCACTCCGGCATCCCCGCACGGCATTATGGCTGAGCTGCTGCTTTAAAAAGTTTTCTCAGGTTTCTAACCTTTTTTAAAGAAATATTTATAAAATGCAGGAGGCTCCTCTCTTCCGATGAAAGCCCTGCTCAAGATTGACGGATTTAAGAGTTCTGGAGCATTGTTTGACACAGTCAGCAGTTTTGGAAGATAGGGGCAATTCTTCTTACAATAGATTTATTTTGTTTTAAAAAGTTTGGGAGGTTGGTCTTATGGAGTATGTTAGGGATTTCAGATGGGAAAGGGGTTTAAGTGTTAAAAGGTTTACTTCACACCTTTCCAAGGTTGGTTTTCAGAGTGTAAATCTTGGAAGGGCTTGCGAGATTGTTGCTAAGATGAAGAGGGAGGGCGCTAAGATATATTTAACATTCACCTCTAACATGGTAACCTCAGGTCTTAGAGGCTTCTTTGCTCAGCTGATTGAACTCGGAATGGTTGACATTGTAGTAACCACTGTAGGGGGCTTAGAAGAGGACATAATGCGCGCGCATAACGAAAGATTTGCAATTGGAAGCTTCAGAGCTGATGATGTTGCACTTCACGAGAGGGGAATGAACAGGGTGGGTAACATTCTGATAAGGGATGAGAGCTATGCTAATTTTGAGGATACAATAACAGGAATGTTAAAGAAGATTTATGAAAAGAGGAAGAGAATGACAAGTGCAGAATTTTTCAGAGAGGTCGGCTTGCTAATTCAGGATAAAAACTCAATACTTCACCAGGCGGCTGTGAAAAATGTTCCAATATTTTGTCCCGCGATAACTGACGGGGCTCTCGGCTTTCACCTGTTTATGTTTCAGGAGAAGCATCCTGACTTTGTTATTGACTGCGTTAGGGATTTTAAGGACATAGTGACATTTACAAGTCAGGACGATAAGAAGGGCATAATCTGCCTTGGCGGGGGGGTCTCAAAGCATTATGCTATACTTTCAACTCTCATAAGCGGGGGGATGGATTATGCGGTTTACATGACTACTGCTACACCTTACAGCGGGAGCATGAGCGGGGCTTCAACCGACGAAGCAAAGAGTTGGGGGAAGATAAAGGACGATGCCGATGCCGTTACAGTGATAGGAGATGTCAGCATAACATTTCCTCTCATGATGTGTAGCGTTTTAGAAAGGCTCTCTGAAGAGGGGCTGATCAGGGGTGCTTAGCGATGGCGCGCTTTCTACTTAGCAGGAGGAAGGTCTTAGAACAATACTCAATTGTTAAAGGGTGTACAGATTATGTTTCATACAGCTTCAAAACCAACCCTGAGGTCGGACAAGTTCTTGAGAGTTCCACTGATTGTTTTTTCAGCATCTCTGCTCGTGCACATCTTGAAAGGATAGCTGACAAGGGCAGGGTAATATTCTTTGCTCAGGGCTGGAGTGAGAGTGAAATCTCTGAATTATTAGATGCAGGTGTAAAGCGATTTACGGTTGACAACATTCAAGATCTGGAAACATTGAAGAGATTTATGAAGGGAAAGAATGTTAAAGTTTGGCTATTCCTCAGGATGAAGCTCAAAGAAAACACAATACATACGGGAAAGTATTTTGTTTTCGGAATGGGTGCAGAGGAAATAAAAAGTGCAATTAGAGATTTAGCAGATGCCTGCTGGATTGAAAGGTTGGGACTCCACTTTCACAGGAAAACGCAAAACACTAGTGAGTGGAGTTTAAAGGAGGAGATTGTTGAGTCCTTAGGAGAAGAAGTTCTCGGCAGAATCTCAATAGTTAACATGGGCGGAGGCCTGCCTTCAATTTACAAAAATTCCAGACCTGAGATTGAAAGCATTATGAAGAGGATTTCTGAGTTTGCTAAATGGCTCAGAAGCAGGGGCATTCAGCTCATCATAGAACCCGGCAGGTTTATAGCTGCGCCCGCTGTAAAACTGGAAGCTGAAGTTAAAAGTGTATATGAGGGAAACATAATAGTGGACTGCTCAGTGTATAACTGCGCTATGGATACATTCATAATGAACACTCGGCTACTTGTAGAGGGGGAACTTGAAGAGGGACTGGGAAGAAGGTATCTGATAAAGGGATGCACTCCTGATTCCATAGACATTTTTAGGTATAATGTTTGGCTGAGAGAAGTCAAACCGGGTGACAAGATAGTTTTCATCAATGCAGGTGCGTACAACTTCTACTCCGATTTTGATGGTCTTGAGAAGATAAAAACAGAGGTGGTGGATTAGGATGAAATTCATGAACCTGCCTGAAGAATATTCTGGTCCAAATTCCAGATTTTTAATAGTTCCAATACCCTATGAGGGAAGGGTAAGCTGGATGTCCGGAGCATCAAGGGCACCTGCTAATATAATAAGGGCCTCTGCAAATCTGGAGTATTATGACGAAGAGTTTGAAGTAGAACCATTCCTGAAGGGAATTGCTACTTTAAAGAGTATAACGCCCGGCAGGGTTTCTGAGGAAGCTGCTGTAAGAAGTATTGAAAGGAAAGTTGCCCAACTTAAAATAGAAGGTTCATTTCCAGTATTTCTTGGAGGGGATCACTCTGTTACAATAGGCGTTGTAAAAGGTCTTGAAAAGAAGTTTTTTGATTTTGGTTTTATAAGTATTGATGCACATTCTGACCTTAGAGAATCCTGGAACAAGTCGCGGTTTAATCACGCCTGCACTTCTAGAAGGGTTTTAGAAAATCATCCTGTGCTGATTGTGGGGCTACGCTCGCAGGATTCTGAAGAGGCGGAGATTATAAGAGAAGGGAGAGCTTTAGCTATAAAAAGGTATGAATATTCACCTCAGTTTCTAAAGAGTGCCCTAGCTAAATTACCTCAGAGCGTGTTTCTTTCAATAGATGTTGACGCTTTTGATCCTTCGCTGGTAAGATATACTGGAACCCCTGAACCCGGAGGATTCTTCTGGAATGAGCTTATAGAAATTCTAAAGCTAATATTTGAACATAAAAAGGTAATCGCTGCAGACGTAGTAGAATTTGCTCCTGGGAAAGATGAAAAAATTACCAATGCTGAATCATTTACAATTGCAAAACTCATTTACAAGATTTTTGCCTTGAAAATGCTAAGTGAAAAATGGAAAGCTTAACCTTGCTGCACTGATTTTAAACGTTGAATTTCCAATTTGGGATCTGGATCTGGATTAACATTTAGAGCACGAAATTCAATTCTGTCAAATCCGGGATTCTTTGAAACTCTTCCCTCTAAAAGAACTTGCATTCCTAATAATGAATTTTTCAGCGCTGAGAGCTGTCCATCATTACTTTTAATGCTGAGAACCTCGTTCTCACCAAGTTTGAGAAGTTGAAGAACCTGCTCTTTAAAGCACACCACTCTAACCGTGCCCGTGCCGTCATCTACAAAGAAATTCAAGACAAAGCTATAGCTTGGCGTTGAGGTTGGCCCGTGCACTTCACATATAAACCCTTCAGATCCCTGTTTCAATCTTCTTCTGCACTCTGGACAGGTCTCGTAAAAGTGAAGGTCAAAGACCTGAGTTATTGTCCCTAAAATTTGAACATAATCTCCTTCTTTAAGATCTGAAATCTGCCTGCGCGGCGTTGTTGGGATATTTGTTGGCTTCTTAGCCAGCTCGGGAACTCTCTCCTCTGGCGGGTTTAGTATGAGTTTTGAGCGGGAGTTGAGGTGAAGTTCCAGCTGGCCATTTCTCTCCCTAACATATCCAGACTTTATCTTTACGATGTCATTTTCTTTAAGATTTGCTGCAAGTTCTGCCTGCTCGTTCCAGAGCACCACTCTAATAGAGCCTGTTTCGTCAGAAAGTACGAAAGAGGAGACCTTTCCTGAAGAGTTCTGGGTTGAAAACTCTGTAGGTGGAAAGACCTTTTCTACGCGCCCAACAGTTTCAACATCTCTCATTCCCGAGAGTATGTTCTTGATTTGCACTCTGCCAGCTACTGAGTCAAACAGCTTTATGTTCAGCTCATGCGCGAGTATGTATGCTGCGCCCTCCCTGCTTATCATTCCTGAGAGTAGTTTTATCTTTTCATCCATCCTTTTTAGTATTTCATCTTCAGAAAGGCCGCTCTTCTCCTTTATTCTGGCAATCACTTCTTCCATTGGTATTTTAAGCATTTTAAGTGGTGTGCTTAATGGTTCTTATAAAAATCTTTCTGAGAAAAAACGAGTTTTGCATGCGCTCCCCAGTTACTACCGTTCTTCATTGCCGAACGGCTCAGCGGGTGTTCACTCGGTCACTGCGCATTCTGCACTCGCAAGAATTGTGGTGTGTATTTTTAATATAAAAAAATATGCCTGATTAGAGAGTGCCAAGCTTCTTTTCAATTTCGGCTAACTCCCTTTCTAGCTCTTCAAGCTCTGAGGATAGTTTTTTAGACGGCTTGTTGTCTACGATTTTTGTACTGCCAGATGGTTGAGCTGCTATTTGAGTTTCCTGCTCTGTTTTCGGGATTGAACCGCCTTGAAGTTCAGGTATCATTCTGCGTGTCATCTCAACTATCTTTGAGATCTCATTTACTGTATGAATAAGCTCTTGAATTAGCTTTTCTTTTGTTTCTCTTTCCCTGGTTAGAGTGGTTTCCATTTGAAGAAGCTTTACTGCCTGCTTAGAAGTTTCAAGAATCTTTTTTCTGACCTCTGAGGGATTTTCTATTGATACAAAAAGCTCTTCTGGCTTCGTTTGCGTTGGGGGGTTCCTCTTTGTTTTTTTCTCATTCTTTTTTACCTGTTTAGGCATCTATTCCACCCCCGGCTCAAGCAGTATGTCGTCCAACTCGTTTATTCTATTTTCAATGTCTGATAAGATTGCTTGCCAGTTTTCCAGCTCCGAAGCTTCCCTTGCTTTTATGTCTTCAAGTTCTGCCAGTATTGCCTTAGCGTCTTTGAGCTTTCTCTTTATCAGCTCAAATGCGTCCAGCAAGTCCTTGTACTCTTCAATTTTTATAAATACTGGAAGCTTTTTATCCTTCTGCGCTTGGACTGCCGGCATCTCCTACCACCTAAAGGTTTCCGAAAAGCTGATCATCTACATATATCAGCTTTCTTTCTATGTCTTCCAGCTTTGCGCGCCAATTCTCTAGTTCTGCATCTTCATTCTCCTTTAAAGCTCTCAGCGATTGTAGGGAAGAATTTGCACTCTTAATTATGCTTTTAACAGTTGAAAGTTCGCGCAGTATCGCCTTATACTTGTCAACCTTGAGGAATATTGGCTTTGCAGTGTCCAGCTCCCTTTTTATCTGAGGGTTAATTTCTGAAGTTGCTGGCTCAACCGGATTAGATATTTGAGATTGCTGTGATAGATAAGCTGTTTGGCTCTTGACTCCTGATGGCATTTCCTGCCTATTATCCAATGTGCCCGTTGGAAATGAAAATGGTTGAAAGCGTCTGCCCTGATTATCTGCGCCTGGAATACTTGAAAAGTCTGGCTCTTGAGGCTCTTGAGATGGGTAGTACTTCTTGAATAGGGCATCATACTCATCCGCTGAAGATTTAGTTTCAGTTTGCTTAGGCTCTGGAAATGGAGAAGGTGTGCTTTCAAATGGCTGCGATGCGAATGGTTGTTCTGGCGGTTCAGGAATCTGCTGAAATTGCTGTCCAGCCTGCGGCACTTGCTGAGGCGTAGGCGACTGCATAGAAGATTGTTTATTATCCTTTTTTCCGAAGAGTGAAAAAGCCATATGTACACCCCTTTTTTGAGAGAAAACCTTTTGAAAAGTTAAAAAGTTTTATTAGCATTAAAAAATAGTAACACTTGCTTTATCCGAAAAACTTTCTGAGATGGGAGGTATCTTCCTCCTTTCTTTTTACCTTTTCAACTGCCTTGAAAAAGTCAGCTTGGCATATGAATGTTCTTCCATCTCTCAAAGCGAAGTAGCCGGCTTCTGTGCATAGAGCCCTCAGCTCAGCTCCTGAGAAGTTTTCAGTTCTTTTAACAATCTCTTCAAGATTAACATCTTTAAGATTCATTTGCCTTGTATGTATTTTAAGTATTTCAAGCCTTCCTTCAGCGTCGGGATTTGGAATCTCTATCTTTCTATCAAGACGGCCAGGTCTGAGAATTGCCGGGTCCAGCAGGTCTGCCCTGTTGGTGCAACCTATAATTTTTACATTTCCAAGAGGCTTAAAACCGTCTATCTCCGCCAAAAGCTGCATGAAGGTGCGCTGCACTTCTCTCTCGCCAGAGGTTCCTATGTCAATTCTTATTGAAGCCAGAGCGTCCAGCTCATCTATGAATATTATTGACGGTGCTTTCTGCTTTGCAATTTCAAAAATTTCCCTGACCAGCTTTGCTCCTTCCCCTATGAATTTTTGGACCAATTCTGAAGAAACAACTTCTATGAAAGTAGCTTTGGTGGATGCTGCAACCGCCTTGGCCAGCAGCGTCTTTCCAGTCCCAGGAGGCCCATACAGCAATATTCCCTTTGGAGGAACTATGCCTATTTTCTGAAATACCTCTGGCCTTTTAAGCGGCTCTTCAATAACTTCTCTTATTTCACGAATCTGCTCCCGAAGGCCGCCTATGTCGCTCCAGCTTACCTTTGGCTTTTCAACTATTATGAAGTTTTCAACGCTGAACTCGCGAGAGGCTGGGATCTTGCGTACTATTGCCAGATTTTTCTGGTCAACAAGGACAGTATCTCCCGGCTCTGCAGATATGCTCTGCGGGCGTGAAACATAAAACATGCTACCGTTGGAAAGCTTAATTATAGCCCCATCATCAATTATGTTCTTAACTTCTGCAACAAGAAGAGGCTCTTTTCTGTAGGATTCAAGTTCTCGCTTCATAAGTTCAACTGTCTCTTTTAAAAGCATGTTTTCTTCTCTCACTCGCGATATTTCATCTACACTTATTTTAGATTCATGCTCCTGCTGTTTTGCCTTCATGGATTTCACTCTGGTCTGGTTATCCCAACTTGTCTTATTAATACTGGTGGAGTTTCTACTGGAGTTTCAACCTCCCAGCCAATTATCTTTTTGGAATTTTTTCCTATGCTTGAAACATTCTTAAGTATGTTTGGCATAGTATCTGAGATTCTTATTCTGCGAGCTTGTCCGATAATCCTGCCATTCTTAATATAAAACACTTGGTCTCTGGGAAGTGTTGAAAACTCTCCAGTCCGATAATTCTGAAACCTCGTATACCATAGATTGGTGACTATTAGTCCTTTTTTTATTGAAGATATCATGTTGTCAATTTCTGATTTTCCTGGTTTTAATACTATGTTGAAAGGTGTCGGAATTATTAATCCAGCGTTTCCTGTACTCTCAATCCCATATCTTCTGGCTGTGGAAGTGTTATGTAGGTATGTCTTCAACACTCCATTTTCTATTAGTGCCTTCCTTTTAGCTGGAACTCCTTCATCATCAAAGAGCACTGAGCCTATACCGCCTTCCTGCGTAGGGTCATCCATAAGGGTAAAATCGCGTGAGGAAACCTGCTTTTCAAGCTTATTCTCCAGGAATGAGGAACCTGCTTCTACTTCAAATATTGAACACGAATATGCAGTCAGCTCAAGAAGCGATGCGAAGGGCAGTGGATAGAAAAGCACATCATACCTTCCAGGCTTTATCTTCACATCTGGAAAAATCTCGTTTGCAAGTTCTGCTGATTCCGAAGCACACTGCTCAGCATTAAATCCTTTGAGATTTCTTGAAACTGCCACTGAGTGGGCTGAATGCTCCTTATCAACTATGGCGCGAGTAGAAAGGTATATCTGAGTTGATTTGAATTCGCCTTCTACCCTGCTTGAAGTTATTATATATTCATATGATGAACTAGCTTCTAAATTTCCTGCTACTCTGGAGACCTTTCCCCTAGATGCTTCAGATACTGCAGATTCTGCATAATCTACTATTCCCTCTCCAAGATTTTCTACCTGCCTATCATAAAGTGATGGATCCTTCCTATATTTAAAAGGACCTTGTGCAATTCCCATGTAGTTTGGATTTGGCTTGAGCTTCCTGGCGAATCTGGCTATATCCTCGGCAGTCCGCCTTACTGATTTTTTTTCAATATCTCTTATTGATGTAGCAACTATCCTCTTTCCAAATGATGCAAACACTGAAAGGCTAGATGGCTGATATGTCATCTGGTTGTTTATTCTGCTGTTAGAAAATTTAACCTGTGACTCCTCCTCAAACATAAAAGAGACTATAGCATCCTCTGCCCCGAGTTTAGTTATTCTCCTCAAAAGCTCCTGCGCTGCTCCTATCCCATTATCAATAATCTTCTCATTCATTTTCCCCTACCCTTAGATACGTTGATGCCGTGAAGCTTGATAGAAGGGCCGCCAAACCAGACTGGTATTGCCTGCATCGGTTCGCCCTTTCCGCAGGTTCCTGCGTGGAATTCAAGATTGTTGGCAACTGCCGTTACGCTGGAATAAAGCTTGGGTGTGGTAGTTTCTATTACTGGCTGAATAACAGGAGCAACTACTCTGCCATTCTTTATCAGATAGGCTTCTGCCCCAACATACTTCTGATTAAGGCGAAGGTCATCTATATTCCACTCCATAAAGTTCCTGATATAAACACCAAGCCTGATGCTCTCAATGAGCTCTTCTTCACTCATTTTTTGTGGAACAAAATATGTGTTTGCCATCCTAACTATTGGCTCATAGTTATAATTAACTGCCCTAGCAGCCCCATTGCTGTGCGTTGAAAACTGAGATGCGGTCTCCCTATTGTTAAGGAACTCGTTTATCTTCCCATCCTTAAAAAGCATTCTTCTTCTAGCTTTTACTCCCTCATCATCATAGAGGTAGTACCCAAAACTGTTAGGTATTGTTGGATCGTCAGCAATATTAACTAAAGGGGTGCCAATCTTTGAGCCCAACATGTTGGGGTTGATAAAAGATTCGCCGGCCTGAGCGGCTTCTCTGCTTAGAATTCTGTCCGCTTCACTGGGGTGTCCGCAGCTTTCGTGCACAATGATTCCAACAACTTCGGGAGCGCACACAACATCAACCTTGCCTCTTGGCGGTTTTATTCCAAACTGCAGGTTCTTTTTCAGCGCGTTTGCCTCATCGCTAAGTTTCTGCTGAAGGTTCCATTTTTTAAATATCTCATAACCAGAAGAAGCTCCGTATAACCAAGAACGCTGGCTACTTCTGCCCAGATGCTTTATTGAGAAGTTATAATAAAGAGATATTCGTGGAATTCTAGATTGTATCCTTGAACCTTCGCTGTTAATAAAATAGGTCTCAGAGACTTTGTCGTGAAGTGACAAATACCTCTCACTGGACTTATTACTAATTGAAGTGTCAATGCTGCTGAGTAAATCTGTTTTTTGTTCTCCAGATACATCTAAAACTTTTTTTATTTCGCCAACAGAATATTTTGCCTTGCATACCGGCTCATCTGAGAGTGAAATCCTCTCAGCCTTTGAGGCTCTAAGTGATTTTCTGATTGCCTTCTCCGCAAGCTCAACAAGGTTGTCCTTTGAGAGGTTGTTTGTAGAAAAAAACCCCATGCTATCCTTAGCTGTGAAACGAGTGCTTATGCCCTTTTCAAAAGAGGAAGAAGAAGCTTCCAAGGCGCCGTTTTTAAGAATATAAGATGAGTGAAATGAAACTTCAGCTCTAACTTCAACATACTCAACCTGCTTTTTAATGTGGGAAAGCAGATAATCTGAAAGTGCAATAAGTTTTGAGTCCATAACAATCCGAGAAAAACGGCTCATTTAAATATTTTACCCGAACACTGGACATTGGACATCTGCAGAAAAACTATTTAAACAAAATTAGAAAAACAAAACTTAGGCCTGCCCAAAAAGGGCGGTCCATCCTGCCCTGGAAGGAGCCGCTCATGCGGTACCTTCATAATATAAGGGGCTTGAAACAAGATGCGAATAGCAAGAGGATGGAGAAAATGAAAGAGCAAAAAGAAAAAATTCTGCCGGAAAAGAAGATAAAGGCCGGCGCAATAACTGCCACAATTTGGAAAAATCGTTCTGAAGCTGGAGGCAACGAATTCAGAACAATATCTCTGAGCAGGAATTACAAAGACAAAGATGGAAACTGGCAGAGAACTCAAACCTTAAGAGTGAGCGACTTGCCTAAGGCTCAGCTTGTTCTTGCAAAAGCGTATGAATACCTCGTAATGGAGAGTCCCGAGGAATCTGAGGATATTGAAGTTGAAAATATTGAGTAGGTGAACAAAATGAAAAAGAGAGAAGAAATTGAAGAAACTGAAGAAGAATATGAGGAAGATTCTGAATTTAGTGCAGAATCTTTAGAAAAAAGTCCCGAAGGAATGACTCTGCTAGACATTCCAGGAATAGGTGCTGCGACTGCTGAAAAACTTGTAAATGCGGGTTACAGAAATATGATGAGCATAGCTGTTGCAACTCCTGGAGAGCTTATGGAAGTTGCAGGATTAACTGAACTTGCAGCCAAGAAGGCAATAAACTATGCCAGGGACAAGCTCAAAATGAGTTTTGAATCAGCAGATGAAGTTCTGAAAAAGAGAGAAAGGGTTGAAAAGATAAAGACTCCGAGCGAAGAGCTTAACAGGCTGATGGGCGGCGGTTTTGAGACCTGTGCAATAACAGAAGCATTCGGAGAGTTCGGATCGGGAAAAACACAGCTGGCTAATGTGCTTGCAGTTTATGTCCAGAAACTCAACCCCGAGTACAATGTCGTATACATAGACACTGAGAGCACATTCCGCCCTGAGAGAATTGTACAGATTGCAAAAGCTGCCGGGATGGATCCTGAAAAGGTTCTAAAGAACATAAAGGTTGCCCGCGCATACAACTCAGACCATCAGATGATACTTGCAGAGAAGGTAGAAGAGCTTATTGAGAAGAACCATCTTCCAGTAAAGCTCATAATCGTGGACTCCCTAACAGCGCATTTCAGGGCGGAATTTATAGGGCGGGGAACCTTGGCTGATAGACAGCAGAAGCTCAACAAGCACATGCACACACTTATGAGAATTGCGGACAAGTACAACCTGGCAGTGTTTGTAACAAACCAGGTAATGGCAAAGCCAGACATCTTCTTCGGAGACCCAACCCAGGCAATAGGAGGCCACATAGTCGCACACGCTTCAACGTACAGGATATACCTGAGGAAGGGAAAGAAGGGAAGCAGGGTTGCCAAGCTTGTAGATAGTCCAAACCTGCCAGAAGCAGAAGCAATCTTCTATGTGGATGAAACGGGCATAAGGGACAAGTGATGTCAATTCTTTTTTTCAAATTCTTCTATTATCCTATTTATCTTTGGAAGGTATTCTTCAGCATATCTCTCTCCAATAGAGATTCCCTCAGGCATTGCCAGAAGGTTAAAAGCGCTCAGCCGGTCTTTGCAGGCGTCTATAATCAGATCTGGAGGTTCACAGGGCTTTCTTCCAAGACTCTTATAGTAAAGCTTAACTGATTTTAAAAGCAGTGAGGAAAAAGAAGTGGAGCCTACAATACTTGAGATCCTTTCAGCTCTACCTCTTTTATTATTATAAGCTAGGTATGTTTTTAATTTTTCAAAAGCTGGCATTATATATTCTGCCAACCTGCTGTTACTTCTGAGTTCTTTAAGTATCTTCTGCTCATAATTCTCAATGAGTGTTAAAGAGTCTTTTCTGAGCTGGCGCATTCTTTCAGATATCTTATCTCCTGTTGTAAGAATTGCGTGACCTATCCTCTTATCAAAATTTGAATTTTCAAGATTTACACCTATCTTAATATCGACTTGGAGTAGGGCGTCAACGGGAAGATTATTAAGTACGCCTCCATCCACTAAAGACATCCCGGCATATGTTACGGGCTCAAAAACGAACGGTACTGAACAGCTGGCGTGAACGAGCCTGGACAGCGGGCCTCTTGTGAAGCATATGTCCCTCTCGCTTTTCAAATCAAAAGCAACTATGCCTAGGTAGATGCTTGAATCTTCAATCCTGTGCCTGCCAAGAATCTTTTCCAATCTTTCTTCAAAAAGCTTCCCTTTGAGAATACCTTTTGAAAAAGACGGGTCCATGAGGCTCTTAAGCTCTTTTCTGTCAAAGGATAGAACATATTTTTCAAGGTTGTACAAGCGGCGAAATGCGTATGCAGATCCTACAATTGCTCCTGCACTGGTGCCTGTAATTGCAACTATCTTTAAATTTTCACGAGCTAATCTTTTAAGTATTCCAAGATGTATTGAACCGCGGGCGCCACCCCCACTCAGGGCAAATCCTATTTCTGGACGCATATTCAAAGGCCTATGCACTTTAAGAAGGTGTTGCCACACTTCTCGCAGACATAACGCTCATACTTTGCATTTCCACTCTGCAACATTCCTTTTTTAGTCATCTGAGCGCCGCACTTCTCACACTTCACAATTTTAACTGCTGTTGAAACCATGCTGAAAAATAATTTTGTGACCTTTATAATTTTTATGTTTTTCAAATTTCTTAGAAACATTTAAAAATCGAATTTGAATAGTTGGTTTGACGCCGAGGTCGCATAGCCTGGTATTGCGAAGGATTGCTAATCCTTTGCCCGAAAGGGTCCAAGGGTTCAAAGCACTTTCATAAATGAGGCTTTTGCCTTATGTGTGTGAAAGTCCCTTCCTCGGCGTCTCTTACATTACCTGACAGAAAATGCATAATTATATCAGAAAAATTGCGATTCTTATCTCCTTATTAGTTCTATTAAGCCAGCTCGCATTTGCCAGCGAATACTGGCCTGAACTTAGCTACCATGCGAAGATTAATGTTTCCATTATTGGAAAAATTAAACTAAAAGATGCTTATGGGGTCAGCTATGTGAAGGCGAATGTTTCAATGTTTCCTAGAAATGATTCTTGGCACAGAACACTCATCTCAGAAAGCCCTGTGGGAAAGCTAACTGAAGGTAACATAATTTTCAAATGGGAGTATCCTGAAGATGACATTCTGGAATATAAAGTTTCTGCACTTGTAGATTCCGAAAGGGAAATTCCGAAGATCAGTGAAGAAAATAAATTTCCAGTGATAAAACTGGAAGAGGGATATTCAAAATATCTGGCACCTTATGAAAAGGTTAAATTAGGAGTTGAATTCTCAGGTCTGGCTTCAGAAATAACTAAGGGAAGTTCATCTCTTTTTGAAGCTGCTTCAAGAATTAGCTATTGGGTTTCAAAGAATGTAAAGTATGATGCTGAATTTGGAAGCGCAGTTTACGATTCAAAATGGGTCTTAGAGAATAGAAGAGGCACTTGTGACGAATTCGCAACACTTTTCATAGCACTCTGCAGAGCAGTTGGAATTCCGGCAAGGTATGTGGCCGGGATTGCCTACTCAAACCTTGAAGGTGCGGACGGTTTTGAAAGTCATGCGTGGGCTGAGGTTTACTTCCCAACATACGGCTGGGTGCCTTTTGACCCGACTTATAATCAACACGGCTATGTAGATGTTTCACACATCCCATTCATATATTCTGAAGACTCTGCAATAATTCCTGCAGAATATGCTATGATGGCGAAGGCTGGAACTTTTTCTGCTGAAAGATTGAACATCTCTGCTTCAGTCGTGAATAGGGATAACTTCAGAGATGAGCTCCAGATAAACCTTTCTCCCGAGTGGGCAGAAGTTTGCCTAAGCTCATATGATGTCTTAGTTGCAGAGGTCTATAATCCGAATAATTACTATGTTGCTAGGGTTATTTCAATTTCTAGGAGCGATGCGCTAATCCTTGAATCTGAACGTGAGGTTCTCGTAGTGCTGGCTCCTTTTGAAAAGAAAAAAATTTACTGGTTGGTTAGAACATATGGGCTTGAACGCCAGTTCATATATTCAATTCCAGTAAGAGCTTATCTAATAAATGACGCAAATATTTCCACAGCCACTCTGATAAAGGCTCATGAGCATGCAGAGTGCATAAGTGAAGAAGCTGCTGTTGAGAGGATTAAGAAGATAAAAGATGAAGTACCGGAGAGATACGATTCTGAGATTATCCTAAACTGCCAACTTTCTAAAATTTATATTAATGAGAATGCAACTGCCACTTGTTCAGTTAAGAATGTAGGAAATGCTCCTGCAAAGGGTGTTGTTGTCTGCTCGCTGGGAACCTGTCATACTTTAAATCTGTCAATAATGGAAGAATTTAGAGTTAAGTTTCCTCTGAATTCAAGCGGCTTAGGAAATTTTTCACAGTACATAACAATTACCAAAGAAAAATCATCCGCTAGATACAGAATAGACTATGAAGTCGTAGAACGCCCTTCAGTTAAAATAAATATATCCAAATTATTCATTAATAAATCTGAAATTTTACTAAGGTTTGAGATAATTCCTCAGGCGGGAATGCCAATAATCAAAAAAGTAGCTGTTTCAGACGGAAGCTCAGTTTTTTTCTCCGAATCATTTAATAGCACCGTTACAAATTATTCAAATTCAATAGGGGTCAGCAAAAAAATTATGCCGAAGGGAAACTCAACATTGAGTGTTGAAGTGTTCTATGAGGACTTGTATGGTTATGAATATTCTGAAAAGAACCATGTTGAAGTTTATATAGAGAAGAACTTTTTAGAAGAAGTATTTAACAAGATTGCTTCCTGCTATGAATATGTTAGAAAAATAATTTTTTATTTCTCAAAGCTATGAATTTGAGAACAAGCAGAGAGCTGGCTAAAAATAAAAACGAAAAAATTGCCACGCATATGAAAAATGCTTGAGATGCAGAGATGACATTCACAAATATTACGAGGAATGTGGATAATGTTGAAATAGAAACTGCTGCTATGAGCGTCTTATATGAATAATCAATAAAAAATGCTAAAAGAAAGGTCATAATTGCAAAAACCAATTCAGTAAGAGTATTGTTTATTAAGAAGAAAAAGAGCGAAAGAAAAAATGTCAAAAATGTAAATCTTGCAGCGTGCGTTATAAAGGGTGTTATCTCATCTTTTTCAAAAAGACAGAACCGTCCCACAATTAGTCCTGCAGGAAATCCAGTAAGAGATACAACAAAAACTAAAAGAGTATTGAAGATCATCATTCTGCCTCACTAATTAGTTGCCTAATATAGTTAATTATCTTATCAAGATGGCGTTTTGGAAATCTTATTGTACCGGCAGAAGGATGGCCGCCTCCTTCAATTCCGTCAAACCTTTGTTTAATTTTTGAAATTGTCTTATTTAAATCAAAACTTGGAAGGTTAGAGCGTACTATTATTGAATCTTCGCCAACTGCTAATAGAATCACTTCTTTATTTTTCTTTTTCAATTCTTCAAAAACAATTCCTGCGAGCTTACCTGCAGGGGGATATTCTTGGGAGGAGTCAACACTGAAAAGTGCCAGGATTATTTCAGAACTTCCTCTCATGATTCTTTCCTCTTTCAACCTTGATAGAGCAGATTCAAGTGCTGTTTTGAGCTTATTCTCAATTTCGGGAGCTAATATGCCTAGAAGCTCAGCTCTATAGTTTGAGTCATTAAAGAAACGCTCAATTATGGCACGTCCTTCAACCTGCCCAAGATGATATGCTAAGAAGTCTATACTGGCTGCAATTTTTTTGATTGAATACTCATCCGCGCCTAAGAGGGAAATGTATGTTCTAAGCTCTTGAGAGCTGCTCTTATCTGCAACACCTGCTAGGGCAGGTAATAGAAAATTTTCTTGAATACTCGGATTTACAATTAGAGAGAGCTCAAAAGCCAACATTCCTGTTGACAATGATCCATCAAAACCTTGTTTGGTAGGGTTTATCTCTGCATCCAGAAGTTCAGAGCTTACTTCAACTGCGTGATGATCTATAACGACTAATCTGAGAGAGTTGAGCTTCATGTGCTGCACTATAAAATTTGACAGTGGACTAAGGTCTGCAAGTATTACCAAGGGTGGCTTAATCCAGGATTTTTCAGAATCAATGAAAAGCATGTCTTTTAGTGCGTCGGAGTAGGAATAGTACGGAGTTCTCATAGGGATTCTCTTATAGTACAACCTGCGTGTACTAAACTTATGAGCTTCATTTATGAATGGCAGAATTGCGGTTTCAAGCGCGAAGGCTGCACAATACCCGTCGCAATCCGCGTGGTGCCTTAATATAATGGGACGCCCCTCTCTTAATGCGTCCTTTATCTCAGAAGCTGCTTTTGCGAAATTCTGTTTCAGACTTTTTAACTGTTCAGAATCTATTGAAAATATTATTTCCACGCGCTATGCCCCCACTGCACCAAAAGTTTAATGCCTGTTCCTTGAAGGTTGGGAATGTCACAAGCTCCAAAGCATGAACCTGCCCAGAGAGCCACTTCGAAGTTTCCGTTTTTTTCAAGGAATTGCTGAATCTCTTTTGCCCTAGGTTTCAATCCTGACGGGAGCTGTAAACAAACCCTTTTTTCTCCACTTTTAAGGATATCTTTTAAAACCCGCTCAAGTTCCAAATCATAATTCATAAATGTAATATTCAGTTCGCATTATAAAAAATTTTCCACTAAAGAGAATGAGCAGCATTTTTTAAATTTAAAATTTGTAATAACTATGTGATTTTTGTTAATGTTTGCTTTATTCTTTCAATCTCTCGTTTAAGCTCAGCTATTCTCTCCTGGTTATCCTCCCTGTCCATGAGCGCGCCGCATTCTGGACATTTGAAGTTGAAGCTCATTGCCTGTTCATAATCCACGCGCATGCACCTGTTAGGGCATGAAAAGAAGCTGTGTTTTTCCTCTCTCTCTAAGATGGAATTCAACTGCTCCAACCTTTTCTTCTGAATTGCCTTGTAGAGCAGCATCAGCCTGTCAGCGTCAAATGTCCAGTAGTAAATATACCACCCTTTTATTTTGTCCTTCTTCCTTACAGAAGTCACAAGGTTAAGCTTATGCAGTGCATAGAGTATGTTTCGCGTTTGATTGATATCTTTTTTTATTCTATCAGAAAGTTCGTACTCTGAAACAGAGTCCTTCTTTAAAAGTATCTGAACTAGGGGAATCGCATCTGCTCCAACTATCTCTTTTACTGCATCCAAAACTAAAGAGCTCCTGCTTCTATTTTGCGTTGTAGCTTTTTGCTTATTTAAACTGGAATCGCTCCTATCTTTTTTCTTACTCATTTTTATCAGGAAATTAATTCTTTAAACGAGAGGCCTCTTTGTCTCGCCAGTTGCAGAGATATCACAAAGTTTCCACTCTCAAGACGCTTAAGCTCTTCAGGAGAGATGAAAAACCATTCTAACTTATCAAACCGTATGCCTATCCATGGCTCTGCGCCAAACCTTTCTGCAAAGGATACTACCTGTTCAACATCATCTTTTGAAAGATATTTTTTCAAGTCGTGAATACTTTTACATTCTACAGCAATTCTTCTAACCTTATTTCCAGCTAATACATCAGGGTTGGGAAAACGGGCGCTGCCAGAACCTGCCACCCTTATCGCTGCCCAGCCGTGCTGCCAGAACATTTCCACGAGCTCCCGCTCCGCATTGCTCCCCTTAGCTTTCCTATTCATAAAAGGGCAGGATAAATGGTGCTTTATTTTAATCTTTTCTATTGAATACAGAAAATATTTTAAAGAAACAGGTATAATTTAGATGCATGCGTATAATAATAGACACTCAAAACGAGTCTAAAGAGGGAATCGCTGCTGCAATACGGATGCTTAAAGCCCTTTTGGAAGAAATGCCTGAAATAAAATCCTCTGAAAAAAGTCAGAAAGCTCCTGAACTTAGCATAATGCCTCAGCAGGCTGAAGAAGAAAAAAGGCAGGAAGAGTTAAAGATTGAGAACGGATTCATAAACATACTTTCAGGAGAGGAGCTTGTGAGGGTTGGAAAGGAAGATAAGAAGGACGAAGAAGATTTAAACTTTGAAACATACTGAAGAGTTCGTACAAAAAAGGGGTGACGGATGGTTCTTGAATACATACTAGGTCCTAAAGGGGCTGAGAGGAGACCCTGGCTCATGATTCCTATAGGACTGATCTATACATTTCTAGCTTACTTCATTGCAAATGCGATATTCCCTGAGCACGCCGGCTTAGTTATGGTATTCCTGATAACAATAGCTTCTGTTCCAGTAATATATGATGCTATAAAGATTGAGGAACGACAAGATTTAGAAGAAGAAAGCGAAGTAAACGCGCTAATACATCATTGGAGAGCTCTGCTCTTCTTCATATGCCTTTTCATCGGCTTCCTCTTAGGTTTCAGTATTCTGTATTCTGTTCTTCCGCTGGAAAGCGCTAAAAAGGCTTTTTCAATCCAAATAGAAGTGATAAATGCCATAAATACTCCTGTGTCTGGAAAGGCTGTAACTGACACTTCAAGCTCTCTTGCATATCTAATAACAATATTTGTAAATAATTTTAAGGTTGTACTTTTCTGTCTCCTCTTCTCTTTCGTTTACGGAATGGGCGCTATATTCATACTTGCCTGGAATGCCTCAACCATGGGGGTTGCGATTGGAAGCTTCATCAGGATAACGCAGGAGTATCTCAGAATGAAGGGCATGCCTGGACCTGTTGTTTATGCTGGCGCGAGCGTAATTGGCCTGCTCAGGTATTCCATTCACGGCATTCTTGAGATGCTTGCATACTTCATAGGCGGGCTTGCTGGCGGGATAATCTCAGTGGCGATAGTTAAACATGATTTCAGCACTAAGGGTTTTGAAAGGATAATTTTGGATGCCTCAGATCTGCTAATAATTGCTGTTTTGGTTCTAGTGGTTGCTGCTCTCTTGGAAGTGTATGTTACTCCTCTACTTTTCTCCTAAACCTTTTTAAACTTGGTGAGAAATATAGGTGTTTATGAGCAGAAAAAATATTTCAGAACAGACTGAGAAGCAAGGCAGGAAAATAAAGGTTGTTTATGCTAAAGAACAGATAATTAGTGAAAATTCTGATTATGCTAGAGAGCTCTGCAATTCGGGAAGCTACGGAGTACTTCTTGAGGATGGCAGGGTGCAATTCTCTGCGTTTGAGACGCTGTACCTTATGGAAAAAGGGAAGGTTGAGCTTATAGATTTTAGGGGTAGAACGCTTTCTAAAGAGGAGCTCATAAAGAAAGCTAGCAGGAGTGATAAAGAGTTCCTGGCAAGATATGCCATCTTTAAGGATTTAAGAACTAGGGGTTATGTGGTTAAGACAGCTTTAAAGTTCGGAGCTGACTTCAGAGTCTATGACAGGGGTGTTAAGCCTGGAGAGGACCATGCTAAATGGATAGTGTACGCTGTGCACGAATCTGGAGGACTCACCTGGCACGACTTCGCAGCTAAGAATAGAGTTGCTCACTCAACCAAGAAAAAGCTTCTCATCGGAATATTAGATGACGAGGGCGACATAACATATTACGAGATAAGATGGATAAGGCCTTAGCCTAACATCTTATTGAGAAAATATTCAGCCGCTTCCAAAACCTCTACTGAGTTCTTATATGTCATTATTCTTCTTGCGTGCGAAAAGTCAAGCCATAAGAACTGTTCATGCTCCTCTGAAATCTTAACATCCTTAGAATGCGCTTCTGCCAGAAAAAAGACCACTTCCTTTTGCGAAGCCTGATTGTTTTTAATATATTTATAAGAGATCATTTTTCTAAATCCGTTTAGGAGCGTAACTCTTAGCCCCGTCTCTTCAAGGATTTCTCTCAATGCAGTCTGCTCTTCCGACTCTCCAGCTTCAACATGCCCTTTTGGAAAGTCGAAGTGGCCCTTCCTATGTTTAAGAATTAGATAAAGCCTACTGTTTCCCTCTCTATAAAAAACAACTGCCCCGCAGGATTTTTCCATAGAGCATTTGTTATAAGGACACACCTTTAATAATCTTATCTAAATGTGAAGTTTTTTATACTAAAAAAGCTTAATTTGGCAGATATGAGAGAACCAATATTTGCAGGATTGTTCTATGAGGGAAGCCCTGCTGCACTTAGAAAGCAGATTAGGAGCTGTTTCTTAGGAAAGCTCGGGCCAGGAGTACTGCCTGCTAAGAGTGGAAGGAATAGCATTCTTGGTGCAGTTGTTCCTCACGCGGGCTATTCCTATTCAGGAATGTGCGCTGCCTGGGCTTATAAAGAGATTTCAGAAACTCACGGGTTGGAAACTGTGATAATTCTTGGAACTTCCCATTCTGGAATGGGTAGTGGACTGCTTCTCGATGACTGGAAAACTCCTCTCGGAATTGTAAAAACGGATGTTGAACTCGCAAAAGAGATAATAAGGGGTGGAGAGATTAGAGAGAATTTTCTAGCGCATCAAAGAGAACACTCAATAGAAGTTCAGCTTCCCTTCTTAAAGTTTATCAGTCCAAAAGTTAAGATAGTGGGAATAGTTGCTGACAGGGACCTAGACTATAAAAAAGCTGGAGCAACTATTATGGATGCAATTAAGAATCTTAAAAGAAAAGCAGTGGTGCTTGCCAGCTCGGACTTCACGCACTATGGTCCTGAGTATGGTTATGTTCCATTCTTTGAAAATGTCAAAGAGAGAATGCGCGAGTTGGACATGAAAGCGGTAGAACTGATAATTAAGGGTGATGATGCGGGGCTTCTAGGATATGTTGTTAGGACTGGCGCAACAATCTGCGGTGTCCTGCCAATAGTTACAATGCTGAAAACGATACAATTTAAAAAAGCAGAACTATTAAACTATTACACCTCAGGAGACCTCACTGGCTCTTATAGGAATGCCGTAGGCTACGCCAGCATAATTTTTAGGTGATACAATGGAGAGAACAACTGTTGAGACGATTGTAATTATAATCTTGCTGCTCCTTTTCATGTTTTTTGCCGCGAAGGCAATACTCAGCAGGGTTGGGCTGGTGTTGGGAAAATGAGGGGAATCGCTCGGGATGAGATTGTGCTCATAATTCTTGCACTCACCGCAGCAGCTGTTATAGCGTACATATTTATACAAAACAACTGGCTCTCAGAATCTGCTGAGAGAGAATTGTGCAGGGTTAGCGTACTCTCGAGGTGGGCTAGCACAAAAATTGCTGCAGACAGCCTTTTTGACTTACAGTGTAAGAGCCATCTTAAGAGGATAAGCTATTCCGACATTGAAGAGATAAAGGGCGAATCTGCACAAAAGGACGCTATAAAACAGATTATAGCTGACGAGATGTACGACTGCTGGTACAAATTCAACAGGGGCCAGCTAAAGCTGGATAATGTGTTTAAAGTGATAACTGACCCAAACACTATGTTAGGAACGAGGGAAGTGTGCATGGTATGTTCGCAGATAGAATTTGACGATGAGATAAAAAACAAATTCCCGACAATAGACAAATTTACTGAATGGATGATGAACAACAAGGTGCCGGGGCAGGACTTTACATATTTCCAGTATTTCTCAAACGACCAGCAAGTTGATAGGAATGCAATAAAGGCAATTCCACCCGAGTATGACTCGATAAAGACAGATGAGACCTACCAAGTAATATTTAAGGTGTATGAGAGGTCTAAGGTTAATTATGCACTTGATATTCTAAGAGGGATTACACCGTCTGGAGTGCTTATGAACTTATATACACAGTCATACATTCAATCCTCTACAAAGGGGATCAGCAACCCTGGAGGCGTAGTTCCAACTCTTTTAGTTATTCCCTTGAGCGGGGTGCCTGAAAGCTGCAAGAGGTTTTATTAAGATGAAAAGGCGCGGACTTGAGAAAAGAATTGTTGTTTATTCAGTTATAGGCGCTGCATTTCTCCTAATAATGATGCTAATCTATAGAGAAATATATTTAGCTAATGATGAAAATGCTGAAAAGGAGATATGCAAGGAAAGTGTTCTTTTATACTCAAAAACTGCAGTTGTTTCGGGAAAGCCGCTTTCTGACTCTTTGAGATGCCCCACGAAGTATTTAAAGTTAGACCCGAAAGATGCTGAGGTTAAAAACAAAATTGCAAACGAACTTTACGACTGCTGGGACAACTTTTATCGGGGGCAGCTGGAACTTTTTGACCCTCAAAATGGAAGGTTCTGCGTTGTGTGCTCGGTAATAAGCTTCTCCGAAAAAAACAAGAAGATTGATGGCTTTTCTTCATACCTAGCATCTACAAAGATTTATGGAAAAAATGAGACATACCTGGAATTTCTTTCAAACGGGGTGGGCAGCAATTATGACTTGCAGGCAAAATATCTAGATTACAACTTTCAGATTGACACTTCAAACACTTACGCTGTAATTCTTCTTTACGATAAGATTTCAAGAATGAGTTATATGAAAAAAGCAGAAATTGGAGGAATAAGCGGCCTTGCAGCTGGCGGAGTGGTTGCCGGAGTGATAATCTCTCTAACTGGTGTTGGACTTGTTGCTGGAATTATTATCACTGCAACATCGCTCGTTGCTGGCGCTGCAAGTGGTGCAATAATTGGCACTCAGGCCGGTGCTTCTAAATCGGAGTGGACGGCTGCAGTCGCCCTCTTAGATGAGAAAGAACTGCAGAGCATAAACTGCGACTATCTTGTTAAGGCAAACAGCTTGAGGTGATCTTTAATGAAGAAGAAGGGCCTTATAGAATCGGAAGTCGGGCTTTGGATTCTCGCTGCAGTTGTATTGCTGATCCTTATAATAATAATAGGAATGTCCAGAGAAAAAATAGTTGAATGGATATCAAAAATAAAAACCGGATTGAGGTTTGGAGTATGAAGCGCAGATCTGAAATAGCCTGGGACACCATAATAAAGTTCATAATAATTGCCGCTGCAGTGTTTGTAGCTATAATAATTGCAAGAGCCCTATTATATGGCGGTTTAAAGAATGTGCTGAACTTCACAGTTGGCGATTGAACATGGTAAGGAGAAGGGGAATTGCCATTGAAATGATAATATATGGCATAATAGCAGTTACTGTGCTTCTGGTTGTTATTGCTGTTGCTCCAAAGTTTTCAGCTCTTTTCAAAAAGATTGCTGGCTCAGAGATTGACAAGTACAAACCTAAAAAGCTGGATGTGCCCAACTCAGTAGAAACATGCCTTTACACTGATGGCATAGCAAACTTGGAAAGTGTCGGTGGAGAAAGTTTTGAGATAAGGCTGACAGCATTAAAGAAAGGGGAACAAAAGTTCAAGATTGAAGTTAACAGGCCAGGTCAAAGCGGCAGTATAATCTGTAAGCAGGGCGACTGGATTATGGTACCTAAGGAGTATTCCTGCTGTGAGGATAAGAGCACGAACCTGTGCATACAGCTTTTGGAAGTAAAGATGACGAATGATGGGGAATGCGTTCGGGCGCAGCTCTTTGGCAAGGGCGAATGGCTTCCGGCTTCTTATCCCTTGTGCATGCCTAATAGCCAAAAGTGTGCTGATTCTAACTCTCTCACTTTCTGGTGGGAAAACAATCAGAAGATTGAAATTAGCCTTGAAAAACTGCACACCTGGTTTGGAAATATTTTTGTAAAGTGTGCTGAGTTTGAAATCTTAGCTGATGGCAAGACAATATGCAACAAGGGATCTGGACTTGTTGGTTTAGATGCGGGAGAGGAGGTTGTTTGTGATGTTGGCTCTCCAAGTTTTAAAGTACATTTAGACAAATGTGACACTGGAAACAATATGGTTCAAATTTCAGTTTATAAAGTTGATAGTAGTAGGGGTGGTGGAGGGAGTTCCAGGTGAGGAGCGTTAATATGAAAAATTCAAAGGGTGCAATAACTATTGAGACGCTGCTCTGGGTTGTTCTGGCAGCGGCAGTTCTGGTTTTTGTGATAATTCCAGTTATGAGTAAGCTGCTCAACATGATTGGAAAAAAATCTCCCCTTAGTGTTTCAAACTATTTTGGCTTAGCTAAGCAGACGCTCTCTGAGCTGAAGGAGAATCAGAAAACTCAGGCAGTAATCTATTTGAGAAAGGGTTACACCCTTGTTGGCTTTGATTACGGGAATTATCCTACATATTTCCACTGCGGCTGGACTAGAAATGGCGCTGTAGTTAAGCCTAAGCTGTGCGGAACAGATGCCTGCATATGCATCTGCGATAAGAATGGAAAATGCGATTTTCCGTATGAGTGCATAAAATTCAAAGATGTAAAAAACATATACTTTTCTCCCTCAAAGGGCTTTGAATACAACGGCGGTAAGGAGAAGCAGAACAACCTCTTTTACTTATACATACAGACTAGCTGCATACTGCATGCTCAGGGCTTTGAAAAGGCAATAGATTTTGAATTTGAAAAGAAAAAAGATGGCGGAGAAGTAAATCTTTATGTGAGAGATGTGACCAAATGATTACGAAGAGTAAACTTTTCTTTGGAAGGAAGGGTGACGGGCAGACGAGCACTATGCTAACCCTGTTTTATCTTATGATGTTTGCAACCCTTCTGCTTTTAGGAATTAAATATGTGTATTCTGCTGCTAGCGGCAGGGAGCTTGAAAGGACATATACTGCCAGGGATGTCGCGTTAGTGATGTCTACACTTCAAGCGGCACCTTCCGAGCTTGTATATTATAAGTATCCTGCAAACCTCTCCAAAAACGGTCTAACCGTGCTGATACATAAAGACAATGTGACTGTCCTTGAAGAATCTGGCTTGCAATCTGTTTTCTTCTTTCCAAACACTTTAGGCATTAGTGTTGAAGAGATGGAATTTAAAGAGGAAATCAAGTTGAAAAAGAATGAAAACAAGATCTTAGAGGATGAAAATGGGAAGAAGAGGTGAAAGTTTAACTTTTGATTTCATAATAATGATACCTGTAGTTATGTTTATTACTCTTGTTTTTTTAACATATGTTTTCGCAACAAGTGCATTTGTTAAAAGCAGAACTCAATCCTCATTGGCAGAAGCAGTGATCTACGCTAACAAGTTCATATTTCAGAAAGAATGCTTGGCATATTATTCCCCCGCCATAAACAGGGCTTATCCCGGAATAGTTGATATCACAAAGTTCAATCAGGATAGGATTGAGAAGTGCATGAACTTTCCAAGAGAAGAGATGGCTGCAGCCATATTGAACCTAACTTATAATGGTGTGGAACATATCGTCTACTACAATGAGGATAGAGCGCGTATCTGGAACTCCCTCTCAAGGTATGGGGGCGGCGGCTCATATCTGAGGTATGAGCTTAGAAGTCCTGTGCTGGTTTATGAAGGGTCTGGTGAAAAGTTTTTAAACGGTGAACTGACAACAATAATGCTGGTGCCTTTAAGATGATTAAAAAGAGCTGCAGAAGGGGAGCTGGTCCTTCAGACACAATAACTCTTGTTTTCTCCCTTATTTTGTATGTTGTGATGGTATTAGTGTTTTCTCTTCTACTTTTTGGAAAGGGCTGCGAAAATGAGGAAGAACTTAAGTCAACCTCTACCTGGATTGCAATAGAAAACTTTTTGAGGGGATATCTGCGGTCAAATGTTATCGTAGATGGAAGGGAGATAAGCGTTGCTGAATTGATAAGTTATTACTACCACTCCCCAAAAGATTACAAACAAATACTGGAAAAAATAAGTAGGGAAAAAATGAATGAAAGTTCAGTATCGTGTCTCGTAATTAAGATAACCTTCTCTGATGATCCTGACGAGCAAAAGACTTTTAGAAGTTGGAAAATGGATCGTGCAGAATGCACAACTGAAGAGACAACAGTAGATCCGAGTACCGGTCTTCTAATGCCCTCTTTTGCAGGCAGAAGGCAGCCCATTCCAATAATGAATTCAAGTGCAGTTGCTCTTGTTGAAGTGGGGGTGCTGAGAAGTGGCTAAATGTGAAATCTGCGGAAAGAGGGTTGAGGAAACATTTTTGGGAAAAGTTGCTGGAACTTATGTGAAAGATAACAAAGGTGTTATTCGCCTTATCTGTTTTGAGTGCCAGAAGAAGTTTAGAACTAAGGATAAGATTCTAAAAAATTTGAAGTAAATGGATAAATTAAAAAACTAAGTTTAACTCCTTAAAAAACTGATGCCCCAGTAGCATAGTAGCTAATGCGTCGCTCTCGTAAAGCGAAGATCGGGGGTGCAACTCCCTCCTGGGGCTTAAATATATTCTTTTAAATAATAATTAAAAAAACATCTTTGTAAAATATACTTTTGACAATTATTTTTTTAGCCATTAAAAAGCCAAAATTTCCAAATGAAATGAAGGGGTGTCCTAATATAAAAAAGCAGACTCTTAGATATCGTCAATAAAAATTATACATTCCACGCGCCAAATGAAATGATGGGGGTAACAGCTCTCAAAAGGTTATTTTTCAAACAAAATATTAATGAATAAAAGAGTTTATAAACACTTTATAAATACTTTATAAATAAAGCAAAAATTTCAAAGGAGGTAACTCAAATGGAAAAACGAGAGATTGAAGTTGTAAACATTGTGGTGAGCAGCTCACTTAAACACGAAATTCCACTAGAAAAGATGGCTGCAACACTCAGCAATACAGAATATAACCCTGAGCAGTTCCCAGGTCTAGTAATAAGGATAAAAGAGCCGAAAACATCTGCACTAATCTTTAGCTCGGGAAACATAGTATGCACTGGCGCAAAATCCATGGATAAAGTGGACGCTGCAATTGGAAAGATAATAAAGAGCTTAGAAAAAATAGGAATAAAAATAACAATAACACCTGAAGTTACAATCCAAAACATAGTTGCTTCTGGAAACATCGGCATGAATCTGAACCTTAACGACTTAGCGATGAAGCTAAAGAATACGGAATACGAGCCTGAACAATTCCCAGGACTGGTATATAAACTGCCTGAAGCAAAAGCCACATTCCTACTATTCAGCAATGGAAAGATTGTATGCACTGGAACCAAGTCCGAAGAAGAAGTTCATAAGGCACTGGACAAGCTCGTGGAAAATTTAAAAGCAGTAACAAAAAAGAAATAGAATGCCTGAATTAGCCAGGGGCTGAAATTATGGAAGCTTCAGAACAGGTCAAGATTTGGTACGAGCTCTTAGACCGATTCTACCAGATACAGCTGTTCGAAGCAAGTGCTAAAGGGCTTCCATCCGTACAGATAGACTTTAATGAAGTAGTAAAATTCAGCCCCGCTCTTGCAGAAGACCTTTTAGAAAGGCCGGAAGACACAATAAAAGCCTGCGAACTTGCAATGGCTCAGTTTGAGCAGTTTGACAGGGGAAAGAAGCCGCGGGTCAGATTCGTAAACCTGCCGCAGTCTCAAACTATACTAATAAGGAACATTAGAAGCGAACATCTGGGCAAGTTTCTAAGAATAGAGGGCGTAGTTAGAAAAAAGGGCGATGTCAGGCCTAAGATAACTTCTGCAACATTTGAATGCCCAAGCTGCGGTCAGACGATAAAGGTTATACAAACAGGACAGGTTTTTAAGGAACCGACAAGGTGCAGCTGCGGCAGGCAGGGTAACTTTCGCCTAGTTGGCAAGGAGCTCATAGATGCGCAGGGGCTTGTAATTGAAGAAATCCCAGAACAGTTGGAAGGAGGAGAACAGCCGAAGCGTATAAATGTTTTACTCCAAGACGATTTGGTCAGCCCCGTAACCGAAAAGAAGACAAACCCGGGAAGCAAGATTGAGATAATAGGCTGGGTTAAGGAGATTCCCCACCTCACAAAGTCTGGAAAAAAGTCAATTGATTATGACTTGGTTGTTGAGGCAAATAATATTTTTTCTAAAGAGAGCTCTTTCTTTGAGATGAGCATAAGCAAAGAAGATGAAGAGAAAATAATTGAATTCTCAAAAGACCCGAAGATATATGAAAAACTCATAAACTCAATTGCCCCTTCCATATTCGGATATGAAGAGATAAAAGAAGCGCTGCTCCTGCAACTCTTCGGCGGAATTCAAAAAGTTAGAAAGGACGGAGTTGTCTCTAGGGGAGACATACATATTCTCTTAGTAGGAGATCCCGGAGCTGGAAAATCTCAGCTTTTAAAAAGAATAGGTGTTGTTGCTCCGAGAGGCAGATATGTTTCTGGAAAGGGAGTTAGCGGTGCTGGACTTACAGCCGCAGTAGTTAAGGACGAATTCTTAGGAGGATACAGCCTTGAAGCAGGAGCGTTAGTGCTTGCTAACAAGGGAATATGTTGTATAGATGAGCTAGACAAAATGAGCAATGAGGACAGGAGTGCAATGCATGAGGCACTGGAGCAACAGACTGTTTCAATATCCAAAGCAAATATACAGGCAACTTTGGTTGCTCAGACAACTGTGCTAGCGGCTGCTAATCCCAAGTTTGGAAGGTTTGACCCTTATGAGACTATGATAGTTAAACAGATTGACCTTCCACCTGCACTAATAAACAGGTTTGATCTGATATTTCCAATAAAAGACATGCCGGATAAAAAGAGAGATGAAAAAATGGCAAAACACATTCTTCAACTTCACCAAAATCCTGACATGTTAGTTGAAGAGATCCCAACGGAGTTTATAAGAAAATACATAGCCTATGCTAAGCAAAAGATTTTTCCAAAATTGACAGACCAGGCAGTAGATGAAATAGAAAGTTACTATGTGGAGCTGAGAAGCACTGCGAGCAGCTCAGAAGAAGCGGCAAGGGCAATACCCATATCGCCCAGACAGCTAGAAGCGATAGTTAGGCTTGCTGAGGCATCAGCCAGAGTTAGACTTTCTGACAAGGTCACAAGAAAAGATGCAAGAAGAGCCATAGACCTGCTGAACTTCAGCCTCGGACAGGTAGCCAGAGATCGAGAAACTGGAAGAATAGATATAGACGTGATAAGCACTGGAATAAGCACGAGTGAGCGCGACAAAATCATGAAGGTAAGAGAAATAATAAATGAGCTGGATTTGAAGTTTGCCTCAGCTGGAAAAAACATACCTACTGAAGAAATAATAGCCGCTGCTGAAGAGCAGGGTATAAAAAAACCTGAAGTTGAAGAGATAATCCAAAAGCTGAGGCGCTCTGGAGACATATTTGAGCCCAGACACGGATTTATACAGAAGATGTAAAGATGGAACCTGAAAAGAAGCTGGAAAGGCCTATTGCCTTCAAGATTTCAATTAGTGAATTTTTAAATGGAGAGTATGTAAAAAGTGACGGCTGGGACCCGAATTATCTTGTAACCGAGTTCTATCCTAGAGTTTCAAAAGTAAATATTATAGGCGTTGTGATTTCAAACGAGCTTGAACAGTTTGGGGAGATAGCATATAGGAATATACTTTTGGATGATGGAACGGGCTCTGTGCATCTTAGAAATTTTGAAAATCCAGAAGCATTCTCAAACATAAACATTTCGGACACGGTTTTAGTGCTTGGAAAGCCGCGAGAGTACAATAATGAGAGGTATGTTCTAGCTGAAATTGTGAGGAAGGTTGATCCAAAATGGCTGGAGGTACGAAAGGTTGAACTATCCCTTAGAAAAAAAGCTGTGGAAGGGGAAAAAGAGGTTGTAGAAGAGTCCATTTCTGAAAGCGAGAGCGGAAAAAGTGAGATGAGTGGGCTAGAAAAGGTTTATCGCCTAGTGCAAGAACTTGATTCTGGGGATGGAGCGCCTTATGATGAAGTGATTAAAAGGGCAGGAATTTCCGATGCTGAGGAAGTTATAAGAAAGCTTCTGGAAAGGGGAGACATCTTTGAAATACGAACTGGAAGGTTGAAAGTGTTATAATACCTGTGTTATTATTATCAATTTTATTATTATCAATTCTTGTTTTTAATGCTTGCCTTCTCTGTTGCTTTTAATGTGTTTTCAAAATCTTTTGTTTTAGCATCAAACATTTTTTCAACAGCGCTGGCAAACAATCCTGTATCAACCCATATTCCTGCATCATATGCTGGATGTATCTCCTTATCATCCATCATCATGAAAAAGATACTTCTCCCGTCCACAACTACAAACCTTGCCCTGTCACTTGTGTGCCTTATCTCCGCAACTTCAGCCAGCTCTTTCAAAATATTTTCAGTCTCTTTTGTTACTGGCGCTGCAATAGTTATTTTTACACCCTTTTGAGATATCTTTCTAAAAAGTTCTAAAAACTTAGAGGCATCCCTCTGCAGTTCAGTGTCTGTCGTGTGAATTAGAATTCTCTTCTCAGCATTCTTTATTAAAGCTTCCAGCTGGTCCTCTATGCTTCTTCTTCCCTTTATGGCGCCGCATCGGTCTGTTGCATCAACTAGCTCTGAACCACCCTTATATATTGAATTGAGCTCTTTTAATAGCTCGCTGGATTTTGCTTCTTCAAGCAGAGCTGTTTTTTCTTCCATCTCCAGCAGCACCTTCTTTTTAACTCTGTCCACAACCTCTTCAGGAGGCACTGCCAAATACTTTATCGGCTTTCCGAGCTTTACTATTATAAATCCCTTTTTTTCAAGAGATTCAAGAACATCATAAGTTCTGGAACGGGGCACATTTGCAATGTCTGAAAGTTCACCTGCAGTTGAGACCCCTCTTGAAAGAAGTGCCACCCAGAGTTTGGCTTCATAGCTGTTAAGCCCAAATGCTTTAAGCTTCATCAAAAAGTTTTTCTGAACTATCATCTTACTCCCCTTGATTTACTATTGTTTAGTAAAAACTAATTGATATTTAAATCTTTCTATTTTTTTGCTATTATTCAGTGATAAAAAAATAGATTTTTAGTAAAATTTATATTTTTAATTAAAAGAAAAGTAAAAACATGGATATCTTAGACTTAAATGCGAAAAGAGGAAAGTTTTTACTTCTGGTTGGCCCGATGAATTCTGGAAAAACAGAAACTGCAATACGCTGGGCTGAAAACATCGCTAATCACACCGATTGTAACTTGCTCTTCTTCAAGCCGGACATAGATGTAAGAAGTCCAAAAGATCGTGTGATTTCAAACAGCTCTTTGGGAAAACTAGAGTTCCCTGCAATAACAATAAGCTCTCAAAACCCTGAGGAAGCACTGGAAATTATAAAAAATGAAAAAAAATTTGTTGACGCAATCTTCTTTGACGAATTAAACTTTTTCAATAAAAAGATAGTTGAAGTTATTGAAGAACTTAGAAAGGGAGATGGAAGACAAAGAATAATTGTTGGAACTGGTTTAGACAAAACATTCAGAGGAGAACCTTTTGAACCTGTAGACCTGCTCATCCTAAGCGCAGATGAGGTTGAATTTCACCATGCCTACTGCAAACATATTTTAAAAGATGAAAACGGATTCAAACAGTGCAAAAAACCGGCTTCCTACACCATGCGGCTCGTCCTAAGCGAAGGAAAAGAGAAGGAAACTTATGATTTTTTTGATAAGGAGAACAGGCCTGTATTGGGAAAATACTTGCCAGTAAAATATTATGATCCCACTATAGTTGTTGAAAGAAAAGAAAGTGGAGAATTTCCCAGAGTGTATTATATTTCTGTTTGCAGAGATTGTTTTAAAATTGATGGAAAAAGAAGGGTTGTTGAAGTTTATGATTTCATAAGAAAAAAGAAAGGAGCGTCTTTAGAAGAAATAGTTAAAAAATTCTCTGAAGAAGAAGATGGTGAAATAATCACTTTCCTAAAAGAGGAAAAAAAGATTTATGAAAGGAACGGAAAATTTTTTGCGACTTCTTATGAATATGATTATCAATTAAAAACTTATCTTCCAAAAGAAGTTTAGAAAACTTTTTATAGTGCATTTCAATTTAGGAAAGGAAAAAGGAGGTGTTAGTTATGGCTGTTGAGCCTGTCATTTATGTAATTCTGGCAATATTATTTGGAATAGTTGCTGCAATATTATATAGTCTAAGAATTGTAGTAATAATGGAAAGAAGAATTGCTCGTATGGACTTCAACCTCATGCGTCTAACTGAAAAGATCGCTAGGGAAGAGGAAGAAGTAATAAAAGAAGAGAAAAAAATAGAAGAGGAAGAAAAGAAGATGGAGAAAAAGGTAAGAGCGAAAAAGTAGGATTTCTAAAATGGAAATTGAAGAGGCTGTTAGACAGATAAAAGAGTTGAAAGTTCAAGGCGCAGAAAACATAGCTAGATTCGCAGTTAAAACTCTGATGGAAGTCGTTAAAAATTCTGAAGCGCAGACTGTCAGCAGCCTCTACACTGAATTAAGTGATGCAGCCAGACGTCTCTCCCAGGCTAGACCTACTGAGCCTTGCATGTTCAACTCCTTCAGATATGTTTTTGTAGGGCTCAAAAAGGGTTCTGCAGTTGAGCTTTACAAGAGTGCTCTGGAAAGGATGGAGGCTGTTCTGAAACATTTTGACGAAGCGCAAGAGACAATAGCTGAAATTGGTGCAAAAAAGATAAAAAATGGCAGTGTTGTTTTTACACACTGCCACTCTTCAACTGTAATAAAGATTTTAGAGAAGGCAAAGAAGCAGGGAAAGAGATTTGAAGTATATAATACTGAAACAAGACCACTATATCAGGGAAGAAAAACTGCTGAAGAGCTTAATGCTTTAGGAATTCCAGTAACTCATTTTGTAGACGCAGCTGCAAGATATGCAATAAAAAAATGCGACATAGCACTAATAGGAGCAGATGCGATCACCAGCGATGGAAAGGTGATAAACAAGATAGGCTCAGAGCTTTTTGCAGAGGTGGCAAAGAAGTTTGAAGTGCCATTCTATTCCTGCACAGACTCCTGGAAGTTTGATGTGGAGAGCATTTTTGGATATGAAAAAAATCTTGAAATAAGAAGTCCAAATGAAATCTGGCCTGAAGCGCCTTCTGGAATCAAAATAAATAATTACGCCTTTGAAAAGGTAGATGCAGAGCTCATAACAGGTCTCATTTCTGAGTTAGGAATTTACCACCCTGATGTGTTTGTCCAAGAGATTAGAAGAACATACCCTGAATTATTCAAAAAATATTAAGCTTTTGCAAATAAAAAGTAGTTAAGGCGTGGCAAAAATTTTAAGTTCAAATTTTTAAGTTGAAGTCCCTCTCAGACCTTAATTTCGCGTGGAAGCTTTTTTTATCATCATAGAAATAAAAATCAGGAAATAATAAAAGCGAGAGATGATAAAAAGCGAAAGTGATAGGATTCCAAGAAAAGAAATAATAAAGAAAAAGAACAGAAGAATAAGATAAGATTAAGGAATAATAAGATAAGATGAAAATGCTAATAAAAAAATCAAATGGTTCTGAAAGAAATTTTAGAAAATGAAGTTTTAATAGATTGTTTTTAAAAATATTTTTTTAAAATATATTTTTCAAAATATATTTAAAA
Organism: Candidatus Woesearchaeota archaeon; assembly: GCA_038874135.1. Classification (GTDB taxonomy): domain Archaea; phylum Nanobdellota; class Nanobdellia; order Woesearchaeales; family 0-14-0-80-44-23; genus 0-14-0-80-44-23. The sequence continues at coordinate 587,089 of JAVZCZ010000001.1, forward strand.
ATTATATTAAGAATTATGTTTAAAAATATAAAAACTAAAAACAAAAAAGACAGAATAATAAAAAATATTTAATTTCAATATTGAAAAAAATAAAAAATAATTATTCTTACTATATTTATTATTTTATTATGAATATTTTATAATAGATATTTAAAAACATGTTTTATATGATATATTTTTCAATATATTCTTTATTTCTTAAATTTTTGACTAATCATTTAGAATATGTTTTTCTTTAATATATTCTTTATTTTTTGTATTTTATGTTTTATATTTTCAATCATATATTTTTGTCTTTCGTATTTCTGCCTTATTTTTTATTTCTATTTTGATACTAAATTTTTTAATCTTTAAATTTTAACATCTCCTTTTAATTCTTTAATCTTTTATTTTTTTAGTCTGTTCCAAAAGAAACAAAGGTGTCAGAGTGTTGCAATGCATTTGCACGCAGAAAATTTGGCATTAACTTGTATTTTTTTTCAGATACTAAACTTGTTCTGAAAGCAAATCAGAAGATTATCGTCTAAAAAATTTTATCTAATTAAAACTGCACTATCTTTTCAGACAATCTAATGCTTGTTTTTGTTAATATATCTTTCAAAACATAAACCTTTAAATACCTTTGTTTCACTTGGAACTTTTTATGACTCAGAACAACAACATTTCTAAAAATCTTTTTGAAAAGTTCCTTACAAAGAACTCAATATTCCTAAACAAGAGCGTACTGCAGGCAAACTACCTTCCGGACTCAATACCCCACAGAGAAGAACAGATACGGCAGATTAGGGATGTAGTAGGACCTGCGCTTCGCATGGAAAAGCCTTCTAACCTTTTCATATACGGACAAACTGGAACTGGAAAGACTGTTACTGTCAAATACATTGCAGATGCAATGCTCAACTTTGCCAAAGCAAACAACATTCCCTTACGAATAATATACCTAAATTGCAAGATGAAAAAGGTTGCAGATACAGAATACAGGCTTGTCGCCCAGCTAGCAAGGGAGTTTGGAAAAGAAATACCTGCCACAGGCCTTCCCACAGACGAGGTTTACAAGATATTCTTCTCAGTTTTAGACAGGGAAAGGCAGATAGTTCTTCTCATCCTGGACGAGATAGACCAGCTCATAGACAAGTCTGGAGAGGAGCTACTTTACAATTTGACCAGGATAAATGAGGAGCTAAAAAACGCTCAGGTTTCAATAATTGGGATAACCAACAGGGTTAGCTTCGGAGAAAACCTTGACCCGCGAATAAAAAGCTCGCTTTCAGAAGAAGAAATCCTCTTTCCACCATATAATGCATTACAGATACAGAACATACTCTACCAAAGGGCAAAATACGCATTCAAGCCAGGCGTTCTAGCTGAGGGCGTAATTGAAAAATGCTCGGCATACGCAGCTAAGGAGCACGGAGATGCGAGGCGCGCTTTGGAACTACTCCGAGTTGCAGGCGAAATCGCTGAGCGAAGGGACAGCACCCAGATAACAATAGCTGACGTTGACGAAGCTGATAGCAAGATTGAGAAAGACCGCGTTATTGACATAGTTGAAGTCCAGCCGAAAGAGTTCCAAGCTACCTTGTACGCAATAATGCGGCTTGCAAAGAACAGAAAAAACAGTGCAATCTACACTGGAGATGTTTACGAGCTGTACAGGGGCATATGCGCGGAAGCAAACTTAAGGCCGCTTACTCAGAGGCGTATTTCAGACATCATAGGCGAGCTAGATATGGAAGGAATAATTAATGCTAAAGTGATTTCAAAAGGACGGCAGGGAAGAACTCGCGAAATATCTTTCAACCTTCCGCAAGAAATTGCAGAAAGGGTTGAGAGAATAATTAGGGATTCTTTAGGAATATGAACTGCTCGTGTTAAAAAGGAATCTGCTATGAATGAGGAAGAGAAAAAACAAAAGATAAAGGAAATTGTAAGAAGGCTGGCTGAACAAGGCCTGCTTGCAAGTCCCGAGCTTATTGAGCAGGAGTTGAGTCGAGCAGGCAGTCCAGATGAAGGTTTTCTTTCCAAAAAGATTGAAGATTCTGCGAGAAGGGAAATGCTGGTGTTAGATAAAACTTCAGTTCAGATTGCCAGCCGGGGTCGCGATGTGAATTGGACTGAGCTGGAAAGGGTGAAAGCTGCTAAGGAGATGGGCAAAGAATCGCGCGCTTACGAATCTTTTGTCAAGATGGCTGAATCAGCACCATCTGAACAGGAGCAGCAGGCAGATTCGTGCAGAGTGATTGTTGAAAACTTTGAAGTGGAAAATAGAAGTAGGACAGTTCAGGATTTTGTTGACTATTTTAACGCGAGATATGCGATGCTGGAATCAATGCTGAGAAGCAGACAGGAGCTTACTAACATTGTTTCAATAAGCAGGATATCTAAGAAGAGGGATAGGGAAGAGGTTTCCCTAATTGGAATGGTTTTTGATAAGAGTGTTACCAAGAACGGAAATATAATTCTTACCTTGGAAGACACTACTGGAAGAATAAATGTTCTTTTTAATAAGGGAAAAAAAGAGCTCTATCAAGCTGCCAAGGACACTGTACTGGATGAGGTCGTAGGAATTAATGGAGTAACATCTGATAATATCGTTTTTGCAAATGCTCTGATAAGGCCAGACATTCCTGTGATTGAAAAGAAGAGCTCTCCTGAGGAGGGTTACGCAGTTTTTCTTTCAGACCTTCATGTAGGTTCAAAAAAGTTTTTGCTAGAAGAGTTCAATAAGTTTTTAGAATGGATAAACGGCAACGCGGGAAACCCTTCACAGAGGGAGATAGCATCCAAGGTTAAATACATATTCATTGTAGGGGACTTGATTGATGGAGTGGGGATATATGCAGAGCAGGACAAGGATCTAACCACGAAGGATGTAAAAGAGCAGTATGATGAATGTGCTGCTCTTCTCTCAAAAATCCCCAAGCATATTAAGCTAATAATTTCTCCTGGAAACCACGATGCAATGCGAATAGCCGAGCCTCAGCCAAAGCTTTATGATGATTTTGCAGAATCTATTTGGAAGCTTCCGAACGCTATTTTAGTAACTAATCCAGCTCTAGTGAATATTGACTCCTCAGAAAATTTTTCAGGATTTAATGTGCTGATTTATCACGGCTACAGCTTTGACTACTATGTTTCAGAAGTTGAATCCATCCGCGCCAAGGGCGGCTATGACAAGGCAGATCTGATAATGAAGTTTCTTCTAGAGCGGAGACACCTTGCTCCAGCAACATCTTCAACACTTTTCATTCCAGAAACGACAAAGGATCCGCTGGTAATAAGCAAGATTCCAGACATCTTTGTAACAGGGCACATACATAAGTGCTCTGCTTCCATCTACAAAAACATAGTGCTTATAGGCGGAAGCTGCTGGCAGGCAAAAACAGAGTTTCAAGAAAGGGTTGGACATCATCCACTCCCTGCAAGGGTTCCAATAATGAATCTGAAAACGAGGGAGATAAAGATACTTAATTTTGAAAAACAGCAGAAGGAGGAAAAGGTTGATGGACGAGCCGAGCAAGAGAGAAGCCAGTGAAGAGATGCAGGAATATTTTAAGAGTATAGAAAGAGAGCTCCTGAGAGCGTACGAGGTGGCGGGCCGCGCAAGAGCAAAAGGACTTGATCCTGAAAGGAAGGTGGACATACCTTTAGCAAGAAACATGGCTGAAAGGGTTAACGGCATAATCTCAGCAGCAGCCCCCTTTCTAGATGGAAATGCTCTCATTCTCAGAATAAAAGAGTTGGAAGCACAATACGGCGCATTGGACTGGAGAGTCGCCTTAACAATATCCTTAGAGGTAGCACAAGAAAAGTTTGGCAAGTTTTCCAGCAAGAAAGAAGCAATGGAAGTTGGCATCAGGACCGGATTTACATATCACACCCTGGGCATAGTTTCAGCCCCGCTAGAAGGATTTACTGAGCTTAAGATAAAAAAGAGGCGCGACAACAAAGAGTACCTCGCAGCATGCTTTGCAGGCCCCATAAGAGGCGCTGGAGGAACTGCAGCAGCATTCTCGCTTATCCTTACCGACTATGTCAGGCAGAAGATGGGCTACCTTCCATATGATCCGGATCCAACTGAAGTTGAGAGATACATAATAGAATTAGAAGATTATCATGAAAGGGTAACTAACCTGCAATACCACGCAACACCTGAAGAGTTAGAATTCTTAGTTAAGAACCTTCCAGTTGAAATCGACGGGGAGCCGACAGAGACCTTAGAAGTGAGCAAGAATAAAGACCTGCCGAGGGTTGAAACTAATAGGATAAGAGGCGGAGTTGCCCTAGTACTTTCAATGCTAGCGCTAAAAGCTCCAAAACTATGGAAGGAGCTATCCAAATGGGGCTCAGAGTTTGGTCTGGACGATTGGAACTTCCTTAAACAGTTCCTAGAAATACAGAAGAAAGCAAAAGCAGGCAGCTCCACCTCTGAAAAGAGCGAAGCTAAAATACTTCCAAACTACACCTTCATCTCAGACCTCGTGGCTGGAAGGCCCGTACTCACATACCCGATGGCTTTCGGAGGTCTCAGACTCAGATACGGCAGATCCCGCCTCAGCGGCTATTCTGCAGCTGCAATTCATCCAGCCACAATGATCGTGCTTAAAAAATATATTGCAACTGGAACCCAGCTCAAACTTGAACGCCCAGGAAAGGCAGCTTCAATAACTCCTTGCGATACGATTGAAGGACCCATAGTCAAGCTGGAAAATGAGGATGTGATAAAGTTAAATTCTGTAGCCGAAGCAAATGCAGTTTCAGGACAGATTAAAGAAATATTGTTCTTAGGAGATATCCTCATCTCGTATGGTGACTTCTTAGACAGAAATCATGTCCTTGTGCCAGCAGGATACACTGAGGAACAGTACGCGCGCGAGCTGGAAAAGAAAACTGTAGGGCTGTTCGGCACCATGGACTTCAAAAAGCTGAGCGAACTCTGCGAGGTGAGTGCAGACAAGCTCCAAGCAATCTGCCAAAACCCGACATCCCAACTGGATGTAATTTCAGCATTCAAATTGTGCGCTTCAATCCAAATGCCGCTGCATCCTGCATATACTTGCTATTGGAAAGGAATTGGACCTGAGCAATTAAAACTTTTAATCCTGGCTTTCAGCGAAGCTGAAATATTTGAGGATTCCAGCTCAACTGAAAAGAATGAAACAAACCTAAAGGTTGTTCTCAAAAAGAAAAGAGGGGAGAAGCGCGCGCTTGAGCTTATAGGCCTGCCTCACAGAACTGCCCCAGAGAACATAGTGATAAGCGGTGCAGAAGCATTAGTGCTACTAAGGCTGTTTCCAGTGCTAGAAATGTTAAGAGCAGGTTTCTCGCAAGAGAGAATCGTTGAAGAAGTGAAAAGAGAAATTGGAATTGCATCAGAAAATGAAGTTCTTGAAGCTATTAGAAAGATTAGTGGGATTGAAGTGAGAGATAAAGCTGGAACATTTATTGGAGCCAGAATGGGGAGGCCAGAAAAGGCTAAAATGCGCGAGCTTACAGGAAGTCCGCACGTGCTGTTCCCGGTTGGGGAGGAAGGGGGAAAAATGCGTAGTTTCCAAGCAGCAGATTCAGCAGGGAAGGTCACTGCTGATTTTCCCCTCTACTTCTGCGAAAAATGCAACTCTAGAACAATATATCCCGTCTGCGAAAACTGCGGTTCTGAAACCAAACAAAAATTCTTTTGTAGTGAGTGCGGCGAGCTCTCAACACCGCGCTGCAAACACGGAAATGCACGCCCATACTCTACAAGGTCAATAGACATATCCTACTATCTTAAGAAGAGCCAAGAGCATCTGCAGTTTAAAACAATTCCCGACCTTATAAAAGGAGTCAGGGGAATGAGCAGCAAGGATAAAATTCCAGAGAATCTGGCAAAAGGAATACTTAGGGCGAAGCACAAAATCTATGTTAATAAAGACGGAACAACAAGGTATGACATGACCGAGCTGCCAATAACCCATTTTAGGCCATCTGAGATAGGTACGAGCATTCAAAAGCTTAGAGAATTAGGTTACACTAAAGATGTTTACGGAGAAGAATTAACTAGACCAGACCAGCTGTTGGAGTTGAAGCCGCAGGACATAATTCTTCCAGGAGGGCGCTATTCTATGGATGAATCTGCAGCAGAGGTTCTCTTACGCGTGGGAAACTTTGTAGATGAGCTGCTTCAAAGCTTTTATAAGTTGCCACCATACTACAATTTTAAGTCCAGAGAAGACCTAGTAGGACAGCTGGTTATAGGATTGGCACCTCACATATCAGCAGGAATAGTCGGCCGTATAATTGGCTTTTCTGACACTCAAGGGTGCTTTGCGCATCCTTTGATGCATGCAGCTCACAGGAGGGACTGCGATGGTGATGAAAATTGTGTGATTCTCTTGATGGATGCGCTGCTCAACTTTTCAAGACAGTACCTTCCGGACAAGCGCGGTTCCAGAACAATGGACTCTCCACTAGTGCTTACATCAAAGCTGGTGCCGGCTGAAGTTGATGACATGGTGCAAAAGTTAGATGTCTGCTGGAACTATCCTCTTGAATTTTATGAAGCGTGTTCAAACTTTCAGCCGCCGGGTGCTGTTAAAATGGACATCTTAGGTTCAAGAATAGGTACAGAGCTTCAGTATGAAGGGATGGGCTTCACTCATGATGTGCGCGATATGAACGAGGGGGTAAACTGCTCGGCATATAAAACAATAATATCTATGGAAGACAAGCTAAAAGGGCAGATGGAGCTTGCAGAGCTCATACGCGCCGTGGACGAAGCAGATGTAGCGCGTTTAGTAATAGAAAAGCACTTCATAAAGGACATAAAGGGAAATCTTAGAAAGTTCTCAATACAGCAGTTCAGGTGTGTGGACTGCAACGAGAAGTACAGGCGCGTTCCTCTGGCTGGAAAATGCACCAGGTGTGGCGGAAAACTCATCTTTACCGTTTCAAAGGGTTTCGTCTTAAAGTATTTGGAGCCGAGCATAAGCATCGCTGAGAAGTATAAGGTTCCACAATACCTAAAACACTCTCTGGAATTAGTTAAGAGAAGGGTGGAAGGAGTTTTTGGAAAAGATAGGGAGAAGCAGGAGGGTCTTGGAAGGTGGTTCAGCTAAAAGTTAAATACCAAGATTTAAATATCTAACCCTAATTCACTTCTTACATGGATTATGAACAAATGCTGGAGCGGGGAAGAATTAAGATTCCCGAATATTTACTGAAAAGCGAGCGGTTTGAAATTCCGAAAGTAATGGGTCATATTCAGGGAAACAAAACTGTTATTAGCAACTTTAACCAGATTGCTTCAACACTAAGGAGGGATCCTCAGCATCTATTAAAGTTTGTTCTCAGAGAATTGGCAACTCCTGGAGAATTCAATAAGACCTTACTAATTTTCGGCAGGAAGCTTTCAGCTCAGATGATAAACGAAAAGATAGAACAGTACGCAAAAACCTTTGTGATATGCAAAGAATGTAAGAGGCCGGACACCCAGCTCATTAAAGAGAAAGATATTACTTTCTTAAAGTGCCAGGCGTGTGGAGCTAAGTATCCTGTTGAAACATTGAAGTGAGATGTTTATAAAAAAACACTTTACGGACAGGGGAATACTTCTTGCAGTAGCTGATGAAAACCTAATTGGCAGAAGATTTTCTGAAGGTAAATTTGAGCTGGAAGTTTCAGAGGATTTTTATAAGGGCGAGCTGGTTTCTGAAAAAGAACTTGAAAAACACATGAAGCAGGCGTATCTTCTGAACATAGTTGGAAGCAGTTCAATAAGTGTAGCTCTAAAACTTGGGCTAATTAGCAAAGAAGACATTCTACTTATTGAAGGGGTTCCTCACGCTCAGTCCATTCTTATTTATGAGTAGATAAAAGAATAAGCCCGCATTTCTGCGGGCAAAAAATTCCACCCCCAAATTTTCTCGCCAATTCCTCAAAAGCTGCTGAGGGCTATCATTGTAACAACCTTTTCAACGCCCTCAATACTTCTCAGCTTTTTGAGTATAAAATTGTTAAGCTGGCTTATGTTCTTGGTTCTGACTTTAATTATCATATCCTTTTCTCCCGTAATGATTGATACTTCAGAGACATTTTCCAAAGCCCTAATTTTTTCTGCAATTTTCTCTTGATCTATCAAATGTCCCGACTCGCGCGCTGAGCCAATGTTTACAAGCACATAAGCCAATACGCCAAATCCCAATTTTTCATAGTCGAGCACTGCGGAATATCCTTTTATAATTCCAGCTTCTTCTAAATTTTTAATTCTGTGATGAACTGTAGTTATAGGCATTCGCGTCTTTCTGGCAATCTCACGGAGACCAGCCCTTGCTTCCCTCTCCAAAACAGCCAGAATTTTGAAATCTTTTTCATCTATCTGCATTTTAATTAAAAAATTTTTCATTATTATTTAAATTTTTTGTATTTTTTGAATATTTTTTAATATTCTTAAAAAAAGATTTTTATATTTCTCTTTACTTCTTAATTTCTGATGACGCAGCGCCCGTTAATCTGGAGAGGGGTTATGAAAAAGAGTTCTATAAAAGTTAATGCTGCGTGCATTAATAACTAAAGCCAACCTCGGCTTTACCACATTTTCTATTGCGCGGGGTGAGGAACATCCAAAAACCATATCCTTTGGAAGGAGAATATTATGGAATAATATGCAGTGAAGGAAAACAGGTTAGCCTGGTGCAATTGGATTGTGCAACAGATTCTGAAGCAATGATTCAAGCAGAAATTCTGCTCAGTAAGGTTAGGAATCTTGAACAGATTATTAAATTTCCAAAGCTCAGTTATGCCCACGCGCTCAGATTACTAAACGAAAATTTAGGTGTTGAAGAGGAAGACTTCTTTACAGAAGGACTGATGCAGCTTAGCAAACTTTTCCAGCAGCCCTTTTTTATATGTGACATTCCGGATACGACCCAGTTTAATCTGCTCCTAGTCTTAGAAGATGCAACGCCGCTATTCATTTCATACACGACTGTAAGGAAAAATCAAAACATTTAAAACATTACAAGTTTAAATTAAACAGAATTCCAATATTAAATGGGTGAAGCTGCATGTCTTTCATTTCAATAAAAGAAGCAATGAACAAGGGAGAGGGCGTTGTTGAACTTAGAGGCTGGGTTTATAGGGAGAGAAAGAGCAACAGGTTTGCATTCATAGTGCTAAGAGATTCAAGTAACATAATTCAGTGTGTTGTTGAAAAGGACAAGGTCAGTCCAGAAGTTTGGGCTTCTGCCGAAGCGATAACAGTTGAGTCTTCCTGTGAGGTTAGAGGCAATATTCAGAAAGAGCCAAGAGCACCCACTGGATTTGAAGTTCACGTTTCAGATTTGAAGGTTGTACAGATTGCAGAACCCTTCCCAATAACCAAGGATAAAAGCCCGGAATTCCTAATGGATAAGCGACACCTCTGGCTGAGAAGCAGATACCTAACATCCGTGCTTAAAATAAGGAGTACGGTTTTCAAAGCAATACGAGAATACTTCTACTCCAAGGGTTTTTATGAATACCATTCACCCATATTCACTTCAGTACAATGCGAGGGCGGTTCAACCCTTTTCAAAGTTGACTATTTCGGCCGTACAGCGTACCTAACCCAAAGCTGGCAGCTCTATGCAGAAGCTGGAATCTTTTCCTTGGAAAAAATATTTACAATAGCTCCATCTTTCAGGGCGGAAAAGTCAAAAACTTCTAGGCACCTGACAGAGTATTGGCATGCGGAGATGGAAGCTGCCTGGTGCGATTTTGAAGAATTAATAGGGCATGGAGAAGCTCTTATTAAGCATGTTGTCAAGAGGGTCTTAGAAGAAAATTCAGAGGAACTAAAGATTCTTAACAGGGATCCTAAGCTTCTGATTCCCACCCTGGAAAAACCATTTCCGCGCATGAGATATGATGAAGCGATAAAACTCTTGAACGAGAAATTTAAGCTTAATATTCCCTGGGGTAAGGATTTGAGAACCATAGAAGAGGACAAACTAACATCCTTGTTTGACACGCCAATAATAGTAACTCATTATCCAAAGAAGATAAAGGCTTTTTACATGAAAGAAAGCCCTGACAATCCCGAAGTGGTTCTCGGCACAGACTTCCTTCTTCCAGAGGGTCACGGCGAAGTTATTGGCGGTTCCGAGCGTGAGTCTAACCTTGAAAAAATAAAAGAGCGCCTAATAGAGCAGGGCGAAGCGGTTGAACACTACCAATTCTATCTTGACACCAGAAGATATGGAAGCGTTCCCCACTCCGGCTTCGGGTTAGGTGTTGAGCGGCTGATAAGTTGGATATGCGGTTTGGAAAACATTAAGGATGCGATACCATTCCCAAGGACAATGCTCAGGTGGACGCCATAAACCAAAAATTTAAATATGCCCCTCTTCCCCACAAGAACTAATGGCTTCGTAGCTCAGTCGGTAGAGCGCCTGACTGTTAATCAGGAGGTCGGCAGTCCGAGTCTGCCCGAAGCCGTCCTATTATTAACTTCTGACAGCCTATCTGAGTATAATTGAAAAGATTAATAAATGCCGCTTAAATTTAATGCTAATAACAAATAAAAGGAGGTTTTCATATGGAAAGCAAACTTTCAAACGAGTTTGTACTATCAGAAATCTTTCAATCATCTTACGAGACAAAAAACAAATTCTATGAAGTTGCGGAGTTATTCGTAATAATTTTAGGATCCTTCCTGATTCCATTCGTATTAGGGCATCCTCAGCTGCTGGTTGGAACGCTAGTTAACTCTCTTTTAATAATATCTGCAGTGCGCATAAAGGATTATAAGATAATTTTTCCAATAATACTACCCAGCATAGCCGCACTTTCAAGGGCACTCCTGTTTGGTCCATTCACAAAGTATTTGTTGTTTATGCTGCCATTCATATGGTTGGGAAATCTGCTTCTAGTAATTTTCATAAAACTTATTGGTTTATATCTTGAAAAAGGAATTATAGCTGCAGGATCATTCGGTTCAGCAGTCAAAGCAGGATTTCTATTCAGCTCAGCATTTTTACTTTTCAAAACAGGGCTGGTTCCTAAAGCGTTCTTAACAGCATTCGGGATAACTCAGTTTGCCACTGCTCTGGCAGGGCTTGCAGTAGCATATCCCATAGTAAAGATTACTAGCACAAGAAGGCGCTTTGTGAAGGGTCATGCAAGAAGATAACAATCCGGATTTAATCAGGAACATAATCTTAAAATATAAGGACGAGCCAGGAGCACTTCTGCCGATACTCAAAGAAGTCCAAGATACACACGGATATATTCCGAGACAAGCAATGCTGCGTATAAGTGAAGAGCTTAAAGTTCCACTAAGCAAGGTCTATTCCGCCGTGACATTCTATAACCAGTTCAAAGAGAAAAAATCTGGAAAGCACACGATAAGAGTATGTCTTGGAACTGCCTGCTGCGTTAGGCGCTCAGAAGAAATACTTAAAGCTCTTGAATCAACTCTTGGAATAAAAGAGGGGGAAACTGATGAGAAAGGCCTTTTTACTCTTGAGAGGGTAAACTGCGTAGGCGCCTGCAGTTTAGGCCCCATAGTGGAGATTGACGGCAAGATCTACTCTAAGATGAACCCCAAGCTGGCAAACAGGCTTATTCAGGAGCTGATAAAGAAAGAGGACTTTAAAAAATGAGAGTTCGCGTAGGTTTGGGATCTGCAGGAGTCTCCTCAGGAGCTCTTGAAGTTTATAAACAGTTTTCCCAGCTGGGGCGCGACTTCATTTTATCTAAAACTGGAGAGATGGGCGCATCCTTCCTAGCTCCCGTGGTTGAACTTAAAGCTGGCGAATATGAAACATTAATATTTGCTAATGTCAAGCCAGAACAATGTGAGAGGATACTCTCTATAGGAGAGCGGCTTGAAAAATCCGGAAGAGAAGTTTGGGAAAGGTTAGTATATGCCAAAAGGCGCGACGGAACACAAATCTTCAAGAAAAAGCCGTATGTCGAAGAGCTGGACTTTTTTAAAGGCCAAGTAAAAAATGTTTCAGCAAGGTGCGGCATCATAGATCCTGAGAGCATAGAAGAATATTACAATGCTGGAGGATTCTCAGCTCTGGCACGAGCACTTCTTATGAATCAGGAGGACATAATTGCAGAGGTAAAACGCTCAGGTCTTAGAGGTAGAGGAGGTAGTGGCTTCTTTACAGGAGAGAAATGGGAAGCAGTTTTCAAACAAAAATCAGACATAAAGTACCTAATCTGCAACTTTGATGAGGGCGACCCCGGCGCATTTATGAATAGGGCTCTGGTTGAATCAGATCCCTTCTCGGTTTTGGAAGGAGTAATAATAGCAGCATATGCTGTGGGCGCATCCGAGGCATTCATATACACCAGGTCTGAGTACCCACTAGCAATCAGCAGGCTTCAAAATGCAATTGAGGAAGCTCAAGCAGCAGAGCTTCTAGGCAGGAACATTCTCAACTCTGGCTTCTCGCTTAAGCTCAAACTCAAAACAGGAGCCGGCGCATTTGTTTGCGGAGAAGAAACAGGACTCATAAGCTCGATAGAAGGAGGTGCCGGAAGGCCTAGGCCTAAGCCACCCTACCCTTCAGAATCAGGGCTTTTCGGAATGCCAACTCTGATAAACAATGTGGAAACATTAGCCAACATTCCCCTAATTATAAACAACGGAGCAGAGTGGTTTAGGCAGTTCGGTTCGGAATCTTCTCCCGGGACTAAGATGTTCTCGATAAGTGGAGATGCTCCACGCTCGGGATATGTAGAGGTGCCCCTAGGAATTCAGCTAAGAAGAATATGCGAGATGGCAGGCCTTAAAGAGTCAGAAGTCAAAGCAGTACAGTTAGGAGGGCCCTCAGGAGGGCTTGTAAGTAGGGCTCACCTTTCAATTAATTTAGACTATGAGGGGGTGCAGCAGGCAGAAGCCATTATAGGCTCGGGAGGAGTTGTTTTTGTTGGCAATAATAGAAAAATTCTGGAGACGATTCAGCACGGGCTGAAATTCCTCATTTCAGAGAGCTGTGGAAGGTGCACTCCTTGCAGGGAAGGCATATTTAGAATGAACGAACTTGTTGAAAGGATACAAAGAGGAGAAGGCACGCCCCAAGATGTTCTTAACTTATACCTCCTCTCCAATACGATAAGAGATACATCTCTCTGCGGTCTTGGAAAAACCGCACCCAACCTTGTGATTTCCAGCATCAGAAACTTCTTTGCAGAGTACGAATCCCTAATTCGCGAGTGGAAGGGAAAACTTCAGAATGTTTTATCCTACACGATTGATAGCAAGCGCTGTAATGGCTGTCACATATGCGCAACAGTATGTCCCAAAAAAGCGATAAATGGTAGAGCTTTAGAAATACATGAGATAAATCAGGAGCTGTGTGTAAAATGCGGCTTGTGTTATAAGAGCTGTCCATACTCTGCAATATTTCAGAATCTTGCTGAGAGAGATAAAAACCTTAAGATAGAAATTGATAATAGCAACGAAAATGGACTCTGAAAAAACAATTGAAGTGAATGGAAGAGAAATAAAAACAAAGCAGAAGTATCTTTTACAGGCATTGGAAGAGGCAGGTTATAATATTCCTAAACTATGTAGCCATCCGGACTTTGAGCCGTTAGCCAACTGCAGGCTTTGCATAGTTGAAGTTGATGGCAGGATTAGAACTTCCTGCAACACTATTGTGGAAGACGGCATGACGGTGAATATTGACACTCCTGCTGTGATTGAGGAGAGGCGTCACAACCTTGAACTGATACTTTCAAATCACCCGTTGGATTGTGATTACTGCTATAAGAACATGAGGTGTGAGCTTCAAGCACTTGCAGAGCGTATAACCAAAACTACGCGCTATGTTGGTCTTCAGAGAAGAACTGGAGTGGATGAATCTTCTGCATCAATAGTTAGAAATATGGATCAATGCATCCTCTGCGGCAGGTGTATCCTGGCCTGTCAGAGGGCAGGAGTTTCCCTTTTAGACTATGTAGGCAGAGGCTTTAGCACAGCCATACTTCCCCCTTTCAGACTTAAGCTTTCAGAAACTACTTGCACGAGCTGCGGGCAGTGCAGCCTGGTTTGCCCTACAGCAGCCATAACTGAGAAGGATGACAGGGCACTAGCATATTCTCTAATAAATGATAAGGACAAGTTTGTAATAGCACAGATAGCCCCAGCAGTTAGAGTGAGCATAGGTGAGGAGTTCGGACTCAAACCCGGAACAATTGTAACTGGAAAGTTAGTTGCAGCACTTAAAGAGGTGGGCTTTGACGCAGTTTGTGACACTTCTCTCGGAGCAGATTTCACAATAGTTGAAGAGGCAGCTGAGCTTATCTCTCGCTTAAAAGCCAGACAGAATGGAGAACGAGCAGCACTTCCGATGTTTACGAGCTGCTGCCCGTCCTGGGTGTTCTATGTTGAAGAATTTCTGCCTGAGCTTATTCCGAACCTTTCCACAACAAAAAGCCCGCACGAGATAATGGCAACACTTCTAAAAACATATTATTCTGAGAAGAAAAAAATTCCAATTGAGAAAATTTCAGTTGTTTCAATAATGCCCTGCACTTCAAAAAAAGAGGAAGCGCGCAGGGTGGAACACAGAATAATGGGCTTCCCAGCAGTGGATACAGTTCTCACAGTGAGAGAAGCTTCAAGGATGATACGGGAGGCGGGCATAAACCTTCCCAACCTGCAGGATGCAGAGTTTGACGACTTGTTGAGAGACGCTTCGGGCGCAGGTCAGATTTTCGGAGCCAGTGGAGGGGTAATGGAGGCAGTTCTTAGAACAGCCAGCTCAATCTTAAACCACGAAAATTCTAATTCAAAAATAGAATTCAAGGAGGTCAGAGGCCTTTCAGGGGTTAAGGAGGCTGAATACGAGCTCGGAAGAGAAAGGTTAAGAGTTGCAGTAGTCAATGGTCTTGGAAAAATAAACTCCATTCTTGAAAAGGCAGGAAAAGGCGAGCTGGACTTTATAGAAGTAATGGCTTGTCCAGGCGGGTGTTCTGGAGGCGGCGGGCAGCCCATCCCAACTACTTCGCACATAGTTTCGGAGAGAATAAAAGGGCTATACTCCGCTGATGAGCGCGCCCAATTCAGGGAGAGCTTCCATAACCCTATAGTTCAAAAGGTGTACTCTGAATTTTTGGAATGTCCGAATTCAAGCACAGCTGAAAACCTGCTGCACACCAGGTTTATTCCGAGAAAGCCGTATGGCAACATATGATTTAGCTGAGGCTCTTAACTACGAAATTCTTAAAAGTGGTTTCCAGCATTTTAGACGCCTTCTTAGTGAGCTGTCCATCAGTTAGAAGTATGCAGGGAAGGCCTCTCATCTGGGCTTGGACGTATGCTGAGCTCAGGTCATCCTCATTTATAAGTTTCTTGTCCTTCGCTCTGCAAAAGTATTCAAAGCTTCCCAGATCGTTTTTAACCCTTATTTTGAAGTCATACTGACTTTTCTTATTTGATGGAAACTCTTCTAGAACTTCCACACCCCTTTCTGAGAAGAATTTCTTCACTCTCTCCAAGAAATCTGAAGTGGTAATTCTGAGCGTTTTTCTCTCTTCACTACCCTCACTTTTTGATATGTTTTCAAGCACCTTCTTATGCGCCCTGCTCTTTTTCTTCAGCTCATCTTCCAGGATTATTGCTTTTCCACTCCCACTTATCGCAGATTCTATGCTTTCCGCTATTGTTATTCTCGGCTTTGAAGGCGCAGCTTTAATTACCATTTCACTCTCGGCAGCTTTCTGTGATAATCCTTGCAAAATGCTTAAAGCATCCTGCTCAGACAGCAGGTGCCACCTCCAGAAAGTTTTTCCATCGTGATTAAAAGAGACTGCAAAGTCCGGAATCGACTTAAGAGATACCCTTGTAAGAGGATCGGCTTCCTCTTCTCTTATAACGCCTCTCTCTTTAAGCATGAAGCAGGTTTGTCTGTCTTTCTCGTTCATAGCAGGAAGGAGCCTCTCAAGTTTTTCCTCCTGACCCTCAACATAATATAATGGAGAACCGCCTATTTTTGCCTTGGTAATTCTGACGAGCTTTCGCGAGGCAAGTTCTGAGAGCAGGGCTGATGCGA
Source organism: Candidatus Woesearchaeota archaeon (assembly GCA_038874135.1). Classification (GTDB taxonomy): domain Archaea; phylum Nanobdellota; class Nanobdellia; order Woesearchaeales; family 0-14-0-80-44-23; genus 0-14-0-80-44-23. The sequence continues at coordinate 603,120 of JAVZCZ010000001.1, forward strand.
TAAGCAAGTCCTTACCTAAGAACCTTGCGAGCTCTGATGGCAGAACTGGCCCGTTCTGCTTAACAAATTCCAATGCTTGTTCTGAAATCTGGCTTCCCATCTTTTTTTACTTCTTGTTCTTTTCTTTATTAATTTTACCCTTACTAGTTATCTTGAAATCTATACATACTCTAAACCTTCCGGGAGCGTAGTGTCCGCACTTGTTCCAGCCGAGAATTTTAACAGATACGCCGAGCTTATTAGCTTCCTCTCTTATTAATGATACTGCTGGTTTTGGGATCTCTTCTTCTTTCATGAAGGAGTAGAAATGTACAATCGTTCCAGGCTTTGCAACTGCGAAGCACGCGTCCAGAAAGCTTCCTGAATCTTTGGGAAGGGGCATTATGATCCTATCAAATTTAAGTCCTTCCCCTGCAAGCCTAAAAGCCTCATCTCTTGCATCCCCTAATATTAGGAACACATTCTTAGCCTTGTTAATTTCAACATTCTTTAGAGCATACCTGTGCGCCGTAGGATTTTTTTCAATTCCATAAATTGATTCTGCTTTTGAATTCTTAGATATGATTAAAGGGTAGGGTGCGCATCCAGAGAACATCACCAAAACTTTTTCTCCCTCAGTTACGAGCCCAGCAATTCTCTTACGCTCTTCAGCTAGTCTGGGTGAGAAGTATACTTTTTCTACATCTAACTTAAAAGTGCATCCGTTTTCCTTATATGTTGTCTCCTTTCTCTTTTCACCAGCAATTATCTTGAGTTTAGGAGTGCGATATTCGCCAGAGTATTCTCTTACCTTTTTTGCAACAACCCTTATATTTTTAAAATTTTCAAGCATTGTAGATCCTATAATTTTTTCTTTGTTCTTTAATTCTTCAGGCATATCTGAGAATATCGCTATATCTCCTACAATGTCAAAAGAGGAAGGTACGAGGGCAAGCTCCTTCTCATCAAGTTTTCCCCTGAGCAGCTCCTTAAGCTTCAAAACGCCTCACCTAAAAAACTCAGAAAGTCCCTTCTGGGCATTATTCTCAGAAGTTTCCTCTATCTGAGAGAGTAGCTTCTCAACACGCTCCCTGGAAAATTGGTGTTTCTCACACAAAATTTCTAATACCTTTTCACGCGAGATCCTGCCCATTCTGATATTATAATCGTCAGTTGTTGGCATATTCTTTATCAATTCAAAAACCTCCTTCCAGTCAAATTCAAAAAAGTTTCTCCAGCCTACTGAATTAAACAGCGCATCAAAATTTTCACCATGTTTTTTTACAAGCTTCAGCGCATTCTTAGGGCCTATGCCTCTTATGCCTCCTGGGTTGAAGTCGGTTCCGACCAGCATTGCCAGGGCAATTAGCTGATCCCTGCATAGTCCCAGTGTGGAGAGCACTTCTTCAAGTTCTATTAGCTCAATTGGAACCTGCTTGTAAGCCAAAGTTCCAGGAATCTTCTTTTTGGAAGTTATGTTTAGATTTCTAACCAGTCTAGGGGTTCCAAAAAGCAGGCAGTCGGCATCTTGAGAAGCAGCTGCAAACGCATCACCCTTTTTTACAATGTATGCTGCTTGTGCTTCTCCTTCAGAAGGTGCATTCACTACTGGTATTCCCATCGCCCTGAGAAGCTCTTTAGATTCTTCAATCATCTCAGGAGTTAGCCTTGCAGTTCTGGAAGCGTACTTTTTCATCTCTTCAACCAATCCGAGCTCTCTTGCTTCTTCATACATCTTCTGAGCTTCCAGCTTGCTCCTCTTTCTTTCCTCCAAAGTTTTCATTTTTAGTTCAGGTGGCTTTCCGTCAAAAACATAAACAGGGAATATCTCTTTTGACAGGAGGTTGGCATTTCTAGTTATAATTCCCATAAGATGGCTTGTTACACTCCCGTCAGCATCAGTTAGCAAAGATCCATCCTGCTGTCTTATTGTTGTGAGAAACTGATAAAGAGTAAGGTGTGCGTCCACTGCTAAAACCTTTTTCTTAAGAAATGCGTAGTCAATCTCTCTCTTTGGAAGAATCTCCGAAATCTGTACTCCCATAATGCAAATTCATTAATAGCATTATAAAAATCTTGCCAAAATTCATATCAGCCAAGAAGCGAGAGCTCCCATGAGGCATCCCGCGCTTATGAAAGGCATTGCGGGGTAGAACTTTCCCTTCTCACTTTTAATTAGCAATATTGTAAGAGCAATTGTCGCCCCGACAGATATTATTGACGCTTTTATAAATGATAGGAAAACTCCCAAGCCGCTTCTTATAAATCCTTCCAGCATGACCCCTGCAAAAATCATCGGATAAACTATGTCACCCCCTCCGAGAACAGCATTTTGAGGGCCATTGGCAATCTTAGCAGGCTTGGCAGCCGAAGCAGCATTCCTGCTAGCAATCCTCTTTTTAACTTCGCTACTGCTCAACTCTTTAGAAGGATTCTGCGGGTAGGGAATGAATAGCCCGCTGAACAGTTTAGTTCCCATCTGAAACTTTGCCAAGGTTATCATGTGGCCGCTTCTCCAAACAGCGATCATATCGTATATGGATATTATTATCAGGAGTAGAATAGCCCACGCTGGAGTAAGTAGTGGCACTATTATTAGTGCGACTCCAGAGTAAACCATTATTTCAGTTATGTTGTGAACTATTGGATTTGGCTTCAAGACCTTCAAGAGAGCGAGCACTACTGCAATAGCCAATACAACTTCTGACTTTATGAACACGCCAAGGGTTATTGCAATTGCTCCCCACACAGCCATGAAGTACATTCCCTTCCAAATCGTCGGCTGCTTAAACCTGGCAAGAATCAATATTAAAAAGGTTCCAATCAGCATCATGCCAATTAAGAAGAGCACAAGCTCGCCATTTTTAATGTTCGGCCTCGGACCCATAACGCTTTCAGGGTGACTTATCTGTACTTCTCCCGAGGGCACTCTCTCAATCTTAGCATCTTTTAGGATTAGGAAAAGGCCGAAGAGTTGAGCAGTTGTAAATGTCAGAATTAGTATTATTGTTATTGGCACGCTGTGTTTCATGAGAGTTTTGAAATCGCAAAACTTATATAAATTTACCCTTTTGAAAATTTTTATGAAGGTAGCCCACTCTGTTGAGGTGAGTGTTTTCTGTAAGGATTATGAATCTGCCGAGCAGGTGAAGGATGGCTTGAGAAAGCTCTTTCCCTTTCGCCTTGAAGACGCCGGGTTAAAGATGGCTGAGAGTGAAGCGGAAGGCCTTTTGGGCAACAAGATTTTGATATTTTCAGTTCATCTGACTAATCCAAAGCATGTTCGTCTATTCCTGGACAACTTGCTCAACCTGTTGGGAAAAGAAGGGGTTAGAACTCTGCTTGCTCAGGCTGAAAGCAGGCTGGATGAGGAGCTGTTCTTCTTTATAAGGATATCTAAACCGGAGTGGCTGAGTGAGGGGCGCGCAGTACTTACAGATTCTGGAAACTGTTATCATATGAGGATTCTCATAGCAGCATATCCTAAGGAGAGAAGTGCAGGCTTAAAAACAATCAAGGAGTATCTTGGCAGGCGGGAAACCTTTTAATATTAGGACGCTATAAACTTATTGAGGTGATGTGAAAATGGATAAGTTTTCAGTAGCCCCTCTTCCAGCAGGATTTACCCTCACTGCAATCATAGGCCTGATGCTCTCCCTAATCTGGGTTCTTCCGCAGAGCCCAAGCTGGGGAATAGGAATGTCAATAATCTTCTTGGTGATGCTGATATCTTCAATAGTTTCAATGACATATGGGCCTACTGAGGTTGAGCTGGAATACTATCAGAGAGTAATAGACAGGGCTAAGAAAAAGAAGCAGAAGTGATTCATTCTATCTTTATCAGCCCGCTCAGCCTGCTAAAAGCGTAGGGGGCTGTAAATAGTAAGGCGTACACTATTGAAATTACCAGCGGGTTTGGAATCTGTTTCCCAGCAGCAAGAACTTCAGTTGCCTTTATCACATAGTACATGTTCACAACACCTATTGCTGGGATGAAGATCGGCGTTATTATTTTCTTTCCCTCAATGCTCTCCAAGTCTGAGAGTACCACGCTGAACATGGTTCCAAAGGAGTATGCTACAACCACCATTATGGAGTATACTGCAAGCATGTTGAGTGTCAATATTAAAGGAATCAGCACTATTGAAACTACGAGCATTCCAACAATCATAAGAACGAGTGCAACCCAGTAGAGCCAGCCGCTCTTCTTCTTTCTTTCAGCATCAGCTTCTTCCATTATCTTTATAGTTTCTACGATGTCCCGATTGCTCCAGCCCTTCCTTCTGAGCTTTTCAATAAGCTTCTCGTAAGCCATGCTCATTATAATTGGAATATTATTTAAATATTTTAGCTTCACTACCCATTCTTATGGAGCACTATTTTTCTGAAATGCCAAACTCATCTAAACATGTGCAGAGGCGCTTCTCTGAGGTTCTCAGGGGAAATAGAATAATGTTTTTTACTCTTCCAGGAGTTTTCTCAAAGTCTAAAGTTGATGAAGGCTCTAAGCTTCTAATTGAGAAGTGCATAGTTAACCACGGCTGGAATGTCTTGGACCTGGGCTGCGGGTACGGCGCAGTTGGAATCTCTATTGCTAAGGCGTTTAAAGTGTCTCTGGTCATGGCAGATGTTAATGAGCGCGCTTTAGAATTGGCAAGAATGAATGCTGAAGCAAACGATGTAAAAGCGCAGATTGTTAAAAGCAATATTTACGAAGGGCTTATCGGAATGGAAGGCTCTTTTGACACAATACTTATAAACCCGCCTCAGAAGGCTGGCCTTCATATTTGCCTTGCAATGATTGATAAAGCGCCAGAATTTCTTAAAAAGGGAGGATTCTTACAGGTTGTTGTGCGGCCAAGAAGGGGTGGTTTTAAAATAGTTGAGCGCATGAATTCGGTTTTTGGAAATTGTGAGAAGATTGCAGAAAGAGGAGAATTCGCAATATATGCAAGTAAATATCACTAATAAGTAGTAACTAAACGAAAGTTTTATATACTTATTCTTATTACTTTTACAGCATGAAGCCGCAAAATCTCTCATCTCAAAAATCTCTTGAGGAGACCATATCACGAGAAGAGGAAAAAAATCTTAGGAGAAAACACTCTTTCGCACAGAAGATAAAAGCTGCTATAATGACTACAGCAACAGCAGCAGGAATACTCTCAGGCGTATTAAGCTTTAAACCCGGCAAAGCAAACGCTTCTCAGATTCTATTAGGAGAAGATACTCCTAAAGTTGAGGCACCAATGCAAACATGGTACCTACTTAACTACCAACCTTTAGAAGCAATAATACGCGAAGTGTACAGAAAAGACATAAAGCTCTGGATTGGAAAGACAGAGGCAACAATAGATGAACAGAACTATACACTAGATGCCGCACCGTACATAAAAAATTCAAGAACGATGGTTCCACTCCGCTTTATCAGTGAGGGACTAGGCGCAACCGTAAGCTGGGATGGAACGCAGAAGAAGGTTACAATTCAGGAAGCTGACAACACTATAGAACTCTGGATTGGAAAAACAACAGCTCTAGTTAATGGAACAAGCTACACCTTAGATGCAGCCCCAGAAATAAAGAATTCAAGAACATTCGTGCCGATAAGATTTGTCTCAGAAAATCTCAACGCAAATGTGAGCTGGAACTCAGCAACTAAAGAAGTTGGCATATACAGAGAAAAAGTGAGTGAGCATATAAACATGAACTCTGATGCAGACAAAGATGGGCTCACATTCGCGCAGGAGCAGAAGCTCGGAACAAACCCTAACAACAAGAACACGATTTATAATACTCTGACAGACAAGCAGCTGTATGATCTAGTTTCAAAATATCCAGCCCTTAACATCTTCGCAAAGAATCCTGACGGAAAGACAAGGCTCACACTTCCAGACAAGGTTAAGTACGACCTTGACCCGCTGAACCCTTTCAATCTGGATGATATCCTAAACGATGAGCTTGCAATAAGGTACGCTGCAGCCAACAACAGCGCAGATGGCAAAGCCGCAGTCCTGCAAGCAGTTCAGTCAATACTGCAGAAATACGGACAAAAGCTCGGCACAGCAGCCAAGCAGGCAACTGCAGCATCCACAATTAGCCCAGAGGAGCTAGATGCCCAGGCAAACACTGCCAAGCAGCAGGTTGAAAGTTCATTCCAGAACAGGGCGTACAATTTCAGGAGTGATGGAAGCGCAATTACGATTGAAGACCTCACCAGCACAGACAGGTATAGGACTCTCATATCTCTGAACAAGCTCTTCGCACCTGAAGACATAAACATACTACTCTCAGAAAGCCCAACGCTCCAAAAAGGCAACTTAAGCCAATACTCACAGCTCATAAACTCACTAATAGAATGCTCAAACGCGCAGGAGCAGTTCCTAAACGAGAAGGTGAAAGATACAAACACATTCAAGCAGAACATAAACCAGCTCTCATTATATGACAACAACACTGCAGAACTGATAATAAGGCTTTGGAATGAAAATGAATCTCTCAGAGGCTTCATAGCCAGCCATCCAAAGACAACACTGGCAGTAGCATCAGCATTCTCAAACACAATCTTAGAACAGGGCAGAATAAACTATGATGGGAAAGAATACGACCTTAACAGCCCCGAGGCGTTTGAAAGGATAAAAGGCATACTCTCAGGACTATTTAACTACTTTGCCAAGACTGAGGAGACATTCAAGAGTCAAAAGCTCGGCTTTGCACAGTCAATCTACCACAATTCAGGAATAGAGAGCTACACCCTGATTGAGCTTCAAGGATTAGCCCCCATAACAGCAGCGGACATATGCGACGGCGTATTCGCATCCACATTAAAAGACCAGGGCGTATCAGCTGCAATCTCCATGTTTGATGTAAACGAGCTTCTTCCCAAGCTTTACGAAGTAGCAATGAAGAACTATCACATGCGCGTGGCAAGCTACGGGTCTGGAAAGGTGCTCCTAGACTGGCTCAACCCAGAAATAGGACCAGCCTCAATAAGAATAAAGCTCACGCCATTCTACATGTCAACAAGGCCGGACATAATTGAGGGAGGAATAGTCTTTAAGAGCGACGAAAAGAAGAATCCGGAGCAGGTGAAGGATGTAGCAGTGAAGGCGCTGAGCATAATGGACAAGTTCTCCTTCACCACTGATGAGAGGATCAAAGCCAGAGAGATTGAAATGGTAGGAGTTGAAAAGCTCATCAACATAGCCCTTCTTAGGCCTGTAATCGAGAACCTCTACGCAGTTGATCTTAAGAACAACACAGCCAAGAGCGGAACTGGAAGCGCAATTGACAGGATGGATGCTGAGAGTGAGAAGCTCGCCCGCCAGATCGGGGGAGCAACTATCTTCAACCTGGAAAAACTCAGAAGCTCGCTGCCGGCAGGAAGATACTCTGATGCAAACGTTATAGCTATACTGCTCTATACTGAGATGCAGCCTAAAGACCTAAGCACGTACGAAAAGAATCCCATACTACTGCCCTGCAGGATTGGACCCGGCTGGATAATCAGGCCCGAGCTCGTTGCCCCTGTAACCTTGAATGATTCAGACAGGCTCTACTTCGGGATTGAATCAATTGATAAGAAGATTGAGGGGTCTTCACTAGTTCAGTCTTTCGGCTCATACTCAGCCGAGTCAAATGAGGAGTTTGACAGAAAGCTGAGCGTGGCTAAGAGCTTTATCCCATATCCTGGGGTGAAGATGTAAGTTTTTATGTTCATTAACCAAGATCACAGGATGTGGTCGAATTAGGCCCGACTTTAAAACATTCATCATTACAACAAATTCCTGCACAACAGCTCCCCCCACACAGCACTTCACCCTTTTTACATTGTGTTGGGGGCATTGGCGGCTCATCCGGGGGAATTTCTTGATTAGTATTAACTTTTTGGCAGTTGCCGTTTTCGTCGCATTCGCAATCTACAGTGATGCCGTTTTCAATATATTTTGCTCTGAAGCCCTTTTTGAATGAGATTCTAGTGGTTTCGTTGCAGCAGGAGGGGTTATAGGAAAACTTCTTGCTGCCAATTTTGAATAGAACATTTGAATCCGGAAGATATACTCCTATGTATTCATGATTTCTCGTTTCTAATTCTGGTGTTTGAGAAGAATATTCGCACATCACTCTTATTCTTATGCCTTCCTGCCAGTCCTTTAAGTCCTGAGGGTCTATTGCTGTAACATTTAACATGTGTACTCCAATATCGCCAGTACTGGCGTTGAAGCTATTCACCTTTCTCTTGTGAAAAATCCATTTTATGTTATTGCTGCTGTCCAGTGTCATGTTGTAAATGTCTACTGTGATGTTCAGCTGGTCTTCGTCAGGGTCAACTGCGTATCTTGTAAAGTCTATCTCGTCAGAGATGTTAAATTCAAGAGGGCTTGGAATGTTTTTTAGCACGGGATTTCTGTTTTCTCTCAGGATTCTGAAGGTGTGTCCCGTTTTGTTGTCCCTCACCTCTATTGTGTCAAATTCTATTCCCCTTTTTATTACGAAGCCTCCGTAAGGGTAGAGCAGGTTGTAAGTAGGCTTGTTCAGCACATCCTCAAAAGCCATGAAGTCAAGCTTGAGGTCATTCAGGACAAACCTCAAAGCACTCTGATACTCCCTGCCAATTCTGACTGGCGAGATGTACTTGTACTCGCTCTTTTTCAGCTTCACAGCAGTCTTGTTAACCTGTACTGAGAGTGGCAGGTAGAGCTCAAATATTGTGTCCGAATCTCCAATTGTTACTTTCATGTCAGATGCTTCTGCACTGACCTTTAATCCGTACTTTTCATAATTTTGAAGGTCTATACACTCTTTTGTCCTATAAAGTGCGTATTCAGCCAGCATTTCCGCAATGCTTGGACTTAATTCCGAACTTGAGTCGAGCTTCGGGATTTGCAGCTTCCCAATCATGCTTTCAGATCTCGGATATGCTGGCGGCTGGTCTTCAGTGTTTCTAAGCATCCAGAAAACTTCTGAGCCATCATGCCTTCTAATTTTTGACTCATCTGCTACGCCGCCCTGCTCTTTGAATATGAATCCTCCCTGTGCTCCGGCAATTCGCAGAGCTTCTTCTGCTCCTATCTTAAGACAGGACTCAACATTTGCTTGTATGTTCAGCATCTGGTTTTCAATTGCGCTTTTTTGAATAGCATTCTGCCTCATCATGTTTATTGCGTTCTGCTGGCTGAATATTATTAGGATCGTGAAAGTGCCCACTACTATTAATCCGAGTATGAGAAATATTGCCATCTGAGCCCTGGTCATCCTCTTTTTCCCAGCTGTTCTCTATCTAAATTACTATTAAAATCTTTTCATTTTATGGCATTGGACATTAGACATATGTACGCGCAGCCTATTTAAGCATTCTAACGCATTATTTTTATGAGGTGATAGGAATGGTTGATCTTTCGCACGAGACGATAAGCAGGCTATTCTTTGAGCAGATCAGAAACTTAAGCGTTGGGCTGAAGGAGCCTAGGGCATTATGCCGTAGTAGAGTAGTGTGAATCTCTCCGCCGCCTTTATTGTTTCATTTCCACTTCCCCTTAAATATACGCAGTTGCCCCTTAAAAATACAGAAGCATTTCCAAAGCTCTCAATCTGTATTATGGGAGATGAATTATCCACGCTGCAGTTTGTTACAGTGTAATTTTTGCACGCGGCATTGTCCTGTCTTGAGCACGCAACTTCAGGGGTTCTTCCAAAGTAGGTTAGCAGGTTTGTTTCCAGATCGAAGATTGTCACAAAGATGTACGGCATTTCTGATTTATCTGCCAGAGGGTCAAAAACTAGATAAACCCCGTTTCCCGTCAAGAACCTTTTGTCAACAGATCCTGAGACGCTCACATTTTCAAGCTCGGATGGGAGGTAGTGGAATGGAACCCTGTAAAGGTATTTTCCAACCTGCACTTGAGTATACCATAAGGGACCTTCTCTTTCAAATACGAAGCCGTTGTAGGTGTATGGCTGATTCATTTCCCTGAAGGGCTTCCAAACAAGGACTGCTAAGACTGCAGCTATTACAACTATGCTTATAACTATTAAGATATTTTGTATTTTCATTTCTGTGCACCTTCAGTAAGCTTTGCAATCCTGAACTCTATGAGGTCTCTGAGTGCGAGAATGTCTTGTGTGCTGCCAGCTTTGAATTCCAGGCAGTCTGCGCTTCCTGAGATTTCAAACTTTTGCGATTCTGATATTACAATCATCGGAGTTGAGGAGCAGTTTAGGATTGGGAGTGAATACTTTTCGTCATAGCTAGTGATTCCCCTTTGCAGGGTGATTCCCCTCTGCATTAGAAATGTGGTTAGGTCTAAGCTTACTGCATCCAGTGCAGTTAGGAACTGCTGTGAAGAGTTGGGGTTGAAGGAGAGGTATAACCTCCGCTGATCTGTAATGCTCTTTAAGCTTTCATTAGGAATGTTGAGTGAGAGGAACTCTTCAGGTGAAGTATAAAATGTGATTCTGAAGCTGGCAGTTTTTGCACTCCAAACCCCGTTGGAATTGTAGAATCTAACCCCCTCATAACTTTTTATTGAGGATAGGTAATCTGCTATGAAGTATGCAACGGTTCCGAACAGCATTACTGATGTTATGGCTAAGGAGAGTATCCTTTTCCTCTTTTCCAAGTTGTCTTTTTCTCGTTTTTTCATGATAACTGGTCTGGATAAGAAATATTTAAAACTAATGAATTTTTATCATGTCTTATGCAGCAGGTTCACCTCAGAATTTACGGAAGGGTGCACGGAGTCGGCTTCAGATTCTTTGTGAAGCAGCAAGCGCGCCTCCTGGGATTAAAAGGGTATGTGAGGAATGAGAAGGACCATGTAGAGGTTGTTGCGCAGGGACAGGATTTCAAAATTAAAGAGTTTATAAACAGGTGTAAGAGGGGTCCCGTTCTTTCAAATGTTGAGCGCGTAGATGTATCCTATGAGGAGCCCTCTGAGCTAGAAGATTTTGAGATTCGTCTTTAGAACTCCCTGCAGATTAGTGCCCTGTCTGCTGTTATGAATACCTGAAAGGCAGCGCTTCCCGATAGTCCTTTTTCCATCTCTCTTCTTACAATCCAATAATCCTCTGCAGGAATCCTGCCTCTGAGAAGTGCCCTTCCAGCCCCTAAAAGTTTTAGTTTTCGGTTTATCTCTTTGGGAGAGTTTGTGCAGGATTCAACAATCTTGTACCTTCTTAGGTATGGGCTTTCAAAGGGCTCCCGGCTTCCAAGGAGCATGAGCTTTTTGTCCTCATACAGTTTTCCGACTTCAATGTTTTCAGGGAGCGCTTCTACAACCAGGCCTGCTTTTCTGACAGCAGGATTAACTTCATATGCGTAGCTGCTGTTTTCAACATTTTTGAGCAGAACTTTTAGTTCCCTGTTCTGAAGGTAGTTTCCCTGTGGAAGGAGAACTGCGCTCCTGCTGCATCTTTTGAGACTTCCAAAATAGAGGTTAAGCCGGTTTAGACTCCAGTTGAGCGAGACATACTCCGCTTCGCATTCAAGGCTTATCCTCTCAGGACCTATTTGAGGTGGTGCTTCTATGCATATCCTGTCTGTTATCTTTGAATATTCCGATAGTATTCTTCCTATTTCTGGAATGCTTTCAAGTCTCCTCTCAGCCGCACTTGGACTCCTGCTTGGATCACAAAATATTGCATCCACCCCCTTTATTTTCTCAAACAGCGAGCTATCAAATATGTCTGCACGTATGAATTCAATGTTTCTTATTCCCAATGCGTCAGCATTCATTTTTGCCAGTTTTATCTTTTCTGCATCCAGTTCAACAGCGTAAACCTTTTCAAAGCGTTTTGCAAATTCTATTGTCTGAAAGCCTATGCCGCAGCAAAGGTCAGCTATGCTCAGGCTTCCAGATGCGGCAATTCTTGAAGCCCTGTATTCTCCAACTTCTTTTGGAGTTGCAAATCTTAACGCCTCTTCTGTTAAAAACATCTTGTACGCTTCAGGATGCTTCTTAACAGCTTTTCGTCTAATAACTTCTAGTTCAACCTCAGCGATGCTGCACTGCATTCCCTCATCTTTTAGTGCTGCGATTATCTCAGAAGGATTTTTTCCCATTTGGACGAGCTCCCTAATCCTTTCAGTTTTATCCATGCTAACACGCCTTGAGAACCATTATCCTTTTAGTTAGGCTCTTATGTATGTAGTGGTCAAATACTGCTTCTATTTTAATTCTCTTAAGCCTTTCTCTAAACATTGAATAGTCTTTCTTGTTTATGCAGAGTACAGCAGTCCCTTTTAATCTTAATTCTAGCACTTTTATAAACTTTGCATATAATTTTTCTTTTTCTTCTGAAAGTTTGGAGCTTTTTCCATATGGAAGGTCTGAAACCACATATTCCAAAGGCTTTGAAATCTGAGTAGCATCCAGCCTGAAGATTTTTGCTCTTATTCCGAGATGTTTTAGGTTTTGGGCGCACAATTTAAGCATGTCCTCATCAATGTCGGAGCCCTCAGCTTTCATTCCAATTAGAGCCGCCTCAATAAGTATGCCGCCTGTTCCGCAGAAGGGATCATATACTCTGCTGCCATCTGATGCGCCCGTAAGGTTCACCATGCACCTTGAAAGTTTCGGATGCATCCCAACAGGATATCTTGACGGAAGCTTACCCTGTCTCCTATTCTCAAAACCTTCTTCCCTCTCCGCGATGACTTTAACACAAAAAATTTTTTCATCCTGAACTATGATTCTTATATCAGTCTCAGGATTAGTAAGATTGACAACTGGTTCTAATCCACTCTTTTTGAGAAACTCAAATATCAAACCGCCAATTTTACCTTCACTCAATTCCCGCTTATGATTCTTTCTATTAATCCGCAACACCCTCACTGCAAAACTCTGTTCGTAAATCCTTGCCCAATCAAACTTTTTTAAAAGGCTGTCCAACTCGTGAACCTCGCACCTGAATAGGAGATCTCCCGAAATCCTGGTCAATGCCAAGCGACTTTGAATCCTGCGCATCTTCTCTTTAGAAATCTCTGTTTTGACTATTACAAGACGGCCTTCCCTTTTCAACTTAATAATTTGAGAGTAGGCTTCAAGCACTGATTTCAGCTCTGCAGCTGCAAGTTTAGTGTTCTCTCCTGAGAGCAGAAAACATTTTAGCATAGTTGCACATGCTCTTATTTCATATTAAAATCTTTTTAAAAAAATATTTAATCCTAATATGATAAGTGTTTAATATGGAAGTTGCTCGTAGGGGCAGGCCCTCCTTTTCACAAGTAAGGGAAAATCTTGCTAAGATACTCTTTGTGGCTGGCGAATGTTACGGGTATGAAGCATTTCTAATTTACAGGATGGTTTTTTCTCCAGTGTCAATTCGCTCCATCTACTATAACCTTCAAAAAGGAGTAGCTCTTGAGGAGTTTTCAATATCCAGAGTGGAAAGGGCAGAGGGACGCTTTTCATGGGGTGATAATTCTGAAAGGAGTTATTACGCTCTGAATAACAAGCGGGTGAGCATTTCTGAAGAGGAAGTTGTTAGGATAAGGTACGCAATTAAAAGAATACAAGAACAGCATGGACCGGCCGGGAATTGAACCCGGAGCCTCTGCCGTGCGAAGGCAGCGTTATGCCGTTTAACTACCGGCCCGCACGCTTAAATGGTTTTGAAGAGCAGTTTTTAAGAATTTTGTTTTTGAAGTAGTTCCAAAACATTTAAATACGAATCGGACAAATTGATAAGGTGAGGTGGTCCAATGTCAAAATCACCAATTCCCCTTGCCGTTGTTGAGAAGATCATCAAAGAGGTTGACCCCAACATCAGAGTTTCAGATTCTGCAAAGCAGGCCATGTCCGACTTTTTGAATGACATTGCTAAGAGCATTGCTAGAAAGGCAATAATCTATTCTCAACACGCGGGCAGAGTGACTGTGAAGGATGTGGATTTAAAACAGGTTAGGGAGGAGCTCTCACGCCTCCTGATGATCTAGTTCAGAACTGGACCTTCATAAAATCGTGAGCGCAGCTTGAATTTGGAAAATACAGTTTTGCCTCTTCAAGTATTGGTGTTATGTCAGCGTATCTCTGACTGAAGTGTGTCAGAATCAGTTTCTTAGAGCCTGCAGATGCTGCTATTGTTGCAGAGTCCTTCGCAGTCAAGTGGGTGTATTCGTAGGCCTTCTCATCCAGCCGGCTTTCAAAAGTTGCTTCTGAAATTAGTATGTCAGCATTTTCTGCTATTTTGAGACAGTTGTCGCATAATCCAGTGTCTGAGATATATCCGAGAATCCTTCCCTTTCTTATATGGGTTACTTGTGAAGGAAGTATCTTTTTTCCGTTTAGAATTATGCTTTTTCCAGCCTGGAGTTTTCCCAGCAGGGGCCCTTCTGGAATCCCGAGCTTTTTAGCTCTTTCTACATCTACCTTTCTTACATCCTTTTCTATAAATCTGAATCCGAGACAGGGTATTCTGTGCTCCAGAGGATGGGCTTCAAGGATGTAGTCTTCGCTTTCATAAAATTTTATCTTTCTTATGTCAGTAACCTCTACATCTATCTTGTTAATAAAGTCAAATATGCTGAAGAGCATCTTAATGTTCTTCTTAGTTCCAGGAGGCCCGAATATTCTCAGCTTTTTTTCGTAGTTGTTTGCAGCCATTGTTTGCAGCAGTCCTGGAATTCCCAGGGTGTGGTCTCCATGCCAATGGCTTATCAAGATCTTGGTTATCCTGTTAGGATTTATCCCGGCAATTTTGAGCTGCCTCTGAGTGCCCTCTCCGCAGTCAAAGAGTATGCCTTCTTCTTTGAACGAGAGGAAGAATGCAGAATGGTTTCTGTCCCGTGTAGGCACCATGCTGGATGTGCCTAAAAATGTTATTTCAGCCATTCTTTTTCTCCTTACAGTTTAAGGCAGCAGCCTGTCTGGTTCTCTTGGGAAGAGAACTGCCTCTCTTATGTTGGGAAGTTTCAGTATTGCCTGAGTTAGCCTTTCAATTCCTATTGCGAAGCCCCCGTGGGGCGGCGCTCCGTATCTGAAGAATTCAGTAAACCATTCCAAATTCTTAGGATTAAGACCCTTCTCTCTGACCTGAGCCATAAGCACTTCATATCTGTGCTCCCTCTGTCCTCCCGAGCTGAGTTCAAGGTTTCCATAGTTCAGGTCTATTGAGCGCGCCCACTGAGGTTCAGAATCAACTCTCATTACATAGAATGGCTTTATTGAAAATGGGAACCGGTTTATGAAGTAGAAGTCTGAATCATATTCCTTTTTTACATATTTTGCCAGTAGTTCCATTGCTTCTGCATCCAAATCTGTTTCTGGAGGCAGATTCTTTCCCATGCTTTCAAGTATCTTATAAACTTCAGGGAACCTTATCTCAGGGAAAGGCGCCTTTGGAACTTCTAGGTTAACATTTAAAATTTCAAGCTCACTTTTGCATTTACTTAATATGTTTCTTATTCCAGCTCGTATTATCTCTTCTTCCAATCTTTCAAGCTCAACCTCATCACTTATGAATGCCTTCTCCACTGCGCAGGCTCTATGTTCGCAGAGATGCTTTACAGTATGCGACTTTTCAGCTCTCCAGTTTGGTCCAAGGTCATATATTCTTTCAAGCCCTCCCGCTATTGTTAGCTGTCTGTGAAGTTGAGGGTCCTGTCTCAGGTATGCTTCCCTATCGTAATATTTTATTCTGAAAACCTCTGCGCCCGATTCAGAAGCAGCTCCCATTATACACGGAGTAAATATGTGCATGAATCCATTCTCATCCAAGTATTTTGTTATTCCCTGCACCAGTGTTGATTCTATTTTGAATATTGCAAGATTCTTTGGCTTTCTGAGATCTATGCTTCTGTAGTCAAACCTTTTTGAAAAGCCAGTTTCAATGTCCCGCTCAACTACTGATATGGGTAGTGGTTCAGCTCTTGAGAGCACTTCAATTCTTTTTATGTGAACTTCACATCCAGCTCTTGCTATGCTGCTCTTTTTAACTATGCCTTCAACTCTTATTGAAGTTTCCTGAGAAATTTTTGATACGGTTTCAAAAGTTTTCTCATCTAAATCTTCTTTTAATGCTACAAGTTGGGCAGTTCCTGAGAAGTCTCTGAATACTATGAATATTATTTTTTTTATATTCCTTATCTCTTGAGCCCAGCCCATTAGCAGTACGCCTTTTCCATCCATCTCAGGAGTGATTTCTGAGGCAAATGTTCTTTTCATTTCCATTCAATTCACCTTTTCAAGTATTTCAACCTTGCACTTGCATAGCTCTTTGAACTTCTGAGCGTCCTTTTCTGAGCCAACTATTGCTCCATAGTGTATAGGCACTGCAATTTTAGGCATCATTACACTTGCAGCTTCAGCTGCCTCTTCAGCATTCATGGTATATGTTCCCCCGACAGGTAGGAAGGCTACATCTATGTCTTTTATTTCTCTCATTTCAGGTATGAAATCAGTGTCCCCGGCGTGGTAAATCTTGTGTCCCTTTATATCTAAGACATAGCCTACCCACTCGTTATCTTTGGAGTGAAACATTTTTGCTATGTTGTATGCGGGCACAGTGCTTATTGAGAGCCACGGCATGTTTGCAATTTTTACATCCTTGTTCGGGCTTACTATTTTTATTGAGATGTTTTCCACCTTTCTCAGCTGGCTGATGCAGTCTGAAGTTGCTATAACGATTGTTCCATTTTTTACTATCTTCTTTATGTCCGCTATGCTGCAGTGGTCATAATGCCCATGAGTTATTAATATTAAATCTGCTTTTTGTATTGCGTCTATCTGATAAGGGTCTATGTATATGGTTCTGTTTTCAGCCGTTATCCTCACAGCGGCGTGTCCAAGCCATTCTAAATTTATGTCTTCCAGCTTAATGTCTTTCATATTGCTCAGCCCCCCTGTTTTTGAATTCTTACAGCCAATAAAAAGCATACAGGTTATAAGTAGTATTATTATTGTTATCTTTTTTGACATTTTAGTTTTTATTTCTAATGGACAGCTGAAGCCCCATCTCTTCAAGGCGTTTTACCTCATATTTTATTCCATCAAACTTCTTTCTCAACTCTCCATTTGAAAAGTCAAACTGCATAAGCTCATCATAAATATCTGATACGATTTTTTTAATCTTCAATGCGGTGGAATAGTCCGATTCAGCAGCTGAGTTTATTGCCTTTCGCGAAAGTTCCCCCACTAGGTCGCATATTCCGAGCAGATAGTGTTCTGCCATTACATTCAGTTCTTTATGTGTAGGTAGTTTATCCTTTTCAATTATGCTGTAGAAGCATGCTGCTTCAACATATTCCTGAACTGAGCTTTTGAAGAGTCCAGAATAGAACAGCTCTGGCTGCAATTTAGCACTCTTATTCAACTCTTTAAATCTTTTTTCCAACTCTTTAAGTGATGAGGCAGCATTTTTTGAATCTCCACGATGCACTGAGTAAATTACCTTCTTTGAAAGCCGTATAAGCTCCCTGCTCTTTGCTATTAGCTCGTCTCTCCTCTCTTCAAACTTGGCAAGTTGTTCTCTCATTATCTTGAAATCTTCACTATTCATTTTCACAACTTCATATTCTTAGAGTGTTTATAAATTTATTTGTGAAAATCCATATTTTCTGCTATTTTTAATTCCAAAAATATTTATACTAGACTTTTCTTAAAAAAAGTGTGACTTACGATATAATAATAGGTAGGGAAGAGAAGGATAGAGCGAGGCTTGGGCTTCTTGGAACCATCTTTATAGGTAAGCATTACATAAAGATGGGACAGACAGTTTCTCTCTCTAATCCAATCTACCTGGATGTGGCAAGAAGCCATGTTGTCTTCATATGTGGAAAGAGGGGCTCTGGAAAGAGCTACACTATGGGTGTTATTGCAGAGTCAATTGCAGACATGCCTCCAGAGGTATCACAGAATATAGCTGTACTGATGCTAGACACTATGGGGATATACTGGACTATGAAGTATCCTAATGAGGCTGAAAGGGCACTTCTTGAGAGCTGGGGGCTTAAGCCAAAGGCGCTTAACATAACCATCTTTACTCCAAAGGGTTATTTTGAAGATTTTCAGAAGAAGGGCATACCTACAGATAGGCCTTTTTCCATAAAGCCTTCTGAACTCTCTGCAGCAGACTGGTGCACCACATTTGAGATAAACCCTGACGACTCGGTTGGCGTTTTGATATCCAGAGTGATTTCCGACATGCAGGAGGAGGGGCTTGACTATGATATTGATGAGATAATTGCTAGGCTTCGTTCTGAAGAGAGTGCATCTCAAACAGTTAAAGATGCTGCTGAGAATCATTTCAGAGATGCCAAGACCTGGGGGCTTTTTGATAAGCAGGGCACTCCTCTTAAGGATTTGATAAGTGCGGGCAGTGTAAGCGTTTTGGATGTTAGCTGCTATGTTACAAGCCCTTCTGGGAAAAACATTAGGGCATTGGTCATAGGTTTAGTTTCAAAGAAACTTTTTATAGAGAGAATGCTTGCGAGAAGAGAAGAAGAATACCGTATGGTCTCTCAGGAAGTGAATTTTTTGGAAGAGGAAAAGACAAAGAAGTTTCCTCTCGTGTGGCTAATCCTTGATGAGGCGCACGAGTTCCTTCCAAAAGAGGGCAAAACTTTAGCTAGTGATCCACTCATAATTATACTTAGAGAAGGCAGACAGCCTGGAATTTCGCTAATACTAGCATCGCAGCAGCCGGGAAAGATTCATACGGATGTTATGACTCAGGCAGATATTGTTATAAGTCACAGGCTTACTGCCAAGCTGGATGTAGACGCATTAGGAATGCTTATGCAGAGCTATATGACTGTCGGGTTGGACAAGGCTTTGAATACTCTTCCAAGAGAGTCGGGAGCTGCAGTAATCTTTGATGACACTAACGAGAGGATATACCCAATGGCTATAAGGCCAAGATTTTCCTGGCATGGAGGAAAATCTCCGAGTGCTGTCGAGGAAAAAAAGAAAACTTTTGAATTCTAAAAATTCATGCCTTTTTGAATCTGGCTATTGTGTCTATGAGCTCAACATGTCCAAGCATTACTGCGCGGCAGCAGTATCTCTCTAAGCCAAGTGAGTCCAACACCTTTTTTCTGTCCTCTCCGCTACTAACTCTCTTCTCAAATTCTTCCCAGAGGTGTCCTATAGGCTTTCCACAGCTCCAGCATCTTATTGGAATTATCATCAATTATCACCTGCTTATCTGTATGACTTCTGAACCTTTCCACGCGCGTTGCCGTGTGTATTCGGTTTTCTCGGCTCTCTCTGTCTTGAATCTGCAACTAGGAGGTGCCTGTCATATCTTAAGAATTGTTCTCTGAGTGCTGAGTTTGCAGCAGACAAAGACTTTGCAATTACCAGCCTGACAGCGTCCGCCTGTCCGTTTCTTCCGCCCCCCTTAACATCTATGGCTATGTCATACTTCTTATACGCGTCTCCCGCTAAGATTAGGGGCTCGCATACCCTGTCGTGCAGCATCTTTTCAGGAAAGAATGCGCCAAGTGAATTGCCATTGACAATTATCTTTCCACTTCCCTCTTTCAGGGTTGCTCTAGCAATTGCAGTTTTTCTTTTTCCCGAAACGTGAATTATTTTCATCTTGATCCTCCTATATTTTTTGAAAGCTCTGCTACAGTCATGTACTTTTGAGTTGAGAGTTTTGAGATGTCTGCTTTTGGAGCTTTTTCAGTTGGTTTTCCTTCAAACTCCCTGGGCACTCCCGAATAGCAGATTATCCTTTTCAGGAGCTCCTTTCCCTTTGCTTTCTTGTGTTCTAGCATTCCCCTTATTGCTCTTTTCATTATCCATTCGGGACTCCTTCTTAGGAATGGTCCGTGTGCTGGAGTGCCCATGCTCATTTTATGTCTGTATTTTGAAAGGATATATTCCCTGTTTCCACTTATTATTGCCTTTTCGCAGTTAACTACAACTACCTTATCATGTTCCTTTGCCTTTTCCACAGCAAACATTGCAACCCTTCCCATTATTGAGTTTTCAGCATCTATGATTATCATATTTTTCACCCTATCACTTTAATCTCCTTCCCTTCAGGATTCTTTTTGAGCAGTTCTTCAATGCTCAAAATTTGGGCTCCTGCTCTTTTAAGCTTTTCAATAGCCTCTTTTGAGAAGTTTAATGCTGCTATTGTTATCTTATGCTCAATTTCTCCCGAGGCGAGAACTTTTCCGGGAACCACAACCACTTCATTTTCAGAGGTTAGTCTGTTCAACTTTGAAAGGTTTACAACCTTTTTCTTTCTAGTAGGCACGTTTAAGTCGTCAGCCACTTTTTTCCAGACAGGATTTCCAGCGTAGGAAGCCTGCCTGAGCATTTCTATTGTCCTCTTGTATATCTCATTTTTTGGACGAATCTGCATTTGAACTACCTTTTTTTCTTTTTTTATATGCTTACCATGATGCGGGGGACGTGATTTGAACACGCGAACCCACTAAGGGACAAGGCCCTCAACCTTGCGCATTTGACCAGGCTTTGCTACCCCCGCATTGTGAATTCAATCGTGCTTAGGGAGCCCTTCAACATTTTTTATGAACTCATCAATTTTGGAGTCTAAAATTTTTGAGGATTCCCTTACGATTTCCTTGCAGGAGAGTTGTCCCCAGCTTTCAATTGTAAATATGAACTCTTTCTCTTTCGGATTTACCCTGACGGCTTTTGGCGCTGCTTCTGAGCATGCCAAGCAGAGTGTGCATTCATTCTCTTTTTGCTTATCAATTGAGAGCATTCCTTTATCGTAGAGGAGTATTTTCTTTGGACAGAGCTTGGCAGCAGTTTCAGCTCCTTCCGCCTTTGGGTTTATTATTTCTATCTCAGGAACAGATCTGTGGTATATAAGGCCAGGGCTCCACTTTGCATGTACTTTTCCAATTCCTAGCACGGCAGTTGCTTCAAGTTCCAGCACTTGCCCTTTAAGGAGCTTTGCGATTATCATCTTGGGATGTACCGGCTTTATGTCCGGATCGCTGGATTTTAACTCAGATGCATAAACATATCCCGGCTCCTTTTTGCTCAGAGTGAATTTTACCTGGCATTTTGGACAGCCCTCGCCTTTGCAAGTGCACTTTTCAGGCAGGTTGTATGTTTTTAGGTCTGTTGTTAATGGTATGAGTCCAAGCCTGTGTGCTATTATTTCGTCATAAAGTCCTGAAGTGTTTTTCAGGAAGTGCACGTCCTCAATTGCCATTGTTGGAACTTCTTCAGTGCAGATTCTCCTTATAGCGTTTATGAAAGCAGGAGTTACTCCTCTGACTATGAAGCTCATTTTTCCGTCTTTTTCTTTGCTAAGCTGTTCAACCTTCATTTTCAAACCCTTCTTCCCCTTTTTCCTCCCTTCTTTCTGCAACCATCATGAGGTATTGGTGTTACGTCTTCTATTATTCCTATTCTGAGCCCCATTCTTGAAAGAGCTCTTACTGCCGCCTGCGCTCCCGGTCCTGGACTGTTGGGCCCGTTGTGGCCTCCAGGCGCTTTTATCTTAACATTAATTGCAGTTATTCCTTTTTCCATGGCGATTTCAGCAGCTTTCTTAGCAGCCATCATGGCTGCAGTTGGGCTTCCCTCTAATCTGTCTGCCTTGACCATCATTCCGCCTGAAACACGCGCTATGCTCTCGCTCCCGGTTATGTCTGTTATGTGTATTATCGTATTGTTGTATGAGGAGTATATGTGTGCAATTCCCCACTTGATTTTTCTTTCGCTGCTCCTCTTTTCAGGAGTGTTTTCGCTCATTTTTTCTCACCGCTGTTCTTTGGAGCTTCCTTCTTTTTTTCCCCTTTTTTCTGAACATTTCTTTCCGGATGGTCTGGAGAGGCAAATTTTGAGTCCGGTGATATGGTCACCAGCTCCTCTTCTACTCTTGATACGAGATACCCCGGCGAGGATATCTTTCTTTCACCAACCAATATGTGCCCGTGAGTTATCATCTGCCTAGCTTTTTTTGGAGTATTTGCGAATCCCTTTCTGTAAACTATTGATTGAAGTCGCCTGTCAAGTATCTTATCTAGCGTTAATGCTAAAGCATCGTCCAGCTGCGGGTTGGGATTTTGTGTAAATCCCATCTCATAAAGCTTTTTGAGCATTATTGCTCTCTCCTTTTCTGCCTGAATGTTTTTAGCAACTATGAGCTTCTTAGCCTGTTCTGTAAACTTCCTTAGTACTGCTTCCATTTTCCTAATTTCACGCTTATTCTTCAGCCCATAATTCTTTATCAGTGCCTTCTCAGCCTCTATCCTTTCCGCTTGCCACGGATGAATTGGATTCTTGTATTTCTTTCTAAGTCTTCTCGGATCTCCCATTTTTTATTCACCACAACTACTTCTTTTCCTTCTCTGCAACAGCAGCCTTCGCCGCTTTTGATTTTATGACGCCAACAACTTTTCCTTTGTTCTTTCTGAAGTGGGATTTAGTGCGCTGTCCCCTAACCGTTAATCCAAGAGGAAGCCTTTGACCCCTGTAGGTTTTTATCATTCTAAGGCGTTTTATATCATTCTCCTGAACATACTTGAGGTCGTTTCCGATCAGGTGCATGTCCTCTCCGCTTTCATAATCTTTTCTCCTGTTGAAAAGCCAAGATGGAATGCCGTACCTTGCAGGACTCCTTATTGAATCATCAATCTTTTTGAGCTGCTCATCTGAAAGTGTTCCAATCTGTGCGTATGGGTCCACGCCAGCCACTTGGCATACTGCGTTTATCATCATAAAGCTTAGGCCCTTTATCTTCCTAAGCCCATTAACTACCTTCTTGTTTCCATTTATGTCCGTGTTTGCAATTCTTACGATGTGCTTGAAGTTTTCCTGATGCTTTTGCTCTTTTTCCATTTTAACCATGCCAAAACCGGTTTAACATCCAGAGAACATTTAAAACCCTAAACGCGCTCTAGATGAACTCGGGCTTTTAAGAATGGGAAAAAGAAGCCATATTTAAATCTTTCTGAGACGCCGACTCTCCTTCTGCTCTTTAAGATAAGGATGCCTCTTAATATTTCCGCAGTTTAGGCAGAAGTAACTGATTCGGCCTTTTCTAAGCCGCACCCTTAAGTTCCTTCCAGGTATTAATGGGGAGTAGCACTTCTTGCAAAATTTTCCTTTTAGTTCAGTTGGAATTTTTACCTTGTATTTTTGAGATATTCTTAATGCAAGAGCAACATATCTTCTGGCTAGAGCAGGATTCTTTTCTGATAGAGAAAGCGTGAGAAGTTCGCTTATCTGCCTTTTCGCATTTTCTCTCACTCCTAAAGGCTTCTCCTTCCACTGCTGCTTGGTGCGAACTTCTTCCATTTAATTCTGAAAAAGAAGTAGTATATAAAAAGGTTAAAGAAATATCTCGGCCTATTTTCTTATCTTGCAGCAAATCTTGTCAGCACCGCAGCTCTGTGTTCCTGAAGGAATTTCTATGCTTCCATCAGTAATTTTGCAATTATCAGCAGCTGTACAAGTTCCGCCTAAGTCTTGGCAGTTGCTTGTTCCCCTTGCAAATATGCTTAGCTTCCCAGTGAAGATTGCAAACAACACTACTAAAACTACGAGCGCTATTATTGCTATTATTATCACATTCACGGATAGTTCTACTCCTCTCCTCTTCATTTTTTCACCTCACGGATTTTTTCCTGGTAAGCAGCAAACTTCTCCATTGTTACTGCACTTGGCAGATGGAAAGGGCGTTTCATCCATCTCGCACAGTCCTTGTCTGCAAATTCCTCCTTTTTTAGTGCAATCGCCCTGAAATCTTTCAGTATTCTCTCCCATAACATTAGTAAATATGAGTATTACAACTCCCAGAACGACAAGTGCTATTATCGCAATTATTACCACATTTATAGATAGTTCAACTCCCCTCCTTTCTTTCATCATCTCGCTCTTATTTTTTTCTCTATTTAAATCTTTCCTTAGCTTTTGATTTTCCTGTATAAAAAAATATATAAAGCATTGTAGTTTCTATTTTGCTCGGGAAAGACTATGGAGAGCTCCATCTGGACTGAGAAGTATAGGCCCGAAGACTTTTCTGATATAATAGGGCAGGATGAAGTTGTCAGGAGGGTTAAGGCTTTTGTCAAGAGTGGCAACATGCCCCACCTAATGTTTGCAGGCCCGGCTGGCACTGGAAAAACTTCTCTGGCAATTGTTATTGCTAAGAAGCTTTTTTCTGAAAGCTGGAGGGAGAACTTTCTTGAGCTGAACGCTTCTGACGAGAGGGGCATAGATGTTATAAGGGAGAATGTCAAGAACTTTGCGAGGACCAAGACTATAGGGGACGCCCCTTTTAAGATTATCTACCTTGATGAGAGTGATGCTCTCACCAGAGAGGCTCAGCAGGCTCTCAGGAGAACCATGGAGAATTATACTAGAACATGCAGGTTTATTCTCTCATGTAATTATTCTTCAAAGATAATTGAGCCTATACAGTCTAGGTGTGCTGTTTTCAGGTTTCAACGCCTGAGCAAGGAGGACATATTCAAAATTATAGAGAGGATTGCAAAATCAGAGAACCTTGTCGTTGAGAAGGATGCAATGGAGGCGCTCTACTCTGCGTCTCAGGGCGATTGCAGAAAGCTTGAGAATATAATGCAGAGCTGCGCAGCACTCTCTTCAAAAATAACAGAAAAGGCAGTTTACGATGTTGCAGCTTATGCCAGACCTGCCGAGCTGAAGCATGTTCTTGAAATTGCCATTTCAGGAAGGTTTGAGGAATCAAGGAACAAGCTTTTTGAGATCATGTCCAGCCATGGGCTTTCCGGATTGGACATCCTTGGGCAGATGCAGTCTGAAATTCTGAAGCTCACTATTGATAATAGGGCAAAGATGTGGCTGATTGAAAAAGTTGGAGAGATAGAATTTAGAATAGTTGAGGGGTCTGACGAGAAAGTTCAATTAGAAGCCCTTCTTGCTTCATTCTGCCTGGCAGGACATTCAAAAAAAGAATCTGAGAAGTAGCTAAAATGCTTTCAAAAAAAGGCGCTCCAAAAAAGACAGGCACTCAATCTGCCGAAAGAAGCCCTTCTAGGATTAATGCGAAGGCTGAAGCATCTTCTTCCTATGGCGAATCAGAACAGGCTTTGAAACAAAATTCAACTGTTGACAAGCTGGAGTATGTAGCCATGAGGGAGCGGCTTATTGAAGCGTCTAGAATAATAAGGCGTCTCTCCTCAGAAAATGAAGCCTTAAAAAACCGTCTTGCTCAATTAGTTGAGGAGCAGGCGCAGAAGCCAGTTCCAAACGAGGAGCTCTTATCTGCTCTTGAAAAGCGCTCTGCAGAAGTGCTGCAGCTTAAGTCCCAACTTTTAAATGAGCTTAAATATAGAGACTCTGCAGCTGAGCAGATTAGGGCCTTAGAATCGCAGATTTCGCACCTTAACAGCACAATTCTGACTCTTACAGAGGCGCTTAAAAATAGGGATTCTGTAGAGGAAGCAATGAGTTCTCAGCTTTTAGATTTGAAACAGCAGCTGGCAGATCGTGACCAAATAATAAGGGAACTGAGAAGTCACTTTCACGAGCGAAACAAGATTGAAGAACAGCTCATTTCAGATATAGGTGCACTGAAAAAAAATCTTGCCGAGAAAAATTCCACAATAGAAGAGCTTCTAAGAACAAACAAGTCCCTAGTTGAGATGAACAGAAGCACTGACGAGCTTGCAAGAAAAAAGGAAAAAGAGCTTGAGTTGGCATTAAAGCAGATTGATTCAATGAAGGAGCAGATAGAAAACCTCAATTCACAAATTAGAAGCCAGCAGGAAGAACATAAAAAGACGCTTGAAGATGTCAAAAGGGCGTTTGAGCTTGAGAGGAAAATGCTTCTTGAGGAGTTTTCAGAGAAAGAGGCAACACTCAGGTCCAGAATTTCCGAGATGGAAGCAGCTATGACAGATATGAAAAAGACAATAGAATTAAGAAATTCCGAAATTTCTTCAATGGCAGCTGCACTTAATCAGCAAGTTTCAATGCTTTCCCAGCTCTCGCAGATGCCAAAGAGCGTTACAGAAAGGGTTGAAGAACTTAAGCAGCCGATCCTTCAAAAAAATTCAAGAGCAAAACCTAAGGAAAGGTTAAAAATTGAAGAGAGAAAGGAAGTTTTACGCATTCCAGAACCTCCAGCTCAGATACGAGATTCTAATAAGACCGTTAGCGCTTATGATAATATTAGTGAGGAGCGCCTAGAAGAGATACGCGCCGCTCTAGAAATAGCTGCGATGCGCAAGGAGCCTTTGGCTAGAACAAAAAAATCTCTTCTCAGCTCAGGCTACTCTGAAGCAGAGATAGACTTGGCATTATCACAGGTTAACAAAGAAAAAGAAAGGCAGTAAGAAAGGTTTAACAGCTCTTCTTTACAACTATCGGCTGTATCTTATATGAGAGGTAGTCATATGTTAGTGTTATGGTTACATCCTTCTGATAATCCACCCTTCCCTGCCCAGTTGGAACTTTTTGTATGCAATTAACTATTGCCTTTCCAGCTCCCTTGTCACTGCTAAGCGTTATGAATCCTGAAGTGTCCGAGCCATCCCTTAAACCAGTGCATCTCAGCCCAGGTATGCCGCTCTCAATTGTGAATAACACCCTATTCCTATTGGCAAAAGTGTCTAAACATCCGGAATCCTGCTTAAAGACATTGCCGTTCCCCTTATGCTCTACAGTTATTTCAAACCTCACCTGATCTGTACCGGCTACGCTCTCAACAAAAGAGGTAACCTGTATTGGAGCACCGGAATTGGCCACCTGCTTTGCCCCATCTATAGTGCAGGCACCCTTGCTTGTGTCCCTGAGGTTGCTTTTTATGCACGCCTGCGCGATTGCTGTTGTCTTATAGTTGTAACATATTTCAGCTCTTAGTGTTGGATATTTTATGTCGCCCAGCACGTTTCCTCTGTAAGCAAGATTTGGAAATTCCACCTGAACTGGGATGGACGGCTGATTAACCTTTTTTCCTATTAAATCTTCAGGGGGGTGCTTACTGAATTCAGCTGGCGAATATCCAAACTGTTCTGGCATTATGCCCGTTATTGTAACTAGAGCCTTATCTTTAGGAACGTCGTACTCTCCATCATTATTGAGTTCAACTATTATATCAAACTGGTTAGTACTACCAGCGCAGGAGTCAAACACCTCTGCAGGCGGCGACTCAGGAGCAAAGTTAATCAGCACCCCGTTTGTTCCTCCCGCAAAGGTTCTTGTTGTTGAACTGGTGTTCTCAGTGCATCCTAAAGACATTAGGATTCCTAAAATTAAGATTCCAAAGAGTATTTCTCTCTTCATTTTTAACCCTCACAATCTTATTAGCTTGACATTTTTAACAGTTGAATATTTATAGCCATATTCCAGTGTAAGCTGGACGTTTGTAGTGTAAGCGCTCTGAGAGCTGCTCAGCCCAGAAACCTTGCATACAACTATGCCCTCCCCATTCACCAGTCTTACATCGCTCGGAGTGCAACTCATCTGACGGTCTGATAGGCTTCCAGACACCTTAACAAGGTTCTGCTTGCTCAGGTCAGCAGACATGCAGGTTCCAGTGCTGTCAGAAGATATTACTTCGCCTCCTCCAACATTCTTTATTGTAAAAGTGAATATTACATTTCCAACTCCTGATTCCTGCTGTATTGAAGTTACAGAAACTGGACCACCCTGACCTCCTGACATTGAAATTGACCTAGCAGGCTTGCACGCCTTTGTGCCCGGCTTAGACGGGTTTGGGTCTATGCACACTGTTGTTCCTGCAATTGTCTTATACTTGTAGCAGGCAGTTGCCATAAGGGGGATTTCTATAAAGTCAACTCCAGAGGGCATTCTAAATTCAAAGTTTCCCACCTCTACATACTCTAAAGAGCCTGAAGGATTTTTGGATTCTTCTTTACCTTCCAGCCTTTTAACGCTTACTGTGCTTGGCAGTGGCAATATGTTTGGATCGTAACCGCTAAGGTATATTGTTGCTCCATCGCAGCTTTCCGCCCCCAAGTTTCTTACTTCAATGCTTACTGCCACTCTATTGTCACCCCCTTGGCTGTAGTGTAAACTCTCAGGTGGGCTGCTCTCTGCGAAGTTTATTTCAACTCCTTTTGTTCCAGTGCGATAGTTAGTAGTGCTCTTGCTTGAAGGGCCGCACCCATAAGCCAGAATCAAGAGAAATAGCGTTGCAAAGATTGCTGAATTTTTTAAAACCTTGTTTGCTCTCATTTTTCTTCACTCTCCAATAGCGTTTAATTATATAAAGTTTTCTTTAATCTTTTCCTATCCTGGCAGTTTTTTAATTATCACTTCTTTAGTTGCAATCTGTACATAGCCGTAGCTAACATTTATTAACAACGGGCTTACATAGGAGCCGTCGCTAACCTTTAAGATTCCAGTTTCGCAGGTTACAATGTCTTCAGAATTCTGCGAGAGGTCTGCATAGTTTCGCTTTCCGCAGTTCAACTCTTTATCCCCAAGCTTGGCGCTGACATATGCCCTTCCAAAGTATGCTGAAGGAGCGCCCGTCACCTTGGTGTTAGAGCATAAGACTTCCCACTTTCCTTTATCTACTACAATTCCATCCCCTACATTTCTTATCTTTATTGTGAATACCATTTTTACTTCGCTCTCGCTTTGAAATAATTTTGCGGCGTCTATCTCGCTAATTACAATCGGCGCTCCCTGACTGGAGAGTGTTGTTTTCTCTCTGAATGTGCACGGCTTTCTTCCACCTTCATATATCGAGGTATCAACACAGAAGGAGGTTGTAGCAATTGTGTAATAAGGGTAACATGCAGTTGCAGTTATTTCAGTGTTTATTTCGTTGAGGCCCAACTCTTCAGGAGCGCTTAGCATAAATATTTTAAAACTTCTTCCACCAATAAATGTTCTAGTGTCTTCCCTGCCGGGAATTTTAAATCTAAAAAAGTCATCATTTTTTATCATCTTTTCTGTCGGAAATTCAGGAGCATTTATTATGAGCACTCCATCTAAGGCAACAGCACCCGCGTTTTCCAACATTATACCTACTGGGAATTCCGTGCCTGCATATACAATGTCTGGAGGTGAATTTTTCATGAATGAAATTCTCAAAGCTTCTGTCCCGCTATGGGCATTGAATGGTAAGGCTCCAGGCGAGTAGGTGCATCCCGAAATTATAACTAACAATATCACGATCGGAGTAGCCGTCTTAATGATTTTAAGCTCTGCAGCCCTAAACATTTATTGCACCCCGCAGAAGTAACTGTTCCAATAGTACATGTAGTTTATTACAGGGATATAATAATTCTCATCCGCGGCATTTTTATTGTTGTAAGTTTTTATTGCACACCTGAGCTTTTCCTGCGTTTCAGCATTCACATATTCCTTACAATAGCTATCGTCAGTAACATAACTCTTTATCCTCTCGGCAGCACATACTATGTCAGCCACAACATCATAGGCCGGAGCACAGCACTTACATCCTGCAATGTGATAAGGTATCCCTTCAGCATTTAATACATCCCGATTTGTTCCCAAGCTTGATTCCTTAATCATCATTGCCAGCAGCAACGCCCTGGTTTGCTGTTCATCCAACCAATCTGGCTTATACCTTGTTATTGCCTTGTCCAGCCCCTCTTTTATCAGGTCTGAGAGGGGTCCGCTGTTGTAAATCTTAACATAATACTTCATATACTCAGGCAGGGACTCCGCCTTGTTTGTACAGTCAAAGCTGGACTCAATCTTTGGACCAGTGTAAATTCCTAACCCGCCAAAATCCTCAGTGCTTCCACTTTCGTCATTTTCCAAAACATTCAGTTCGTATGTGGAAGAGAGCCTGTACGAGTAGGATGCACTCACCACTATGAACCCCCTCATGTATCCCGTGCTTCCCAAATTGATATTGTTCTCTGCTTTCAAACCGCACACAAAGCTTCTAACAGTTGTTATATTATAATCCGGAGGGATTATATCCTTATCCAGCACATAGGTCTGTCCCGAGCCCGTGAAAGGGCAGGATTCCTTATTTGGAATAAGTGTTAGTCCTAAAGGTAGCTGAACTTTTATGTTGCTTACGCCAATTGCATCTCCAGAAAAGGCACCCCACTGGTTGGTCAAGGCGAAAACAAGCTCTGCGCTATTTCCCTCAGGTCCGTTAATTGTCATCGGAGTTGGATTAACTTTTATGCCGATGTTGATTGGGCCGTCATTAAACACTGCTTTCTTTTCGGGGTCAATCTTGTAATATTTTAGTAAGAAGTCCCTGCCATACTGCTGCATGAGGGCATTTCTCCTGCTGTAATCCATCAAGTGTACTGGCAGGTAGGATGTAGTGTTAAATGGGAATACAATTGAGAATTTCAGCTTGTTTATTCCTGAACTCGTTTTTATTGTTTCTAGGGTGCAGCTTATCGTCCTCTTGTTGCTGCTTATATCAGGAAAAGGTATCTGCTCCGGGGTAGGCTTTCCAGTGATCCTGCCATTTGAGCAGTTTGTAATCACTGTTATGTCAGGGTATATTCTAAGGTTTTCTCCTTCTACATCAGCATATACCTCAACAGAGTCTCCAACATAGTAATCCTTGTCAGGCAGCAGCAGCTGGGGTTTGGATATTGAAATTCCTATCAGGTCTTGAGCCTCCCCTGTTGGGCAGTTTCCAGATGCGCACTGAATCTGCGTATCCACATAGTTTTTGACCTGATTGTTGAATCTCTGCAGCGACTCGCTTATGCTTCCGAAGGTTTTTGCAGCAGTTCCTTCTTTTTTATTCTCAGCACTATACACCTTTACCAGGGGCCAGAACATCATTAGGCCCCACACGACTAGCAGGAGAATAACCATGCTTAGGAAGTATTTGCTCCTGATTAGAGCTGGCAGTATCAACACTCCTACTCCTATGAGTATGGTCCACACTAGGGGGATTCCTGCAATGTAAGCAGCAATTGCACCTCCCAGTGCAGCTAAAATTTCTAAGGAAGTATATGTCGGGTTTTCGGAGAACTTGGACATTGAATTGCGATAGGCATCTGCCAGCTTCTGGCCTCCAGCCTTAAAGGCTCCCTTTATTCCTCTACCAATATTAGAAAAAACCTCTGCTGCTTTTTTCGCAGCAGCATTACTCTCAATTCCGCTTTTTCTATCATCAATTCTCGGGATTCGTCCCGCTATCGCTTCATCCACCATCCTCTTTTGCTCCAAACTCCTTTTAAGGCAGGTAATATTCAACTTTTAATTCTGATATGTAAATTGTATTTATAGGTTCTATTTTTATCGCGTTGTTGCCTTCAAGAATTTCTGATGAGGAGAAGTTTATAGAATACTCAACATTTTTAGTGCTAACCCTCTTGAGAATGTTGTTCAGGCGTATGTTGAACACCTTTTCGGAATTGTCAGGGAAGCGCATGTACATTCTTACTCCGAGAGTTCCGCTTTTTATTTTTGAATAGTCGCTCTGACTGATATCAAAATAGTAAATCGGGTAGGATATCTCTTTGAATTGGGGAACTATCCTTATCTGTTCTATAGAATAGAGCCCGCTATCTGTTGAGAATGTTATCCTGTTTTGGCCCTGCTTGAAGTATTCTGGCGAGGCTTCTATGCTATAGGGTGAGCCGCATTCGGGCACGAATGCTGCAACCTCGTTCTGATTTATTGTGATTGTAAGCTTTCCGCGGTTGGAAGAAGCGCAGTCCGCATAAAACTTCAGATTATACTTTTCTGCGTATGCAATTTCAAAATCTGAGATTTCGAAGGAAGCTGTTGCTTTCTGGTATGAAAGGTCAGTTATGTATCCGGTTATCTTTATGTCCAGTAAGTTGTAGTTGTTTTCCCTCCAGATTGCAAGCCCGGGACTTGAAACTGAAAATTCCAAAGTGTTTGTGCCTTCAACAAGATTATCCTTTGGAAGTTGAATCGGGTTTGGATTGTACGAAGTTATTTCGCTGTTGAATATCTCCTCTCCATTAAGCTTTATTATGAGCCTTCCGGAGTGGGAGCTAGCTGCAAAAGAGAGCATCAGATTATCTACAGCTTCTAAGTTTTTAACTTCAAAAGTCACCTGTTTAGAAATCGCTCCGAATATGTTGTTCTTTATATAGAAGGGGTTTATCGTCTTTATCACAGCCGCATTTCTTGTAACCTTTACAACTAAGTCGTTAACCGAGTGGCCATCTGAATATTTGTCATACATTGAAGAGGCATCAAGCCTTCCAGGCTTTTCATCCAGCAGAACCTTATTGGCTGAACTGTCCTGAGAGCTTGAGTTAGTAGCGTTTTCAGTTAGAAGTTCCTGTCTGGTTTCAGGGGGTAAGAAGAGGATGTAAATTATTATTAAAAGTCCAATGAGTCCAACAAGAACTCCTGCGCTGGTTGCAGTCTGGGCCTTCCTATTTTTTTTAAGGGGTTGAGCGAGCATTCTGATCCTCCAACACTTTCTTAATTACTACTCTAAACAAATAACTTTATATATAAATCTTTTCCTATTTCACTACTTGAAAAAGAGTGAAAAACGAGGCATTATGAAAATACTCTATAAGAATATTAAAAAAGGAATAATTAAGGTAAGAGCTGAGTGCTCTGACGATTTATGGGTACTTTCAGAAGTTATAAGTCGGGGCGACACAGTTTCGGGCAGAACGTTTCGCAAGATTAAACTTGGCGGCGAGGATTCTAAGTCTGAAAGCTACAGGAAAGAGGTCTACCTCTCTATAATTGTAGAGACCATTGAATTTTATGAATATGGCAACGAGCTCAGAATATCTGGGAAGATAATCAATGCTCAGGAAGATATTCCCGCGGGAGCATATCACACAATTTCAGTTAGGGAAGGGAGTGAGATAGAGATAGAGAAGAAAGACTGGCTAAACTTTCAATTGGAAAAGCTGGAACAGGCGCAAAACAGAGCACCCAACCTGCTCATATGCCTCTGCGACAGGGATTCTGCAGAGTTTTACAGGCCAAGGTTTCAAGGGTATGAAAAGCTTCTTCAACTGAGGGGGGAAGTTGAAAAGAAGATGATGAAGAGCGAGTGCAAGGACTTCTACGCAGAGATAAAAAAAGCAGTTTTGGAATATAACAAGCGGCTTAATCCGGATAAGATAATTGTAGCGAGTCCGTCCTTCTGGAAGGAGTCTCTTTCCAAAGCGTTAGATTGTGAGGAGCTTAAGGGGAAGCTTTTATACTCAAGCATAAGTTCAGCAGATTCTACTTCGCTATCAGAATTGATGAAGAGGCCAGAGGTTTTGGAAGTTTTGAAGCATGACAGGATTGCAAATGAGGACCGCCTGGTTTCTGAGCTTCTTGAGAAGGTTGCTAAGGGAAGGTTGGCAGAGTACGGTATTGAGCAGGTGCGGCTTGCAACCTCATTGGGCGCTGTTGATAAGCTGTTAGTGGCAGATTCATTGATAAGCGAAGCGGTCAGATCTCGCACTTATTCTGAGTTTGAGGAACTCTTTAAGAATGTTGAGAAGATGGGCGGGAAGGTTTTTATTCTCTCCTCAAAGGATGCTCCAGGTCAGAGGCTTCTTGGCCTTTCAGGAATTGCAGCGACACTCAGGTTTCCAATAAGCTAAGCATTCCTTTTCTGCTTCCTCAGCACCCTTTCAGTTTCAAGAGCTATCATCCTCTCTTCATCAGCCTTTACAACTACAACCTTTACAGGTGAATCTTTCTCTGAGATCAACTCTTCATTTTTCATATTCTTCTCTTTGTCAATGTGCACTCCTAAAAATTCAAGATTCTTAAGAACTGCACTTCTTAGAACTCCAGAGTTTTGGCCTATTCCCCCAGTGAATATTATGACATCAACTCCACCAAGCGCAGCAGCATATGCCCCGATGTATTTGCTTATCCGGTAAGCAAACATCTCAAAGGCAAGGCGGGCTTTTGGGCTTCCGCTCTTCAGCCCCTTCAACACGTCTCTGAAGTCAGAAGAATCCCCCATTATGCCAATCACTCCAGATTTCCTATTCAGCATTGTTTCTAATTCTTCAACGCTCATTCCATTTTTGAGAAGGTGAATTATTATTCCAGGGTCTACATCTCCGCACCGCGTCCCCATCATTAAGCCCTCCATTGGAGTGAAGCCCATGCTGGTGTCTATGCACCTACCGCTAAGCACCGCAGCTACAGAAGATCCACCTCCAAGATGGCAGCTTATTACCCTTAAATTTTTTAACTTTTTTCCGAGGATCTCAGCAGCTTTTAAGCAGGCGTAGTTGTGGCTTATGCCGTGAAAGCCATACCTCACTATGCCTTCCTTGTAATATTTCAGCGGGATTGGATATGCTCTGCTCCTTTTAGGAATGGATGTGTGGAATGCAGTGTCAAAAACAGCCACTTGAATTGCTTTGGGCATAAGCTTTGCGCACGCTCTGATTCCGAGTAGATTTGCAGGATTATGAAGGGGTGCAAGCCTTGAATATCTCCTTATTGTAGAGATCACATGCTTTGTTATTACTACGCTCTCATTGAACTTTCCCCCGTGCACAACCCTGTGTCCAACAGCACCTATTTCAGACAGGCTTCTTATAACTGAGTTCGCAGTTAGAATTCTAAAAATTTCATTCAGCGCTTCGCTATGATTTTTGAGTTTGCATCTAAAAGTTTTTTCTCCATCACAGTTTAATATTATGAATGAGCCCGGCAGCCCTATCCTATCAGCAATACCCCAGCAAACCTTCTTTCCTCGAGAGAATAGTGCATACTTTATGCTAGTGCTTCCAGAATTTATTGAGAGTATCTTGCTAAACATTATTCTTCACCAGCCTGAACAGCCGTTATAGCAGCTACCTCAACTATGTCTTGAACGCTGCACCCCCTGGAAAGGTCATTCACAGGCCTGGCAAGTCCCACAATTATGGGACCGACTGCCCTTGCCCCTCCAAATCTTTCCACAAGCTTATACCCTATGTTTCCAGCGTTAAGGTCTGGAAAGATTAGAACGTTAGCCCTTCCCCTAATCTTTGAGCCAGGCGCCTTCCTCTTAGCAACCTCTGGAACTATTGCAGCGTCCACCTGAAGTTCTCCCTCAACTAGCAGGTTAGGCATCTTTTCAGAAGCTATCCTCACGGCATTTTTTACCTTCTCAACAAGCGGGTGGCTGGCGCTTCCGAGTGTTGAGAATGAAAGCATCGCAATCCTCGGCTTAATGCCCAACTGAATTGCAAATTCTGCAGCATTTTTAGATATCTCTGCCAGCTGGTTCTCATCAGGATTAGGATTTACTCCGCAGTCTGAGAATATGAAGTTGCCCATCTTGTGGATCATGAGAAAACATCCGCTGGCAATTGAAACGCCAGGCTTCGTCTTTATTATCTGAAACGCAGGCCTCAGCGTGTGTTCAGTTGGGTGGGCAGCTCCAGATACTATGCCATCTATTCTTCCATCTTTTAGGAGCATCGCTGCTAGGTACATCTTGTCATTCAACAAGGTTTTTGCTTCTGAAATTGTAAGCCCCTTTTCCTTTCTAATGTCGTAAAGTCGCGCTGCCATCTCTTCATAATCTAAACTTTTCGTGTCTATTATCTCAACTTTTCCGACAATACTTCCTGGTAACTTCTTCTCTATACTGCTCCTTTCCCCAAGTAGAACTGGAATTGCTATCCGCTTTTTGGCTATTATCGCAACTGCTTTTAGGATTCTATCATCTTCATCTTCAGGAAATAGTATCCTCTTTCCGAGCCTTCTTGCTCTGCTTTCAATTCTTGCGAGAATGTCCATAATGCGCCTCCTTTCAGGTTGATATTCTTCTGTTTGCATTTAAATTTTTTCCGATTTACAAATTTTAACCCACTAATTTAAAATAAACAAAAAGCTTTATAAATCGCTCAGATTCCCCAAAGTGGATAAGAGCATAACAAAACAAAATTGCCCATTTGAGGTGTTACTAATGACTACCAAGATTGTAGGAGCAAATTCTCTTCAGAAGGGAAACTATGTAATAATGGAAGGGGCAGCATGCCGAATAACTGATGTTCAGATATCAAAACCTGGAAAGCACGGGCATTCTAAGGTTAGGTTTGAGGGGGTCGGCCTTCTAGATAACAAGAAGAGGGTAATGGTGCTGCCTGGACACGACAATGTGGAAGTGCCAATAATTGAAAAGAAGACAGCTCAGGTGCTTTCAATATCGGGAGATAAGGCAACTGTGATGGATATGGACTCCTACGAGACATTTGAGCTGGAAATTCCGGAAGAGCTGAAGGGACAGGTCACAGAGGGATGCCAGGTTATATACTGGGTGGTGCTGGACGCTCGGGTCATGAAGCAGTTAAAAGTGTGAGGTTATAAAAATGAAGTTTCCAGAAGCAGAAGCAAGACTTTTTAAGAATGTTTTTGTGTGCAGAAAATGCAAGAGCAAGGTTAGGGCTCCGATGATGAAGGTCTTGGCTAAGAAGGTTTCCTGCAGAAGGTGTGGGAGCAAGGCACTTAAGCCGGTCAGGAAGAAGTAAGCCCTTGATTTCTCTAGATATTCCAAAAGATTATTAACTACACATTGTTCTACAATGGTAATGCTTACCCCCATGCCTAATGCAGATTCAATAGAGTTTAAGCAGGAGTTTATAGAAAGATACTCTCAGCTTACGGATTTTGAAGAGTTCAGAAGGGTTTCTTTGTCATTTCCGCGAAAGGCATTTAGAATAAATACGCTTAAGGCAGATGTAAGGGATGTGTTAGAAGGCTTTAAGAGGGAGTGGGATATAAAGCAGGTGCCCTGGTGTGCTGAAGGATTCTTTGTGGAGAGCGAGCGCCGAGACATTGGAAACACCCTGGAACATTCTTTAGGCTTAATATACGTGCAAGATGCTGCTTCAATGATTCCAGCAGTAGTGCTTAATCCAAGCCCAGGCGAGGTTGTGCTGGATATGTGTGCTGCTCCCGGTTCAAAAAGCACACAAATCGCTCAGTATATGAAAAATCAGGGGCTTCTAATTTCTAATGACAGCGATTATAAAAGGATAAAGGCATTAGCCATGAACCTTCAAAGGTGCGGGGTGGCAAATGCAGTAATAACGCTGACAGATGCTCAGAAGTATTCTTTTATGAAAAACTTTTTTGATAAAATACTCCTAGACGCGCCATGCTCAGGCACAGGCACTATCAACAAGTCTGTTGAAACAATAAAGATGTGGAATCCCTCAATGGTGAAGAGGTTATCCAGCATACAAAAGCGCCTAATCAATGCAGCATTTTCAGCATTAAAGCCCGGGGGAACCCTTGTCTATTCAACCTGCACAATGGAGCCCGAAGAGAATGAATCAGTTGTTAACTTCCTGCTATCTAAGCATGAAGATGCAAATCTGGAAGAAATTAGTCTGAACATAAAAAGAAGTCGTCCAATAATGGAATTTGAAGGGGAAAGGTTCAGAGAGGAAATCTCTAAATGTTTAAGAATATGGCCTCAAGACAACCTGACAGAAGGATTCTTTGTAGCGAAGATTTTGAAAGGCTAAACCCTTTTGCCATTTAAAAAAGTTTATATAATACCCACTCATCTTTTATCCCATGGAAGAGGTGGTCAGGCAGGACATTCTTTCAGTTCTCTCAGATGCAGAAAAATATATCAGAGAATCAAAAATATCTAACCTGAAGGAGCTTAGCAACCACACAATACACAACTGCAGCATATTTCAAGACCACGATTCAATAATCATAGCTGTTCTGATATATTCCCTCTCCAAAGTTATGGAGAAAACTGATGGAGAGTTTTCTGCTCACGCTTTACGAAGCCTAGCGTATGCTAGAAATAACCTCCTCTTAAACCATGAAGAGGAATATCAGAAGAGCATACAGGAGCTGATGGATTATATAGCCAAAACTGATAGCGCAACTAAGAAATATATACAGGAAGTAATCCTGCAGGCAATGGTTAAGAAGGGAGGTCGCATCTATGAGCACGGCATATCGCTAACCAGAGCAGCTTCAATTCTGGGAGTTAGCCCGTGGGAGCTCATGACATATGTTGGGCAGAGTGCAGAGGTTGACGAGTTTATCTCAGGCAGAACTAGGGAGCGCCTTAATTTTGCCCGTTCGCTTTTTAAGAAGTGATACTTATGAAAAATATAGTTATGGATTCAAGTTCAGTGATTTCATTAACTCTTAACAATATGCTGTGGGTTCTTGAAGAGCTTAGGCACTACCTGGATGGAGATTTTTACATTCCCCCCGCAGTAAAAGCCGAGCTTGTAGAACACCCTCTCAATACTAAGCGGTTTGAGTTTGAAGCGCTGCAGGTTCTTGCTCACATAAATCAGGGAACATTAAAGGTTGCTGAGCTGAACTCAGAATCCAAGGCGCTTTATGATGAACTTCTGAATCTTGCAAACACATCTTTCAAATCTAAAGGAGTCTGGATAAATATAGTACACTCAGGTGAGATTCAAGCTTTAGCAGTGGCAGTTGCAAATAAGGCAAGTGCTTTTTGTGTAGATGAGCGGACCACCACGCTTCTGATAGAAAATCCCGCAGCGCTCAAGAGCCTGCTCCAGAGCAAGCTTCACAGCAGGGTTGAAGTTAATCGTGAAAATATTAACAGGTTTAAATCACTTATACGAGGGATAAGAGTAGTTAGGTCTGTAGAGCTTATGCTGGTAGCTTATGAGAAGGGAATTCTAAACAGGTATCTTCCTGCTGATATTCCCGAGGCGCGGCAGGTTCTTCTGGATGGAATCCTCTGGGGACTAAAACTTAGAGGGTGCGCAATCTCCGAGCATGAAATTGCTCAGCTTAAGCGGATAGAAGCTAATTTTACAGCATGACAAGTTTTTAGCATTCTCAAATAGCAAAATATTTAAAATGCTTCAGAAAAACTAACCAGTTCCCATGGCAAATCTAATCAGAAGATTTACAAGATTTTTCAAAAAGCTCTTCCTCAGGAGGAAACACCTCAAAATAGGAATATACGGACCTCCTAATGGTGGAAAGACCACTCTGGCTAATAGAATTTGCTCGGACTGGCTTGGTGAAGAGCTAGGAAAGGCTTCTAAGATACCTCACGAGACGAGAAAAGTTCAGATGAAAGAAGAAGTCAGAATAAAGTCGGGAAAGCATCAGCTCACATTCGCGCTTCTGGACACTCCCGGAATTGCAACCCGGATTGACTATGAAGATTTTGTTTCGGCAGGGCTTTCTGAAAAGGAAGCAAAGCAGAGGGCCAGGGATGCAGCCCGCGGCGTGATTGAGGCGATAAAATGGCTTGACGAGATGGATATAGTTGTACTTGTTTTAGACGCTACTAAGGATCCTTATAATCAGGTTAATCTAACAATCTTGGGAAATCTTGAAGCGAGAAATATCCCTGTTCTCATTGTTGCAAATAAGATTGATCTTAAACGGGCAAATGTTGCTAAGATAACTTCTGCATTTCCAAACCATAAGATTATAGGCATATCTGCAAAGTTTGGTAATAACATGGAAGATTTTTATAGAAACCTTATAGAATTGTCTTTTATCTGATTTTTTTCCATAATTAAAAAAGAAATAAAAAGGGGAACATATTTATTTTCAGATATGCCTCACCAGTGCGTAAGATGTGGAGCAGTTTATGAAGATAATTCTTCACAAATAATTAGAGGGTGCAGCTGCGGTTCAAAGCTTTTTTACTATGTTAGTAAGGAGCGACTTGAATTCCTTAGGCGTAAGGATGAGAAGTCTAAACAGGAGATACAAGAAGCTGAAAATGATGTTTTAGAAATTTTGGGCTCAGCTGTAGAGGAAATTTCACCAGTGCTCCTAGAAACTGGTTCAGTAAGAGTAATTCAGCCTGGAAAGTATGAGTTGGATGTAGTTAAACTTTTTAGAGAAAAGGTGCCAATTTTTGAAATTTCAGAAGGCAAATTTGTAATTGATATTGACTCTGCATTTAAAGGAAAATCAAACAAGAAGAGCAAGCTTATTTTGAAGTGACAATTTCTATCACATCTCTGTGTTTGAGAATATAATTCTTTCCAACAGGCTTCTTGCTCCTCACATCTATTGCCGTTATAAAATTATTTCCCAAATCAGTGTGTATCTTGTATGCAAAGTCGAGCGCAGTTGAATTTTTAGGCATGAGGAAACAGTCGGGCAGTATTCTACCTTCTGAATCTTCAAGCTTATGCACCCCTCCCGGAAATACTGCAATATAGCCTAGAAGTTTGAACACCGCATCGTCTAGCGCATTCTGAACGCCGGTATTTCCAAATCTTTTCAAAACATTTTCTCTAATAAACTCCAAGGCGCGCTTCTGCTTTTCAGAAATCCTACTCTCATCAATTATTCTAAAATCAGAATCTCCAGGAACATACTCTATTAACCCTCTTGCATCAGCCTCTTTTAATGCAAGTTCCGACTCGGCAGAGCATGGCACCACAAGGTATTCTGGAAACTTCTCTTTAATACGTCTTATGTTTTCTTCAGCGTTAGGATAGTCCGCCTTATTTGCTGCTATTATCATCGGCTTTGTCTTTCTTCTCAGGCTAGAGGCAAGATTTTTTAAGTCTTCAACACTCCACTTCGCAATTGGAATCTCATTAAGTTTAAGCTTCTCAATTATCTCTTTGAAATCGTCCTCATCCGCGCCCAGCCCAGTGAACTGCTTAGCTATTGCCTTAATTGCATCAGCGTGTTCCATCGTAACTATCTTAGCAAACCTTTCCCATCCTTTGTTGAGTATCTGAAAATACCACATGTCCAGCTCTCTCTCCAAAAATTCTACATCTTCACAAGGATCGTGGCTTCCGGGCTGTACCGGCTCTCCGGATATGGTTGTAGAGCCGGCAGCGTCCACTATGTGTATAAAAGCATCGGCCTGTCTCAGATCATCTAAGAACTGATTTCCCATCCCCTTGCCCTCATGAGCTCCTGGAACAAGCCCTGCAACATCCATAACCTGAACGGGAACAAACCTGAAGGCACCCTTGTTAAAGCCGAAGCGTGGCGTAGATTTTACATTAAATTCCTTATCTACATTTTCAACCCTCACATAGGCTACTCCACTGTTCGGCTTTATAGTTGCAAAAGGAAAGTTGGCAATATACACATCTGCAAGGGTCAGAGCTTTAAAGAATGTTGATTTTCCAACATTAGGTTTTCCAACAACGCCTATAAGCATCTTATCCCCTTGCTATTTTGTAATCTCTGAAATTTTTTCCTTCACAATCCTAGCTATAAGACTTCCGTCAGCCTTGCCTCTCAGTAGGGCCATGCTTCTCCCCATAACAAGACCTTCTCTAAGCTCAGCACCCTTGGATTTTAACTCAACTATTACACCCTCAATAATTTCTTTGACCTGCTCCTCGCTTAGGCGCTCGCGCTTTTTAATTGCTTCTTCAATGTTTATACCACTTGCCGCTTCAGCCAGCACTTCCTCAACAGCTTCTTTGGGAATAAGCCCTTTTGATAAAGCGCTTAATGCCCTGCGGAAGTCCTCATACTTAAGTCTGGAAGCATCAATTCCCATTCGTGATTTTATATCCTTTGGGTATAGGAAAACTACTGAGAATACGAACTGTGGACCTATATCCGGAAATTCTTCTAGCAGACTTTCAAAGAGTTCCCTATGTTGGGACTTAGATATGATATCAGCAGCCTGCTCGCTAAGCCCCATTTTCTTATAATCCTCAGCAAACTCTGTAATGAGCTTTGGAATCTTTATCATATTGATATCTGGCGTTTTTATTATCGGGACATCCGTTTCGGGATACATCCTGCTAGCCCCCGAAATTGGCCTCATATAAGTTGTTGTTCCGTCAGTATTAGCCCTTCTCACTTCTTTCGGCACACCCATAATGCACATTTCCGCTCTCTTCAAAGCAGATTCTGCCGCCCTCTTCGCTTTTTCTTCAGAATCTGAAGCAATTATGAAGAAGGCGTCACTCTCTCCGCACCGCAAAAACTTTCTCGCATTATTTACTTCATCTTCTGATATCCCATACCCTGGTAACTCGTCAGAGTGAATTATTCCTGAAACGCCGAACTTCTTCGCATATTCAGAAAGCTCAGTGCCCAGGCGCTTTCCAGGCTGTATCTCAACTCCTAAGAGGCCTGACATTCCTTTAAGCATCGCTCCCACTACTACTCCGCCAGAGTGTATTGCTCCGAGAAGAACTTTGGAAGAGGTTTCTTTAAAGATATTTGTCATTTCTACAGCACTGCTCTTTATCTCTTTAATTCCCCTCCTGTTTAATTCGTTTCTTATTTCTAACAGCTTCTTCTGCCGAATGGCTTCTATTTCAACTATTCTGTCCAGCATTCTTAAATCTTGAGCTCCTTTTATCTCAACTCTTGAGCCGCCTTCTATTGAAACATTCACATCCTGCCTTATTGTGCCAAGCCCTCTTCTTATCTTGCCAGTGCTTCGCAGAATCATTCCTATCTTTTCCGCGCACTCTTTAACTTCTTTAGGATTTGATAGGTCGGGAGTAGTTGATATCTCAACTAAGGGTATTCCTAGGCGTGAAAGGTTATAAATATCATACTCCGGAGTTCTTTCTACAATTTTAGCAGCTTCTTCTTCAAGGCATATTGTGGAAATTCCCACTTTTTTACTTCCAATTTCAAGATATCCATTAACCGCTACAAGCCCAGTTCTTTGAAATCCTGAAGTGTTACTGCCATCTACAACTGTTTTTCTCATAAAGATTATCTTGGGAAGAGGCTTTGCGTTTAGTAGCAGTGCTATTTGAAGTGCAGTTTCTATTGCTTCAGGATTGGGCTCGTGCGGCGGCTCTTCGTCCAGCTCCACGGGGCAGTTTGATTTTTTGTACGCATGATATATGAAATTCTTCTTTAGCTCACTTTCATGCAGAGCAGCTTCATCTATGCTTCCCAACTCGCCAGCTACAGCTCTCAACTTTCTTATTATCTTCAAATCCGGTTCATCTTCAATTATTTCAGAAGGACAGCTGCAAAAGAGCTTTCTAGTTGAAAGCTGCTGATGTATCTCCAGACCGCATCTCAGTCCCAATTTATCAAATTCATCCATCTGTGCCATCTCTTTAAATGAAACTAAGCGGCTCCCTCTCTGAGATTTCACCTCTGAAATTCTTCAGGATTAGGTTGTTCCTTTTTATTTCTTCAACAGAGAAGTTACTTAGTAGCCAGGCCAGCTTTATGAAGGTGGTTTCAGGAGTCATATCAGAGTAATTACCCAGCACTCCCGCATCCAGAAGCTTCCTTCCAGGGCTGTACACGTTCATATTTACTCTTCCAAATATTGTTTGCGTGCTCATAACTACCACTTTTTCTTTTGCAATCTTGGCTATCGCTTTGAATATCTTTTCATTTTCTTCAGTAAACTCGTCGCTTTTCGTTATAGGCATATGCCCAAGTCCAGTTCCCTCCAGCACTATTCCGTCATAGTGTGAAAATCTTTCAATCTCATC
Source organism: Candidatus Woesearchaeota archaeon (assembly GCA_038874135.1). Taxonomy (GTDB): domain Archaea; phylum Nanobdellota; class Nanobdellia; order Woesearchaeales; family 0-14-0-80-44-23; genus 0-14-0-80-44-23. The sequence continues at coordinate 646,333 of JAVZCZ010000001.1, forward strand.
AGCATACATGTTCGGGTGCGATTTAATAATTCCAATTTTTAAGTTCTCCTTTATAGGCATTAGTTTTAGAGTGAAATTTCTTGATCTTCGCGTGTAGTTTTCTGAGAAGATTTTTATTCTTCTGTTTTCATAATCTACGAGAGCTATTGGTTCAGAATTTACTGCTTTAAAAGCATCTCTTCTTGAAGAGTGGAGCTTTCTGCACTTACATGCTGGCAGTATTGCAGCAAGCCTATCCTCTGTGGAGTGGTGCATACAGACTGCGACTCCTGCAAAGTCGGAGTTAGATATGAAATACGCAGCAGAGGTTAGGTTCAGCGCGGCGTCAGAGCTTCCCCTGTCTGAGCTTCTCTGCGATCCAACTATAATTATAGGAATTGAAATTCCGTCAAGAATAAATGAGAGGGCTGCTGCAGTGTAATGCAGCGTGTCAGTTCCTTGAGTTATTATTATGCCGTCGCTTCCAGCTTCTACTTCCTTTTTAACCTCCTCTGCTAAAAGGTTGTAATGTGCAAATCTCATGTCGTCTGACATCATGTTGCGAACAAGTCTGCTTTTTATATTAGCTATTTCTCCGAGCTCCGGCACCATCTCTAAAATTTCTTCAGGTGAGAACTTTGCCTTGACTGCTCCAGTTTCATAATCCACTTTTGAGGCAATTGTCCCTCCAGCGTGCAGTATTGATATTGTTGGAAGCCCCTCGCGTTTTTCAGAAACTGCAGTCCTAACATTTTTTTCCTCTTTTTGATTAAAAATTCTTTCTAGGGATTTGGCTTCAATAATCCCTCTTTTTGGAATTGACACCTGATATCCGCTTTCCAGCTTGAGTACTAAGTCTTCCTCATCTTCTTTTATTATCATCCCGTAAAACTCGCCCTGTGCTGTTCTAACTAAAAACCAGTTTCCAGTTTCAAAGTTAAAGCTTCTTTCCATCTAAGCCCCTCTTATGCTTCTCAGAGGTGTTAGATGCGGTATATATTAAAATCTTTTCGGATGAAACTTATTGGGAAAAATTTAAAAGATAGGACTTCCTCTATGCTGAGCGAGGTGGTAGTATGCAGGTTGAGCATTTTGGAAATCTTTCAAAAAAGATAATTCTGATAGGTCTGATAGCAATTCTTACAGGAATCGCTGTTGTAGCTTGGATATTTACAACCACGCCAGCATTTCTCTTTGGAATCTACGCCGGCTTCCTCTGGATTATGGCGGTTGGCATAATAATCATGGCAGCATATCTAGACGAGATAAGTATGGAGCTGAAAGGGTTGTATTCACAGCAGACAGATGAGCTTAAGCTTCTAAGGGCTGAGGTTGGACTTCTCAGGCACGAGATGACTAGCCCTGAAAAGAAGGGTAAGAGGTAAAGCCATATTATTTTTTTACTCTCTCCCTTCTTAAAAAGTCACCCAGATCAAAATTGTTTATAATTATAACATCTTTCTTTGCATTATCAGCTATCCTTCCATATCCCAAACATTCTAGTGTGGAGTTGAAAATGAGGTACAGCTGAGCAGTTTTTGAAGAGGTGTGCATCTTTACTATTCCCCGCCGCATCACATCCCTGCCGCATAGGAAGAGCCACGCAGCCTTATCATTCAGAACAACATAGTTAAGCTCATCTTTGAATATGCTAAGCTCGTTGAGAAAAGGATAAGCACACCTAAACCTATCGTTTTTAAAACTTCCTACCCTCACTCCTAAGTATAAAACATCTCTCAACAGTGTAGCGAAGCTTACTAAGTCTTCTGGCGCAATGAAAATTTCCTCATTGAGAATTACTAAGCCCTTCCCCTCATTTATCTTACTTTCTAGCATTTCCTGGAATATCCTTTCAGGATTGTCTGCTCCGAAATTCTTTATGAATTGAATAACTGATTTTTTAATAGCATTTAATGAGGCTTTACCTTCTACTTCTTTTTTCATAATCTTCAGCCCTTTTTCAGTTTCGCTATGAAAAAACCCTGCGTGCCCGTTAGATGGGGCCACAACCTTCTCGCTAGACTAACTGATTTTTCATATTCTCTACCATTAAATTCTAAGACAGCTGGAACTCCTATTTCAAGTCCGGTTTGTTCAGCTTGCATGCCCAAAACCCTTATTGCGTAGTCCACAATCTCTTCATCTTCTTCTGGCTCAAGAGAGCAGGTTGAATATACTATAGTTCCACCCCTCTTAAGCAGTTTGAACGCTTTCTCTATAAGCCTTTTTTGCATTTCAGAATTTTTTAATATTCCTGCAATGTTTCTCTTAACGAACCAGTTTGGTTCGCTTAGATAATTCCCGGAACATGGCGCATCAAGAAGGATTCTGTCAAATCTTTCTCCTGCTTCAATTTCAAGAGCATCCTTAAGCAGTACTGCAGCGTTTCTGCAACCGGTTCTTTCCAGGTTGTTTGAGAGGGCTTCAGCCCTCTTTCTATTTTTTTCAACAGCAATTAAAACACCAGTGTTGTTCATCAGCTCGCAGAGCTGTGTGCTCTTTGAACCGGGAGCAGCGCACATATCCAGCACAACCTCGCCCGGGCTTGGATTAAGCACTACTGCTGGAATCATTGAAGCGGCTTCTTGAAGATAATAATAACCTAGTAAATATTCTGGAGTTGCTCCTAAGGAAAATCTGCTTTCATAATAAAACGCATTCTTAACAAAGGGTATCTCTTCTAAGGACACTCCTTTTTCTTCCAACCGCCTCTTCACCTCGCTCGTGCTAATCTTTAAAGTATTGACTCTTAATGTTTTTCTAAGCTGAATATCCTGAATGTCGCCTCCTATGCTCTTATACCTTTTAAGAAAGAATGATTGATCCATGAAGTAAATTAAAGTAGTGACCATTTAAAAATGTTGATGTGAAGAAAGCCTCTGGAGGGACTTGCACCCTCGACCTACTGATTACAAGTCAGTCGCTCTAGCTCCTGAGCTACAGAGGCGTATTTTTGCTGGTTCAAAAACACCTTTTTAAAGCTTTTCTATTTTAGAGCTCAGTTAGGATCACTCGTAGCCTTTTGGTTCGTGGAAGAGTTGCTTTTCTGGAGTGTACTGGTATAGCTCAAAGTACATCTTTATTATGGAGTATAGCTTGTTAACCTCATCCAGGAGTATCTTCTTGTGCATTTCCATCTCTTTTATCCACACTCTCCTCTTGAAGAATTCTAAGAATAACTTCATAAACCACGACTTGTCCCACTCCTTCCCATAGTCAAGCTCAACCGTCCCATTTATGAATATGTTAAGTTCTCCCTTTTGAGCTTTTATCTTTTTGTCCTTGAATTGCACTTCAACATCGCTCACTGCAACGCCCAAGTATTCCATGTTTATCTTATAGGTTATTCTGGAATTGCTGGACGGCTTTTTAAACCTCCACCATATGTTCATAACATATGTGGAGCCGCTCTCCTCGTGGGAATAGAATGGCTCCATAAAAGAATCCTTATTGTCAGTCAGGTCTTGATATCCATTTTCAATGAACCAGTCGTGAAGCATCTCATAAAGGGGCTTATAAGCCGCAGTTGCTTTATATCTAAAGGCGATTTCAGGCAGTTTTATCTTTAATGTGCCCATAAAAGTTTTCAATCTCTTCAAGCTTTATAAATCTTTCCGACTGGCATAGACCACAAGTTTTATATAGGTATTAGTTCAAAAATGGGCGAAGAGGTGGAAGCATGGCAAAAAAGCAAAAAAAGAAGACCTCTCACCAAGCAGTAAAGAAGAAGGTGCAAGCTAAGAAGAAGACCGGGCAGAAGAGTGTAAAGCATGCACACAAGAATGCATCTTCAAAAACGAAGCGAAATGTAAAAGAGGAGAAGATGCAAAGAACTGCTAAACAACCTAAAGAGGAAGAAGAATTTTATGTGGATGAAGATGAGATAAGAGAGGAACCGTTCCCTTACTTCGCGGAAGATAGAGAAAATGAGGTTCCGGACGCTGACGAACCTGGTTATGACTTTGATGAAGACGAGTCCAGTTATGAGGATGAATTTTAAATCTTTTTTATAAAACATCCTGCCAGATAAAGGCAGGGTGGCGCCTTTCTGAAAAAGTTTAAATACTTGAATGCTAATTTAATGGTGAAAAAGAGGTGTTCAAAATATCCAATTTCTTACAAAATGCAGTTAAGGTTCTGGTGCTCGCTAACGGCACAGTAGTTAGAAATCTCTATGATCTCAGATTGGCTTTAAAATACATGGATGATAAGACTTTCTCCATTCATGTTAACCGGAATAAGAATGACTTTGTAAATTGGATCGAAGTTGCAATAGGAGACGTTAATCTGGCAAACAGCCTCCGATCAGCCACAACAAAGAAGGAAATGTATGAGATAGTTGATAGGAGAATAGAGTTTTTATCTTCCTCACTCACTACACGTTCTGAAAGCGAAGACAAAAAAATCCAGTCCCAGAACGATAAATATATTGATTATGAGTCCCTAGAAGATGATGTAAAGAAGGAAATTCTTAAAATTGAAGAGGGGCTTGGGCTTGAAAGGTTTAGGAAGGGACTTATTGAATTCCTCTTCGGTCTGGTGCTAGGCATCCTTTTCGGGTTCCTGCTGGCGATGCTTTAGCACGGTAAAATTCACCTGAACCTTATACTACTCCCGCCAACCTTTCCAACCTTCCTTACAAGCTGTTCAAGGTTTCGCGGAGTCCCGCCGGAGAATGCTTTTATAAGCTTCTTACTCTGTTTATACTGCTTTAAGAGCTCCCTGACATCCTTAGCAGATGTTCCAGAGCCGCGCGCAATCCTTTCAACCCTTCCAAAGTCAATTATTTCCGGATTTTCCAGTTCATATTTAGTCATTGAGTCCATAATGAACTTCCAGCGCTTAAGCTTTTCATCCTGCACAGAAATTAGCTCCTTAGGAATTGAAGCGCTGCTGAGTCCAGGAATCATATTTATAATGCTGCTGAGAGGTCCCATCTTTTTAACTGCTTGCATCTGCTCATAGAGATCTAATAGGTTAAAGTCTCCTTTCAGCATTTTATCTTTGATTTTTTCAGCATCTTTTTCAGAAATTGCATCTTTTGCTTTCTCCAGCAGAGCGTCTATGTCCCCCATTCCGAGCAGCCTTGAAACAAATCCTGCGGGGTTGAACTCTTCTAAGTCCTCAATTTTTTCTCCAACACCTATAAACTTGACCGGGGTTCCAGTCGCTGCGCAGGCAGATAGTGCACCCCCTCCCTTGGCAGTGCCCTCCATTTTTGTTATTATTACCCCAGTTATCTTGCAGTTGGCATGAAAGCTTTCCGCCTGAAATCTTGCACTCTGTCCAATGTCAGCACTTATTACGAGAAGGTTTTCATCCGGCAGGATGCGCTCGTAGAGAGCTCTTATCTCCCTTATCAACTCATCTGAGAGAGCATCCCTTCCAGCAGTGTCTATTATTGCTATGTCATACTTCTTTATCTCATCTTCAAACTTTTCATATATCTTTAAAGCATCTCCAAGCTTAGGATCGCCATATACTGGCACGCCGATTGACCTTCCAAGCTGTGTGAGCTGTTCAAAGCCGGCGGGCCTGTATATGTCTGTTTGGAGCAGGCAGACTTTGAATCCTCTTTTCTGGAAGAATCTTGCGAGTTTTGCAGCCTGGGTTGTCTTTCCAGAAGCGTACAGCCCCACTAGCATTATTTTGAAGTTTTTCTTGTTAACTTCTATCTTAGCGCCCTTTTCTCCGAGAAATCTGACAAGCTCTTCATAAACTATCTTTATGAGCTGTTCCTTCTTGCTAAGCCCGGGGGTTTCCTCTTTTAAAGCGCGCTCTCTTATCCTGCTGGAAAGTTCAAAAACCAGTTTTACATCCACATCAGATTGGAGAAGTGCCTTCTGAATCTCCTTCACAAGCTCATTTATCAGTTTTTCATCTACAAATAGGCTTTGAGATATCCTCTTTAGCACTCCTCTGAGAGAATCTCCAAGTTTTTCCAGCATTTTATACTGAGCATTCTAAATCTTTTTATAAATTTATTGCGGAACCCATCCTAATCCAAAAGTTTATATACCTTTGGCGGTTTTTTGGATTTTGGGCTATCTTTTGAAGTTTTTTATTATTTTTTCAAGCCCTGTTGTAGAGGGATGAAAAATGGTCGTAGTAAACATGGGAAATTCTAAGCACGTATTTAAAAGCGGAATTACCTGTAGTGAGATTGCAGGCTCTCTAAATATTAAAGACGCAGTTGCTGCTAAGGTTGATGGAGAGCAGGTTGACCTGTCATACCGCGTGGATAAGGATTGCACTCTTGAGTTCATAAAGCTGTCCTCTTCAGATGGGCTAACAATCCTTAGGCATACAGCAGCGCACATACTCGCACAAGCAGTTCTGAGATTATTTCCCAAAGCTCTTCTGACAATAGGGCCAGCTGTGGAAGATGGCTTTTATTACGACATAGACCATGAGCCTTTCACCCCGGAAGACATTAAAAGGATTGAAGAGGAGATGCATAGAATAGTCAAAGAAAACCTTCCAATCATAAGGGAAGAGATTTCAAAAGAAGAAGCATTGAAGCTTTTCAGCAAAAATCCTTACAAGATTGAGATGATAAATGAGCTTCCAGGCGGCATTGTTTCAATTTATAGGCAGGGGGAATTCTTTGACCTGTGCAGGGGCCCACACCTTCCGTATACCTCTCTTGTGAAGGCGTTTAAGCTTACTAAGATTGCAGGCGCATACTGGCGCGCAGACGCTAAAAACAAGCAGTTGCAGAGAATATACGGCATCGCATTTCCGGAAGAAAAGCAGTTAAAATATTACATTACCATGATGGAAGAGGCAGAGCAGAGGGACCATAGGAAGATAGGAAGAGAGATGGACCTGTTCAGCTTTCACGAAGAGGGCCCGGGATTTCCTTTCTTTCACCCAAAGGGCGTAATAATTCTAAATGAGCTCGTTCAGTTCTGGAGGGAAGAGCATTCCAAGGCAGGCTATCAGGAGATAAAGACGCCGATAATTCTTTCAAAGACACTCTGGGAGCGCAGCGGTCATTGGGAGCACTACCGCAATAACATGTACTTCACTAAGATTGATGAGAAGGACTTTGCTGTAAAACCGATGAACTGCCCAGGAGGCATTTTAGTATACAAATCCTCCCCTAAGAGTTATAGGGATCTTCCTCTCAAACTTTCTGAGCTCGGATTAGTGCACAGGCACGAGCTTTCAGGAGTGCTCTCGGGACTATTCAGGGTGAGGTGCTTCACTCAGGACGATGCGCACATCTATGTTACAGAGGACCAGATAGAGGAGGAGGTAGTGAATGTTGTCAGACTGGTAGACAAGTTTTACAAGAAGTTCGGATTTGAATACCATGTAGAACTATCCACCAGGCCTGAGGATTATATGGGCGAACTTGAACTTTGGAATAGAGCAGAGTCAAGCCTTAAGCACGCTTTAGAATCCTTAGGAATGAAATATAAGATTAATGAGGGAGACGGAGCATTTTATGGACCTAAGATAGACTTTCACATAAAGGACTGCATAGGCAGGACATGGCAGTGCGGCACTGTTCAGCTGGACTTTCAGATGCCCATAAAATTTGACCTGGAGTATGACGGGCAGGATGGAAAGAAGCACAGGCCAGTGATGATTCACAGGGTTGTTTATGGAAGTCTTGAGAGGTTCTTAGGCATTCTTATTGAGCACTACGCTGGAAGGTTCCCGCTTTGGCTGGCTCCAGTTCAGGTCAGAATTCTTACGGTTGCGGACAGGCATAATGAGTATGCTTCTCAGATAGAAAACATGCTCTCATCTAAGAAGCTGAGGGTTGAACTGGATTCGAAGGCTCAGACCATCGCCTATAAGGTGAGAGACGCTCAGCTGCAGAGAATTCCAGTGATACTCACAGTGGGTGATAAGGAAGTAAGCTCCAGAACAGTTGCACTTAGGACTCTGGACGGAAGGGTTAAGTTTAATGTTGATCCAGCTAAGCTGACTGAAATCCTCATAAGGAATGTTGAGGAGCGCTCTAACTCTTTAGAGCTTGATGGAATTTAATCATTCAAGAACGCCTTCCCGTTTTTTTATCTCTTTTATTAACTCTTCTCTTTTGAAGTCTTCTCCCAGTTTCTTTCTTATCTCAAATTCAACTCTATAAGCATTGTAGTTTTTCATGATCTTATCTACATAATTTATGATTTCTTTTGCCTTATCCTTCGGGTATGAATAATATTCTGAACAGGCTTTTTCTATGTATGGAACTAAGTCTTTCCACTCTTGCTCCCAGTATGCCTTGCCATTATCTCTAGATGCCATTTTTACAGCGTCTCTAACTACGCTTTGACCACCGTTGTATGCAGCGAGTACCAGCTTTAAGTGTTCCCATCTTAGTTTGTAGTATCTTGCTGAATCTCTTTCTTTAAGCCATTCGGGCGGCTCGCAGAATTTAAGGTAGCTCTCCTTCTCATTAAGTATTTTTATTCCAGCCCTTATATTTGAATATGGGTCAAATCTGTTCTTCCAATCTTCTGCACTGACGCTGTTACGCATTATCTGCATCAGGCCTGAAGCTCCGCATTCAGATATACACCTTTCATTCCAAGTGCTTTCTGATTCTATTATTGCAGCTATGAGGGCAATGTCTTTCATTTTAGAGAATTCGTTTAGGATGTTCCAATATTTTTCAGGCATGTTTATTCTCTGGTAATTTTTTATGTAGTATGCCATTTCAGCTTCTGGAATTTTAGAAAGCACTTCTTCAAGAGATTTGTTGTTAGCTCTTGTCTCTTTCAGCTGCATTCTCTGAGCAGTAGCTTCCAAACCTTTCAGCTCCACACCGCAAATTCCAGGAGTTTTGCCAATGTTAATCTGGACTACATTTGATGTTTCATAATTTTGTGTTTTATAGCAATCATACTTCTTGTCTTTTGAAATTCCCTTCGCAATACCCAGAGCCAGCAGTCCAACTCCGATAATTCCTGCTGCTGCTTTAATCAAGTTTTTCTTTCTTTTCCTTTTTTCTTCATAATCCAATCTGCCGGCATCAGGGTTATTATACATGAATCGGAGCATCGGGTCTTTTTCCATATTTGTTACTAAGTAGTAGTGATATTTAAATCTTTTGTTTTTTCGCGTTATCAAATAGTATTTTCATAATAAGAAACAATATGACTTCTTCAATTGCTGTTGCTATCAAAACAAAAAACAGCCCATCCATAAAGAACCTTTCTGGAAAAAAAATTAGGATTCTGCTCCCTAAAGGAAACTGCCAGTTTCCCATTTTAAAAAATATTGCATGAAAACCAATGAAAGCTGCTGAGAAAACATTCCTAAAACAAACTGAAAATCCTAAGATAATCACTAGAAAGAAAGTGGCAAAAATCATTTTTCTAAGACATACAAAAAAATTATCCAGCATAGCTGTACTTACTGCTAACATCATAAGTAAGCCTGCCAAACAGACAATATAAACCTTAAACCCGAATTTAAACAAATTCTTAACATCATTCAGATGAGACGCTTCTTCTACACTAAAAATCCCCTCGCTGAGGGAAGCCCTTCCAACTAAAAAATCTGGGAATGTGTTAATGAATGATTCTGCGTCTTCCCTTGCAATTCCTACCTGTTCCAGCTCGCCATAAATATTTAGACGGTAGAACTCAAGCCTATACCATGTCTCACTGAAGGCAAGTGCGAAAGTGTTTGAAAGCATTAGAATAAATAGCAGGATTAAAGCCGCTAAGAAAGAAGATATCCAGCATAGTGCAACCTTGCTAATCTTTACCATAATATGCGTATTATCCAGCAAATTATTAAAACCTGTGCTTATTCTTTATGAAAAATGTTTCGGAGAATGGTTCAGGCAATCATAGATTCTTCCTTTTTAGATGATACTTCAGCAGAGGAAATCCCTCTAGTCTCTCAAGGGTCCGCCGGAGTTCCACTAACAAGAGAAAACTTTCACCCTCTAACCATATTTAAAAAGGAACTTCCGGAAATGGCTTTCTGCGATGGGGGAAACTGCGAGATTCTCTCAGCACCCAATGCATCCATACAGCTAATCCGAGGCTACTTCTCAATTTTCAGAAGCAATCAGAAGGTTTTCTCGCACACAGAGCAGTTTTATCTCCTGGTAAAAGCTCAAGGCTCTGATGGGAAAATCAATTATAAATGCAGATTCTTCTCAGAGATGGGTTCTGAACTTTCGGAAGAGGAGATTTGCGCTCTTTTCAATATCCCTCAGGAAGAAAGGGAAGAATTTTTTTCTTCAACAAATAACTTTATATTTGATCCATTTGACCGGAACCTCACAACTTCCAGAGAAAGGGCTACCCCTTCAAAGATTGCAGAGGTTATAAGAAGGCTGTTTGAACTTGCCATAGCAGAAAGAGCTGCTCACAAGCTTGAGTGTGGAATACTAATCTTAGACGGCTCATTGCAAGAGAGCCATCCCAGTGAGAATTATCTTATGCAACGACTTTTCAGCAAATGTAAATTTAGAAGAATTGTGCTTGGCGGCATGTCAAAAACTTCTAATCTGCTTACAAACTCTGGCAAACCACTTCTGCCACTCCTTTCTTCAATATCACCGTTTTCAGAGTGGTATTACTTCCCAATCGTCAAAGAGCAGGATGACTCACTGGTCAGACAGTATGTTGTAAAACTTAATTCCTCTTCACCCTACTCTTTCAGGATTGAAATTGCGAGCTCACCCATTAATGCTGAAGAGGTTTTCTGGGCCCTTCAAAAGAACGCTACAGATTATGCCTTTCCCGGATATCCCTATGGTCTTATTGATGCTGACAAGTTTGCGCAGGTTTCAAATGATGAGAAAAAAATTCTTGTGGCTGCACTTCTTTCAGAATCTGGCTCTTCCAAACTTCAGCTGCTAGGTGCATCTCTGGACGCGCATAAAATTCTGAATACCCTTTAAAATATCACGCTTTTATAGTAATAACAAATCTTTTTAATATTCCCGCCAAATATTCAGAGTGCCAGGGAAAAAGAGGTGTTATAATGGAAAAAAAGGACAGATTTATTCTTTGGTTTGACGAGATAGGCATAGAAGATATCTCGCTAGTAGGAGGAAAAAACGCATCTCTGGGTGAAATGTATCGCTTTTTAAAAGACAAAGTGTCCATCCCGAATGGCTTTGCAATAACAGCCACAGCGTACAACTTCTTTCTTGAAAGAACTAAACTCAAGGATAGGATAAGAGAAGAACTTAAAGGACTAAACACTAGAAATATAAGAAACCTGGAAGAAAAAGGACACAAAATCCGTTCTATGATACGAAATGCTGAAATTCCATATGAGCTTAGAACAGAAATTCTTGCAGCATACCAAAAGCTCTGCGAGCAGTACGGTCCCAACACAGATGTTGCAGTGCGAAGCAGCGCCACTGCAGAAGACCTTCCAGACGCAAGCTTTGCCGGACAGCAGGAATCCTACCTGAACATAAGAGGACCTGAAGAACTAATTAAAGCATGCCTGATGTGTTTCTCCTCACTTTTCACAAACCGAGCAATCTCATACAGGGCAGATAAGAAGTTTGACCAATTCGGAGTTTCTCTGAGCATAGTTGTCCAGAAGATGGTACGCTCAGACAAGGCGTGCTCTGGCGTCATGTTCACTGTAGACACGGAGTCGGGCTTCAAAGATGCAATAGTAATAAACGCCAGCTACGGCCTGGGCGAAAACATTGTCAAGGGCTTAGTAAATCCAGACCAGTTCATAGTATTTAAACCAACACTTAAACAAGGCTTTAAACCAATAATATCCAAGCGTATCGGCTCAAAGGAGATGAAGCTGATATACTCCTCAGAAGGGAATGCTAACACGCGAAATGTGCATGTTCCCATAGAGGATAGAGAGAGATTCTGTATTTCTGACGAGGAGGTTCTTCAGCTGGCAAGGGCAGGATGCGCAATAGAAGACTACTACACTGCAAAGAAGGGAAGGTTCACGCCCATGGATATAGAATGGGCTAAAGACGGAGTTTCAGGAAAGCTATTTATAGTGCAGGCGAGGCCAGAAACAGTAGTTTCAAGAAGAGACCCGAACATAGTTAAGAAATATGTGTTAAAAAAGAAGGGTAAGTTAATAATTGAAGGCACAAGCGTAGGCGACAAGATCGGGAGCGGCGTTGCAAATGTTATAAAGAGCGTTCACGAGATAAACAAGTTCAAGCCAGGGGAGGTTCTCGTTACAGAAATGACCGATCCAGATTGGGAGCCGATAATGAAGATTGCTTCAGCAATAGTTACCAACAAGGGCGGAAGGACTTGTCACGCTGCAATTGTTTCAAGAGAGCTAGGAATTCCCTGCGTGGTAGGAACAATTGAAGCAACAAAGAGGATAAAATCCGGTCAGAAGGTAACAGTGAGCTGTGCAGAGGGAGATGTCGGCAAGGTGTATGAAGGTATTTTAAAATATGAGGAGCAGGAAATCAACCTGAAAGAGATTCCGAGGCCAAAGACTAAGATAATGATGAATGTTGGCGATCCTGAGGAAGCGTTTAAACTCTCATTCATTCCCAATGACGGCGTCGGCTTAGCAAGGGAGGAATTTATAATAACATCTTACATAAAAGCCCATCCAAAAGCACTACTTAAGTTTAAGTATCTGAAAGACAAGGATGCCAAAGAAAAGATTGCAGAGCTTACAAAAGGCTATGATGACAAGGCAATGTTCTTTGTGGACATGCTAGCTCAGGGCATAGGCACCATAGCTGCGGCATTCTACCCCAAGGATGTTATTGTTCGCCTAAGCGATTTTAAAAGCAATGAGTACTCTGGACTTATTGGAGGAGAAGAGTTTGAGCCTAAGGAGGACAATCCAATGATAGGATGGAGGGGAGCTTCTAGGTATTATGATGAGAATTACAAGGATGCCTTCGCATTGGAGTGTAAGGCGTTTTTGAAGGTTAGAAATGAGTATGGCTTGAAGAATGTTAAGATAATGATTCCCTTCTGTAGGACTGTTGAAGAGGGGATTAAGGTGTTGGCAGAGATGAAGAAGAATGGTCTTGAAAGGGGAAAAGACGGTTTGGAAGTTTATGTGATGTGCGAGATTCCTTCAAATGTTATTCTGGCTGACGAGTTCTGTAAGATATTTGATGGCTTCAGCATTGGGAGTAACGACTTGACACAACTAACCCTTGGCGTGGATAGGGATTCTGAACTGGTAAGCAAAGTGTATGATGAGAATAATCCCGCAGTAAAAAGACTAATTGAGTCAGTAATAAAAACAGCCAAGCAGTTTAACAGGAAGGTTGGAATATGCGGGCAGGCACCTTCTGATTTTCCGGAATTTGCAGAGTTCCTTGTGGATTGCGGCATAGATTCAATATCACTAAATCCGGATACAGTTATAAAAACAACGTTTAGGATTTATGAGAAGGAAAGCAAATCTTCACAGCTGTTGCCTTCACCACATTTTTAAATTTTTTTAACTTTAGAATTCTGTAAGCTTGGCATCTGAAGAGTCTTTTACTATAGTTGTTTTTCCTTCCTTGCCACCACTTATTTTCTCAAGGTTCACAAACTTTCCCTGCTCTAATCTATCTATTCTTCTTTGAAAAGTCTTGTAAGTGTATCTTCCACCCCTCTCAACATATTCCTTATATAATTCTCCTATCTTCTTTCCCGAATTTTCTCTAACGATTTCTAGTATTAGCTGTTCATCTTCTCCCAACTCCTTCTTGTCCTTAACATAAAACTCATCCAGCTTATTCACTGCACTCCTTACACTTTCAACCCCAATTTGCCTTTTTCCCTCGTCCTCAGCGCAGCTTCCCGCTTCCCTCATAAGATAAAGCCCAGCTCTTATGTCACCAGTTTCATAAGTTTTTCTCACCACAACCTCAAAAGCATCCTGCTTCCAAACATCAGGGTAGAAGGCAATATCTCTTCTTTGCTTAAGTATCTCACGCACTTCCTCCAGCGAATACTTTCTGAACTCTAAAACCTCAGGAATCAAACGGGAGCGTATTCGCGAGTCCAACACTGCTAAATAATCCTTATCATTAGTTATTAGGATGACGCTCTTTCTATAAACTTCTTCCAGTATGGAATAGAGAAAGTCGTCATCCTCAGCCTTATCTGCCTCGTCAAAAACAAAAACAGCTGAATGCTTGTTTATTATATCTCTAACTATATTGAAAAGCTCCTCAGTTTTCTTGTTCTGTGTGAACTTGTATCCAAGATCCTCACATATCTTGAGAATCACCTTATAAGAAGTATTGTGCTTCCAGCAGTTAATATACAAAGGATAAATGTCTTCAGTAGTCTCTTCAATCTCGTTAAGAACATGTTTACACGCAGCCGTCTTTCCAACTCCGGGACTTCCAAATATGAACAGGTTACGGCCGTTCCTGCTTTGAAATAATGGTTTTATGCAGCTGGCAATCCGCGCCTGTTCGTTCTCCCTGAAAGGAATTATCTTTGGAAGGTAATCGTAGTCCAGAGCAACAGAGTCCCTGAAAAGGGTTTCCCCTCCCGAAAGCATGTCTTTAAAGATTCCCATCCTTTCAATTATGAACAATCAGCTGTTTATATATCTTTTTCTATAAAATTCGCAAATGTTTCTTTTAAGTCTGAGGCACACTTCATAAAAATTTATAAAGAGATGCCCCACTCTGAAGTGCGCTTAAGAGGTGCGAAAAATGGCAAGTGATCAGTCTGAACAAAAACATGTATACTTCTTTGGTGAGACCAAATCCGATAAGAATCTTCTCGGAGGAAAGGGTGCTGGATTGAATGAGATGACTAAGATAGGAATCCCTGTGCCCCCTGGATTTGTGATTACAACCGAAGCGTGCAGGGAATTCTTTAAAAATGGTTCAGTCAGAGGTTTAGATCTTGAAGTTGAAGAAGCAATATTAAAGCTTGAAAGGATTACTGGCAAGAAATTTGGAAGCCCAAAAAATCCTCTATTAGTTTCAGTTCGCTCGGGTGCCCCAGTCTCAATGCCCGGAATGATGGATACAATCTTAAATCTCGGAATGAACGAAGACACTGCTGCGGGGCTGACAGAACTTTCAGGGGATAGCCGATTTGCATATGACTGTTACAGAAGATTTATTCAGATGTTTGGAAATGTTGTTCTCGGAATAAAACATGAGGAATTTGAAAAAATAATAGAAGAAGCGAAGAAACAACTGAACAAGAGACAGGACACAGAATTGACAGCTGAGGACTGGAAAGAAGTAATAAGAAAGTATAAGAAGCTAGTGCTAGAAAGGACTGGAAAGCAGTTCCCAGAA
This sequence comes from Candidatus Woesearchaeota archaeon, assembly GCA_038874135.1. Classification (GTDB taxonomy): domain Archaea; phylum Nanobdellota; class Nanobdellia; order Woesearchaeales; family 0-14-0-80-44-23; genus 0-14-0-80-44-23. The sequence continues at coordinate 661,523 of JAVZCZ010000001.1, forward strand.
AATCCGCGCCAGCAGTTAAAACTTGCAATAGAAGCAGTTTTTAATTCTTGGAAAAATGAGCGGGCAATAACATACAGGAAGCTTAATAATATTCCCGACGAGATGGGCACTGCAGTGAATGTACAGGCAATGGTCTTCGGAAACCTGGGCGACGACAGCGCTACCGGCGTAGCATTCACCAGAAATCCTTCCACGGGCCAGAATGAGTTTTATGGAGAGTTTCTCATAAACGCGCAGGGGGAGGATGTAGTTGCAGGTATAAGAACGCCTAAGCCAATCTCCGAATTAAAAAAGGAGATGCCAGAAACCTATGAGCAGCTGCTTCAAGTTAGAAAAAAATTAGAATCTCACTATAAGGACATGCAGGACATAGAATTTACAGTTGAAAGGGGAAAGCTGTTCCTGCTGCAAACAAGAAGTGGTAAAAGAAGTGCATATGCGGCAGTAAAAATCGCCCTGGACATGTTAGAAGAAGGTATAATCTCAGAAGAAGAGGCACTACTCAGGATAGAGCCAGCTCACCTCAACAGCCTAATGCACAAGCGCATAGATCCAAATGCTAAGCTGAAAGTCATTGCAAAAGGACTCGGCGGAAGCCCCGGAGCTGCCTCAGGACTGGCAGTTTTCAGCGCAGATGAAGCTGAACTCTTAGGTAAGGAGGGCAAGAGCGTAATCCTTGTTAGGAGCGAAACATCTCCAGACGACATTCACGGAATGGCAGCAGCGCAGGGAATACTTACTGCAAGGGGCGGACTAACAAGTCACGCAGCAGTCGTAGCTAGAGGCATGGGAAAGTGCTGCGTGGTAGGATGTGAGGACATAGTGATTGATGAGAAATCCCAATCTTTTAAGACAAAATCCGGAATAATAGTTAAACATCTTGATTCAATCACCATAAACGGCACTACAGGTGAAGTAATTCTTGGAGAAGTCAAACTTGTAGAGCCAGAGCTTGGTCCTGAATTTAGAAGGATATTAGAGATTGCTGATAGGCATAGGCGCTTAGGAGTCAAGGCGAATGCAGACATTCCCAGAGACGCAATCATTGCCAAAAAGTTTGGAGCAGAGGGCATAGGCCTATGTAGGACAGAGCACATGTTCTTTGCAGAGGAGCGCCTCCCAATAATGCAGGAGATGATACTTGCTGATAATGAGGTTGACAGGCGAAGGGCTCTTGAAAAGCTGCTGCCAATGCAGAGGGCTGACTTTTACGGATTGTTTAAAGAAATGGAAGGCTTTCCCGTAATAATTAGACTTTTGGACCCGCCCCTTCACGAATTCCTTCCTAAGAGGGAAGAACTAATGGTGGAGTTGGCATTAGCGAAGGAGAGAAAGAATGATCCTGAAAAGATTGAAAAGTTGGAAAGATTGCTTAAGAGGGTTGAATCTCTCCACGAATTTAATCCAATGCTTGGCCACAGAGGCTGCCGATTAGGAATAGTTTATCCTGAAATAACTGAGATGCAGGCTAGAGCAATCTTCCAGGCAGCATGCTCCCTTGCAAAGGAGGGGAAAAGCGTTATGCCAGAAGTAATGATTCCCATAGTTAGCGATGTTAAGGAGTTTGTAAATCAGAAGAAGATAGTTGATGCAGTTGCAGAGCAGGTGATAAAGGAGGAAGGAATCAAGATAAATTATAAAGTCGGCACAATGATAGAGCTTCCCCGGGCAGCTCTTCTGGCAGATGAGATAGCCGGTGCAGCTGAATTCTTTTCTTTCGGCACTAACGACTTGACACAGACAACATTTGGCTTCAGTAGGGATGACTCTGGAAAGTTTATAAGATACTACTTAGAGCATGGAATTCTAGAGAAGGATCCATTTGCAGTGCTGGATCGCAGGGGCGTGGGAAAGCTTGTGGAGATGGCAGTTCGGCTTGGAAAAGAAGCTAATAAGCAGCTGGAGGTTGGAATCTGCGGAGAGCACGGCGGCGACCCTGAAAGCATAGAATTCTGCCATAAGGCAGGGCTAGATTATGTTAGCTGCTCACCTTTCAGAGTTCCAATAGCCCGCCTTGCAGCAGCAAGGGCAGCTGTTTTGGAAAAAATCAAACAATAATCTTTTATCTTTTTATTTAAGAAAATTTTTAACTGCGTATATGAACATTCCTGCAGCCCAGGCAAATGGGCGCTCGCTCTTGTAAAGAATACGATCTACAGGAATTCCTCTTCTCTCTTCATACACTTCGCAAACATCACTGTCCCTATTTATGATGTCAGAAATTTTTTCTGCAAGTAGCATCGCATTCTTTTTCTTTCCCGCGACCGTCTTTGCTATTATTCCTAGGCAGCCTATCCAGAGCCAGCTCATTCCATCTTGGTAATCTGGAATCAGTAGGAGATAATTAGCTGGGTCAATGTTTCTCCAGCCATAGTGTGGATAATTCGTCCTGTAAGGGACTCCGTTTTCCAGTCCAAATTCTTCCAACTTTGAGATTATTAAGGAAGCCCTTTTATTGTCAGCTATTCCCAGCATTATTGCCATCAGGTTTCCTTCAGTTGAAAAGAATTCGTGTCTCTGCCCATCTTCGGAAATCCAATCAGTGTAGTATGCTCCGTTCCACATCAAAGAGTTTATTTTCTTTTTAACCTTTTCAGCAATAGACTGGCTTTTCTTATAATCCTTCCAACGATTTTGCCGCTTTGCAATTTCAGCGAAAGAGAGGCATCCCCAGTAGTGGCAGGCTTCAGTATAAAGCACCTTGCCCGACTTTTTCACAGTGTCCAGCCAGCTGCAATAGGTACCTTCCTCTATAAGCCCGTCTTCATCCACATCTAAGGTTAGGTTCCACTCAAAAGCCTTCTTCACAGCTTCATAATTTTTTCTTGCAAAATTCCAATCTCCTGACTTTTTACAATACTCATTAAATGCAACTAGGAATAGAGAATTCTGATCAGCAGGCTTTTTAGACCCTGAAATCCAGGGGTATGCTCTATCAATTTCATACCTGACCTTATTTATCTTTTCTTCCGGAGAGCTTTTTAGGTGTATTCCTAATATTTTAGGGATAATATTGTTACAGCCTATCCTTAGAGGAATCTGCCCATCCTCTTTCTGCTTTGAGATGAACAACTGCAAATGATCTCTTACGACTTTGTAGTGCTCCAGCGATGAGGCTCCTAAGCACGCAAAGAAGCCGTCCCTTGCCCAGTAGTCATCAAAATGTCTCTTTCCCGCAAGAATTCCGTAAGGGGTGTAACATTTTTTTAGAGAATGAGTTGCAACTTCCAAAGCTTTAATTATCTTCCTATTCATTTTATGAACTCAAAAATCGCCGTGCCAGTCCAGTCTGAAGGAGTTGCATTCTCAGGTATATTAGCAGTGCAGCTTATTGTAATCTTCTCGTTAGGCATTATTGTTGAGCCATTACCAGTGCAACTCACTAGTTCTGAAGCATTTCCAACTATCCAAAACCTCAACTTTAGGGGAATCTTATCTGAATTTGTTATGATTAACTCTCTTCTTCCAAAACCTCCAGGTGGTATCTGCCCAAAATACAGAATATTCCCCTGAATTATTCCTACACCTACTTCCATCTCTTTGGATACTGAAAAATTTATTGGAACCTCAACCATTTTATAAGATGAGGTTTTAACTCTTATCAGTAAGAAGAATGATACCACAGAGAAAACTACTAAAATAATTAAGGCTATTGCAACCTGAAAATTATTCTTTTTTAGCATACCAATCCTTCTTTTATTAATTAAGCCTTTCTTTCCTATTGATGATTATCCAGATGCCTATATTTATTAGAAGGACTGCAATTACAATTATGGAAATTACTGCCCACTGAGGTACTGTAAACTTTTCTTTCTGCTTCGGCTCAAGCTTAACTTCAAAGCTTCCAGAATACGCTTCTGCTTTATTCCCATACTTCAAAGATATGTCTAGCGTGTAGTTTCCAATTGGGATGCTGCTTAAATCTATATATCCGGTTAAGTTCTTTCTATCCCAGCTTGTTAAGGATTCGGAAAGAGTTCTAAACTGGGAGAGCTTTACAGTTCCATTCTTTAAGGAGACCTCTGCTACAACCTCATTTATTGGCTCGTTCCAATTGCTCTCAACTTCTAAATAGAAGGGATTTATCTTTCCTACAAATCCGCTTCTGCTGAAGTCAATCAAGTCCACTTTGAGTTCTCCAATCCTGAACTCTATGGGAGGAGTATGCGCTGATATCCCATCATAGTCCAGCTCTGCATAAGCCCAGTACCTTCCCGGGCTCAGCCCATCCCCCTTGAGCAATGCTTCAGTTTCTTTTACTTCATTCGGTTCAAGTCCAATGACTTCCTGCACATCTGTGCTTCCCACACTCTCGTTTGCCCCGTTGTAGGCATAAACAGTTCCATTTATCCTATCTATAGCCTGGTCTCCCAAGTTTGTCATTGATACCTTAAACTTAACATCTTCTCCCTGTTTTGCCCCTTCACTTGAAAGATAAGCATCTAGGTATTTTCCAGAATATGGCACGTGGATTCTTAAAGGCTGATTAACCTGTGCAAATACAACTATTGTTCCATGCTGATTGTACCTGTTTTCCTTTACGCTTATCAGCTGCTGGTGCACTCCCGGCTTTTCAATCTTTTCAGGAAATTTTATTATCACATTGAACTTTTTAGTTTCGTGAGGTGCAAGCTGAAACTCATCAGGAGAAGCGCTCATATACTCTGCAAGGTCTCCTGAAAAAAATATTGAAATGCCCATTGTTTCATCATTTGTGTTGTATGCTGCGTATTCTATTGTAAGCTCCTGATTTGGCACAAAGCTTACATCCTTTGTTGAGAACATTATTCCTACTGCTCCGGCAAAGCTTGAAAAAAAGAGGAAAAGAATCATCCAGTAAAGTGTGAGCCAGCCTTTCTTAACCATAACAACCACAATAGTCTTTAACAACTATAAAAATTTTATTAAAAATTTTGAAATAAGAAAAAAATTGTAAATCCTTATGATGAGATAAAGTCTATTTGCACCTGCACCTGTTTTTCTCCAGGAACTGCGTCAAACGGCACGGTTACCTTTGCAGCTACCCAGAGTTCGTTGTTAGTTCCATATGTGAAGGCTGTTCCAGTAGCGTTGGCGCAAAGGTTGCTCTTGGCAGTTGTTAGAGGTGTCCAGCTGGTTGTCTGGAAAGCGTCGTTACAGCCATCGTTTGCAGTTGGGTTTATAGCTGCAAACCACGCCTGGCTCCAGCCTGTTGAAACAGAGTTTATCCAAGCTGTAGCGTTTGCAGAAGCATTTATTGTAAGGTTTCCATTAGTGTTTCCAGTATTTCTAACTATTATGTACCTCTTTGTCGGGTCTGATATGGCGTTTGCCCAGTCGCCCTGGCAGTCGGTGTCAGGTCTGGCTCCTGAAGAGAGGTTGCTTTCCATTGTGCAGTTTGTATTAACTAAAGCGTATCCGCTTCCGAAGTCAATCGCCTGCGTTACGGTTATTGCTGAGCTGCTCGTAACAGTAAGGTTAACCTTTGCAGATCCAGATGTTGCGAATCCGGTTATTCCGAACTTCGAAAGCCGGTTTAGGCTGATTAGTGTTCCGCCTATTGAAACTATTATGGCAATCACGAGAAGGGTTGCCAATGTTTTATTGCTTATTTCTTCTGCCATTTTATTCCTCCCATCATTCCCATCATTCTGGTTTTATAACATTTAAGCTTATTCTCGCCTGTCCGCTGGGCGGCTGCGAGGGCTTTATGACTGTGAGTGATATTTTTGAAGTTGTCGGGGCTGGCTGCGCGCTCTGTTTTTGCGTATTTGTCGCACTGAGTATTGTCCAAGTTCCAAGTATTGAAACAATAATCGTTAGAACAAGCAGCACAGCTACAGTGTTTTTTGAGACTTCAACCATTTTCAACCTCTCCAGAGATGATTTAAGCTGCTTTAAATCATTTCCATTTTTAAATATTTCTATTCTGCGGTGGTTATAGAATGGCAAAATTTTTAATTTAGCACAGCTATCATTTAAAAGGTAGGGCAGATACCCGGCTTTCGGAGCAGATGCTCTGAGGAAAGTCCGCCCACCATACAGAGCTGCACGCACAAGCGTGGCCTGGAAACAGGCGGCAACCGCTCAGAAACGAGACCTCCTGAGCCAAGGATGAAGCGTGAGAGTGCCCTGGCGACAGGGCTCAGTTAACCCGCAGACGTTCCTCAGGGAAGGGTGAAACGGCGAGCCCCAGCGGTGCAAGTCCGTTTTTGGACGCTAAGTAGAATGCTGGGAGGGGCATTTCGCAAGATGCCTGACAGAAGGCGGCTTATTTCTGCCCTACAATATATTCCTTCTTTTTTCAATTCATTTTTTTACTACTTCCTACTCTGTTAAACTCTTATGTTACCGCAAAGTAGAACATTTTTGAAAAGATTTAAATATTGAAAGGTTACAATTACACAAAAAAAGGGGTGGAATGTCAGTTAGCACGTTCCAGATGCACCGGAGGTAATAAGATGATAGTAAAGGAAGAGTTTCTCAGCAAACTGCGCCTGTATTTCTCTCTAAACCTCTATGAAGTCAAGATTTGGACTGCTCTGCTCTCAAGAGGAGTTTCCACAGCAGGAGAGCTCTCAGACATAGCAAATGTTCCGAGGTCAAGGGCTTACGATGTTCTGGAATCCCTTGAAAAGAAGGGCTTCGTAATAATGAAGTTCGGAAAGCCTATAAAGTATCTTGCAGTCCCTCCAGAAGAAGTTGTTGAAAGGGTAAAAAAACACATGCAGAGAGAGGCAGAAACAAAGATAAAGCGCCTAAATGACATAAGAAATACTGACATTCTGGATGAGTTAAAATCCATTCACAGTCAAGGAATAGAACTGGTAGAACCAACAGACCTCTCAGGTAGCCTAAGGGGAAGGCACAACCTATATAACCACCTTGAGTCAATGATGCTAGCTGCAGAAAAAACAGTCACGATAATAACGACAACGCAAGGTTTCATAAGAGAAGTTGAAGGATTTAAGCCGGTATTTGAAAAACTCAAAAAGAGAGGAGTAAAAATAAGAATAGCAGCCCCCCTAACGCAGCAGTGTGCAGCAGCAGTTGAAGAAGCCTCAAAGTATGCTGAAGTGAGGCATACAAAGACAAAGGCGAGATTCACAATAGTTGATTCAAAAGACATAACCTTTATGGTTATGGATGATGCGGACGTGCACCCCACATATGACATAGGAATCTGGATAAACTCTCCATTCTTTGCATCTGCGCTTGAAGAGATGTTTGAACTCGCCTGGAAGGAGATGAAGCCAGCAGAAGAAGTTATAAAATTAAAAACCAAATAAACTTTCTATTTTTTTAATTAATCTAATCTAATTCAATCTTCTTCCCACTCTGCCTTTTTATTGTTTCATATGCACTCATTATTAGCTCGCGAACCTTCTTCCTTTCACTTGGAGAAAGCTTCTCATAATCCATCCTTAAACGCTGATAAATCTTAACTGCTCTTTCAACATTTCTCAACTCAGCTTCCCTGATAGCCCTCTTAGCCCTCAGCTTAATGATAGAAGTTTTCAAGCCAGCCGACCTAAAAACAAAAATCAGAATAATTGAAGCAACAAAAAATACCACAATAGTTAAAAGCCTCTTCTGCCGTAAGGCGTCCTCACTCTCAGCATAGGTAATTCCCGACATAGCACTAAGACGGAATTCTCGCATTTCAGAAACATTATCATAAAAGGCATAAACCTTAAAGGTATACCTCCCCTCGGGAATTTCTGAACAATCCCAAAAGAATTCAACATCTGCGTCTTTAAATATCGTAAGTGAATTTGCCCTTATTTCAGAAATTAGACTACCTTTAGAATTCACAACCTCAATTTTCGGCTCAAACTCAACACCCCTATTCCAATTTGAAACATAACTCACAACAATCCTATTTATCTCTCCAGGCTTGAATCCTGGAACTTCTACCCTAATCGGAACTACTCTCACCTTCCCAATTCGGATAAGGGAATCATACCCTCGCTCTACACCATCGTAATACAGCCACACCCTTGCAAGATACTCACCCGAAAGATTACCACGGCTCCTACTTATCGTCTTCTCACTTCCAGAAGCAACTCCGCCAATACTCTGATTAATCCTGAAAACCTCAGAATCGCCATCATAAAGAACAAGAGAAGCATATGCATCCCTAATGTCACTCAGTCCAAGGTTTCTAACTCTTAAAGCAATCTCCCTCTCACTAGAGTTTATCATCGCAAAGAGAAACTTATCAGACTTCACCACAGTATAAATCTGAGCACTTACAGATACACCGGCATTTATACCTTCTCCTTCAGAAGGCCTGGCTGAAAACACCACTTCAGTAACATAAGTTCCAGGGCTCAAGCCAGAAGGTAGTTTTACTTCAACATTAACAGGATAGTATTCCTGCTCTGCACTTATCTTGAAAGAATAGTTGGATATTTTAAAATATTCTGCAAGCTCACCGCTCACAATAGCAGAAACATAAACCGGTACTCTATCCTTATTATACAATCTGAACTGCAAGTTATTTACAATGCCCGGCTCGTATTCCAGAGTATAATATGCTGGACCAACACCCAATCTCAATGCTTGCACAATTGAAGCTAATGTAAGCACTCCTAAAATCCAGATTAAAATTTTTTTCATCTCAACTCGCCATAATATAGATCGTAGCATTCTTAGTAGCAGGAGGCTCCGCGCTTGGAACTTCCACTCTTATGTCAATCCTCGCTTCATCCGCATAGTCCAGATATCCTAAATCAATAATTGAAAGAGTTGAAATGTTAGTCATGTTAGTCCAGGATGTCCGCGAGTTTCTCCAGTCAAAAGCATAATATTCTCCGCTAATATTTCCTATCCTGAACTGATAATAGCTAGTGTTAAGAGGCACTGAACTCCAGAGGGCTGTAGAGTTTATACTTATATTCACAGGAATGTTACCATTATTTCTAATTTTTATAGGCTGAGGACTATTATCTAAGGTGTCTTCTATTGCTCCAGGATTTAAATTTCCGAAAGAGACATTTGCAACATAGATTTCAATATCCCTATAAGGCTCTATTGAGAAGTTCCAAGTATCACTCCACTCTCCATAGTCAAAGCTGTCAAACGCCCTAACCTTCCAGAAGTACGAAGTTGAGAGGTTAAGCTGGCCCGGATAGGTGTAGCTTGTTAAATTCGTATCAGTGATTATTAATGGAGAGGAGAAGTCAGCATTGTCATCTACCACGAGAGAATATGTTATCTTATCTGATTCTGGGTCAATGGCGGCATTCCAGACGAAAGTCATATTTCGGTCATGCTCTGTTCCGCTGTTATTCAATGGGCTTGTAAGGTTAACTTTTGAAGGAGGAGTGTTGTTACTCCTAATTTCAATGTATGTGGGTAGGGTTTGATTGTATCCCGTTTGAGAATAATTCAGAGATTCAAATATTACAAAGAATTCGTACTTGCTACCCTTAGTGCCAGTTGCGTTTACATACCAAGTTACATTGCAGCTCTGCTGGTCATAAATACTGCCCAAGCAGCTTAAATCGCTGCTCAGCAGAGGATTTGAAGTGTTGGTCCAGAACGGGATTGTTCCAGGAATAGTTGAAATTATCCCTTTTGAGGATAACACTAAGAACTCGTGACTGGCGTACCCGCCGATGTTTCCAGCATTGTCAAACGCCTTAACATAGAATGTGTGATTCCCCGACGGAAGCGTTTCGTTCATGTAATACAAACTAGTTGTATTTCTACCACCCACTTCAGGCGCACTATCATCAATAGCGTAGTAATAGCCAGCCACCCCGCTCACATCATCATATGAAGCACTCCAGTTAAATGTTCTGTTGCTCACAAAGCTCCACCCTTCAATTGAGTCCGTAAGATTCTGAGGTATGGATGGCGGAGTCCAGTCAATGCTGAAATTTACTGAAATAGTGTTTGAATTATTAACATTATCATACGCTCTCAGCTCAACAACACAGCCGTACTGCATCTCAACATTACAGTCCATTCCTAAGCCAACGCTTATTCCTAAAACATCGTTGCAGTTCCTTACAGTCCAGCCCTTAGTTTGAGTTCCATTGCTCAAAACCCTGTAGTAGCATGCCTTGAGCCCTGAAACAGAATCGGAATCTGAGATGTTAATCTGGAAGTTAGAATTCTTCCAGGAGCCCGCAGCTGGAGAGTTAAGAACTATTTGAGGTGCAGTTACATCTCTAACTAAGGTAAACTGAGTTGTATTCATATTTCCAGCATTATCATAACAGGTTATTGTGCCGCTTCCATTAAAGGTGCTGGAAGTGCTAAAATTATAAGCGCCAACATCCTGAGAGGCATATGGTGAAGAAGTATCATTCCCATACCCGGCAATTGTAGAAAGCTGAGGGAAATTTACAGCCGCAATCCCGTTGGAATCACCAGCACTCACAGAAATGTTAATGCTTCCAGAGCCAGCAGGGCTATAATATGTAGTGTTTCCAACAACATATGCATAATCAGAAGTTTTAGAAATTTCTGTAATCACGCAATAAGGTATTGAATAGTCTATTTTGATTGTTTTGCTTTGGGTTGTTTCTGTGTTTCCGGCGTTGTCTGTGCTGTTGTATCTTATGTATGTTGTTCCCTGGGTGTTTATTTGTATTGGTGCGGTGTATGTTGTGGTTGGCGTGCAGGTGTTTGTTGTGTCTGTGCAGTATTGTGTGAGTGAGCATCCTGAGCCTGAGGCGTCGTTGCATGTTAGTGTTACGTTTACGTATGGGCTTTTTGTCCAGGTGTTGAAGGTGTAGCTTGCTCCGGTGCTGTTTACTGCTGTTGCCGTGGTTGTCGGCGGTGTTGTGTCTATTTTGATTGTTTTGCTTTGGGTTGTTTCTGTGTTTCCGGCGTTGTCTGTGCTGTTGTATCTTATGTATGTTGTTCCCTGGGTGTTTATTTGTATTGGTGCGGTGTATGTTGTGGTTGGCGTGCAGGTGTTTGTTGTGTCTGTGCAGTATTGTGTCAACGCGCAGGTGCCCCCTCCGCTGTCTGTGCAGTTCAAAGTAACATTTACATAAAGGCTTTTAGTCCAAGTATTGAAAGTATAAATTGTTGAAGAGTTAGTTATTGCAGTAGCATTAGTAAAGGGAGCATTTGCATCATAAGTAAATGTTGTGTTTATAACTGCTGAAGTTTTTATCTGTCCACAAGCGTCTGCAGAATTTTCTAATGCTCTAAGGTATATCGTGCAGGTGCCTGTAACTGTGCAGGCTGTAGATGCTACGAACTGGCAGCTGGCTTGGCTGCCGCTGCTTACTTGTGTTGAGTTGCACAGGGTCTGTGTGCATGCTGAGTCCTTACAAACTTGAAGTTTCATTGCGTCAGCATTCGGGTCTGTAATTGTGGCTGTGGCGTTTACTATAGTGTTTGGTCCCGCGCAGCTGGGCGTTGCTGATGGACTTGCAGGAGTGTTTGGTGGGGCGTTTGTTGAAGTGCTCGTCCACCCAGTGGCTGTACAGCTTACTCCAGTATAGCACGTCTGGCTTGTGGAATTGTAACAAAATCCTGAGTTGCAGTTTCCTCCAGTGCATGTGCATAGTGTTGTATTTACTACTGTACTTGTGCTTCCACTTGCCCCTCCAGAGGTGCATGCTACATTATAACAGCAGGTGTCTATGTTGCCTGAGTTGCAGGTACTGCTGTCTGCTCCCTTGCAGTAAGTGTTAGGGCTTGCGCACATGGTTGTGCTGCTTGGACATCCCGTTCCAGTGTAGTAGCAGGTTGTTAGAGTCCAGCACTTTCCACTTGGTCCTGTTCCCGCACAGGTGCTTACATATTCTATTGGGTATCTGCTAGTTGTACTGCTGTATGCTGTTTCTACACTCTGATTGTTTCTAGCCTTTACCCTGTAGGTGTATTGTGAGAAGCAGTTTAGTCCAGAATCTATGTAACTCATCGCAGTTGTCCATCCAGAGTCTGTTGCTCCAGCATTGTATGATGTTTCGTTAGCATAGTATTGAGGGTTGTTATATGCACATACTGCTGTCCAGCTTACATTTAAACTTGTTGTGCTTGTTGGAGTTACTGTCGGCGCACTGGGTCCATTTACGAGCGTGTATGTACAGCTTGTTGCTGAGGCTGTTCCAATATTATTTAAAGAATCTCTCGTTTGGGCGGTGTAGCAGTATTGCGTGTTACAATTTAACCCAGTATCAGCCCATGTTGGGCTGGTCTGCCATCCGCTGCTAGCTGTTGTTGGACTTGTTCTATTTATTTGATAGTATACCGTAGCTGAGCATCCCGTATCTGTAGCTGTTGTGGCTGTTATGTTTATTTGTGAGCTTGAGATTGGTGTTGTGCTGCTTATTGTTGCCGGGTTCGGAGTAGGCGAGCTGACATCAATGCTCAACACAGAGCAAGAACTCCAACTTCCCCAATTATTGTAAACATCCTTCGCTTTGACCCTCCACGAATATGTGCCTGTTGATAGAGCGCTGGGAGTCCAGCTATTTGAGGAAGGCGTTCCTGTTTGAAGAGCAGTTCCGCTGCAGTCAGAAGTTGAGTAAATCTCAACCTGATAGCCAGCAACAGAAGAACAGCCAACATCTGAAGGAGCACTCCAAGACAAAGTGGGAGTTGAAGAGCCATTACAATTACCAGAACTTGGCAGCAAGCCCGTAGGAGCATTAGGACCTGCAAAGTCAATGTAATAAATGTTTGAACTCTTCAAAGATTCAGCATTGCTAACATTATCTATTGAATAAGTGCATATCTTCTTAGCGCAGTAGCTACCAGGCGGGCACCCTACCAAAAATTGTGAAGAGTACAAACTCATCCCACTTATATCGCACGCTGTTCCAGAATCAACAATCTTATACCAGGTTGAACTGCATCCAGAACCAGAACCGTCACTGCAAGAAAGTGTGACTGAAACGTTTGAATTGTTACAAGCTTGTCCATTAGGATTAATAGTTGTTGTTGGAGCCTGTGCATCAATATAAATTGTTGAACTCTTAGTAGTTTCAACATTAAAAGCATTATCAGTGCTGTTATACCTAACATAACCCACGCACACACTTCCCGCAGCGCACTGGAATAAGATGGGAGTGCTAAGCGAAGATGGAGTGCAGGAGTTTGTCCAGTCACCACAAGCGTGAGTAGCCAAGCAGCCACTCAAAGCATCCGTACAGTTAAAACCATTCACACTAACATTCAAACTAGTCCAAGTGCCAATAATATAACTGCTTGAATCAGACTTAGTAATATTAGAAATACTTGTTGTTGGAGCTGTTGTGTCACTTCCAACAATTAGTGTTCTCATCTCTGTTTGATTTACATTTCCAGCCAAATCTTGAGCATAAGCAATGTAGGTATATGTTCCCGTGGGGAGTAGTGTAAAGTTGTGATATAATCTATAAATCCCTGCATTGTAGGAAGTAGCTATCTCCTCAGCACTAAGCGCCCTATTGTAAATGCGGACTTCATCAATTGTGCCTTTTAAGTAATAAGTTGAATATTTACCAATAATTAAATTTAAATTGTTCACACCTATATTGCCAGTTGCTGATAAAGCTGATCCAGTAGGAGTGCCATCTAACCATAATCTAACTGCACTTCCATTATAAACCATCGCAACATGATGCCATGAATTGGGAGATACTGAACCACCGTCAGACACTTCTTTCCAACCACTTATATTAACTCCTCCTTTTAAGGTTCCACTGCTGGTGACATATAACCAATACACAGAATCTGCTGCTAAATTTCCTTTTTCAATTATCATTTGTGTAGTTGTTGGAGTTGCTGCGAGGTTGATCCATGCTTCAAGAGTAATAGCATTTGTAATGTTTAAACTTTTATCAGTTGGGACGGTTATATAGTCATCTATCCCGTCAAATGTTAATGCGCTTCCGAATTTTCCGGCTGTCGTAATATTTGGGCAGCTAGTTCCAGAACATGTTGCATTGTTGCCGTAAATGCTCCAATCTTTAAAGAATGTGCTGTTTTCTTCACTCTCTTGATTGAATCTCCACCACCCAACCAGGCTGCTATTCCAATCAATAAGTCCTGTTGTGTTGTAAGCGTCACTTATACTAACATTTACGAAACTCCAATTCTTGTATGTAAATGTTCCATTCGCATCAGTTTGTCCTTGAAATGAAATAGCAGGTTTCACATTATCTATTGTAATAATTCTTGTTTCGCTTTGTCCTGCGTTTGCTACTGAGTCGTTTGCCCAGCCGTAATAGGAATAGGTTCCCTGTGTTAGGTTTGTTATGTTGTTGTAGAATCTCCATTCTGTTGAGCTGTATTTTGCAAATTCTGACTGGTAGTGCATTAGTATTTCTTGTGGAGATAGTGCTCGTTTGTAAATGCGGACTTCATCTATTGATCCATTAAAGAAGTAGGAGGAGTTCGTTAATGTTCCTATTTTTAGTGTGTCTGTTGTTGCGTAGGGTGTTGATGTTGCACTGGTGTAAGCTAGAAAACCACTTTTGTTTTGCCCATTTACATATAACTCAAGGTTGTCATTCCCTTTAATAATTCCTACAACGTGTACCCACTGATTTTTTGGAAAGTCTGTAGTTCTGAATTCATCCCACCCAGCTCCATCTCCGTATGCAACGCTTAGCATCGCGCTATTGTTCATAATTCCTAAGAAATAGTTTTTCTGAGCCCAAGTGCCAGGACCTTTTTGAACAAAAGCAGTGCCTCCACCTAGTTGAGTTGTATTTATGTACACCCAAGCTTCTATAGTGATTGGAAATGTAGTTATTTGAAGAGATGTGCTGTGAGGTATCATAACCCAGTCATCTACTCCGTCAAATGTAATTCCCTTTCCAAAACGTCCTGTAGTATATTGAGGGGGCCTATTTCCATCTGCATTACTAGTATTTGCATCATACATTGTTCCGTTGTTTCCATATTTTGATATGTCTACTGCTGTTGTGGCGCTGTCTCCTATTGCAGAATTGTTGTTGAAGTTTAATGCTAGTACTAGTGAATCGTCGTAGAAGGTGTAGTTTGTGCCGTTCCAGTTGAATTTGAAGGAGTCTAGTCCTGCTCCGCTTTCTACTATTGTTATATTTATTTGTGTGTAGTTATTGGGGGTGTATGTGTTGTTTGCTGGGGTTGGATAATAAAATGTTAATGTAGGAGCTGTTATGTCTCTGTATACGTAAAGTGTTGTTGTTCCTGTTGAGCCCCAGTAGGAGTAGCAGGTTATTGTGGCTGAGCTGCTGTAAGTGCTGCTCGTTGTCCAAGTGTAGGTCCAACTGTAGGGATAGCTTGTATCACTTCCTCCAGTGGATACTGTGCTTGGAAAACTCACACTTGATATGCCGTTAGGATCATTAGTGCTTGCAACCACATTTACTGTGAATGTTCCTCCTGCTATTGTGTTGTAATATTCGTATGGGGCTGAAGCATATTGGTATTGGGGGTTTGTTCCTTCGGTTATTGATTGTATTGAACATGTTACTGTGTAAGCAAATGCTTTGAAGCCGTAGGCTTTTCCGTCTTCTTTAGGATTAACTCCGTATATTAGGAAGGTTATGGTGAGTATCAGCGCTATTATTTCCAGCGTTTTTCTCATTCCGGGTTGTATTCTCGTTTTCATTCTTTCTCTTTTGCCTTATTATAGGCTGTCCAGACCGTTCTGTAGTTTCTTTTCAGGATTTTTGCAATTTGGCTGAGCCGCATATTTTTTTCATCCTTTAGGAACTTTACAGCAGATTCTAGTATTCCCATGTTTCTGTTTTCAAATGCTCTTAGGGGGATGAGTATTCCTGTTTTTTCTGCTGGTTTTTTTCTTTCAGTCTTTTTTATTGTAGTCCAGATTGTCTTGTAGCTTCTTCCAAGTTTTTTTGCTATCTCTTTTGTTGAGTAGCCCTTTGCTTTTAGTTCGGTGCATATTGCTCCCAATGGTGCTCTTTTCTGAAATATTCCTGCATCTATGAAGTTTCTGCCTTCTTCTGAAATTCTTAACAAATCCTCCTTCTGAATTCCATATCTCCTGCTCAGTTCTTCTATGCTAGTGCTGATTTTTTGCAGCATGTCTTCTTCCCTGCTCAATATCTTCTCCATCCACTCAGCATTTTCAAATTCCATTTTTCCTATTTAATAAGTATTTTATTTATTAATTATTTAAATATTTTCCTATTTAATAAGTATTTTTTTATTTTTCATCAGGACTTACTGAGATAAGATAGTTCACCTCCTCTTGATTATAATCTGTAACTATGACGCCGTTCCAGTCTACCCTAAACTTTCTGCCGGTTTCATTATATGATTGTGAGTTCAGATATTCTTCTATTTTCCTTTTAATCGAGTCTTCTAGCATCTTGTGTAATTCTAAGGGGTCTAATGTTGCATTGAGATCACCACAAGGACCTCCAACGCACCTCACGCCTGCCTTGAATGTGAAGAACTTCTGATACGGCACTGTTGTGTTTCCATAAGGCTCGTATGGCCACACATAGTATGGTTCTAGGTGTCCGTATGCTGAGTTATTGAACATGAAGCTGTATATGTAGGTGCCTATATCTCCTAATGAGTTATTTGCGTATATTGTTATTGTATGAGTTTGTTGGTCTGTAAGGTTTGTTGTGTTTATGTAGTATGGAGCGTTTAGTGTGTTGTTTGTTCCTCCGTCTATGTTGTACCATGAGGCGTTGGCTCCGCTTATTGTGAATTTGAGTAGGGTGCCTGTGTGTATTATTGAGTTGTTTACTGGGCTTTCCAGGGTTACTATTGGCAGTCCCGCCATGTTGTATGCATATGCTGTTTTGTTTCCAAACCTGAATTGCTGAGTGTGTTTTCCTCCTGTTAGCACATTTACTGTGTAATATGATGTTGTTGAGCAGTTGTAGTTTTCAACCATTATTGAGATGACTGGTATGCTCAACTCTGAATCCATTAAGGTAGTGTAATTTATGTAGCTCAGTTCTCCATCCGAAGTGCAGCCTAGTGTTGAATTTTCAATTTTGCCATCTGTGCATGAGGCATTGCTGATTACTATTATCCTGTTCTTGTTTATTATATTGTTTCCACATTTTAGCTCTATAAATCTAAGATCGTCTTCTGTTTCGTTGTTGTCATTTGGCTCTTCCCTGTAAGTTGTGCCGTTGTATGCTGTTATTATTAAGTTGGCAGTTCCTGTAGTGTTGAAGGCAGTTGTCCAGTTTCCTCCTATCATTGGGAAGCTCTGTACTGTTATTATTATTAGGTCTATCTGTAATTCAAATTCTTCTTCACTCAGCAGAGGGACTGTCCAGACTACCTTTTCAACCCTTCCGTTGCCGTTCAGGTCTATTAACTGGACGTTGAATCTTTCATCATTTGTTACATCTTGTTTTGTTCCATTGACTATCCAGAAGAGCTTCACTTGCTCTGGCAGCGACTCCGGTATTGAGCTATAGGCAGTTGTATTCTCATAGTGTATGTAAGACTCTGATCTTATTGTTACTTTTTTCTTCCAAGTGTTCTGGTCTTTTGTTGGTTTTTCTTCAATCTTTTCAGGAGCTGGAGTTGTGAATCTTATAAGGTATTGTGTTTCTTCATCTTTTTCTGGAATTATTAGTTTTATTGCTTCATCTATCTTTGCAGGTGGCGTTACCTCTTTTGCTACCTGTGGAATTTCAGTAAGTGTTTGTGCTGAAGTTCCATTCTCCTCCTCTTTTTCTTGTATCACAACATTTTCTGATGTCTCTGCAGTACCGTTTTCCGTTGTTATTTCTTGAGTAACAGTTTGGTTTTCTGTTGCTTGCAATACACTTCCTGTTGTTATATTCTCCTGACTTGCATTTTCTTCCAAGATTAGTGTTGTTGTATTTTCTTCACTGTACACTGCAAATCCTGTTATCCTACTAAGCTCTGCAAAAATCTTATATACGAAGCTGACAACTCTTTCTGCAAAGTCGGTTATGCTCCTAGTGGTTTTAATTGCTGCTCCCGTTATTGTCTGGACTGAACTCTGAATTTGTGTTTCTCCCCTGTTGTAGTTTTCAATATTTTCAGTCTTGTTGTCCACGCTTACTAGGGCTTCTGTAACTTGTATGTTTAAGCTTCCGTATCTTTTATACACTGTTATGTTCTTGGCATCTTTTGGAAGCACTATATCTATGGTCTGAGTTTCATTGCTTACTTTTCTTAGCGAGATTTTATGCGTCCACTCAACCGGTTTTCCAATTTCCGCCTTTGACTGTACAAACTCCTGCGATATGATTATTACTCCTTTTTCAAACATCTCAATTATGATTGTAAACCTGCTCTTTATTTCTCCTGTTGAAGCTTCAAGTATTACATAACCGAGGCCTGTGCTTTGGTCTTCCTTCCAGATGTTCAGAATTTCTCCTTTTGTTTCTGCTCTAATATTTGCAGACTCTATTACTGAGTATGTTATGTTTTGGTCTTTTCCGCCCGTGCAGTATTCTCTGAGGTTTATGGTTGTGTAGTTTTCCGTGAGGATTATTGGATTGAAAATGCATTCTATTGCAGTTTTTTGCTGAGGTAGTACTTCCACTTCTACTTCGTTGCTATATGTTATTTCGTTGGTGTTTGAAGCTGCAAACTTTATGGTGTAGTATCCTGATTCTTCTGCTCTTATTTCTGCGATTTCTTTTTCAATTGTTATTGTAAGACCATCAGCCCCTATTGCGATATAACTTAGTTCCCTTCCATTTTCTTCAGTGAAGTATTCTGATAGGTTTATTATTGCACTTTCGTTTATCTCTAGTGTTATTGTTGGAATTTCTTTTGTTAGCACAGGCGCTTTTTCTGTTATGTTCTGAGTTACTTCTTCGCTTATGTTTTGGGTTATGTTTTCTGTTATGTTTTGAGGTATGTTTTCAATAGTCTGTTCGCTTGTTTTGTTTTCTTGCGGAATTTCTTCGCTTATGTTTTGGGTTATGTTTTCTGTTATGTTGGTGCTTGTTTCTGTTATGCCAGTTTCATTGCTTTCTGATGTTATGTTTTCTGAAGTTTGGTTGGTTTCGTTTGTTTCAATTATGGTGATGTTTTCTTGTGTTGTAACTTCTGTAGCGTTTTGAGTGGTTATGTTTTCCCAGCTGCTGAGGTTTTGGGTAGTTTCTGGTATTGTTAGATTGCCAGTTCCGTTTTCCGTCTCATTGTAGGTTGCACTTTCGTTTTCTAATATTGCAAGTCCTGTTATCCTTGTTCTTAAGATTCCTGTTGCATACAGCAGTCCAGTTATTCCTACGGCTATTAATAACACTGCTATTATCGGTGCATAATTGCGCGTTTCTCTTTCCTCTTCAATTTTTCTTATTTTTTCTTCTAATTCACTGAGTTTCTGTTGCTGCTGAGTTATCTCTTGCAGTTTTTCGTCTTTCCAATTCTCAGGCGTTTTTCCTTCAAAGATTCTTGCTATTTCTCTGGTGTACTCTTCTAAGCTATACTCATCCTTCAGATAGGCGATGTAGAGCTGTTTTCTGGTCGCGTCTGTTATTTCTATCTTCTTCCTAAGCAGGTCTATGGTTGTGGCTGTCTTTTCTATTTCTGCCCTAATCTTCACTATCCTTTCACGCTTGGATTTATTCATTTGACAGTTTCTTTTCAGCTCTTTTGGCTATTGTCCAGATTGTGCGCGGATCCCTTTTGAGTGTGGATGCAATTTGGCTCAGTTTGAGCCCTTTTCCTCTGAGATGATGCACTATTGCCTCTAGGACGGAGAGCTGCCTTGAGGCGATGATTGAGATTGGAATCTTATTTTCAGAAGCGGCATCCAATTGTTCAGGCATTTTGGAGCTCGCATTTTTGTAGGTGCTCCAGATTGTCCTGGGGTTTCTGTTGAGAATTTTTGCAATTTTGCTGTAAGAGTACTTCTTGTTCTCTACTAGATATTTTACTATACTTTCGAAAGGAGATATCTTTGTGTTAAAGATTGAATCTGGAAAATTTTCAGAGCTCTCTTCTGTTGGTTCTATGCTTTTTAGAAGTGTTAAAAGTATTTCGGAGGATAGCTCTTCTGTTTTCTTCTGTATTATTCTTGTTATGATTTCGTTAAGCGCGCTTTGAAGCTTCTTACTCTTTAGGCTTTCATCTCCTTGCTTTTCTAAGAATTCCTTATTTCTCAAGTATTCTTCGCGCGCGATTTTAAACCACTCTACCAAAAGCCGCAAAAGTGCTACTAATATATTGATTTACTCATTATGTAAGATTATTTATATATAAATATTTTGAATTTTATTATTTTTTACTTATTTTGTAAGATTATTTATTACTTATTATGTAAGTATTATTACTTATTATGTAAGTATTATTTTTTGTGCAAAGATTTATATAGATTTTTCTTTTCCAATTTTGAGATGGCCTCTCAGAACCTGAACGAGATTATAGAAGGTCTTCACCCATATGAAAAAAAGGTGCTCTCAAATCTGCACGAGCCTACCACATTTGAGTCGCTGCTGGAAAGAACTGGCCTTAAAGATGTCCAGCTTATGAGGGCAATTCAGTGGCTTCAGAATAAGGGGCTTGTTTCTGTTAAGACCGAGCTTAAAGAGGTGGTCGTTCCCGATTCTAACGGGAAGATTTATCTTAAGCAGGGGATGCCTGAGCGCAGGTTTCTTGAAGCTATAAGTGCCGGGCCCTTGACTGTTTCAGAGCTGAAATCTAAAACGGGGCTTTCTGATCAGGAGGTTGAGGTTTGTATTGGCATCCTGAAGAAGAAGCTCGCAATAGAGATTCAGAAGACAAAGAAGGGACTGCAGTTCTCAATTACTGAAAATGGCAGAAACATACTCAGTCAGGGCTCTCTTGAGGAGAACTTCCTTAAGCGCCTTCCAATTGAGGTTTCCAGTATGGAGCGCGAGGACAGATTCTGCTATGAAGAGTTGAGAAGGAGAAATAGGATTGTTAAGAACGAGGTTATTAACAGCAGAGTAATCCTTCCAACCGAGCTTGGCTCCCAAATTTCTTCTTATGATTTAAGCCAGGATTTGATAGAACAGCTCACTCCAGAGATAATCAAGAGTGGCGAGTGGAAGGTTAAGAAATTTCGCAGGTACGATGTCAAGGCTCCCGTTCCTCAAATATATTTTGGAAGGCGACACTTTGTAAATGAGACGATAAGGTATATAAAACGCATCTGGCTGGACCTTGGTTTCAGAGAGATGGAAGGCAACATTGTTCAATCCAGCTTCTGGAATTTTGACGCACTGTTCACCCCCCAAGATCATCCTGCTAGAGAGCTTCAGGACACATTTTTCCTAAAAAATCCGGCAAACAGCTCACTTCCAGACGCGTCTTTAGTCAAAAGGGTATCTCAAACCCATGAGAACGGCTGGAAAACAGGAAGCACTGGATGGCGCTACCGTTGGAGTTCTGAGGAGGCAAAGAAATTGGTTTTAAGGACACACACCACAGTGCTTTCAGCTAGGACAATTGCCTCCCTTAAAAAGGAGGAGCTTCCTGCAAAGTTCTTTGCAGTTGGCAGATGCTTTAGAAACGAAACTCAGGACTGGAGCCACCTCTTTGAGTTCTACCAGGTAGAAGGCATAGTTGTTGATCCAAACGCCAACTTCAAACACCTCATCGGCTATCTGAAACTCTTTTATAACAAGATGGGATATGATGAGGTGAAAATAAGACCGGGATACTTCCCATACACAGAAATGAGCGCAGAGATTGACGTTTACGACCGCGAGCATAAGAAATGGATAGAGCTCGGCGGGGCGGGAATATTCAGGCCAGAGGTGGTCAAGCCACTCTTAGGAGAGGACATTCCAGTTTTAGCATGGGGCTTAGGGCTTTCAAGGATAATATCACAATACTACAAGCTTGACGATTTGCGAAGACTGCACAGCAACAACCTTAAGGAGCTGAGAGAGGCAAGGGCCTGGCTCAGGTGAGGTTAGAAAATGCCTACTATAAACATACGCAAGAACTATCTCAGAAAGCTTTTGAAGAGAAGGTATTCTGAAGAATTTATTCTGAATAGGATTTCAATGCTGGGCACTGCAATAGAAGGCGTCACTAGAGACGAGTTCATAATAGAAGTGTTTCCAAACAGGCCAGATATGCTCTCTGTAGAGGGCTTCGCTAGGGCACTCTCACTCTTCACAGGCGCTCGGAAGTCACTGCCGAAGTACTCTGTAGCTGAGAGCGGGCTCAAGGTTCTAGTTGATAAGAGCGTGTCTAATGTAAGGCCATTTATAAGGTGTGCCCTGGTGAAAAATGTAACCTTGAATGATGATTCTATTAGGAGCATAATGCAGGTTCAGGAGAAGCTGCACCAGACGCACGGTAGGAAGCGCAGGAAGGTAGCAATTGGAATTCACGATTTCAGCAGGATGAAGTTCCCCTTAACCTATAAGGCTGTTGATCCCGATTCGGTATCCTTCATTCCTTTGGGAGATAATAAAGAGATGAGCCTTTCTCAAATTCTTAAAAGGCATCCTAAGGGGCAGCAGTATTCCTTCACGCTTGAAGGCTTCTCAAAATACCCACTGCTCGTGGATGCTAATGGGAATGTGATGAGTTTTCCCCCAATAATAAATGGGGAGCTCACTGCTGTAACTGAGAAGACGCGTGACATCTTCATAGATGTAACTGGCAGTGATGAAGCTGCTGTTGAGCAGGCGCTTGCAATAATGGTGACAACATTTGCGGATATGGGAGGCAAAATATACTCTGTAAAATGTGGGGTTAAAAATTCTCCAAACTTGAAATGGCGCAAGCTTCCTCTAAACCTTGCATATGTAAACAAGCTTTTAGGGCTTTCTCTTAAAAAGTCAGACTTGAAAAAACTACTTTTAAGAATGGGAATAGGCTTTGACGGAAGTAATGCTCTGATACCCCCATACAGGGTTGATATCCTACACCAGTTTGATTTAGTTGAGGAAGTAGCAATAGCTTACGGCTATGAAAACTTTGAAGCAGAAATTCCGAAAACAGCAACCATTGGAAGTGAGAGCAGCTCTGAAATCTTCTTTAACCACCTGAGCTCAATAATGGTTGGCTTCGGCTTTATTGAAACGAGCACTTATCACCTCTCAAATTACACAGACATAAAGATTAAGATGAACTATGCACTTCCCTATGTTGAGCTGGCAAACTCTGTATCTTCAGAATACAACCTGCTGAGACCCTGGCTTCTTCCGATGCTCATGAAGGTGCTCTCAGAGAATAAGACGCAGGCTTTTCCTCAAAAGCTGTTTGAGATAGGAACGATTTTCATTCCAGATTCAAAAGAGGAAGTGAAGGTGTCTGAAAGGAAGTCCTTTGCAGCTGTGATTTCTGAGAGGAGCGCTGATTTTACAAAGATAAGGCAAGTGTTAGATGCAATCATGCTTGCTCTTGGCTTACGCTTAGAACTGGAGCCCTGCGAGCACCCATCTTTTATTTCGGGAAGGGCCGCTTCAATACTTGTTGAGGGCAAGAATGTGGGCATTATTGGAGAGATAAGCCCGGTAGTTCTTTCATCCTGGCAGGTTGAGACTCCTGTTGCGGCTTTTGAGATTGACGCTACTCTTCTCAAAACGCTAACTGAAAAGGTAAGATGAACCTTAATTCTTTTTTTCACCAGTTTCAGTTTTATCTTTTGCTCTCTGCTTTGAAGGTTTTTCAGATTTTTCTTTCTGCTCCTTCTTCTTTTCCTTTTCTTTTAACTCATAGCCCGCGCTTCTTAATGCCTGAACAACCTCTTCATGAGAGGCATTCTTATTTATCTCAACCTTCCTTTCTGATGGTTCTAAATGCTTTATGTTACACTTTCGCCTTCTGCAAGCTCCGTCTACTATAACATAATTGCTGTTTATTACATCTATCACTACGCATATACTCCCTGCGTCCCTTCCAGCTATTTTAGTGCAAACTCTTCCTATCTCCATTTTTTACACCTCGCCCAGTTAGTATACTTTCATCAGCTTTCTGAACAGGCTGTTAAATATCAGGGCAAATATAAAGTATGACCAGAACCACCCCATGCTGAATCCTCCCAACTTTATCACCTTTCTGGGAGCGTTTCCTATTTCTATTGAGGTGATGTTTCCGCTCAGTTTTGTTATTGGATTTTCATACTTTGTGCCACTAGTTATGATAACCCTTTTTTCATAGCTCACGTTCCCAAATGTGAATGTTAAATTGTATACGCCTTCTTCTCCAGAGAGTAGCCATCTTGCTTTTCCGTTCTGAATTTCCCTTGTAATATTTCCGTCCAGCACCTGCAGCTGCGGCGTTGCATTTAAGCTAACTTCCCCGCTAACTCCCGACTTGAATGAAAGCGTTACATTAAATGGCTGTCCTGGAATTATTGGTTCGTATGCCAGGTTTGCAGACATCCAGGCGAATATCAGTATTATTGGTATCCAGCTTATAAGCATCGGCTTTAGAGAGTGGCGCATGTACTCTCCGTTTATGCTCATCATTTCAGAATTTATCTTCATAAGCTTCTTAGTGTCAGAGCCGGCGTTTTTAGCTTCCTTCTGAAGTTGGGAGAGCCTCTCCTTGAGTTCCTTCATCCTCTTCTGGTCTGTAGCGTATTTGTATATCAATGTCATTATAAATGTTATTAATATTGAGAATAGTATGACTGTGATCAGCGGGCTGAATCTTATCATCTGAGATAGTCCATCATCCAAAAATGACAACATCTTTTTACCTCCACAAGGCTTTATCCTTTTATGAACTTCCTGACGGTAGGATTCATATCAACTGCGTGCTCTCTTGCAATCCTCTCATAGAATTGGTATATTATCATAACAGCGAGCAGTATCCCAGTTCCTCTTGAAAGCGCGCCTGAAATATCTGCAAATGCAGCTAGGAATCCAACTGCAATTGCACCCATAACAGTTAATGGGAATATGTATCTTTCCAGAATCCTTTCAAGTATCCTCTCATCCCTTCTGAATCCGGGAACTTGCAGTCCAGAAGCCAGAATCTGCTCTGCTTGGCTACGCGCATCCATTCCAGAAGTTTGGACCCAGAGGATTGAAAAGAGCACTGCACCGAGTATCATGAAAAGCATATAAACGAGGGCATGCGCAACATCCAGCCAAGTTAGCCCTCTAGTAACTATCCTGCTCATTATGTTAGGAGCGTTGAGCCAGGCAACAATTCCAGTAGTTGGAGTGTTCCCTGCAAAAGTTCCAAGTATTGGCCTTCCCATGTTTTGAAGGAGTCTTGCGATGAGCTGAATGTTAGCCATGAGTGCAGCCACTAATATCACGGGAATGTTGCTGGTGTAGATAAAGTTTAGAGGCCATCTTATGCCATACCCTCTGACTCTGCCAAAGGATAATGGAATTTCAACCTTCATCGCCTGAAGGTATACTGCAATGGCGAAAACTGCGAAGGTGAAGAATATTGACATAAACATTAGAGAGGCTGTTTGGATGTCTCCACCTGTAAGACTCTTTATGAACATCGGAATTGCTCCTATGTACGCTTCAGGATTTGCTGGGCTTTTAAGTGGTGAGAGCAGGGCTATGAATAGGCTTTTTGAAACGCCCGCAGCTATGAACAGTGATATTCCCGAGCCGAATCCCCACTTGTTGCTCACCTCATCCATAAATAGGATCAGCATTCCTCCTAGGAATAGCTGAAATATGAGCACTAATTTTATGAGCCCCTGGTTCGGAGCGTTTGGGTTGGGAGCGAGTCCTCCAGTGTAGACATACAAGGTAGCTTCAAGTATTATAAACGCTATGGATAGGAGTTTTTGGATGTTTTCAAAGTATGCTCTTCCTTCAGGCTCATTTATGTTTATTTTTAAAAGTCCAGCTCCTACTAGAAGTTGTAGAACTATTGAAGCCGTCACGATTGGTCCTATTCCGAGGCTTAGTATGGAGCCGAATTCTGCACCGAGTATTATTGAAAGATATTCAAACTGCTGCAGCGCGTTATTTCCCAAGCCGAATAGAGGAATCATCCCCAGCACGAAGAATGATATTAGAACTACCAGAGTCCATTTGAGTTTCTGTTCAAAGGGAACTACTTTTTGAGTTGGAGGCTGCACTTCTGGAAAGAAGGAAAATATTTTCGGAAGTTTTTGTTCAGACATTTTCCCTCTGTGCTTTATTTTTCTTCCTAAATCTCTTTTGGCATTTCGTTCTTAAGCTTTTTAGCCAGTGCTGCTCCAGAAACGAGAACCTCCCCACCTGCAGCGTTTATTTTTTCCTCAGCAGCTGAGCTTGCGCTCTCACAGGTTATTACGAACTTGTGTTTTGGAGTTCCTTCCGAGAGGAGCTTTCCAAAACCGAGGTTTTTGAGATTTATTATATACTTGTCCCCTACTTTTTCTACCAGCTTCTGTTCTATAAGCTTCTCTAGATTTTCTTCTAAGTAGGATATGTTCACTGCAGGCTTTTTCTTTGGCGATCCATGAGGATAGAAGCCGTGCTTTCCGAAGAATTCTCTGTTCTTCCAAATCAATGGCTTCATCTGGTCTGCGCGCTTTCCGGTTCCAGAAAAGCCAGCTCCTCCCTTTCTTCCAGTTCCCCTGTGGCTCTTTTTTGAGCCCCAGCCGTGGGATCCGGAGCCGCGCATCCTTGAACTCTTCTTTCTCTTATTTGTTGGCATTTTTAACACTCTGCTTCATCATTTTTTTAATTAGCGCTATTATTTCTTTTCCCCTGTAGCCCAGGGCTCCCTTATTCGTGTACGCTCTCTTTATGCCTCCCCTTTCAAAGCCACCTATTGGGGGGTGCAGCCTGAAGAATCCCTTTTCATACTCCTTAGGCATCTTTTCTTTTAGCATATTTTCAAAAGATTCATCAATTTCTCCATATGTGACGTAGTCCTTGACCTTGTAAATCATTCCAAGGTTTGCAGGATTCTTTTCTAAGAGCACCATTGCGTGCTTTCTCCTAAGCCTCAACATGTTTAAGGTGTCTATTATCTCCTTCTTCGCAGTTGAGGTTCCCCTTATTAGGATAACTGCTATTTTTTCCATTTTTTTGCACCATCACACATTTGAATAGTTCTTCTTATTTCCTTCTATGAATTTTGCTTTTGAGCTGAGCCCTTCTGTTTTCATCTCGTTAAGCTTTTGAAGAGCGTCCATTATCGCCTTAACCAGGTTGACTGTGCTTCTGGTTTGTCCAAGTGCCTTAGACCAAACATCTGTTATGCCTGCAAGCTTTAATATCTTCTGGCCCTCTTCTGTTATGCAGAGGCCTTTTCCCTTCGGAGCGGGTATGAGCTTTATTCTTACCGAGCCGCACCTTCCTTCAACAGCATAAGGGATGCTGTGGTAACCGCCGCATCCGCACTCCCAGGAGCCGCATCCCCTTCTTATCTTTATAAGGTTTAGCTTAGCATTTCTTAGTGCCTTCTCCCTTGCAGGAACTGTTTCCTTTGCTTTGCCGTAGCCAACTCCAACATAGCCGTCTGAGTTTCCTACTACTGCAAAGGTTGCGAAGTGAGGCTTGTTTCCTTCCGGAGTTTTCTTTTGAGTCTGCTTGAAGACTCTCCTTTGTCCTCCTCCGAATTTTCCTTTTGCTTGTCCTATCATTAACAGTTCTGATTTCAGGTTGGGAACTAATGCGTCTACTATCTCTGGCTCAAGGATTTTAAGTCCGTTGTCTAGTATCTGGTCAATGTCTGTTATCTCTCCACTCTTTACTTTCTTACCCAGTGTGGTTTTGGGATTCCAAGCTTCCTTATTGAATTCGCTTTTTATTTCAACAGTTTCCTCTTCTTCTATGGGAACTATTACCTCTTCCTCTGCAGGCGGAGCTTTTGGAATCTCCACTTCTTCCTTTCTCTTTCTGGGTTTTCTTTTTTCCTCAGCCATTTTTTCTCACTGATTCCTTTTCACTTTTTTCCAGCGGAAGATAGTATCTTCTGCTTTGTTGCTTCAAATGCTTTTTCAGGTGTCACACCTGATTTTTCGTATTCTGAGAAGAACCTTTTGAACTTATCCGGTTCTTCATTCTTAAGCTTGAGCATGTAATCGCTGATGTGCTTTCCGGATATTCTGCTTTCTTCTGGCAGTATCTCTTCAGAGTGTGGAATGTTTAGTCCAGCATCCAGAGCTCCTTTAAGTGCAGCGTATAATCTTGAGCCCTTTACAGATTCCTGAAGCCCTAAGTCAAGAATTGCTTCGGGATTTTTCATTACCTTTCGCGCCTTAATTCCTAAAAGTAATCCTGTCAGGTATGCTGCGGGAATGTTTCCCCTGTTTAGCTTCCAGCCGTATTTTATGAGTTCTCTGGAGTGCGCGCTAGCAACTACGATATCTCCTTTCGGATTATATTCTACAAGCTGAACTATGATGTTTTTAAGCGCCTTTCTAACAACGAGCCTGGGCTTTTGTGATGAGAGCAGCTTTATTCTCTTATAATAGTTCGTTTTTCCTTCCCTTTTCCTTCTGAATTCCACTGTGAATATTTTTTTTGCCATCTTAACCATCCTACTGCTTCTTGGTTGCAAGGTTTTGTTCCATTATGTAGAGCTTAAGGTGCGCCTTGCTTCTAAACATTCCGCCCTTGACTTTTAGGTATAGCATTCTGAAAGTTTTTCTATCAATTATCCCTTTTTCTTTTAGTTCTGAGAGGAACCTTCTCTGAAGCCTAACCCTGTTCATCCAGCTCTCTTTTTTAGGAAGGCGCGCTCCATGGCTTCCTTTCAACGAGCCGTCACTTCTCCTTCTTCCCTTCCTCTTTTGTATTAGTATCTTTCTTGCTCTTCCACGCGAAACTCCCTTCTCCTGTTTTTTGTATATCGCTCCAGAAGATATTAATCTTCCTATGTCCTGCTTGGTTATTGCCTCTTTTATCTCATCCAAGCGCTCTGTGTCAAAGCGCACCCTCTTCTGGGAGCATTTCATTATTTCAGCAGCAATCCTCTTTTGAACTTTCAGGTTCATTTTTAATCACTCACTCTTTTGAGGTAAGCACCTTTTCCATCTCTTTTATTTCTTCTTCCTTCTTCTCCTCAGCAGATACCTCTTTGTTTTCATTTTGAGATTCCTTTTCTTTCTTAGAAGCAGCCTCTTCTCTTTCTCTAATCTTTTTCTCCTTGGTCTGGCTTGCCTCTTTCTTCTTCTCAATTCTCTTCTTGAATTCCTCTTCTGCTTTTGTTAAATATTTTTCAGCATCAAGGTTAAGTACTTCTATGCCCTGCTGTTGCGCTTTTCTGATTATTTCCATTCTCTTCTTCATTCCAACTTTTGAGCTTATTATGACGCCTTGGGATTCCTTTTTTATCTTTTCAAGCTCTTTTATATTTGAAACAATCACCATTTCAAGTCCGGAATTGTGAAGCCCTCTAATGTCAGCAGGACTCCTCCAGCCAGTGCTCACTACAGGAATGTGCCCGGCCTTTCTATGTCTCAACTTTGAATGTATTCCTGTTGGGTATCTCCATCTAGCTTTTACCCTTTTTCTCCTGCCGTAGCACTGCATTACAAACTTGGGCCTCTTTTTTGCTATCTCAGCCCTCTTTTTCAGGTGTTCCTTTTTCTTATTTTCTGATGCCATTTTGCTTCACAGCTTAATCATTATTCAAGCAGGTTTTTGCCAGCTTTTTCATATATGAATATCCCATCTTGGAATATGCGCCTATCCCTGTTTTTTATCGTGCATAACTGTTCTATTGAAGCAGCTGTCTGCCCAGTTTTTTCCTTGTCTGTACCTTCCACTCTTACAATGTTTCCGTCTACAGTAACCTTTACTCCTGAAGGAATTTTCATTGTTCTAGGCTTTCTCTCTCCTAAAAAGTTTTTTACTGAAAATTCATCTCCACTCACTGTGGCTTTTATTGGGAAGTGGCTATAGCATATCTTAAGCAGGTAAACATATCCTTCTTGAACTCCCCTTATCATGTTTTTTATGTGAGCAACTACAGAGTAGAGCTGTGTCTTCGCTCTCTTTTTTGGCTTTGCTGCACTAACAACTATTTTTCCTTCTGAAATCTCTAATGTTATGTTTGGAAACTTGAACTCTCTTACTACTTCTCCTTTGGGCCCCTGTACTGATAAGAGGGATCCGTCCAGCCTTGCACTTACGCCTGCGGGAATTTCTATTTCTTCAAAGATTCCCTTTTCACCATTCGCATTTTCTTTCGCCATTTTAGACCCTTTTTAGTAACAGTATGCTATCAGTCTTCCGCCCAGGTTCTGTTTCTTGGCTTCTTTATGAGTCTTTAACCCTCTGTTTGTGGATATTATGAGTATTCCGAAGTCCTGAGCGGGCAGGAACCTCTTCTCATACTTTTCATAATCTTCAATCTTGACTGAAAACCTTGGCTTTATTGCTCTGCACTCGTTTATGTTGCCAAGCAGGTTTATTTCTACAGATTTACCTCTCTTGTTTTCTATTTCTGTAAAATCACCTATGTATTTGTTTTCTTTAAGTATCTTCAAAACTTCCTTTCCAAGTCTTGAAAAGGGCCTCACAGTACACTTCTTCTTTCCAGCTTTTTCGTAACTGTTAATCTTGTCCAACATTACCGCGACAGTGTCATTCAGCATTTTTTCACCTTAATTGTATTTTTTGAATCCTATCTTAGTGCTTATCTCTCTGAAGCAGTGCCTGCACAGGTTCAGCCCATACTTGCTGATGTGACCTCCTGCTCTGCCACACCTTTCGCACTTATGCGTTGCTAGCCCGTGCTTTCTCTTTTTTGGGGCACTGAACTTCAGGAACCTCTCCTTCTTTACCGGCTTGTCCTTTATTTGTTTCAATATCTTTTTGTAGTATGATACTGTCATTTTTCTCTCCTCATTCAACAGTTGCCCCGTATTTTTCTTTCATAAATGCTATTGCTTCCTCCTTAGTTATCTTATGATGTTTTGAGATTTTCTTTTGCTTAATCTTTCTCCTCTTTATTCTGAAACCCCTTCGTTCAAGTGTAATGCACGCCTGAAGCCCCATCAACCCTATTTCCGGGTCATACTTAGTTCCCGGAATGCTTATGTATTCGTGAATTCCGAATGAGATGTTTCCTTCATTATCAAACTGACTGCTCTTCAATTTTCCATCCACCGCGTCCAGCAGCCTTTTAAGTATTGATTCAGCATCCTCCTTCCTCAGGGTTACCTTGCAGCCTATCGGAAGCCCAGGCCTGAGCCCCCAAGCAGGTAGCCTCTTATTAGTTACTGTTTTTATAGGAGTTTTTCCTGTTATCACGGATAGCAGTTTAACTGCCTTGTCCATCTTTTCAGGATTTTTTCCAACTCCAATGTTAAGAGTAACCTTTTCAATTATTATTTCCCGCATAGCGTTTTCCTGTTTCATTTCTTCCACTTTTGCTCTTTTATTGTGTTATTGTGATGAGCGGTTTTTCCTCGCCTATTACGAATGCATACTCTGTTAGAGTTTCAAACTTTTGTCCATTGCTTTCTACGAGTATTCTGGTCTTCTGAATTGATTTCTCTCCAATTATCTCAACTATTCTTCCAAATTCTCCAGCGTGCTTTCCGTCTGTTATGAACACGAAAGAGCCCTTCTTAAGCGTTAGATGCTGCAATGGCTTTCCAGATGGGAGCTCAATCATTAGACTGTCTCCAACATTGTATTCCTTATTCTCTGTTAAGAGATTTCTGCCGTCGTGAAGTGTAATCTGAATTTTTCCTCCCTTCACCATCTGTTTCCTTATTATTTTGCAAGGTTTGATGTTCTCTTCAGATTTTGGAATCTTGATAAGCTCAAGTTTCCCTTTTGAGTTAAGCATCATCCTGAATGCCTCTCCGCTCTTCAGATTTTTAAGCACATCCATCAAGCCTACAGGGAACTTAAGGTCTTTTCTCACCTTTCCATCAATTGTAATCCAACCATTTCCAAGTATTGATTTTACCTCTTTGGAAGTGTGCGCATAATTTAGCATCTCCTTCAATACTGAGTTCAACGCGATTCCATATTCCAATGAGTGAGGGCCCGGATTCGGCTTTGTTACAAACTTGGAGCCCTTTCTTTCCAGCGGCCATGTGCTGGGCATTGCCATTCTTTTGAGGTGTTTGCTCATTTTTTCATTGCCTCTGCTCTTTTCTTGTCATTTAGGTTTAGTTCAATTATCATAAGGTTGGATGGGTGTATTGCAATTTTCACCTTTGTTCCATCTTTCCTTATCATCTCCACTCCGCTTATTCTGACTTTTCCAGATTTAAGCTCAATTGACTCTACTGTTCCAGTTCTTCCCCTCATGCTCCCTCTCAGCACCTTTACCCTGTCGCCCTTTCTCAGCTGAACATTTCTCCTTCCATATTTTTCCCTCAGCTCTTTTGAAAGGTGAGCAGAGATCATTCTGCGCTTTATGTGAAGTGGAGCATTCTTAACATATTTTCTCTGCTTTCTCGGCTGAACGCTTGCCTTCCAGCTCGGTGAAAATTTGCTTCTCATTTTTCTCTCCTTAAACTATTATGTTTGCGATTTTGGCTATTGCAGGCCATCTCTCGCACACTTCTTTGGCAATTGCACCCTTAAATATGGTTCCCTTAGGATTTCCTTTGTCATCTTTAAGCACTACTGCAGCGTTGTCTTCAAATTGTATTCTTTCCCCATTAGCCCGTCTGAAAGGCTTCTTCTGCCTAACAATTACTGCGTAGACAACCTGCTTTCTCATTTCAGGCTTTCCCTTTTTTATTGAAGCTAATACCAAGTCGCCTATGGCGGCTTCTGATTTTCTGCCAAGCACAGTTTTGGAGCCTATCACGCTGATTATGTGTATGAGCTTGGCTCCGGAATTGTCGCACACTGGCACGTGCGACATCACATTCAGGGATCTTGTTAGGCGAGCTTTAACTGCTTTCATTTTCCTCTACCTTCTTTTCAGATTCCTTCTTCTTTTCAATTGAAGCGTAATCCCTTTCCTGGATGTCTTCCTTATGGCCAACCTTCTCAATTACTACAAAGTTTTTTATCTTGCTTATAGGTCTTGTTTCAATTATCTTTACAATGTCCCCCTTAGCAGCATCTATGCATTCGGGGTTGTGAGCATGAATCACAGTTCTATCCTTCCCGTATCTTTCATACTTTTTGAAGTAAACTTGCCTCTGCATTTCAACGGTCACTGTTTTCTGGGCTTTATCACTTATTACTACTCCAGTGAATATTCTGCCGTGTGTCTTTATGCTTCCGTGGAATGGACAATTCTTATCGTGGCACACCTTTGTGGGTGCCTTTACATCCAATCCTATATTTCTTGCTTTGCTTTTCATGACAATCACTCTGTCTTCATTCCAACCCTGTCTTCAGGTCTTTTGTTTATCTCTTCACCTTTGACTTGAATTTTTTTTCCTTCAATTTCAAATTCAAACACGCATTGTTTTTTGATTACTTTCTTATTGCCCTTCTCAGTGAGTATCGTGAATGTGTTTTTTGTTTCATCCTTAACGATTCCGCACATTCCTTTAACGGATTTGTTTTTTGAAGCTGTTATCGTGACGCGCTTTCCTATCAGTAGGGCGCGTCTTGCTTCCATCACTTCACCTCTATTTGGCTTTCTGCAAATCCGAACTTCACAAGCACTTCTTTGACTTTGTGCCTGTGATCGCCTTGAAGCTCAATCCTTCCCTCCTTATCTGTGCCCCCGCAGGCGAGTTCTGACTTGAGGGTTTTCATGAGCTTCTTTATGTCAATCTCTTTCTGGTCTATGCCTGTTATTACAGTGTAGTTTTTGCCAAATTTTTTGTTTTCAAGGTAAACCTTGATTCTCTGCGTCTCCTTCGCTATTGTTTCACAGACGCAGAGCTCCTTTGGCAAACCGCACTTTGGGCAAATGTTCATTCTTTTTTGTTTTCCTCCTTCCTTTCTTTTTCTTTGAGGATTGTGAGTATTTTCGCTATTGTTTTTCTTATGACTCTTATCTGTGAAGAGTTCTTCGGGGCGCTGCCTGTTTTTGCCTGGGCATTTAGTTTCATAAGCTCTTTTCTCAATTCTAATAATTTTGAGTTTAGCTCTTTTTCACTCATCTCTCTAAGCTGCTTTGTTTTTACAGCCATGTTGCTCACTCTTCAGCACCTTTTTTGTTGCCCTTTTTCTCTGATTTCCTCTGCCTTTTGGGCTTTTCAGCTGGTTTTTCTTCCTGCTTTTTTGAGGATTCTTCACTTGATTTGGATTCTTGCTGTTTGATTTCGCTTGTTGTATCTTGGGCACTTTCACCTTCTTCTTTAACTTTCATATTGTCGGGCAATACAACGCCAGGAGGCATTATGCTGACCTTTATGCCTACTGTTCCCGTCTTAAGCTCAGCTCTGTTTACTGCTCTCCTGACATTTTCTATGCTTATGTTTCCGCACTTTTTTAAATATCCACTATAAACTCTCCAGCTCTTTGCTCTACTGCTGGGAATCTTGCCTGAAACTACGATCTCAACACCCATTGCCCCAGCATTCATTACGTCCTCCATTGACTTGTGCATTATGCCCTTAAACCTGTTTATGCCGTATCTCTCCAGCGAAGTTGCTATCTTCTCGGCAACTATCTTTGGATCGAGATTAACATTTTCAACTTCGCTTATTTCAATCTGTGGATTTTCCAATCCAAACCTCTTTTTTAAACTCTTGGTGAGTTTTCTTATGCTTTCTCCACTTCTTCCAACCACAAGTCCGGGCCTGGAAGTGTATATGATTATCTTTTCTCCAAGAGGAGTTCTCTGGACCCTGACCTGGCTGATTCCAGCCCTATTCAAGTTTTTCTCTACAAATTCTTCTATTTCAAATTCCTTAACATGCTGTGCCACGAAGTTTCTCTCAATCATTTACTTCCCTCTTTGGATTTTTTCTCTCTCTTTGTTTCTTCCAGCGTGATTTCAACATGAGTGTTCTTTCCAGTTCTTCCCCTCTTACGGCCGTATTTGTGTATTATCGCGGCCTTTTTTGCAATGATGCTTCTTACCTTCAAGGAGGCGGTGTCTAGTCCTGCAAACTGTGCATTCTTCTCTGCGCTCTCCAGCAGCTTCAGTATTTCTGAAGCGGCTTTTACAGGATATCTTCCTGAGCTCATTCCAGTCTTGTGAGCTATGTCTCTCTTTCTCTTCTTGAAAGGAACTGCTTGCCTCTTTTCAATAACTGCGAGGAGTATTGATTTTGCCCTCTGAAGGCTCTTGCCTCTTATCATTGAAGCTATCTCTACAGCGTGTTTAGTGGATATTCTAAGTGAGGTTCCGTACGCTCTAGCCATGTGTTCCTTGTTATAATCTTTAAAAGCGTATTCCATTTTAGTTTACCTCACTGAGAGGGCGGCACTTGACTTTGTTGCCCCAATTCCCGGAGCGTGGTGCGTGACCTTCTTTCTCGTCATTGCAAACTCTCCTAAGCGGTGACCTATCATCTCAGGCACGATTTGGGTCTCCACAAATTCTTTACCATTATGTATCAATATTGTTCTTCCAACCATTGATGGAAGCACTATCATATCCCTACAGTGCGTTCTTATCCGCTGTTTTCCCTTAGCTATCTTTTCTAATAGCTTCTTTTCAGCATCAGTAAATCCTCTTTTGATTTTTCTCCTCTCTCTAGCAGGGACTAGCGTCATGAACTCTTCCAAGCTCATCCTGTTGAGCTCATCCAATGTTCTTCCCCTGTAAGTGAACTCCTTCTTAACCATTTTTACTTCCTCTTTCCAGTTCTAGCAGGCCTTATCTTTCCAACCTTTCTTCCCGGAGGCGCATTCTTGGGTGCTATTGTAGGTCTTCCTTTATGGTGAGAGCTTGATCCTCCGAATGGATGTTGTACAGCGTTCATTGATACTCCGTGTATTCTTGGATATCTCTTGTTTCTAGCGTGCATCTTATGATATCTCTTTCCGGCTTTTAGGAATGGCTTGGCATTTTTTCCAGAGCCAGCTGCCGTGCCTATTGTTGCCAGGCAGTTTCCATTCAGGACTTTCTCTTTTTTTGAAGGAAGCTGAACTGCAATCCCGCCTTCAACCTTGCCCAGCACTCTGGCAACTGCGCCTGCGCCCCTTACGAGTTTTCCGCCGTCTCCGGGAACTAGTTCTATGTTAAAAACTTCAGTTCCTGGAGGAATGTCTTGTAGTAGCATTACATTTCCTGTTTTTACTTCAGTGCTCATCATTTCAAAAGTGTCGCCCTTTTTTATCCCGTTCGCAGCCGGTATCAGCGCCCTTTTTCCATCATTGTACTCAATTACAGCCAGAGGAGCGTCGTGCCCAGTGCTGTGTATTATCTCTTTTATTGTGAATGTTGCCGGTGAATGTCTCTCATATGAGCATCTTCCAGCATACCTAAAACTTGGAGCTAAGTATCTTGAAGTTCCCTTTCCTCTCTTTTGTGAAATAAGGTTTTTTCCCATTTACATCAGTCCCAGTTGAGTTGCTATGTCAATCGCCGGATTCTCTTTGCTCAGCTTGACATATGCCTTTTTAGCGCCTTTCATATCATTCACTATTCTTACTTCTTCCACCTTTACATTAAACATTTGTTCAACTGCCTTTTTTACATCAGCCTTTCTAGCAGCTTTATCAACTATGAAAGTAAGCTTGTTTTCTGACTCTATCATTCTTATTGTTTTTTCATTTGAAACTGGATATTTTAGGATTTTTGAAGCGTCCATTTTTCTTCACTCAAAAAGATTTTTCTTTTCAATCGTTTCAACTGCTCTCCTGCTAAATATGGTGAGCCTTCCAGGAACTCCTCCGGGAGCCAAATCCTCTGCATTTATCTCATCTACTCTCTTTACATCTAGAGGAAGATTTTCAGCAGCTTTGATTAGAGGGCACTCCTTTGATACTACTATGAGTATTCCCCTATTTCTTACAAATCGCCTTCCCCTGCTCTTTCCCCTTCCAGCTCTTATTCTGACTTTTGAATTTCTCTTCATCTCCTCTTCCAGCCCTAATGACTTCAACACTTTTAGTACTTCTCTTGTCTTGTTTAAATCTTCAATTTCATCAGATACTATAAAGGGGTAGTTTTCCGGTGCGATGTGACCTCTTTCTATTACCAGCTCTTTCTTCATTGTGGCTGAGAGAGCACTCCTTATCGCCTTCTTTCTCTCTTTCTTATTTATCTTCTGCTCCCACACTTTGGAGCTCTTTGGAGGATGAGCCCTTCTTCCTCCGACTGTGCCGGGAGCAACTGCTGCTACCCAGTAGAAGCTAGAACCGCTGTGGCTCAGCGTCTTTCTCGGAACTCTGGATATTCCCTTTCCGTAGCTGCCCTTATAGTTTCTTCTCCTTCTTGACAGTTTGGCAGAAGGTCTCATTCCAGAGTCCTCTTCCGCTCCATACGCCTGTCTTCTTATGCTCTCTATTGCGAGAACTGCCCTTTGTATTAGGTCCTTTCTCACTTCTTCTTCAAACTGGCTGGGCAGCTTTTCCTTTCCAACGCTCTTCCCGTGAATGTCTAATATGTTAACCTGCATGTTCTCACTTCTGGATTATGCCTCTAAACTCATATGCGCCTTCGGGCATTTTCTTGTTCTCTCTCACTGGCAAATTAAATCTTATAAGCCTCTTAGGGCTTCCAGCTACAGAGCCTTTAATTATTACATAGCTGTTCTTTACAATCCCGTAGTGCGGGAATCCTGATTTTAGGTTTATGTTATCATTTCCAATCTTGAGTAACAGCTTGTTGTATTCCGTTCTGAGCTGATAGCCCATCTGTCCAGCATGGGCAACCCTGTACATTATGTGAGCCTGAGAGCACCAGTCGGCAAGGCTTCCAGGACCCCTCTTAGTTTTTTCTGACTTGTGCGACCTTATTGCAACTCCAAATCTGCGCACGGGTCCCTGAATCCCTTTGCCTTTTGTGACTGCGTGAACGTCCAAGTTTTGTCCATCTGAGAATACCTCATTTACTAATATGTCTTTTCCAATCTTTGATTTTAAGTATGAGAGCTTTTCAGCAAGACTTCCGCCAAGTGCGACTTCGAACACTTCAGGCTTTTTCTTTCCAATTCCAGTGAGGGACGGCTTGGTATAAACTACTGCTCTTATATCAGTGAATTCATCCAACTTTGATTCAAGCTGAGCGAGCTTCTTTTCGTATGACTCTTTCGGAATCGTCAAGCGCCTTGCCAAGTCTTTATCATTTGCAACCAGCACTTCTTCAGCCACAGAGAGCTTTCCATTCTTATTCCTGTAAAATCTTATTGCGGCAAGCCGTAAGGGTGGGCATTCTATTATTGTGGCAGGCACCACTATTTCCTCTCCCTTTGTCATGGAAGTTGGATAATTATCCAGGAGAACTACTTGGACCATTCCCACCTTGTACCCTGCAAATCCCAAGAGCTTTGCCTCTTTAACATTGGCAGGGTATCTTCTAACTCGCGCGTAGGGCTTGCTCGCCCTCTTCCTAGGCCAAAACTGCATTGAACCCTTATGTGGGCTTCTCTTTGTAGGCATTTTTCTTAACCTTTTTGTATCAACGCCTTCAGAAAGAACACTCTTTAGATCTGCTTAAAATTCTGTACTGAAAGAGTTCCTCTTTCAGGCGTCGTGAATGAAGATGGGAAAAAGGGGGTATTTATAAAGCTTTCTGTATTTTAGGGCAAATTAAATAAAGTTCATATGCAACTATAAAATCTCCATAGCCAAAAAGTGATGTTCAAATGGATAATAAAGAAATCTCGCCAGAAGTTATTCTGAATTTCTTCTCTGTTTCAGACGATGGGCTTGCAAGGATTTCTGCCAGTGAGATATTTGAAAATACGGGAGCAGAAGCATCTGTTGAAGGCTGCATCTCATTTTTTAAAACCAACTACGGCTCAGCACTTAAATTCTGCTACTCGGCTCAATCAATTAGGAGATGCTGCATCTTGCTCAGTAGGTTTGAAGTTTCAGAAAGGCTGGAAGAGGCATCTCGTCAGATAGAACAGGCGCTTAGAAGTGTGGATTTCAGCTTTCTAGCAAACAAGAGCTTCATGGTGGAATGTGAAAGGATTGGCGCTCAGGAGTATCACAGCGTGGACATAGCTAAAGAGATTGCACATTCAATTCAGCTTTTAACGCATTGCAGGATTGATTTCAGGAATCCAGAGTACAGGCTTTATGCTATAGTGCAGAGAGACCTCTGCGTTCTCGGAATTGATTTAGGAGGAATTGATCTGAGTAGGCGTGACTACAGAATCTTTAATCATCCGGGCTCTTTAAAGGGAACTATCGCTTACGCGATGTTCAGAAGCGGCTTAGAAGCATGTGCCAATACTGAGAAGCTAAGCGTAGCAAACATTTTTTGTAAGTCTGGAGAACTGGCGATAGAAACCGCACTTTTCCTGTCCAGAACCTCGCCAAATTTTTTCCGTAAGGACTCCCTCGCTTTTTGGCAATATTTTGGACTGGATAGGAAACAAGTTCAGAAGATAATTGAAGATGCGGATTCTAAAATAGGGAATTCTGCCGATTTTGAGATTTTCGCTTCAGATTCTGAGATGAGACACATATCTATGGCTAGAAAGAATGCGAGAATTGCGGGTGTTGAAAGGTTCATCTCTTTCAGCCGAAACGATTTAGAATGGCTATTCTTGAAGTTTGGGAGAAGCTCTCTTGACCTCATCATCTCAGACCTCGGTGCGGGTAAGCATTCCGACTTTCAGGCAATCCTTAATGCCTTTTTTAAGCAGGCAAACATAATCTTAGAACCTGAAGGTGCGCTTTGCATCTCACTCAGAGATTTTGAAGCATTAGAAAATACTGCTCCAAAATTTGGTTTTAATATTGTTCAGCACCTAACCTGCTTTCAGGGTCAGCAGAGAATTGATTTTTATATCTTGAAGAGGGCCAGCACTACATTATCCTGAAATATTTCTTAAGAGTTTAATTCTAGAAGTTGAATTAGCTTGTTCTTCGGCTGGAAGCCGTAATGTACCTCTTCATTAATTACCAGAGTTGGAAGGCGGTTCTGGCTTATATTATATTTGTTTTTTAAATAGTTAAGTGCAGAATTGTTCAGAGCATATTCAAAAGAGTACACTTGTAAGTTGCCATATTCCTGATGAATATTTGTAAGAACCAAGCCCTGGTCTTCGCAGTCAGCGCATCCGAAGTTTGAGTAAAAATATAAGACAATCGGAGTTTTGTAGCCGCACTTAGCACCAATCTCCTTCATTAGCATCCAATGGCGAATTTCCAGCAAGCTGTAATAATTTTTCAGCTTAACAACTTCCTGATTTTCAAAGCCGTAAAGCGACTCCATATATGTTAGCCTTTTTCCTATTGTGTAAAGCTCCAGATTATATTCGCTCATATTAAGGTCCTTGCAAGAGCTTGACTGCACTAACTGGTAGAGCAGCTCATTACTAAGCGCATCAGCTCTGATGTCCTGAGCCATGTCGCTGAGCTGTTTGAACTTCTGAGAATTTATAAGAGCACTCGCCATAAAACCAAATAGGAAGATGATGATAGCAGCCGCTATTCCAATAATATACCTGGCAGTTTTTATTCTCCTTTTTGGCACCATAATTATCAACTCGCAAAATAGTTGGGACCCCATTTAACCTTTTTACCACTTATATAATAATATATCGCTAGAACCCAGCAGATAGGTCCTAAAATCCAGTATGTCAGCGTAAAAGCTATGAAGGGCAGGAATATTTCCTGCTTCTCTTCAGATATGATTTTTATATAATACATGAAGGCGCCTAATACGAGCAGCAGCACTACTGGCAGAACTGTAGTGTTTTTTATTGTTATTAGAAAGGGGTCAAATGAAAATTCAAACAGGTGTTTAAATGAAATTCCCACAAGACTAACCTCCCTAACCCATTTGATAAGGTTGCGCACAATTCTAAACAGAGTGTATGAGAATACAAAGGTGTTAAGGAAGATGTAAAATACCGAGAGTGGCAGGATGAAGAAGCCCAAATCACCATACTTGCTACTAAACATGTGTTTGTATTTTTTCATCTGAACAATAAAACCATAGAACCATCTTAACCTCTGATTTATAAATGCTTTTAAGCTGTTAACTCCGCTAGTGTACACATTTGCTGAAACAACATGTTCAATCCTGTAATGGTGGCTCTGTATCCTTAAAGCCATCTCCAAATCCTCTACCATTGTGTCCTTGCTGTATGCTCCATGCTTGTCTATGAAAGATTTTCTGATTACAGTGCAGGCTCCCGAAACTAGAGGCACTCCCCCTAGACTTGATTGTATGTGCAATACAAATACAGAACTTAAGAATTCTTGAAACTGGATTTTTTGAAGAAGTGACTTGGGCTGCCAAATCTTAACTGAGGGCATTGCCGCCATAACTCTCTTATCCTTAAAAACTGGAACTATCTTTTCAAAGACATCTGGCATAATAAAAGAATCCGCATCCAACCCCATTATCAACTCGCCAGTAGCGTGGCTTATTCCCAGATTTACCGCCTGCGTCTTCCCCTTGGACTTCTTATGAGAAAAAATCTTTACCCCAAACTTCTTATATTCTCTAATTATTTCAAGCGAGTTATCTGTTGAGCCGTCATTTACTACAATTATCTCCAGCTTATCTTTAGGATATCTAGCGTTAAGCACAGAGTCCAATGTCTTTCTTATTCTTTCCCCATTATTCGAGCCCTCATTCCACACTGGAATTATGACGCTTATCTTTGGCCTAAATTTTGAATCATAAGAATGTCTCTTCTTCTTTTGCGAAAGTATTGTGACTATGTAAACTGTAGATGTAAAAATTCCTATAAAGCATAGAACTCCTATAACTACATCCTGAAATGTTATCAGCATGTGAGAAGGGATCCATTTTTTATTTAAAAATGTTCTCTAAAAACTCTTGCCTCATGACAGGTTACTGCTGTTTAACAGGTATTCCCAAACCTCTATCCCTTCACTTTGGTTTAGCTCAACTCTTCTGAATGTTTCTTTATTTCTTAGAATGAAGAGCAGCCCCTGATCTTCTCTGCTCCAAACGCTTCCATTTTTCATATCAGGAGTTATAAGGATGTAGGCTATGCTGTTATTTTGCAACAATTCTCTTGAGTATTTTAGGCTTCTTGAATAGAATATCTCATTAGCCAGGTTAACTTTGTTTTTAGAAGAATAGGTTTCGTCCACAAATGTTTTAATATTAACATACTCCAAGTAGAACCCATTTTCAGGGCTAGAGAGCACAATTCCGCCGTTATAACTGGACTTGGCAAATTCTCTAAGCGAACTTATCAAAAGGGGAGAAGGGCCCATCTTTATTATGATGTTTGTAAATGTTAAAGTTGCAAAAACTAAGCCGCACATTATCAGAAGCAATGAAGCCCCTTTTAGCATCGGAAGAGTCCACTCCCTCTCTTTAAGCTTCTGAATCGCATATGCTGCTAGTATTGCAGCTGTAACTGCAGCGTATGCAACGATGTCAAAACCCAAAGTCA
The DNA here is from genome assembly GCA_038874135.1 of Candidatus Woesearchaeota archaeon. Lineage (GTDB taxonomy): Archaea > Nanobdellota > Nanobdellia > Woesearchaeales > 0-14-0-80-44-23 > 0-14-0-80-44-23. The sequence goes on from JAVZCZ010000001.1 coordinate 703,662, forward strand.
GCAGAACAATTAAGAAGAGCACTCCATAAACTACATTTCTATTCTCACCTTTTGAGGATACCGAGTAGATTATGCCTATGAATGCAACAACAGCTTCAATGATTCCTATTCCAGATATTCCTCCAAGTTCAAGCACAATCTGTGAGAGGCTTAGTTTTTGCTTGAAGATAAACAGAATGTTCCAGCCAAACTTAAATGCCGGAAGGATGTATACTAGTGAAGCGAGGGCAATCAAGCCCAAAAATGCGTTTTTAATTTTTTCTTCATTTCCTAATGCAATAACTAATACAGCACTTATTATTAATCCCTCTTTTGTCATGAGGGCAGCTGCTAGAAAAGATATGGCGCTTACAACTTTTGCCGGAGCACTTTTTTTTCGGTAAAAATAAGCGCCCCACAAGGTTAGACATAGAGAAGCGAGATTGGCACTCAAACTCATAGCCTGATACAGAAAGGCAGGACTGCTTGCAAGTATTAGAAGTGCAATTCCTATTGTTTCTGACCTTGCTCCAAACTCTTTCATAAGGAAAAATATTGCTATGAGGGATAGGACAGAAAGTAATGCTGGAAGCCAAAACACTGCCCTATCTGATTCAGATTTTGCTAGTGCCAGTAGGTAGTAATAACCGCTAAATTGTTTTTCAGAGCTGCTTAAGAGCCAGCGATTTTTTATTATGTCCTCTGCACTTTTTAGGTAGTAATAGGGCGTGCTTCCAGGCAGGAGTCCTTCAAAGTAGATGGTTCTGTAAGCGTAAAATATTACAAATATGGTTGTAAATAATATAATTGAATAGATTAGGGGAGCAAAATCTTTTAGAGTCTGTTTTGTTCTATCAAACTGCAGCCTGACAATCTCTTTCTTTTCCTTCTCATCTTTATTGCTGTCTTTTTTTCCGTGTTTCATGTTTTTCAACCATCAAGCTGAGATTGGAATAGCGCTACACTTTCTAAGGTAGATTTGTACTTCTCCATTATCAAATATCTTTGAGAAGCAGTTGTCCTTCTCATATGGAAGTTCTGAGATGGAGTATTCTTCTCTCTCCACTTTTGAAAGATATATTAAAACGGCATCATACTTTTCCATGAGCTCTATAGCTTCTATGCTGTAAGGTGTCGTATATATTCTTGCTAAGTCTTGATACCTTTGATTAACATCTTTGATGGTTAGAAAATCTGAGTCCATTATAGTTTTTTTCCCTGCAAAGTATTCTATGTAAAAGCCGTTTTCAGGAGCAGCTGCAACTGCTTTTGAAGTGTTATATGAATTTAGAAATTGTAAAGCTTCAAAGGTCCCACTTTCAATGGAACTCTTAAGATTGCCGAGAGCAGAAGAGTATGACGCGCTAATTGTTGTAAAAATCAATATTGCTAGTATGGAATTCATTATTAAGTTTCGCATCTTTGCAATTTTTGTCTTTCCAACATATTCATCTAACTCTTTGAAGAAATAAGCGAACAGCAGAGCAAACATGAGCCCGAGCATCATTAGGCCTATGCTGAATTCAATGAGTCTTAGCCAAAGCATTCCCAGCGCAGTAAATATTATTCCTCCGAAAAGGTAGGTTTCTTCTCTTTTTTCTCTTATTAAATTTTTATACAATATATATGCTCCTCCTAGGAATGCCAACGCATTTATTCTATAGATTATGGTTAGCATTCTTACATTGTAAAAATATCTTGAAGAGATTTGTGATGGAACATTTCTCCAAATTATGCTTATTCCATGGGTTAGTAAGGCATTCTTGAAAATAACGAATTCCAACCAGAGAAGAAACACAACTGAGAATATGAGAATCTCTTTCTTGCCCATCCCTTCTTTTAGGTTATCTGATTCTGCAAGCACCATGTACATAAGTAGTCCAACCAATGTTACAAAAACTAGCCCGTCTATCAAGGCGGCACCCACGAGTGCGGCAATGAATCCTATGGCTGCTCCTTTTGATTTTTCGCTGTTAAGAAATAAATATATCATCAGAAGGTTTATAGGCACGCTTATTGAGTAGGTGCTTAGTTTGTTGAATGTGTTTTCAATAAGTATTGGGGAAAAAGCAGTTGCGAATGCTGCTATTAACCCCGCTTTTTTGCTTTTGCACACCTCAACAATTATCAGGTATGCTACCAGTGCAGAAAGTGATTCAATTGCAGCTAGCAGAATCTTAAAAAAGAGCACTTCTTTTATGAATCTTCCGAAGATTAGGAACAATCCAGCGAGTAGATAGTGCATTCCAGGAACAAAAGAGAATGTCCTTCCCGAATAGCTCAGCTCATCCCTTATTATAGGGCGCCCACTTTTTTCAATGTTCTCAATCTGTCTAAGGTTAAAGTATGCATCAGAGGAACTAAACTGCCCGCTCTTAAGACTTAGCACTGCCCTGAAAGCGAATGCAGAAATTATTATTAAAGCAAGGAACACTTCTTCAAATTTAATCTTGCTTTTATTCTCAGATTTGTTCATAAGGAATCTCACTTCTTTTTGCTCATGTTTAGGATATCGCCAATAGTAAGTTCAGAACCAGTTTTTGTTGTTCCTGTGACATGTTCAGCCCTCTCTTCACGCTGTTCTACTATGCGTATGTGTAGTATGCGTTCAATCTTTTTGGCAAGCTCAACCGGCGGGACAAACTCTCCTGTTTCTATCTTATGAAGCATAGACTCTTTTATAGATAGTGTTTTTGCAAACTCTTCCTGCTTTAATCCCATTTTCTCTCTTTTTTCTCTTATAATCCTTCCAGCTCCCGGGCTTACTACTTCTATAATTTCTACCTTATTCTGGCTAGTGGGCTGCTCAACCTTTTTTATAATGTTCTTCTTTTCAGGCACCCTCTTTGATATGACTTTGCCAAACTTAGAACACTCAGCACAAACATTCATCTCAGTCCCTTCAATGATTGCCCTGAAGACTGATTCAGTTTCCTTTCCACAGAGTTCGCACATCATGGGTACCACCCTCTATGGTTGTTTTTTCTAATCAAATATTTAATACTTATGGAGAAAAAGTTAATTCTTTTTCCTGCTTCGTATATAGAATGTGGCGAGCATCACTACAACAGCAACAAGCCCCCCTAACAAGAACCACTGCCACACATTTTGCTGTGGAGCAAATTGCAATTGCTGTGAAGAACTGAGCGAGGTTTGTGGCTGAACAACCATGCATTTCGGCATACTTTTCTCTTTCCAAAAATGCATTCCAAGCCAGCTGCTTCTTTCCAAGATTGGAAGAGTCCATATTGTAATTGTGCCTATTACAACTGCTAGTGCTGCAATCAGAATGCTTCTTATGTCTGGAGACACTTTTTCTTCCTTTTTAGGGGTTATTATTATGTATTTGTTAGCTAAGGAGTAGTGATTTACCTCTTTGCCCTTTGAGCTGTAGTGGAATTCATTAGAAACCACAAGCCCACTTTCAATCAGCTTCTTGAGGTTATAGTGAACTGTAGATATTGGGACATTTAGCGCTTCCGATATTTCAGTTTCAGTAGCAGACTGCCTTTCCGAAAGCAGGCTCATTATTGCTTTGGCAGTCTCACTGGATAAAGCATCTGCGATCTGCTTAAGCTTTTTCTCTTCAAGAGATACCAGCACAAAGGGCTCTCCCTTTTTCTCGCTCATGCGCTTTTAGAATTTTTTTTTTGACTATTTAAAATGTTTGAAAGTTTCCAAACATGTTGAAGTTAAAATAATCATTTAAAAGTAGTTGCATAACCTTTTATTTTTGTCAGATTTTTAAGAAGGTAGGATGGATAAGCACGGCGAACGCCAAGAAGCAGAGCCAGTTTTAAAAGTTCAAGACATCTGCGTCCGCTTTGGCCAGAAGGAGATTCTTAAAAAAATAAGGTTGGACATTCTTGAGGGAGAAGTTTTTGGGATAATCGGTATGAGTGGCTCTGGAAAGACTACGCTGCTCTCAACAATTATAGGTGCAATACAGCCAAACTCTGGAGATGTGCTCTTCCGTTCTAACAGGGTGCTTCAGGGTTTAAAATATCAGAGCGTCTTTCAAAACCAGTTTGCAGTGCGAAACCTTATGGGCTTCTCAACTCAGAGGCCATCCTTTTATCCCGAGCTGACTGTGCAGCAAAACATGGACTACTTCGCAGCATTATACGACCTCCCGCCCGACCTGGCTGAGGAAAACATAAAACGGGCTCTCAAGCTTGTAGGCCTTCACGGATTTGAGAATCTAGAGGCAAGATTCCTGTCTGGCGGAATGCAGAAAAAGCTGGATATAGCCTGCGCCATAATTCACAACCCTTCAATCCTGATACTTGACGAACCAACTGCTGATTTAGACCCTGTTACGAGAGCTGAGCTTCTCCGGCTGTTCAAGAGGATAAACTCTGAAGGAAAGACCATAATTATTGCTTCCCATTTTCTTTCAGAACTGGAATACTTCTGCAACAGGATTGCCATACTTAATAATGGGGTAATAGCAGACATTGGAAGTGTTGAACAGCTTTCTAAGCGCATCTCCGCCAACAAGGAGATACACCTGCAAACTGCAAAGGGAAACTATTCTATAATAATTGAAAAGCTGAAGAAGGTAAGAGTTGTTGAGATAAGTCAGATAGTTGATAAGGGGCACAAGCTTATAATCTATACACCCTCTGCAGAGCATCTCTTACAACACATACTCCAAGCAGTCAGAGAATCTGAGGACAGCATACTAAACATAAATGTAACAAGGCCTTCCTTGAATGATGTTTTTAAACAAGTGGTAAAGAAGAGGTAGTGTGAAGTATGAGAAAGCTTTTTAAGATAATCCAGAAGAATATTAGGCTCCTTCTGAAGTCAAAAAGCTCTGCCATGATAGTAGTGCTCGGTCCTCTTCTGATAATATTCCTTGCAGGAATAGCTTTTAACAACTCAAACACTTATAGAATAAATGTTGGAATGTACTCTTCCAACTATACCTCTGATGTTATATCTTTCACTTCAGCACTTTCAGACGCTCAATTCAGAACTTTAAAGTTTGAATCGGAACAGAAATGCATAGATGCCATAAGGCAGGGCATAATTCACACCTGCATAGTATTCCCGCAGGATTTTAAGATAAGCAGCAATGCCAGCACCGAACTCATATTCTATGTGGATTATTCTAAGGTGAATCTGGTTTGGATGGTTAGGGACACCCTGCTTTCTAAGATTTCAGAGCAGTCCACAGAGCTTAGTCAGTCCATGGTTTCTTCCATGCTCGGACGTGTCCAAACAGCGCTGAATGAGTTAAACAGCAGAAAGACAATCCTTACAGACCTCTCTACTAAGACGGGGCAGACTCAGCAGCAGCTCATTGCAGTCAACGCCAGCTTAAACAAGCTGGACCTAAGCCTTGACACTAAGAGCTTCAACCTTGCATATGTTAGGGCTAGAATGGAAGAGCTCAACTCTCAGGGGCTTTCAGCAATAAGCACTGCTCTAGATGCGCTTTCTAAGATAAACTCATCAACAGATAATGAAACCATAAAAGACATAGCCAGCTCAGCTTATTCTTCAATTTATTCAATGAAGAACTCGTTTGCAGAATCTAATAGTACTGAGATATCTACGCTTATGGCATCTGTAGAGGCGAAGCTGAATGAAACCAAACAGAAGCTAGATGCTGCACTTGCCACTAGACAAAATGTTTCAAAACAGCTTACCTTATCAAAAGAGCTGCTGGAGTCAAGCCTTAAGCAAGTAGCACTACTGCAGAGCTCCTTTAACTCAATTTCAGACAACCTACGATATGTACTAGGGCAGAATCCTGAAGCAGTTTCAAGCCCGATAATCACTACCGTAAAGCCAGTTACAATTAAATCTTATCTCGGCTATATGTTTCCAATACTCTTAGCAATGCTTACTATGTTTATAAGCATAATATTTGCTACAACTATAGTCATAACTGATAAGCGCTCCAATGCCGACTTCAGAAACAGGATAAGTCCAACAAGTGAGGAGCTGTTTACAACTTCTGCATACCTTACCACAATATTTCTTACAACAATCCAGCTCGCAATCGTGCTTATAATCTCGCTTATATTCTTCAAGGCGCAGATTCTCAGAATGCTGCCCTCTCTTTTTATCCTTTTCCTTGAAATAGCTTCAATGTTTATTCTAATGGGAATCCTAATAGGAATGCTATTCAATTCAGAGGAAACAGCCACGCTAGGAGCAATCTCGGTTGCAAGCATATTCCTGCTGCTTTCCAGCGTAGTTTTGCCTCTTGAGAGCATGCCTTCATATGTTATGAGAATAGCATCTTACAATCCTTTCATACTCTCAGAAACCCTGCTGAGGCGTCTGATAATATTTGAAACCCCAATTAGTACCATAGGCGGGGAAGCGCTGATAATCCTAGCTTATATAGCCTTCTTAGTACTAATTATAGAACTTGTAACAATTCTTAGAAGGAGGAGGGTCCTAAAAGAGCCTCAAAAGCCGCATAATCTGAAAATAGAGCCAAACGCCAGTGAAGATGATTCTGCAAGTTCTAACCCAGAGCTAAACAGCTCTGTGCTCAGCGCAACAACCCTCTCAGACATGATACGCCTCTTAGAAAGAATGGACTCAGCAGAATTTGCCAGGCATAACAGCAAGGAGTTTGCAGACTGGGCCCGCTTGAATCTTCATGACGAGGAGCTTGCAAATAGGCTGAGCGGGCTTAGGACTAAGCAAGAGCTTCTTTCTGAGTTCAGAGCCGCATATGAACGCCATATTCAAAGGATAAGGGAGCTTAAAAGCAGGATAGAGGAGAAGAGAAAGCTTATGGGAAGCAGGCGCTGAAACTTTATATAGTTTCTTTCTTATATTGTTGTCCTATTTCCTATATCATATATAATTTCTCCATTTTCCTTATATAATCTGATCAATTGCAATAAAAACCGCTTAATCTCACTTTTTACACACACAAACAGCATAGTGCCCAAAAACAACATTTTTTTAACTCTTATATTTAAATACTTCTTCTTTTTACTCTGGCTTTTATGAAAGAAAATATGCACCTGCCCATTATCCTTATTTCAGGCACGCCCGGAACAGGAAAAAGCACTCTTGCAAAATACCTATCTGAAAAACTCACTTTTTACTCTATAAACTGCACACAGCTGGTAAAAGAAAAGAGGATTGCAAGCTATTTTGATAAAAGGCGAGAATGCTATGTCGTAGATGTCAAAAAACTAAATTCCACTCTAAAAAGTGAGATTTTGCGGCTTAAAAAGCTCACTAGCTCAAAAAAACTTAATCTAAAAGGCATAATCATAGATTCACATCTCTCCCACTTCTTCCCCGAAAAGGAAACAAGCTTGTGCATTATTTGTAAGTGTCCCCTCCCAATCTTAAGAAAGAGGCTTGAATCTAGAGGCTACTCAAAAGATAAGGTCAGAGAAAATCTTGACGCAGAAATATTTGAGGTGTGTTTGCAGGAAGCAATAGAAAATGGCCACACCATAATTGAAGTGGATACTTCTAAGCCAGATTGCCTCGTTTCAACTCTTAAAAAGGTAAAAACTCTTCTGAACACACCCGATGACTTGTCCCGGACATGTCCCGAAATGTCCCAAAATTAGGACATGTCCCGGACAAATTAGGGATATCTACCTTAACTATCTTTGATAAAGATTTTTTAACTATCACCTTCCGGAGATCAGTAGTTTGGTCTTTGCCGCAAGATAAAATCCTTTTTCCCTATTGCCTATTTGTCGGTCTAATATTTCAATTCCTTTTTTTCTGAGCTCACAGATGATGTTTCGAATGCTTTTTTCACTTCTTCCGACGAGTTTTGCTATTTCAGAATAGCTTATTGGTTTTTCAGTATAATGTAAAACTTTCAAAACTTCTAATTCGCCTGCTGTGAACCTGAATGTTTTTAAAGAATCTTCTGAGGCTAAAGGCATTTCAACACTTCTTTCTTTTAATTCCTTCCTAACTTTTTCTATTTTTTGAAAATTTTTTTCATTCTGTAAAGTGTCCCGGACATGTCCCGGACATGTCCCATTATCTGTCCCTGATTTTTCTGCCTCCTCGCGAACTTCTTTTAACTCTCTTTCTAATTCCTGAACCTTCCTTGAGAGTTCTGTTAGAATCTCGGCATTTTTTTCTAAGGTGCTAATCAGTTTTTCCTGCTCATTTTTTAATTCACTAATTTCTAGGCTTCTGGAATTGAGCTCTCTCCTGAAAAGTGAATGTTCTTCTTTGTTATTCAGGTGTTCCTGTGCAAAATACCTTATCCAAAGCCCAACCTTTTCTATATCCCCCCTAAGCCTTGAAAAGGAGAGCGAAATGCTTGATTCTATTGATTCTAAACTTCTACTCTTTTTCTCAGAATCCTCACTTTTTCCAATAAAAAACCTGGAAAGCCACCCCATCTTGAAACTTTTAGTGCACTGGTTATATAAAAAGTTTGTTCTTGAAAAGTGAGTTTTAAGTTTATTAAGCAAGGCTTTACTGCTCAGAAAACCTTTTTATATTGCACCTACTTCAGATTAAACATGAATTTTCAGGCTATTCCAGAGTTGAAAGAGAAGAAGCTGGTCTCTTTTGAGATCTACTTCCTTTTAAAAGAACTCAAACTTTTAGAAGGTGCGCGGCTTCAACGCGTATACCAACCTTCTGAGAAGGACTTCCTGCTTGATTTTCATATTCCCTCTACAGGCAGGCGCTATCTCAGGATAATCCTGCCTAATTTGGCATTTCTAAGCCAAAATAAGCCGCAAATGCCCGCTAACATTATGCGGATGTGCGCCCTTCTGAGAAAACACTTAGAAGGGGCATTTCTCACAAAAATAGCGCAGGTTGGCATGGAAAGAATAGTCCAACTGGATTTCAGAGTGAAAAGTGAGTCTTATTCTCTATTCTTAGAACTTTTCAGCAGGGGAAATCTCATACTTTGCGATTCCAAGCTTAACATCTTAGGAGTTGTAGAAGAGCAGGAGTGGAGCTCAAGGAGAATTGCTCCAGGCCTAAAATATGAGCTTCCACCCAAGAGTATAAACCCGCTTGAATTGTCAACAGAATCATTTAAGAGCCTTGCCTCATCTTTAGACAAGAGCGTAGTGCAGTTTATAGCCACGCAGCTTTCTATGGGAGGAGTATACGCTGAAGAAATCTGTCTGAGAAGCGGGATAGACAAAAATTTCAAAGCAGCAGCTCTCTCTGAAGATGAAATTGAGAATATTTTGACCGCAATAAAAAACTTATTCGCAGAAAAACCAAGCCCAAGCATAATTTTTTATTCTGAAAAAATAGTGGATGTAACTCCCATACAGCTTAGACGCTACTCAGAACTTAGAACTCAAACTTTTGAGACATTCAGTTCTGCCATAGAAAACGCAGTGTCTGCTCTCTCAAATGCAGAAAGTCCAAAAATTCAACATCTAAATAGAATAGTTGAAGAGCAGCAGAAGGCATTTGCTGATTTAACTAAAAAGGCTGAGCTGGCTGAAAAGAAGGCAGCAGCAATCTACTCCCATTATAATGAGATACAGAAAGTTCTAAACTTCCTTAGGGAAGAGCTGCATAGGAGCTCAATCTCAGAAGCGTTTGATAAATTGCAAAGTTTTAAAAATATAAAATCAGTAAACAAGAAGGAACGTAAGATCACATTTGAGTTTGAAGAATAGATGAAGTACAAAATGGAAGCAGAACCTAAGAACTTTTCAGTGAAGCCCAGCCCCTTTCTTTCACTGGCGTCAGCAATTTCAAAACTTGTCCTATTTTCAGCTATATGCTGGTTCTTTCTCATGATATTCAAATATTCTGCGGGTGAGGATACAATCTCAATGCTGCTTGAAACTTTCTCTCTTGATTTGAACCTCATCCGCACAACCGTTCTTCAACTATTTGTAGTCGCCTCTGTAATTTACATAGTCTATTCTGTGCTATCTGTGAATCAGATAAGTCTAGAAATAGGACGGGGCGTTCTGATCTATAAGCGAGGAATTCTTTTGGTGAAAAAGGATGTTGTTAGCAGCGATAATGTCGTGAGAATATACTCAGATAGCTCAAAGTTTTCAAGCATGGGAAAGCTCATACTGGAACTATCCGGACAGCTTCCCTTTATAGAGATCCCATTTGTGCCCATGGTGAATAAGAAAGTGGAGCTCATTAAGCAGAAGATTTCAGAAGCGCAGGCAGAAGAGCTTGCTCGCAGGATATATGACATAGGGCGCGGCCAGATCGGCATTGAAATCGCACAGAAGATAAGCCGACTGATTTCTGTTCAGCAGGCATCTAAAGAAAGCATAGTTTCAGAGATAAAAAACATTTCAAGTCAGCAGAAGCTCGACAAAGACGTTTTTGAAGTTATCTTCTCTTATATGTTGAAGACTCACAGGATAACTAAGGACGAAGTGAAGGAGATTCTGTCAGAACTTATGAGGAGCGGCGTAATCTCACAGCAGGACGCCTCCGTGGTGCTTTTCAAGATCAATAATCTTCTAACCCCCTGAGCTTTTTTCTTTTTCCAGCTTCTCGTATAACATCACAAAGGTATCTGGCGAAACTTTAAGTCCAGCATTTATTATCAATCTAGCCAGAATTCTTCCGAGTTCCGGCTCGGATGTAAACTCATTTCCCTCCTGAGATTCCTGTTTAAATCTTAATGCAGTTAGTAATTCCGTAATGGTCTGCTTGCAGATAAATCCCTCATTCGCCTTGAGAACGCATTCAGCCTCTCTCTTAGAACCCTTTCTTACAGTAAATCTCACTTTTTCTTCTGACAATTCTGCTTGAAGTGTTGTTTTTTTATCAACATCTTTTATGAAAAACCCTTCTCTCTCCTCTGAAAAACCGCAGGCGAGAAGCTCCTCTGCAGTTATTTTAAGAATTGCCTTCTTAAAAGTTGTTTCATCACTAATTGTAAGGCTAGGCTCATAGTTTCTTTGAACATCAAACACCTTCCCGAGGTATTCTGAAACAGATTGTCTTGGACCATCTTTTGTCCATTTCTCACTTACCAAATAGGCATACCTATGCCTTCCATGCCCTTTAACCCTTATAAACGCCATCCCAAAAAGTTATTTTTGGGCACTATGTTATAAATCTTTTGAAAAAGTGAGAGTTAAACTCATTTTAAAAATCCAACTCGAATAAATAAGCGAAAGATTTAAATAGTGGAACTCTGCTGCTCCATCTCAGACGGCCAGAGTGGCCTGGTCCTACCCGATCCCATTCCGAACTCGGAAGTCAAGCAGGCCTACGTTCTGCGCGGTACTGCTCTCCAGAGCGGGAAATGCAGAAAGCCGTCGCCCCTTTTTAATTCCGCTTTCATTAATTCCTAAATTCCCATTCTGAGAACTCTAAAATTCAAACCCTAAAGCTGGAGCTCCTTTAAGAACTGTTTAAGCTGAGGGCCAACATCTTCTCTTTCTAAAGCATATTTTATGACTGCTTTCAGATATGAAATTTTGTCTCCGACTGTGAGCCACTCCCCATCTATCTTATAGGCGTAGGCGCCTCTCTTTTTTGCAATAAAGCTGAGCGCATCAGTCAGGTTTATCTCCATATTAACTCCGGGCTTGGTTTTCTCCAGAACTTCAAATATGTCAGGCGTAAGTATGTATCTTCCAAGTATTGCCAGGTTGGAAGGAGCTTCTTCCCTCTTCGGCTTTTCAACCATCTCCTCAATTCTGAGAAGGCCGCCTTCCTTTTTTACCTTTACAACTCCGTATTTTGAAACCTCACTCATCTCTACAGGGGAAACAGCCACTACAGGGGCTTTTACCCTTGCGAATATTTGTATCATCTTCTTCATACACGGCTCCCTGCTTCTTACAAGGTCATCGCCTAAGAATACTGCAAAGGGCTCATCTCCTATGTGCTCCCTGGCTTTAAGCACTGCATGCCCAAGCCCAAGGGGGCTGCCCTGTCTTATGTAGTGAATGTTTGCCATACTGCTTATCTTTTCCATCTCTCTTATAAGCTCAGAGTTTCCCTTCTTACTCAGCTCTGCTTCCAGCTCGTAGCTCCTGTCAAAATGGTCTTCAATCGCCCTCTTGCCCCTCCCAGTGATTATGATTATATCCCTTATTCCAGAGGCGACCGCCTCCTCTATTATGTACTGTATTGCCGGCTTGTCAACTACTGGCATCATCTCCTTCGGCATGGCCTTTGTTGCAGGCAGGAATCTTGTGCCAAGCCCAGCTGCAGGTATGACGGCTTTTTTTATCTTTAACTCACCACTTCTTTGCAGCTTTCCCATTAGTAAGTTCAGCATTTTACAAGCCTACTGTAATGCTTTAAATTGGCTATTTAAATCTTCTCCCTACCAACTCAGCCCAATGTAGTGTTTAGGCCTGTTTGAGCTGGCTCCGAAAAGGTTTTTGCAGTCAATTACCCGCTTTGTTCCAAAATTAAGCTTTCTGAATTCTTCCCACTCTGTAAGTATTAGAATCGCATCTGAATTTTTGATAACCTCCTCAGAATTTCTTGCAAAAGTGACACTTTTACTCTTTAAGAGCCTTCTCGCATTTTCAATTCCTAAGGGGTCGTAGGCTTTTACAATTATGCCTTTTTTCAGCAGGGCATTTATAACTCTTAATGCAGGGCTCTCTCTTATATCGTCAGTTCCAGCCTTAAAAGTCAGTCCTAGCACGCCGAGCTTGACACCCCCTTTCAGCAGCCTTTCTCCTTTTAATATTTTTAAAAGCATTTTAATCTGAGTGTTATTAACTTCTAAAACTGAGCTCAGCAGCTTTGGACTGACACCATTTTTCTCAGCATGCTTTATTATTGTTTTCAAGTCCTTTGGAAGGCAGCTTCCTCCAAACCCTATGCCCGGGCTTAAAAAGCTGGGGCCTATTCTCGGGTCAAGCCCCATGATTCTTGCCACAGTGTTAGTGTCAGCGCCACTCTTCTTGCATATGTTTCCAATCTCATTTATGAAAGAGATCTTAGCTGCAAGGAAAGCGTTTGAAGCATACTTTCCCATCTCAGCATCTCTGAAGCTGCACTCTATTACTGGGCACTCCGTCCAGGAGTAGAGCTTCCTAGCCGCCCTTCTTGAATTCAGGTCAGAACTTCCTATAACTATTCTAGAAGGCTTGAAGAAGTCCAGCATGGCCCTTCCTTCTCTTAAAAATTCAGGATTCATTACAACTCCGAAGTCCTTCCCAAAACTCTTTTTAGACTCCTTTTCTAAAGTCTTAACTATCATCTCGCTAGTTCCCGGAGGTACAGTGCTCTTTATTATTATGAGATGCTTTCCCTTCTTCTCTGCAAGAGCCCTCCCAATCTGCGAGGCGCTTTCAAAAATATTTTTAAGAGAGATTGTTCCATTCTTCCTTATTGGCGTGTTTACGCATATGAATGTAACTGAAGAAGAGAGTACTGCCTCTTTTACATCTGAGGTCGCTCTTAGCCTCTCTGGCACTAACTTTTTGAGAATTTCATCCAGGTGTTCTTCCCTTATCGGAGCTATTCCATTATTTATCATGGCAACTTTTTCTCTGTCTATGTCAGCGCAAACAACCTCATGCCCTAATGCTGAGAATGCTGCAGCGGTTACAAGCCCTACATAGCCACTTCCAACTACTGAGATTTTCGCCACAGAAGCACTATTCTATCAATCCATTTTTAAATCTTCTTTTTTTACTTTCTAATTTTTAGTTAGTTTTTTATAATTCTTCTATTTCAATTTCATTATGCGTGGTAAGATCAAATACTCTTTTGTACTTCCCTGCCGAAATGAAGAGCTCTCAGTAGCAGAATGCATAAGAAAAATTAAGAAAACAGCGCAGGGCTTACCTTACGAGATAATAGTTGTAGATAATGCTTCTACAGATGATTCAGCCAGAATTGCCAAAAAGGAAGGTGCTAGAGTAATTAAAGAGCCAAGGATAGGCTACGGATCTGCTGTTCTGAAAGGGATAAATGTTGCTCGCGGAGAAATAATAATAATGGGAGATTCTGACGGCACCTACGACTTTTCAGAGTTCAAAAGGCTTGTAGAAAAGCTTTCAGATTCCGACATAGTGCTCGGCTCAAGAATGCGAGGCTCAATAAAAGAAGGTGCAATGCCCTTCATAAACAGGTACATAGGAAACCCGATGCTTAGAGGCACACTCAACCTCTTCTTCAGAGCACACATCTCAGACCCACAGACCGGCTTTAGGGCTTTCAGAAAATCAACAATAAAAAAATTGGACCTCAAAACAACAGGGATGGAGTTCGCATCTGAAATGCTAATAAACGCGCTTACAAGGGGGCTCAAGATCTCAGAAGTTCCAATAACATACTATCCTAGAAGATCATCCTCAAAACTAAGACCACTCTCAGATGGGTGGCGCCATTTAAGATTCCTTCTAATGTATAGTCCAACATACCTCTTCATAATCCCGGGAGCAATAATAATGCTTATAGGAATATCATTATTAATTTTATACTTACTTTTCAACTCGCCAATATCTACAGGAATCTTGGGCTCAATGCTTGCAATACTCGGATATCAGATAATTGGCACAGGATTATACGCTAGAACTTATTCAATTGTTAACGGCTTCACACCACACGACCCAATCATAGACACTTTAGCCCGACATTTTCCTCTAGAGCGTACCCTTCTTATAGGGTTTTTAACCTTCATTGTTTCAGTATTTGGAGGGCTAATAACTGCTAAGCAAAATGTTAAGAGCATACCCCTAATAGCATTAACATTCCTCATAATCGGGCTTCAAACAATATTCTCAGGATTCTTCCTAAGCATAATGCTGGTGGAGAAGAGGTAAAATGAAACGCAGCATACTCGTAACAGGAGGCGCCGGCTTCATGGGCTCCCACTTAGTTGACGAGCTCATAAGCAAGGGACACTATGTAAGAGTAGTAGACAACCTCTCAGGGGGCTATCTCTCAAATGTTAATCCCAAGGCAGAATTCATAAAGGGAGACCTTCAGAATCCAAAAGTTTGCAGGAATGCAGTTGAAGGAGTAGAAATAATCTATCACCTGGCAGCACACGCTGCAGAAGGACAGAGCATATTCTGCCCAGTCTACAACGCAAAATCAAACTACATAGGCTTCTTACAACTTTTACAAGCAGCAATAAACTCAGATGTAAAAACCTTCATACACACTAGCTCAATGAGCGTATATGGCAAACAGGAAAAGATGCCCATGACTGAAGAACAGCCGCACAACCCTCAAGATCCATACGCTGTTGGGAAGGCAGCAATGGAACAACTTCTAAAGATTTATGGAGAAATCTTCGGCTTCAACTACTCAATATTAATACCTCATAATGTTTATGGAGAGCGTCAAAACCTGCAAGACCCTTACAGAAATGTGATAGCAATATTTATGAACAGGGTAATGCACGGAAAGCCCCCAATAATCTTTGGGGATGGAAACCAGACCAGGGCATTCACATATGTAAAGGACTGCACACCCTACATTGCAAAAGCAGCGTTCACCCGGGCAGCCTTTAGCCAGCGCATAAACATAGGCTCAGAAGAAGCAGTTACAATAAATGAGGTTGCAAAGATGGTTCTAGAAGAGATGGGCCGCACAGACCTAAAGCCGATACACATGCCCCCCCGCCCGATGGAAGTAAGGCACGCATACTGCTCATCGCAAAAGGCTAAAAAAATACTAAACTACAAAACAACTACGCCGCTACGCGTTGGAATAAGCAGAATGGCAAACTGGGTAAAAAAACAGGGCCCAAAGAAGTTCAAATACTGGAAGCAGCTGGAAATAACAAAAAAAGCACCAGAGGTCTGGCTGAAGAGGATGCATTAACCCTGCTTCTTTTCCATTATACGAGTATCCCTTCTTACTTCCACAATGTTAAAGAACTTGATATAGGTCACAATAGGGAGCAGTAGCAGCAGAACCAATAATGAGATTAAAAAGAAAGAAAACTTGTCCGAATTCAAACGCATAATGCCAAAGACGTGCACAACTGCAAGCGAGAACACAGTAACCACTGCGAGAATATAGGTTACAAGGCCAAGAGTTTTAAGCCTTCTGCCTGCCTCAGCATCCATAAAACTACACCTCCTTTCTAAAAAAACTTACAGTCAGCCCTATCCCGTCCTTCAGATTAACCCTGGGAGTCCAGCCCAACAGCTTCTTAGCCAGGGAATAGTCAAGCGCAATCCTCCTGACCTCGCCCTTGATGGCGGGAGCATGCACAGGCCTAACTCCTGAGCGTATGAAGCTCTCCAGAATTTCAAAAATCTCATTAACAGAAGTTTCAATGCCGCTCCCAATGTTAATTGAAACCCCGTGAATATCCCTCTCCGCAGCCAGCAGGTTTGCTAATGCAACATCCCCTACATAAACAAAATCTCTCGTCTGAGCTCCATCCCCATTAATAGTTGGAACCTCCCCGCTCAGCATCTTCTTAGCAAATATTGCAATAACACCAGCTTCGCCAAAAGGATTCTGCCTGGGCCCATAAACATTAGAATACCTTAAAGCCACATACTTCAAGCCGTGCACCCTCGCATAATATGACAAATACTGCTCTACACAATACTTAGCAACACCGTAAGGACACAATGGCTTCACTTCAGTATTCTCATCGCAGGGAATCCTTGACGGATTTCCATAAAGAGCCCCGCCGGTACTAGAAAATATAAGCTTCTTAACCCCGTGCCTAATACAGTTCTCAATAATGTTAATTGAGCCTAAAATGTTAACATTGGCATCATAAACAGGTTCCCTTAACGACTTTGAAACGCTAATCTGAGCTGCTAAGTGAAAAACATAATCGGGCTTCTCAGCAGAAAAAATCGTATCAATAGCATCACTCAGGATGTCAGCCCTATAAAATTTTGCCCTGTTATCCACATTCTTCAAACTTCCCGAATCAAGATTGTCCACAACCACAACATCATAGCCGTTTTCAAGAAGAACATCCACCACGTGGCTTCCTATAAAGCCAGCGCCACCACTCACCAAAGCTTTAGGCATAACCAATAATGATTTAAAAGCGTATATAAAGCTTTCCCAAATATGACCAATAAAGAGACAAATATTTAAACAAGGGCAAACCACAACTAAGCATGCCAAAAGTGAGTGTAGGAATAATTGTAAAGAATGAATCGCGCTCAATAAAAAAGCTTATAGAATCACTTCTTAAACAAGACTTCAAAGATTATGAGATAGTAATTGTAGATGGAAACTCAACTGACGGGACTCAGCAAATAATTCAAGACTACAAAAAAAGGTTCCCTAAAAAAATTAAACTAATAATATCCGATTCGGGAAAGCGTGGCTTGGACAGAAACATAATGTTATCAAAATGCAAAGGAAAATATATTTGTGTAATAGATGCCGGCGTAACTCCCACAAAAAGCTGGATCTCAGAATTAGTATACCATTTTGAGAAGAACAGGAAGAGACTTCCAAAACTAGCAGGTATGGGAGGAAAAACAAAATTAATCAGAGACACTTGGCAGAAGAAAACAATTTACGCATTCTTGGAAACACCCATAGGCTCTGGAGGAAGTAAGCAGTTAAATGAAAACATAAAAAAATTTACACTTGTAGATTCATTTCCCAACTGCAACGGCATATACCTCTCATCAATAATAAAAAGAACAGGTTACCCTCCTAGACATGGGGCTGAGGACTTCGGACTGAATAGGCAGCTCATCAAAGAAGGATACCTGCTCGGCATAAATCCCAAGCCAGTAGTAAAACACAACTACATAGAATCCTTTTCAGACTTCTTAAAAAAAATGATGGATTACGGCGACATGCAAGCCAGAGCATTTCTGCAGAGCAGAACATTTAGATGGTATGTTCCCATAGTTTTCCTATATGGAATATATCACCTAGTAGCTTTAATACTTCTATTTTTCAAGATGCGTTTGCCAATCCTGCTTTCAATCTATTCACAGCTCCTTTTCTTCCTGTTCTTTGGAATAATCTATTCAGCAAAAAAGAAAAATTTAATTTACATGTTTTCCTTCATTTTTTATCCATTGCAATACTTCGCATATTTCGTTGGACTTTTACGGGGATTATATAAGAGGTATGGTGAAATTAGATGAGAATAGCTTATATTGCTCACCCTCTGGCATTTCAGCTTTATGGAGGATCTGAACTGCAATTTGAAAGGTACTACCAACTTCTCAAAAAGCATTTTAAAATAAAAATTTTTAACCCGACAAGAGATGATTTATCAACTTTTCAAGTTCTTCATAATTTTACTCTAAACCCAGATATGTTGCCTGTTTTGGAATATGCTAAAAAATTAGGAATAAAAATTGTAACAAATTCAAACTACTGGAACTTAGAAAAAATTGTTTTGAACAATCCGGAATTTTCTATTTTTAAAAGAATTGGATATGTACTCTCATCTAAGCTTACTATCTCTGGGAGATTCAATTGGCTGCTAAAATTTTTTAATCCAAAACTTGTATATATATATGGACAAAAATTAGTCTTAGATTTGAGTGATACAATAATAGTGAACTCTCAAGCTGAAAAATACCTTTTAGTAAAAGATTTTAAAATTTGTAAGTCTAAAATATTTGTAATTCCAAACGGAGTAGACCAAAAATTCAGATACGGCAGCGCATCTGCATTTATCAAAAAGTATCGTATTAAAGATTTCGTTTTATATGTGGGCAGGATAGAGCCAAAAAAGAATGTTCTTTCACTCATTAGAGCTACAAGAAATATAAACACTCCTTTAGTGATTGTGGGGGACTACAACCCCAACTACCCTAAGTATTGTGCTGCTGTCAAAAAAGAGGCTGAAGCTTCAAATACGGTTATAATACCACGGCTACCGCACGATTCTGAAATGCTTAGAAGTGCATATAAAGCCTGTAAAGTATTTGCATTAGTTAGCTTCGGAGAAACTCCAGGCCTGAGCGCTTTGGAAGCAGGACTGGCTGGTGCAAATGTTGTAATAACTGAAATAGGCTCCACTAGAGAATATTTTTCTGATTTTGCCTATTATGTAAACCCGGAATCTCAAATTGACATTGAGAACAAAATAAAAAAAGCTTATGAAACTCAGAAAAATAGAGCACTAAGCAAACACATCTACAAAAATTATTTATGGAAAAAAATTTTAACCAAGACTAAATTTGAGGAGGTATACTGTAATGACTAAGCTTTCTGTCTTTATCATCGCAAAGAATGAGGAAGAAAAAATTGAAAATGCTTTGAAAAGCATTAAAAAAATTGCAGATGAAATAATTTTAATTGATGATTTTAGTACTGACAAAACAACTTCTATTGCGAAAAGATATGGAGCAAAAATTTTCAGAAAAAAATTGAAAAGCTTTGCCACTCAAAAAAATTTAGCGATAAGCAAGTGCAAAAATGAATGGGTCTTAGAATTGGACTCTGACGAAGTGTTGCCCGAAAAGACAGCTACTGAAATTATTCAAGTATTAAAAAATCCAAAATTTGACGGATATTACCTGTATAGAGATGAATTTTTTTTGGGGAAAAAGATTTTTAGTGTTAAAAAACTGAGGCTCTACAAAAAAAGTTTTGCAAAATATTTCGGGATAGTGCATGAAGAATTAGAATTTAAAGGAACTGTTGGAATGCTTTCCAATCATTTTATTCATGAACAGTATAAATACGAATCGGTTTCATACTTTATTCAGAAAAAGATCAATTATTATAGTGATCTTGAAATAAAAAAAATTGAACAAAATAACTTAAAATTAAGCAGAGCTAAAACAATCTGGTTGATGTTTTATGAGCCAATAAAGTATTTCTTTGGGCTACTCTTTTATAAAGGTGCAGTTCGTGCAGGATTTGTTGGGATTATGTACGCTTATCTTTTCGCTTTTTATAGATTTCTGATATACCTGAAATATTACGAGAAATTTTATGTCAACCCAAATCCTTAATAAAAAATGTAATCTGGTTCGTCTCTTTTTTCTAACACATACTTGTAGTCTTCTCTGATTTTTAATATTTGTTTAGGAATTAGTCTAACATGATCTTTTTGATGATATGCCGATACGGATATGACTGGTTTAAATTTTCTAATTGTTTGCTTTGCACCATCTATTACTTTCAATTCATAACCTTCCACATCAATTTTTATGAAATTTACTTTATGTATTTTTTCATCTTTAACGAATTTATCTAATGGAATAATCTCTATATTTGCAAAACCCGCTACGCTGCCTACACTCATATCTGAATCTTCTACCGCACTGATTGCATAGTTAAGTATTGCTCTGTTAATTTTTTTATTCTTTATTTGTTCTCCAAGACCTTTATTTATGCAAATTACATTCCTTATACCTAATGCACTGATGTTATGTTCTAGACACTTAAAGATTTTTGGATCTGGTTCAAAGGCATAAATCTTATTTCTCGTCAAAAGTGAGGCCAATATGGAGAAGATTCCAACATTCGCTCCAGCATCAATTACTACATCTTTGCTCCGTATAAATTCTTTTGCATTATACTGGTCTGAAACCAGAATCTGTTCAGTTAAGGAAAGAGTAGTTAATATATCTGCAGGAGAATATGAAGGAAGTTTAAATTTATACTCCTTCAATATATTTTTTATGTTCTCAAGCTCCTCTATTGAGATAATCTTCTCAAAATAAGAAGAATATGCCTTTTTCAGGCGTCTCACTTTAGCATTTCTTTTCTTTTCATTTAAAAATTTATTAGTTATTCTTGATGGCAGAACAGTTAAAATTTTATCTATCGCACTAACACTGGGCAGGTTTAATATTTCCTTAATCACTTTAAACCTGTATTCTAACATAGTATGTTTTCTGTGTTTATTTCTATACTCACAACTTACATCAGCCATCTCTTCAATAAATTTTTTTACTCTACTTTCTTCCAAATTCTTCACCAAACATTCTTTCATACCTCTTTGCAATTGCATCCCAAGAAAATCTTTTCGCAGCTTGCCTGGGTTTATACTCTTTCTTGTGCAAATAGACATAATTAATATCTTTTGCAAGTTCTTCTTCATCTCTCATTTTTGAGTAAAACCCTCCATTTTTTATCATCCAACGCCTATCCTCTTCATCCCTGGAAATTACAGGTATGCCACAAGCCATTGCTTCTATAAAAACATTTCCAAATGGTTCATTCTTGCTGCATAGTACAAATAAATCCCCACTTCTATAAACTCTTGGGAGTAAATTAAAATTAACAACTCCTAAATAGACAAACCTTTTTCCAAGAAGTTTTTTACCCAGCCGGATTATTGCATTTTTCTGTGAGCCATTCCCTGTTACTATCATACTTCCACTCCTTAGCTTAGCAACTGCCTTTATAAGAAAATCTACCTCTTTATTTGGTTCAATTGCAGCGGTTGATATGATAACAGGATGTTCCAATTCAACTTTTTTCATTTTTGATATTTTCTTAATATCTCTTACATCTAATTTTGAAGCTCTTGGATTGAAAAGCTCTAAATCAGCACCATTTGGGATAAGCACAGAATTAGTGCGAGGTGCATATCGCATGATAAAATTTAGTTGGGAAGGTGTTTGACAAACATAAATGTCAGGCCGTTTTAGAGCAACTTGTAATTCCTGCCAACAAATTCCTGATGCATTGACCGCAACACTCTTAAAATTCAATTTTTCCTTCTTTTTTATATTGTTTAAAAGCTCCTGAATACCAGGACCAGCCTGATGCACAATTATATCAGGAATGAACTTTTTTATTTCAGCTTCAACCTTTCTTTCAAATTTATAATCCATGTTTGTATAAACCAATTTTCTCATGAAAGGAATCAATTTAAAGATGAAATAAAGCTTGTGATTTTTAAGCCAGGAACTAAATGTTTTGAGGTAAGAATGTCTTTCAACAGTTGCCGAATTTCTTAGATTTTTATCTAGGATTACCTCATTTTTAGATAGAGAAACTATTCTACAAAAATGTTTTTTAGACCATCTTTTTGTCATCTCCTGTATGAATATCTCCGCACCTCTAAATACAACTCCATAATACTTTCCCAATACTAGAATTTTTAGATTCTTTTTTAGTCCCATTATAAACACTCTAAATTTACTTCTCTTGATATTCTATAAACAATTTTATTAATAAAATTTATTCTGGCATTTATGACGAATTTTCTATTTGTACACCTTAATTAAATCTTGATGTTCAGTCAGATACCTTACAGTTCTTCTTATTCCCTCTTCTATTGAAACTTCAGGTTTCCATCCAGCCTTTCTAAGTTTTGAGATGTCTAAGTGCACGAAAGGGCTGTCTCCGGGCCATCCACGCTTTCCTCCAGTGTATCTTCTCTTGACCTTCTTTAGTCCCATTTCTGATATTACAATGTCAGCTACCTTATTCACTGTTAGGTATTCTTCATGGCCAACATTTAATATGTTCACTTTTTCTTTGAAACTCTCTATGCCTTTGAATATGCCTTCCACTCCGTCCTTTATATATAAGAAGGATTTTTTCTGGCTTCCGTCTCCGAGTATTTGCAGCTCTTTCTGATTTTTTTTCAGTTTCTTTACAAAGTCAAAGATTACGCCGTGCGTGTATCGCTCTCCAATCCACGAAGTAAACCTGAAAATCCAGGCTTGCATGTTGTAATAATTGCAATACGCTTCAATCATTGCTTCCCCTGCAAGTTTTGAGGCGCCGTATAGGGATGTTTGTATTAATTCTGCATTTTCAGGTGTTGGAAACACTTTAGGCTCTCCATATACGGCAGCAGAGCTTGAAAATGCTATTTTCTTTATCCCATTTATCCGCATTGCTTCCAGAACATTCCAGGTGCCTATCGTGTTAATGTCTAAGTCCACTTTTGTGTTGTTTATTCCCCCCTTTACATCAGCATTTGCAGCCAGGTGAAAAATAAAGTCTGAACCTTTCATTGCTTTTGTAAGCGTATTAAGGTTTAGAATATCCCCCCTGATCAGTTTAAAATTTGGATTTTTTATATTCTCCTTTATAAACTCAATATTTCCAGTCCTGAAATTGTCATAAACTACAACTTGTGCTCTCTTGCTGAGAAGTTTATCAACTATGTGACTGCCTATAAATCCGGCGCCTCCTGTTACAAAATATTTCATCTTAAGCTTCCTCATCCTTTTTATAAGTGCTTAGCATTATAAACATTCCAATTAGTGAAACCAGCGAGGTAGCATAGACTATTTTCTCCCATAGTGGGAAATAATATTCCAGCTTTATAAGGCTTGTCTTGTTTTCTACTTTTACTATCATGGTTGCCAGATTGGATTTTAAAATTTTAAGTTCTTTTCCAGATTCATCAAAGGCGTGCCATCTTGGAAAGTATGATTCAGCAACATAGACCCACTCATTGGTTATATTCCCGTATATGGTTATGCTGGTGTCTGAATTCCGGATATATTTTAGCGAGGTGTTGTTTTTTATAAAAAACAAATCATAATTTGTTCCATTCGTATACGCCCACACATACCTGTTCCCATCCGCTTTATTATAAACCTCTTTTTCTAATTTTGAGATTGGAATGCATCCATTATTGGAGCCTCTGAGGCATTCTTTTTCAGAATTGTCAATAAAAGAGCCTTCAAAGTTTAATTCATAAGCAGGCTGGACCCCGTTTAATTGAAGTATTAAAAAACAATTATTGTTACTAACATAAATCTGGCTGTAGCTTTCATCAGTTCTGTTTGCGAGGTAGGTGTTTTCAAAAAGGTTGTAGATTATCTGCCTTACTGCCGGATTGCAGAGATTCATAAGTACATATTTTACATTGCTTAGCATAAACAGATTAGTGATATAATTCCTAGAATTTGGCAGGATTGTATATCCGTCATCATAGCGGAGTCTATACTGCAGATAAGCTTCCTGCGCTCCTGAAAAGCCAATTCCTATTGCGGGATGATTTGTGGCGTCATAAAAAATCCCATCTACGCTGAGCCCGAAAATTCCAAATGTGAAAAAATTGCCGGCGGGAAGCATCTTAATATATCTGAAGGTGTCATTAAAAATGCTTTCAGAATGAATCGTCTCAGTAACAGTATTGGCAAATCTTTTATGCAGTCTGTAAGCGAATATGGAACTAAAAATCAAGATTAAAATTAAACACACTGCATAAGCCACTCTGTAAGATTTTTTATCATAAAACACGCTTTCAATTGCTAAAAAGAGCAAGAATGAGAAGGCAAAAGAGAGCACAATCTCTGCTTTATGGAACTCAATGTACTTTAAATTGTTCAATATGGGAAACTTGGTTGAATCTAAAGAGTAGACCACAAGCAACAAAAATGGGACAAGCCATACTAAATTATAATGAAGCTTTCCCTTTTTGGTTATAAGGAAATATAACAGAATAAGCATTAATAAAATTGACAAGCCCATAAATGCAAGGTTCTCCCTGACATACTCCGGAAAATTGATACTCATACTTGCGCCCAAGTTTTGAGTAACCCTATAAGAATAATGAAAGAACGGAACTATCCAAAACATAAAAACCATTGAGATTAGGCACAACACACTCCAAAATTTCCAGCTGACAAAATGCTTCTTTTCTAATGAAAGAAGAGCAGAGATCATAACACCCATAATGATATACAAAGCCACAGGGTGGAATAGAACAGCAATCCCTCCTAAGAGAAACAGCATAAAAAAGTATAGAACATTCTTCTTATTAACTAACATCACGAGAAAATATAAAGATAAGCTTCCAATACACAAGGCAGCAAACCCCTTCATGTTACCTGATGCCCCAACAGCAGCGCCGATTGTTGGAAAGCTGAAAAAAAGAAAAGTAATCATAAGTGATAACAGATTATTTGAGCTGATTCGCTTAAACGTCAAAAATAAGAAAACTGCCGAGACTATTATTAAGAAAATAAAAGCCTGATTATAAATGAACAAAGCATTTCTGCCGAGAATAAATGCGGAAATGCCCGAAAACCAGAAGTAAGCAGGCGCATCAAGCGTATATCTCGCCTGGCCTAAAGTATTCTTTACTTCCCAAATGGGAAAATTTTTCTGTTCAGAGAGCACCCTCTCAACATACCTTGCCGCAGAGTAATATTCCACTGCAGTAGTCTGCGGAAGGGCTTTTTCATTAAAGAAGGGCGAATAAACTAATAGAATAAATGTGATTACAACAATTATTAAAGATAGTTTTTTATAATCAGGTTGGGAGTTAAATAGTTCTTCAAAATCATCTCTTACTTTCTTATTTAATAGTGCCATAAGTGGTGAAGAGAAAATGAGGATCATCAACATTCTGCTGATATGAATACCAAGATAGGATAATAAAACTGAGAACAAGATTAGAGATAGAGAGAGTACTAATCCAATAGCAATTCTTGTTTCAGTATCAATTTTTTTTAGGAATAAAAAACTAATTAAGAATCCTGGAAGAATCCAGACAACTGACAATAAGAACATTTTCGGCAGGACCAAATAGGAATTGACAAGCAGAAGCATAAAAACAATACGCTTACGATTCGTAAGAGCAAAACCGGCTGTGATTAGCATAACGGCTGTAAAAATAAGATATGTCAAAATTTTAGCACCTGATACTTTGAGAGCAATAAAACTAAATAAGCTGAATATTAAATAAAAAATAAATGCATAAGATATCTTCATGTTGAAGCCCTCTTTTTCTTTGCAATTACCATGTAGGATATGCAGCGCCCGTCCCATGCAAACAGGGTTTCATCAATAAAGATGATTAAATTATAGATTGCCTTCAAAAAATTCGGAAAATTATAATCAGTATAATCTCTTATTTCAACTACACTTTCCCTATTGTTGCCTTTGTTTTTATAATTCATTTTGATGAATCTAGCAAAAATTGAAGGCACATAATTCTCAATAAGCCCAATTAGACTATGTGACAAATATTTTTCTTCTATTATGTCAAAATGTTTAGTTATTAAAGCTCTTATTTTTTTGATTGAATATAGCTTTTTATGTCCAAACCCGTATGCGCCAATAGGTATTGTTTTCTTTCTAAGCATTTGAAGAACTGCATTTATTGGGTCATATGTGAATGGAAACTCTTTCACCGGCAAAGTTATTATTACTTGACCATTCTCTGCTAGCACTCTGGCTAATTCGCTTAGGGCTTTTTGAGTTTCTCTGACATGTTCTAATGTTTCAATACAAATTACAGTATCAAAAAAATTTTTTTTAAAAGGAATTTTTCTAATGTCACCCTTAAGGAAATGTATGTTTGTGTTTTTTTGATTAAGTCTTGAAGCCAAGCTTATTTCCGATATGCTTATGTCAACTCCGTACGATTCTTCAAAAAAATCTCTCAGATAATAGTTATAATCTCCAAAACCGCAAGCTATGTTCAAGAGCCTTTTACCTTTTTTGATATGCTTATGCACATTCTTTAATCTATTAAAATAAGTTAAAGTCATTCGCGTATTCATCCAATACCTCCTATAACAGCTAGGACATTTTTTCAAACTATCCTTTTTGCAATTACTAAAATATTAATTTTTAAATGGCTTAATAAAAAATTTGTTGCCGATTCTAATTTTAAAAAACAAATCAGTTTTAATAATTTTTTAATTTGCTTCTTTTTGGAAGTTGTGCTGTATAGTAACGCGCGCACCGACCTTTTTCTGCTAATATTTTTCATGTAAAGAACTTGAAATCCGTTCTTTTCTAGAATCTTCTTTAAAACTTCTTTTTTAAAGTAGTATAGATGTTCGTCTGGTTTGATCTGAGTTGCTCTCACAATTGATTTGTCAAAGTCCGGAGTTGAAATTATTGGTAAACCGTTCTTCTTTAGAAGATTTTTTACTTCATTGATAAATTTGATGGGATCGCTAAGGTGCTCAATCAATTCATGTGCTGTGACGATGTCAAAGTTTTTATGGTTAGAATTAACGATAAATCCTTTATGCCTACTTGTTTTTATTGAATTTTTATTTATTTCCCTTCCCTCTACTTCAAAGCCGTGTTCCCTCGCTACTTCCATAAAAGTTCCATTGCTGCACCCGTAATCTAGAATCTTAATCTTCCCATTCTTCTTCGGTATATGCTTAGTTATGATTTTTAGTTCTGAATCAAAGCTGATTTTATCTAAAGGCTCACTTAGTTTGTAGTATTCAAAATTTTTTGTTTTATCTATTGAGTACATTCTTCTTAGTTTAAAATGGTTTGGAAATGGATCTAGGAATATAATCCCGCAGTCATTGCATTTCATTAGTCTAAATTCTCTTTCTTTTTTTATTATCTTAAGATTTTCTGATTTGCACAATCTACATTTATTGTTTGTCTTTTTCATAAACTCCCTTTGCATCATTAATTTTTATTTTGATCAGGTCTCTTTTAAATCTTAGAATCACTTCAAATGTTCTGAAATTGCTCATGTCTGAATCAATCCAGGTTACGGGAACCTCTTTTATCCTGAAACCCATCTTTTGAGCAAGGTATAGTATCTCAACGTCAAAGGCGTCTGATTTGATCCTTTGCTTTTCAAATAGAACTCTGCACTTTCTCTTAAACATCTTGAATCCGCATTGAGTATCTTTAAACTTAATTCCTAGCAGAATCCTTTTCAAAATTGAGAATATCCTGCTTAAAAGTATCTTAAACGGCTTTTTTTGAACTTTTGAATCTTTGAGGCCTCTTGAAGCAATTAGTATGTCATACTTCGGGATTAATTCTAAAAATTTATTTATTTCGTATAGGGGCGTGCTTAGATCCGCGTCGTAAAACATCATTAACTCGTATTTTGCTCTGAGCATACCAATCTTTACAGAGCCACCCTTCTCTTCTCTCTTTTTATTTACAATTAACTTTATTCTCTTTTCTCTTGCTGCATGTTTCCTAATAATATCTATAGTTTTATCTCCTGACTTGTCTGCTACAAATATTATTTCAAATTTGTTAATCTTTTTACAGTTATTCAAGAAAAAGAGCGACTCTTTAATGCACCTTTCAATCCTGTTTTCTTCGCGAAATACTGGAATTATTATTGAGAGGTTCCATTTCATCTTTTTTTAGCTAAAACCTGTTATCTCTGTTTTTTCTTTTTTTGTTTTTATTTCCTTCAACCCTGTTTATAAATGCTTCAACTAAGTGGTGTATTATTTCATGAATGTCCTCAACTATCTCATACTCCCCATGCTCAGTAGGTATCCATAAGGTTATGTCTGATATCTCTTTAAGTTTTCCCCCGTCAAAGCCGACAAAGCTTATTGTCTTTGCACCCACCTTTTTAGCATATTCTACGGCGTTTATTATGTTTGGAGAGTTTCCTGAAGAGGATATGCTTACCAGTATGTCATCCTTATTTAAAACATTTTCAAGCTGTTTTGAGAATACATGTTCGTATCCCAAGTCATTGGCGTATGCTGTGAATGTTGAAAGATTGTCTGCCAAGGATATCGCTTTGAACATCTTGTTGGCTTTTTTTGTTCCCTTTCCAATGTCGCAGGCGAAGTGCGTGGCTATTGCAGCGCTTCCCCCGTTTCCTATGAAATAGATTGTTTTTCCCATTCTTTCAGCATTTAGAAATTCTTTGATTACCTGCTCTACTACTTCGTGGTTTATTTTTGAGAATGTTTCAGCAAGGTATCCGGAGTACTTCTGAGAGAACTCGTGAATGCTTTCTGAAGTTTCATATATCTGGTCTAAAGTGTCCATCTCATGCGTTCTCAGATGTACAATTCTTGAACCGAAGTGTTCAAAACGAAAATGCATTCTTTCCAAGCCTAACTTCTTTACTAACAATTCCTGCTTCTCTTTGGGACAATAGAAGAGTAGGAAGCCTCCACCGCCAGCACCCAGAATCTTTCCACCAGTTGCTCCAGCTTCTAATGCCTTCTCATAGTATGCATCTATTTTCTTATTTGATATTCCTTCTGATAGGCTCTTTTTTAGCAGCCAGTTCTTGTGAAGTATCTCTCCCATACTGTTGATGTTCCCGGATTTTAGTTCGTCCCTGAGCGTGAAGGCGAGGTCGCGCATCTTAAGCATTGTCTCTATCTTTTCCTTCTTCTTCATTTCCTTCTTCTGTTTTGATAGGACTGTTCTCGCCTTTCTGGTAATTCCAGTGAATAGCAGCACTAGGTTTTCTTGCAACTCGTGAAGAGTTTGCTTAGGTAGATATATTGGTTCTACGCCTACGCTGCCGTCCTTATTGAATGTGAGTAGATTAAGCCCACCTATTGCACACGCGTACTGGTCCTGCTTGCCTATTGGCTCTTTAAGGCGTTTTATCTCTACATCGCACGCTTCTTCTGCAAGTTCAAGATTAGTCTTTGGGGTGCTTTGATGCATGTATAATGCTTTTAGCAGCCCTACTGTGAAGGCAGAGGATGAGCCGAGCCCTGTGCCCGATGAGGGAATGTCTGCAAAGCTTGCGAGTTCAACTCCCGATTTTACACCCGCTTTGAGAAAGCATTCCCTAATTATCGGATGTTTTATCCTTTCAGGAGTACTCACGAGTTCAGTTTTAGAGTATTTTAAGAATATCTTGTTATAAAAATAGTTGTGAAGTACTATGTACACATATTTATTTATTGATGTTGAGACAACTGCTCCTTGGTGCTTTCTGTAAAAGTCCGCAATATCTGTTCCGCCACCAGCAAAGCTTATTCTCAAAGGCGTCTTGGTTATTATCAAA
Source organism: Candidatus Woesearchaeota archaeon (assembly GCA_038874135.1). Taxonomy (GTDB): domain Archaea; phylum Nanobdellota; class Nanobdellia; order Woesearchaeales; family 0-14-0-80-44-23; genus 0-14-0-80-44-23. The sequence continues at coordinate 733,144 of JAVZCZ010000001.1, forward strand.
ACTTCCACCCCCCAACTTACCTTTCTACCACTAAATCTGCGAATACTTCCTCATTTTCAATGTAAGGATACTCATCTTTAAACCTCTGATCCAAAATCCTTTGAATCTCACCCTCACTAAGCCCCTTCCAGCGATAGAAATTGCATACTCTTTTAATAAATTTACCCTTCTCTTCCTTACAGAACACCCTTAAATCATATTTGCTTCTTAAAAATTCTGAAGAGAGCGCAACCACCCCTTCAATTATAATCACATCTTCTCCGGAGAGGAAGTATTCTTTTTCACCTTCTGATTTTTCTCTGCTGAGTGCGTTGTAAGGCCTTATCCTTATACTATCACCAGCCAGGACTTTCTGTATCTCTTCTTCAATCCTTTTTAATTGAAACCTTTCGTAAACATTCTGATCTGCACTTCTTTCAGAAGCTGGAATTAGCCAGTCGTCCAGTTCTATTATTTTAACCTTTCTTCCTTCTATTTCCAATAGTTTTTTAAGGTATTTTGAGAAGGTGCTCTTCCCACTTCTGCTCTTTCCCCCGACACCTATTATGAATGGTTTCTTATCAATTTTTTTAATTATTTCTTCTGCGAACTTTCTGTAAGGCTCATTAATTATGAAATCTATCGCTTCATTCAGATCTTCAAACATGTAGTCCGGCTTAACCTCTGAGTCTCGGCATCCCCTGCCTGTCATTAGACCTATTGTTGTTATTCCAGCGTTTATGCCTGTGAGAATATCTGTTTTTGAATCGCCTATTATAAAAGAGTTTTTTAGGTCAATGTTGAAGTCTTCTACTGCCTTTTTTATCATTCCTATTTTTGGTTTTCGGCATTCACATTCAATCTTGAATTCAGGAACCTCTTCAGGGTATCCCCTGTCCGGATGGTGAGGGCAGAAGTATATTGCGTCCAGGTATGCGCCCTCCTTTCCGAGCAGAGTTTCTAATTTTTTGTGTATCTCGTATAATTCTTTTAGGGTGCAGAGCCCCCTTGCTATGACTGACTGATTAGTTACAACTATTGCTAGGTATTCTGATCTGTTTATCTGAGCTATTGCTTTAGCAGCTTCAGGTATTAGTTTTAAGTCTTCAATCTTGTGTAGCAGGTTTACTTCCTCATTTATTACCCCATCCCTGTCCAGGAATATTGCCTTTCTCTGCTTTTCAATGTTTAAGCGTTCAATTCTGCCCGAAGAGTAATCTCGTCTTACCTGTTCCAGCCTTTCAGGAGTTCCCATATCTTTCAGATATTCAGCAGTTCTATAAGCATATATAGGCTCCCTGTCAATTATCTTTGGGAATATGTCCTTTCCGAAATCTGCTTTAACTCCTTTTTCAATATAATCTAGGATTTTTGGCGATAAGACATAAAGGGCTGCACTTACAAGATTATGATACCACTTTTCAGGATCGTGAGGCTTAGGATGTATTGCAATGATTCTTCCGTTCTCGTCAGTTTCCAACAGGTCGCTGTCGTGTGGATGATCGTTTGGATGTACCACAAGAGTTGCTATCCCATTTTTAGTAAAGTGGTATTCTATTAGGCGCTTAAGATTCATGTTTACCATCACGTCGCCGTAAAGTAATAGAAAATCGGAGTTCAGTTTTTTTTCAATCTCTTTCAGCCCACCTGTTGTGCCGAGTGGCACTTGTTCTCTGTAATATTCAATGTTTACCCCGAATCGCTTACCATCTTTAAAGTACGATTCTATCTGCTCAGCAAGGTGCCCTGTAAGCATTATGATGTCCCTTATTCCGTACCTTTTTAGAAGTTCAATTTGATGTTCCAGCACAGGCTTGTCCCCTATTCTTATCATTGGCTTTGGAATCTCAGCTGAGATGCTTCCAAGACGAGTCCCCTTGCCTCCACACAGTATTACCGCTTTCATGCCCTATTACCTGTTACTAATTTTTTAAATTCTTTCAACTCTTTAATGTTTAATATTCCTAATAGAGTTATTAGGATGAGATAGCTGCCAAAATATGTAAGAGCAGATATAGCCAATTTTAGTATTGTGTTTTCAAACAGATTTTTAAGCAGGAATATTCCAAATACGCTTATCAATGCTGCCAGAGTATTGAGAAAAATATTTTTCCATTCCAGGCTTATTTGCAACCTTTTTGAGGCAATACTTCCAGCAATTATAGCTTGGATGATAAAAGCAAGCGTAGTCGTTATTGCCGCTCCGCTCATTCCTAGACGGGGTATAAGAATAATGTCGCCTACCAGGTTTAGAAGTGCGCTTACATAAATTATTTTCATAGGCGTTACTGAATCCCCAGACGCTCTTATAAAGCTTGAGAATATTACGAAAATAGTGTAGAAGATTATACCAAATGATAGAATCCTCAGCGCATTCGCTCCTATTATGTTCTTAGATGTCCAAAGAAGATTTAAGATTACAGTTGGGAATATGGATATAAACACTGCCAGGGGAAGTATTATTAATAAAGAATATTTAACCACCTTCAATATCCCTTCACCAATAACTCTCTTCTTTCTTTTTTCCCAGAGTTCGGAAAACATGGGAAATAGCACAGCAGTTATTGCAGCAGGCAGATACATTATGAGATTTACAGTCGGAACTACTGCATTCTTGTAAATTCCAACCTGTTCTAATCCTACGAAGTAGGTTAGGCATATTCCATCCACACTTATAAGAATTATGATACCTATTGAGCTCGCAGCTAAGGGTAGTGCATATCTAAATATACTTAAAAAAAGTTTTCTGGAAAACTGAGCCTTCACTCTAAAAAATTCTGGAAATATTTTTTTAAAAAGAAAATAAGAATATATCAAGAATATTATAAGCGGCGTTACCAGATAAGCTATTGCGGGGACTAGAGCATTTTTAATTCCGAATATAAATATCATCACAGCAGATACTGCCAGGACTGAGCCCATCTTGATAGTGTTTAAAAAGGAATAAAGCTTCTGTTCCTGAAATCCGAGCACTGAAGATACAGATATGCCCGATAGGCAGTCTATAACTGCACTTACAGCGCCTATTATTATAACTGCAAGCGCAACATCAAAGCTAGGAATAGCTGTTTTCCTAGACAAGTAGTATGTTATAATCTGTTTAGAAAAAATTATTGTTAAAATTGTGGCAAAAATTCCTATGGCTAACTGGGCTCTTACAGTAGTTAAAATTGCTGCCTTTATAAGCCCCTTTCTTCCTTGCGCTTTAAACTTTGGTATGAAATGAATTAGCGAGTTGCTAAGACCGAGCTCTCTAACTACTGCAATTATTCCGAGTAGGTCCAAGGTTGCGTAGAAGAGCCCAATCTCAACGATGGGAATGTTTCTATCATATATTATTCTTACGAGATAACTCAAAGGTGCTGAGATAAACATCATAAGGAAGTGCCAGAAAAATCCTGAAATCGCCCTTTTTTTGTATTCAGCATTCATACTTTAAGATGTAAATTATGATCTGTTTTAAAACATTTGTTTTCAATTGAACCAAATATTGGTAATATTTATAAATTAACTGTTTTATCACATAGCGGGGTGAGTTATGTCTGAAGAAGAACCCTTTGCAGGAGAAGAAAATTTGCAGGAAGAACCTTCACGAGATTCAGAGGTATTAAAAGAAGACAGCGAAACTGAAAAAGAGGACAAAAAGTCAGAAGGTAAGGAGATTTCTCACAGCAAAAAAAATCACATATCAAAAAAAGAAAGAAAACATCCTTCTGAGGAAAACGATGAGGCTGACACTGAGGAAGTAAAGATTGACTGGCACAGAATCTACTCAACATTTAAACAGCCTTGGCTTTGGGCGTTTCTAATTCTTATTCCTCTAGTTCTTACAATTGCAATTCGCATTCAGCCAAACAAGTTAGACATAACCAGAGACTGGGCGCAGAGCACTGTTTATAACTATTATAAGAATATGCTGGCACAGCAGATAGCCCAGCAATTCCCAAACCTTCCCGAAGCAAATAGGGCAGCCTTTGTGGATCAGCAGTTTCAGTCCTTCCTAAAATCTAATTCTGCACTTATCACCATGCAGGTAGACCAGACTGCAAACTATTTCAAGTCTAAGCTGCAGTATGATTCAAACGGCACGCAGTATACCTATCTCGGAGATTTGGACTCTTACTACTTCTTGCGATATGCTGATAACTACCTCGCAAACGGAATGCAGGCAGACGAGATAAGAAACGGAACCTACTGGGACAACCACATGTTAGCTCCAATAGGAACGCCGATGACTCCAACGCTCCACCCATATGTTATAGCTTGGCTTTATAAAATACTCAAAATCTTCCAGCCCAAAATGACTACTATGCAGGCATCTTTCTATGTGCCACTAGTTTGCGCCATAATAGCAGCAATAGTAGCTTTCATGATAGGAAAGCGCCTTTTCGGAAACCTCGCTGGACTAGCAGTTTCAGTCCTCTTAGCTGTAAATCCAATGTTCCTTAGTAGAACAATGGGCTCGGACACTGATGTATACAATGTGATGTTTCCACTACTCATAATCTGGATGATAATAGAAGCCCTGAATGCAGAGCAGAAGTGGCAGAAAATCCTGTTTGCAGTTCTTTCAGGAATGTTTGTAGGAATTTTTGCATTGGCCTGGATGGGCTGGTGGTTCATATTTGACTTCCTCACAGCAGCTTTTGGGATCTACATAGCATATTTGCTAATCTTTGAAGTGAAAAAATCAAAAAAGAAGGCGTTAAGCAGCTTAGCACAAACAGCATTAGTACTCAGCATTTTTATTCTATCCTCATTTACTTTCACATCAATAATAATAGGAGCGAAAAACTTTTCAGCAATTATAAAAGGACCTTTTGAAGTTATGGGCCTTAAGAATGTGGCTCATTCCACATACTGGCCAAATGTGTATTTGACAGTTGCAGAGCTTAACCCCGGAAGCATTGACACAATAGTTGGAGTTATGGGCGGTGCAAGCTTGGGAATCTTATTTGCAATACTTGCAATTTTAGGAGTTGTGCTCTTCACAATCTTGCACTTTGTTGATATTCCAATATTAAAGGGCTACAAAAAGTCGCACCACAACTTGATACTGCCGATCCTGCTAATAATATGGTTTTTCGGAACTGCATACGCAACTTACAAAGGAGTGAGATTTGCACTTCTCTTTGTTCCAGCATTTGCCCTTGCAGCGGGTCTCGGCATAGGAATACTATTTGAAATGATACTTCAAGTACTCTCTAATGCAAAGGTGCACAAATTATTCTCTTACTTGATTATAGCTATACTTTTAGTAGGGCTTATGATTCCTCAAATAAAGATGGGCTATGCAACTGGAAGGGCCTATGTGCCTTCCATGAATGACGCCTGGTATGACGCACTTTCAAAGATAAAACAGGATTCTGCCCAAAACGCTATAATAAACTCATGGTGGGACTTCGGACACTGGTTCAAATATGTGGCTGATAGGGCTGTAACCGCTGACGGGGCCTCTCAGAATAGCCCGCAGGCATACTGGCTGGGCAGGATACTAGTTACAGACAATGAGGACGAAGCAATTGCTATATTAAAAATGTTAGATTGCGGCTCAAACACTGCGTTTGAGATAATAGATAAAAAATATAATGATACCCTAACTTCTATAGCGATACTCCGAAGCGCACTTATGCTTAACAGGAGCGAAGCCAGAAAGTATCTCTCCAACTATTTGGAATCAGAAGATGTTGAAAGGGTAATGCAGGCAATGGACTGCACACCCCCAGAAGACTACTTCATAACAAGTGGAGACATGGTAGGCAAAGCAGGAGTTTGGGCACATTTTGGACTTTGGGATTTTGAAAAGGCAAAGCTTCTGCTAAATGTTAAAAGCTCAAACTTTTCGTATGTAAATTCTTATCTCAGCAGCAAGAATTATAGCGAGTCGCAAATACAACAACTCATTTACAACATCACATCACTTCCAGATACAAGGTATGAAGAATCATGGATATCTCCATGGCCTTCATACATAACTCAAGGCTACTGCACAAGCCAGAGTGAGAACACAACCTCGTGCAGCTTCAATTTTAACGACCAGCAACTATTATTAGTAATAAACTGGAGCGACACTCCCAAAACTTTCATATCCACTGGCAAAAATCCAATCACCCCATACTCTCTCGTTTATGTTGAAAATGCATCTTTGAAAGAAGTGAAATACGCCCAGCCAGGATTCCAATACTCAGTAGTTTACACGCCCGACAATACAGCCGTAATCTGCTCACCTGAGCTTGCCAAAAGCATTTTCACACGCCTGTTCTTTCTCGGCGGAGCAGGCTTAAACCACTTTAAACTCTTTGACCACGAGAGGGAGCTCACAGGTTCAGAGATATATGTCTGGAAGATTGATTGGGGAGAACACAAATAAGTTCCTCAGTTTATCATGAAGACGGCAGACCTAAAAAGGAACTTGAAATCCAGAGTAGCGATAGTAGTTCCAGCATATAATGAGGAGAAGGCAATAGGAAATGTGCTTTCTTCTTTAAAGAGGGCGGGCTACAAGCAAATACTCGTAGTAGATGACGGAAGTACTGATAGCACATCTGTCATTGCAGAAAAACACGGAGCAATCCTCCTTAGGCATTTAATAAACAGAGGATTGGGAGGAGCTCTCGCTACGGGAATAAAAGGCGCTTTAAAACTTACAGACGCTTCTGTCATAGTAACATTTGATGCAGACGGCCAGCACGCTGTGGAAGACATTGAGCGCCTTGTAAAGCCAATATTCAATGGAGATGCAGATGTAGTTATAGGCTCCCGCCTTATTAATCCTAAAGGAATGCCCCTCCTTCGCAGAATTGGAAACTGGGAATTGAATGTGCTCACCTTCCTGCTCTTCGGCAGGATGGTTACCGATTCACAATCCGGCTTAAGAGCATTTTCTAGAAAGGCAGCAGCCCAGCTTGAAATAACCTCAAACAGGATGGAGGTAAGCTCGGAAATAATAGGAAGGATAACTGAAAAGAAACTCAGATTAAAGGAGGTTCCAATAAGGGCAATTTATACTGATTACTCGCTCAGTAAGGGGCAGAGCATATTCAACGGATTCAGAATAATATTCAAGCTGCTTATAAAGTGGATAACCAGCTAACCCGATTGGAGGTGTAAAAAATGTGGCTCTTGTACGTTTTGGTCAGCATATTCGTATTATTTGCCTGGAGCAGGGCGCTACACAGGTTCAGAGAGCGAAAAATACAGCTAAACCAGTTCATATTCTGGACGATAATCTGGACGGGAATACTCTGCGCAGTATTCTTCCAAGGCTGGACAGTCTGGCTTTCTTCTCTCCTGGGAATTGGAAGGGGCTCTGACCTCATCGTTTATGTAAGCGTGGTGCTACTATTCTACCTACTCTTCCGCTTATATGTTAAGACAGAAAAAATAGAACAAGAAATAACAAAGATAACAAGCTATCTTGCTATTGAAAGAGCAAAAATTTCAAAGAAAAAATAAAGATTTATTTTTCATAATTCTTCTCATAATCTTTACTGATTATACTGATTATCTTCTTAGCAGCATTTCCATCTCCAAGGGGATTCTTCCAGTTCCTATTGCGAGCCAGCATCTCTAATGCGGCATTCAGGATGCCTTCAGGATTCGTGCCCCCTATCATGTTAGCCCCAGCTTCAACAGTCTCAGGCCTTTCTGTTGAGGTGCGCATTGTCACGCAAGGCACTCTCAATATGCAAGCCTCTTCCTGGACTCCTCCCGAATCAGTAAGTATGAGCCGTGCGTTTTTTTCAAGAGCCAAAAAGTCCAAAAAGCCAACAGGCTCTATAACCTTCACTCCTTCAGGAATCTTAAGTTGAAACTCTTCAATCTTTCTCTTGGTTCTAGGATGGATTGGAAACACAACTGGCAAACCAATGTGCTTCTGAACAGCGTCAACCCCTTCCAGCATTCCCTTTAAGATGTCTCTGAATTCTACACTCTCTTGCCTGTGCATCGTGACAAGCAGGTACGCGCCAGGTTCAAGCCCTAAATCTTTAAGAATACTCTCATCTGCAAGCTCAACATTCTGAAGAACAGAATCTACGATGGTGTTTCCAGTAACGAAAATCCGCTCCCTAGGAATTCCCTCACGCCTCAGAAGTTTTTTTTCCAAGATGTTAGGTGCAAACAAGTATGTTGAACAGTGATCAGCTAAAACCCTGTTAAGCTCCTCAGGCATCCTCTCATCATAATTTCTTAATCCAGCTTCAACATGTCCAACCTTTATGTTAAGCTTCCTGGCAGCAATTGCCCCCGCAGCAACAGTGTTGGTGTCACCCTGAACTAATACAACATCAGGCCTTTCAGATTCAAAGATTGGGCCTACCTTTTCCATAATCTTAGCAGTCTGCGCATACCCTGGCAGAGATCCAACTTCAAGATTATAATTAGCATCCGGAAGCTCCAGCTGTTCAAAGAATAGCCTATCCATATTATAAGAGTAATGCTGCCCTGAGTGCACTACAAAATAATCAATACCTCTTCTTATGCACTCCCTTATGACTGGAGCCATCTTTATAATTTCAGGCCTAGTTCCAAGAACGATGCACACTTTCATTTTTGACAAAAAGTTCGGTGCGTGTTATAAAGCTTTTGATTTCGTAAAAAGCCTTCTTGCAAATTTTAGGAGCTTAGGCTCTCGGAGCAAGGCGCTAAATCCTAATGCAAGCATGGAATCCCTGCTTTTCATTTTAAAAAGCTTTCTAAGTTTTTTACCTTCCAGCATTCCAAAAAGCTCATCCAGTTCAGCATTGCTACAATTATCCATTATCCTTCTTACAATCAGAGAAGCATACAAATCCGGAAAAACTCTTGCAAGATACCTGGCAGTATAGCCGTAAGGATTATAAAAGTCCATAAAGGATTTTGAAAGCTCCTCAGCACTTCTGAGCCCAGGTATTATTCCGCCAAGCGTAGTCGCCTTAACCTGAAGTGCAGCATCTCCAACCAGGAAGACCCTTCCCCTCTGAACCGGCTGTAGCGGACTGAACTTCGGAATTAGAGACGCCTTAAGCCCGCGCACCTGTCTCCTTCCAAGCATCTTCTTACAGAAAGCTTTAAACTTGTGTTTAGCATTTTCCTCAAAAGCCACACCCAATAAAACTCTTTCCTCATTTAAAGGCACAATCCAGGATAGCCCTCCCTGCTCAGGCCAGAAGAGTATTTCATTCTCATTCTTTAGCTTAGCTTCAACCTGTATTCCCGTATAAAACTTTCTACTTCCATAAATTCCAGCAAGCTTGGCAACTTCTGAGAAGGGCCCATCTGCACCAATCACGTAGTCAGCCCTAAAGGTAAATTTCTTTCCCTGAAAGCTGCGCATCCTAAGCAGGAAACTCCTCCCAGCCAGGTTCCAGCCATCAAACCTTGTGCCAAGATAATACTCTGCTCCTGCAAGTGCTGCCCTCTCAGAAAGCCACAGGTCAAATTCAACCCTGTCAAGCACAAAATTCTTTGCAAGAGAAATCTTAAACTCTCTTCCTGAAGGAGAGAAAATTCTTGTGCCTTCAATCCGGTTGATAATAAGCCGTTTGGGCACATCCAATATGTTTTTTATATCTTCAGATACGAGGCCAGTGCACTCCAGCTTTCCAATTCTCTTCTTCTCTTCAAAAACTTGAACCTTAAAACCGTTCTTTGCCAGCAGGTATGCTAAATGGCTACCCGAGGGTCCAGCGCCTATTATGGCTATCATGTTTTTTCTGTTTATCCGCCGTTTTTATATTTTTTCCCATTCTCTCCATCAGGTTTCGGATGTTCTTCAAAAGCAAAAGGGAAAGATTTATATACAAGACATATTTTTTTTATTAAAGAGTAGTAACAAAAGTTACCATTTGGGGGTGTCAGAATGAATATTGCAAAACTCTTACAAAAACTATCAAAAAATAAATCAGAAACTGTGCCAGAAATAAAATTAACACCTACCGAGAAGATAAAAAAATACCTCATACTACACCCTAAAGTTGCTAAATCCATAGCTATCGCCACAGCTGCCGCAATTCTTGCAGGAGGCACCATAACCGGATTCTACCTTGGCAGAAAAACAAGCACAAGCCAACCGACAAATAACACAAATATAGAACAAAATATGAGCAAAAAACCAACCTCAACAATTGAAGAGCTTATAGGATTTAATGAAGGATACTCCACCAAAATAAACAGCCAAGAAGAGGACTCATTCTCAAGATACTCACCAATATTCCAAAGCTTCCTATCCCCCGATTATGCAAAAAAGATAACTTCTGAAATAAAAGGGCTTGAACACTTAGCAATACTTTACGATGGTAAACTTGAAAATGGCGAAGTAAAAGAAGTACTATTTGTAAATGACGGAAGACCTTACAACCTCGTATACAAGATATCAGACAAAAATGGAAAAATATCTTATGGATTTGAAGAGATAGGCAAAGCAGAAGCGGACAAGCTGGAAAGCATAATAAAAAAAGATGCTGAGGATAAGGTTGAAAAACTCTTTAGCAAGGATACAATATACTTCAATGCAGACTTCCTAAAGGCGGTAATCAATGGTGAGGGTGGTGAAGGAAGGCTCCAGTCAAGATTAACAGTGTTCACACACGCACTTGCCCACAGCCCAGTAAACAGCGAAAAGCTCTATAAAATCTCAGACCAGCTCAGACAATGGGCAGACTCCAACATTCTAGACGGAGAAATAAGCTATGCAAAACTTGAAAGAAAAAAAGACGGCACCGGCACATTCTACCTCGGCATAACTGACCCTGATGGAATTACAACTGAGATAAAGACCCCCTATGATAACAAGGACTACTTCAACGACTTGTACAGAGTACTCAAGATAGTTGCCAAAGACTACCAGTTTAGACATCCAAACGAAAACATAGAAAACTATCAAAGGTGATTGAAAAATGAAAAGGTACCTTTCACTGCTCATCTTTTCAATAATAATACTTTCAATGTACTTAGTATTTTCATCTAAACCCGTCTCAGCAGCCAGTTCCACTTGTGGTAATGGTGTTGTTGATTCTGGTGAGCAGTGTGAGTTGCCGGGTAGTGTGAATAATTTTTATTGTTTGCAGTCTACTGGTGTTTGTTCTGGTAGGCTTTTTGGTGTTAGGGATTCTTATGGGGATTGTAATGCTAGTTGTGGTTGTGTTTTTGATTCTTTTAGTTTTTCTTGTAGTGTTGGTCATTGTGGGGCTGAGTGTGCTAGGGATTCTGATTGTGATGATGGTAATTCTTTTACTGTGGATAGGTGTGATTTGAGTAATTGTAGTTGTGTGCATTCTGCTGTTGGCTGTTCCGGTTCTAATTCTTCTCTGTTGAGTAGGTTTGTTCCTTCTAGTTGTGTGAACGCTTCTGGTAGTTTTAGTAGTTATTGTTCTGGGAATAGTGTTGTTTTGTTTGGTTGTAATTTTGGTAGTGGTAAGTGTGTTAGTGTTTCTTATGATTGTAGTTCTTATAATATGACTTGTGCTGGTGGTTATTGTAGTGCTTGTTTGCCTGGTTACGAGTGGGTGGATGCTTCTGATCACAGGAAGGGTTGTAAGCCGGTTTCATCTTGTGGTAATGGTGTTGTTGATTCTGGTGAGCAGTGTGAGTTGCCGGGTAGTGTGAATAATTTTTATTGTTTGCAGTCTACTGGTGTTTGTTCTGGTAGGCTTTTTGGTGTTAGGGATTCTTATGGGGATTGTAATGCTAGTTGTGGTTGTGTTTTTGATTCTTTTAGTTTTTCTTGTAGTGTTGGTCATTGTGGGGCTGAGTGTGATTCTTCTCATCCCTGCGCTGCTACTGAGTGTGATTATTTGGATGGTTGTGTTGGTTCTACTTATAGGGATTATCATGATGTTGCTAATTTTTGTGGTGGGGATTGTGTGTGTAGTCGTAATTCTTGTACTTCTTTTACTGATTATCCTAATGATTCTAGGTGTGTTTCTCAGTGTAGGGTTGATTCTGATTGTGATTGGTTGGATCGTTCTTTTTGTGTGGGTGATTCTGTTTATCGTGTGGATGGTAGGTGTGTTGGTGGTGTTTGTGTGAATGGGAGTGCTGTTTTGGTTAGTGATTGTAATGGTTTGGATAGGACTTTTTGTGTTGGTTCTGTTTTGAAGAGGGAGGATGGTTTTTGTGTTGGTGGTGTTTGTAGGTCTAATGTTAGTGTTGTTCGTGATTGTGATGATGGTTTGTTTTGTAATGGTGTGGAGTCTTGTGTGGGTGGTGTTTGTGTTTCTGGTGTGGCTGTTAATTGTTCTGTTTTTGATGTGCCTGGTGTGGCTAGTTGTTTTAATGTTCCTGATGGTAATCCTTTGACTTGGGATTTTAGGGCTGCTTTTGTGAGTGTTTGTGATGAGGCTTCTCGTTCCTGTACGAGAGGCTCGCTTAATATTACTTCAACTTGTGACAAGGAGAGGTGTGGCGCCAGCTGTGTTTTAGGAGAAGTTCAGAATGAGAGCTGCGGAATTGGTGGTTATAGAGTTAGGAGCTGTACTGCATCCTGCACCTGGGGCAACTGGAGTGACTGCCAGGATCAAAAGGAGTGCATACCCGGAACTGTTGAAAGTAAACCTTGCGGATATTGCGGAACTTCTAAGAGAAGTTGTAACTTAAACTATACCTGGACTCCTTGGGGAGAATGTTTAGGGCAGGGAGTTTGTGCTCCGGGCTCAGTACAGCAACAGAGATGCGGCTTTATGCTGACCGGCATTCAGATTAGAAACTGCACTTCTTCCTGCGTTTGGACGAGCTGGGGAGAATGCACTGGAGAAGGAGAATGTTACCCTGGAATTAAAGAAGAAAGGGAATGCACTGTTAACGGCTACTCCGGAGTTCAGTATAGAAATTGTATGTCCAACTTCAAGTGGAGCTCATGGAGTGGCTGCAAACTTCCTAATGAGGATATAACCGTTGAGTCCCTGCGAATAATAAATGGGGATTGCATAGAACCCGGGCATTCTCTAATCGCGTCTCTAGACATAGATTACAGCAGTTACCGAGAAGGAAGCATAACAATAACAGCAGTAATACAAGAGCTGGGCGTAATATCCAGAGTAGGACCTATCGATGTGAGAGAGAAAGACAAACTTTCAAAGATAATCTTATTAGAAATTCCCCAAGATGCTATTCCAGGAACCTACTATGTTAGATTTACAATTAACAATGACTACAGAAGGGTGAGATATAGGGAAATCACGGTAAGCAGAGCTTGCGGAGTGTGCCCTGATTACTGCACAGGCAAATAAAAAATAAACAGGAATGTAACCACTCCATCATAACAAAAAAATAGAAAGATTTATATATTGGAAATGGTTTGAAAAAATAAAATAAATGGGGGTATGAAACATGAAAAACTACCTTTGGATCGTGCTTGTTGGATTATTGCTCTCAACAGCACTGGCATGGGCACTGCCCGAAGTTACACAGGTAAAAATAAATGGAGATGTATATGAATCAGGAGATTCTCTAGTGGTTGAAAGAGGTACAACCCTTAACATAAGAGTTAAGCTGCAAGCAGAAAATGAGGAAAACAACATACAAGTTGCAGCAGCCATATTAGGCTATGAATATTCAGACTATGAATCTCTAAGCGATTCAACCTCAGTTTTTGATATGGACGCTGGCGACACGACATACAAAGATTTGGTTGTCAGAGTACCAGACAAGGTTGAACGCGACTATTATGACCTAAGAGTTGTTGTAGGTACAAGAACAGGCCCAGCCTTTGAAGGGCTTTATAGGCTTCACATAGTTGAACCTAGGCATAGCATAATAATCAGCGATTTGGTGCTTAGTCCGGGAAGCCCAATCCAAGCTGGTAAGGCGCTGCTTGTGATACCACGCATAAAGAACATGGGCTCCAAGGATGAACATGACATAAAACTTACTGTCACAATTCCTGAATTGGGTGTTTCAGGTTCAGAATATATTGATGATTTAGAAGCAGGAAAGTCAAAATCTACAGAAGAGATATACTTGAAAATTCCAGCCTGCACAAAGCCGGGAACATACACTATGAATGTCCAGCTTAGCTACTTTGACGGATACAAAGAGGATTCTTACACCAAAGAAATAAAAATTACAGCAGGGGATGTCTGCGAGGCTCCATCTGAAAAACCAGAGCAGCCGGAAGCAAAAAGCACAATAGTAGTTGGAAGCTACAGCCAAACAATGTGCAGGCCTGGGCCAGGAGTTGCATATCCGCTTATGATTCAGAATGACGGCTCTTCAGCACAGACATACACAATAACTGTGAGCAATGTTGAGGACTGGGCAACTGCACAGATATCCCCATCCAGCGTGCTAATACTTGCACCGGGAGAGGCGCAGACAGTATATGTATATGTGGTTCCTAAGAGCACTGCTGCAGAGGGACAGCATACATTTAACATAAATGTGAATGTAGCTGGAAAGACAAAGCAGATCCCAGTTTCAGCAGTTGTTTCAGGAAAGCCAGGATTCTCATGGACAAATGCTAAGCAGTGGCTGCTTATCGGAGTTGCAGTGTTGGTAGTGGTGCTAATAGTGCTTGGAATAATCCTGGCAGTAAAGAAGAGTGGTAAGAGCGAGTCTGAAAAGGAAGAAGAGAGCCAGAGCTACTATTAAGAGCCCTCTCTTCCATTTTTAACTTTTCAGGGTGGGGTAGAGCTTCATGAAACTTTCAGAAAGCATCAGATTTTTATTATCTTTTATACTCTTATTATTCTTCTCAGTTTCTGCAAGTGCTCAGATTACAGGCTTTACTGCATATTCAGATTATTCTACAATTCAGATGTCCGCTTGCACTTTATACTATGATGTGATTAACATTACAAATCTTGAAAACTCAGCACTCACATTTAGAGTTACACTTTCAGGAAGTGCAGCCTCATTTTCTACCCTATCCAAATCCAACTTCATGATACTTCCCGGTCGCTCCGAGTCGTTGTTAATCATTCTAAGTCCAGACTGTTCAAAATCTGGAAAATACTATCTTAATGTGTATTTTGAAACTTTGGAAGAAGAAAAGATTTTGAGGCAGACAATAGAAGTGCTTCCATACTACAATCTCGCTCTTATTCCCAAATATGAAAATTTTTCTAGCACTATATGCAGCAATTCTTCAGCTGAATTTGATTTTACAATAGCCAACACTGGCGCTTTTCCAGAGAGGTACTACATACATTTTAGAAATATTTCTGGAAGAACAAAGATTT
Source organism: Candidatus Woesearchaeota archaeon (assembly GCA_038874135.1). GTDB lineage: Archaea > Nanobdellota > Nanobdellia > Woesearchaeales > 0-14-0-80-44-23 > 0-14-0-80-44-23. Next base: position 748,281 of record JAVZCZ010000001.1, read on the forward strand.
CCGATACTAGTTTTTATCTTAATCCGAATGAAACAAGAAATGTTAGGATTTCATACTTAGGCCTTAATCCGGGTAATTATAAATCTTTTATAAGAGTGGATACTGAGAAGTCCCGCTTGACTTCCAAGTTTGATTTTTCCTTTTATGTTTCAAGCTGTCTTCCTCCTAAGGAGCCACTATATCTAAGAGTGAAGGCATTCGTGCTGGCAAACCTGAAAATAATTAAGATAATCCTGTTAGTACTTCTAATTATTTTACTTATTTTGATTCTGATTTTTGTTTTAAAGAAGAATTGGGAAAGACTAAAGAGTTTTGTTGTCAGGAAGAAACACCAGTTGCATGTTTATATTGAAAAAAAGAAGGCGTTGAAGGAGTTGAGCAAAAAACCGTATTACAAGCAGGTTATAGTTGAGAAAAAGCAGTTATCTACCTCTAAAAGTAAAAAGCACACACAGGTAGAATCTTCCAATAAGTTTATGATATTCTTATTAATACTATGTTGCATATTACTCTTAGGCATAATTCTCTTTTTGGTTTTCACAACATTTCCTTCCATAGGAAAAACATTTTTACAATTTTTTTCAAACCTAAAAGATAAAATCACTCTCTTGATTTCTAAACTTGGGTCTCAGCTTAAGTCTTACTCTAATCAGAGCAATAATTCTTATTCCACAAAAATACCTTCCAAAAATGCTTCTCAGAAAAACATAAACACGCAAGCTGTTAGTAGGAGCGTAAATACAACTCGCGTTGGCGAAAGTAAAAATTTCCAATCATTCATATCTTTATACAAGAACTACATTCTCTTAGGGATTGGACTTGCAGCGATACTCATTATTTTTTCTATATTCTTTTTTTCAAAAAAATATTAAATTTTATTATTTTCCTATTTAATAATGAGTGGACGATTAATATATTTATTTTATTCTAATGAATGTTTAATATTCCGAATTCTAGCGCGATCTCATAAGCAGTTCCAAGGGTGAAGAGAAATATTAAAAGAGCGAGCCATGCCTTATTTATTTTAATTGAATATTCAGGCTCTCTTTCTGATTTTTTCCTAGCCATGATATAAACGAGTATTAAAGTAGTTGAAATTATTCCGCCAGCAACTGCGCCGGTTATTGAGAGAACTGCTATAAAATTCTTAACGAATAAGAAAAACAATATCGGTACAAAGCATGTTGCAAACCAGGCGAATAAGCTATCTTTGTTGTAGTCATAGACATATATGTCCCGCAAGGCTATGCCAAGAGATAAGAACGCAGTAGCCATAACCAGCACTGCAAAAGCTGCAGCAAACCTGCCAACTTGATCTCCAAAGTAGAACCAGATTGATTGAATTGAAGCTTCGCTAGTATTCAAACCTGATATTCCAACTACACTTACTGCAAAAATTACATACAGTAGTGCTGGAGTTATTGAGCCAAGTATTATTGCCTTCTTTATGTCTCTTTCATTCCCTGCAAGTTCTTTCCTAACCTCAGGTACAAGATGCATTCCTATCATTGCAAAAAGTACTACCCCATATGGTAAGAAAAGCATTTCAGGCTGAAAAGTTAAAAGGTTTTCAACACGGATTCTGGGAATGGCAAAGAAGAATATTATAAATATGAAAATAATAGATAAAACAACCATACCTACTTTTAGATCCCTAATCCTCTTAGGCCCAAGGTATATTAGAAAGGCTATTATAGAGAAGAATATTACGCTGTAATTAAACGAGTTTCCACCTAGTAGCATTGACAAGAGCTCTCCACTTTTTATAATGTATGCCAGCATTGCTCCGTATATCATGAATAGTGTAGACCCCATTACGATATGCTTAGCATTTTTACCTAAGAATCTCTCAGCATACGCGGTGAGCTGGTGTCTTTCCCCATTAGTTCTAAGCGCTATTTCACCTATGAATAGGTTTAGGAGCGTAATCATTATTAAGGTTAGTCCGATGCAAGCAAGTCCTGTTAGGAAACCTGCCTTTGCAAAAACATAGGGTATTCCCAGAATTCCCGCGCCCACAGTTCCTCCTATTAGAGTTGCAGATGTTTTTATCCATCTAATTTCCATGCGTTTTTTTCTTTGTTTAGAATTTATAATTCTTTTGCTTTTAAAAATGGATTCCACATATCATAAATAATACATAAATTAACATTTGTCATACATTTTTAATTATCCCATTTGATTTTATTAGAAAAATTTAAAAAGTTTAATTTTTTTGTCATACAAAAATAAACAATACGCATACATTGCTTAACGGGCTATTCAGATGGGAAGGCAGCAGAATAAGGAAACCAAAGTTCTCAATATCCGCTTTTCGCCAGAAATAATCAGATGGCTGGATTCTCTTGTTGAAAAGAAGATATACTCTTCCCGATCAGAAGCCATAAGGGACTTTCTCCGCGAATTTGTTCTTAAAGCAGGAGGTGAAGAAGCTGAGCAATAGCATAGTGAGTGTTAGAATTCCTCTATCATTAGCTCAGCAGCTTGAACGCCTCTCAAAAAAAGGTCACTATCTTAACCTGAGTGAGGAAGTAAAAAGTATAGTGCGAAAGAGATGGCTGGAGCATCTGAATTCTGAATCGCGTCTTTCCGAAATAAAAAATGAGCTTAAGGCAGAGCTTGCCTTGGAGTTGAAGAAAAAATGAAGAAGGCAGCTCTGCTTTGGATTATGGGATTAATAATATTTTTTGCTTTAGCCCAGTATGCGCTCTCAGAAGTAAGTCCAGTTAGTATATCTATAAATCAGCCGGTAGAAGGAGATTCTTTGTACTCAAGCTCCTTGTACGTGCAGTTTTCAATAAATGAGAGCGGAAACTATAACTGCACCTTAACTCTTTACTGCGGCGACCTTGGAGGAAATGTTAGTACTTCTTTAATACTCCCTGCTCAGAACTATACAGCATTATCTCCATTAACCGTTAATCTTGATGCGCCTTCCTGCTCATACTCTTCTAACTACTTGGAAGTGCAGTGCTCAGATGAGCAAGCCTATGGCAATGCCTCTACATATTTTTACATATTTGAACTTCCATCCGTGAATACTTACGAACCGAACGATTCTGCAATAATAAACTCTTCCTCATTCCAATTTGAATATGAAATTCTGCCAGAATCGTCAGCATACTTAGTTAAAAACTGCGCCCTTATATTAGATGGAACTTCCTGTAACTCTACTGATTTACCTCACAATGGAACAAACAGCATAAGCTGCCCGTTCAGTGAAGGATCTCACACTTGGAAGGTGCTCTGCACACTCATAGGCTCAGGCCAGGAAACTATTGAAAGTCAAGAAAGAGGATTCTTTGCAGATTATAGTCCTCCAAATATAAACCTAATTAATCCAAACCAGCCCGCTTACAATTCAGATGTTCCCATTGAATTTAACATTACAGACTCTGCCTCTTCATCATTCAATTGCACAATATCCGGCATTCCAGCACCATTCAATCTCAGCTCACTTGTTTCCTACTCTTCTAAGCTTAACCTTCCAGTAGGAAAATATAATCTAACGATTTCCTGCTCAGATGCTGCTGGAAATTCTGCATATACTTGGCAAGAATTTGAACGAATAAATCTTTCAGTTTCAACTGACAAAAAATATTATATTCCTATGGAAAATGTGTTTATAACGCTGAACGCTCCTCCTTCCCAAACAAATATCTCAGTTTCAAAAGGCAATTTCACACTGTCCAAAACAACAACTCCACCATATCCAATAGTCTACATCTTCACATCCTCAAACGAGCCTGGAGATTACCTGGTGCAGGCATTTACAACATATAACAACATAACATTCACTGCCAACACCTCATTCTCAGTCAATATAACTAGAAACCTTACACTTTCAATATCAGCTAACACCACAACAGCTGAGCCCGGAGTAAGAATCCTATTCTATTCTAATGTTTCAGGAAACCTCACTCCTGTTACATACTTGTGGGACTTTAATAATGATAACCTTCCCGAAAGCAGCCTTCCAAATACCGAATACTCTTTCTCACAGCCTGGAAGATACCTCGTAACTTTAAAAGTGAACGACTCATATTCCTCCGCCTCAGCTTCAATAAATATAACAGTGCTCTCCAGAGCAAATTTGAGCATTACAGTTCTTAACAGGCTTGGAGAACCTCTCGCTGGAGCAAACATCACGCTAGGCAACACATCTGCCATAACCAACTCCTCTGGAGCAGCAGTCATGCAGAATCTGCTTCAAGGCACATACCCTATAAATGTAACAGCCACAAATTACAATTCGTATTTCAACACAGTGGACATTTCCTCTAACAAAAACATAACAATATATCTACAAGAGCTCACAGAAGAGCCGGAAATCCTAATAACAGAACCAACAGATGGTGCTACAATAACATCCCTTCCAATTACAATAAGGTTCAAAGCAAATTTATCATATCCTACAAACTGCACACTATACAAAAATGAACAACAATCCTGGTGGGAACAGCTTTCTCAGATGGCTGTTACAAACAACACTGAAAATACCTTGTCAGTAGCCAATCTCACGGACGGGCAAGTTCTTCTAAGAATCGTATGCACAGATGTATTCGGAAACAGTGGCACCCAACAGATTTCCCTTAACATCAGCACACTACCAAAAGAGCCGCAATATCCAGAACTAGACCAGGCAGAAGAAGAGCTCTACACAAAACAGGAATACTACAACAGCATAGGACCAGCACAGCTTGAAGCAGCTCAACTATTAGGTATACCTGATATGCTCTCAGATGCTCAGAACCGATTAACACTCGCCAGGAGGGATCTCTCAGACCTCTCATATTCAAAAAAGAGCCCGGAGGAAAAAGAAGCAAGAAAGAGTGAAATAATATCTGACGCCGTTTCACGAATCAATGCAATTCCAGATTCAATACAGGTGCTATCTTCTTATGAACAGATACACTATCCAACTCAGCAAGAGCTGGAAAAGGTGGCAGCTCCCTTCATCTCAGCTAATTCTCTGAAGATAGACCAGCGGACATTCCTAAGAGCAAACTCTCCACTTATTGAGCTAATAACAATAAATACAAAAGCGTTTTCAATAGTGCTAAATTATAACGGGGAGAGCCGAGAAGTGTCTGTAATAAAGCACTCTGTACAGCTCAGCCAACAGCTTAACGAATCAGCAATCTCAAACCTGATGTTAATACTCAATATTCCAAAACAGATAGCTGACTCAGCAGCAGGAATCACATTTATGGACAGGTATGGACAAAAAGTAGTCAAAGATGATCCAATCTTTTCACTTCCTGTTACAAGCGAAATAGTTTACCAAATAAACAAGAGCATTGATGCAAATTCTGCTTCTGAGATATCACTCCTCTTAGTAAGCAAGAGTGCTTCAGTTTCAATACCAGGCATATCGGGACTGGCAGTTTCACAGACAAGGTATTCCATCTGGCCTTTCAATCTCATTGGAGGAAAAATTGGCTCCAGTTTAGCTATTCAAATAGTAATACTTGTAGTGCTTCTTACCATATACTTAGTATACACCCTTCAGCCGGAAATAATAAGCAGATCAGCAGATGCACTAGGAAATCATATCAAAAATCTCAGACCTCGCTCGGAAAATAGGATGAAGCAAATAGTCCATGCTGAGAAGTCAATTCCCACAACACTACAGAACAATTTAGCTAGCATGCCGCAGCAACAAACATACTCACCCATTCAACAACAAGTAGTTCCCATAGGGCCTGGAATGCAGCATTCTTACATTGCTTACAGAATGCAACGGGCTCTTCAGTTGGCAGAGCAGAACAACTATGAGGAAGCTTCAGCCGCATATTATGAATTAAAATTCCTTTATAACACGCTCAGCTCTCACGAAAAATCCCTACTTTATCCGCAATTATTAAACCTGGGACACAAGCTTAACATTTCCTATATCAGACAGTTAGTTTCAGAAGCAAAGTTAAAGGTTAATTCAGACTACCAAGAAGCCCTTGAACTTTATGATAAGATCTCCAAGGCATACTCACTGCTCCCTACAGAGTTCAAGTATGCAGTGTTCTCTGAATGTCTTGAGCTTCTAAACATTCTTGAAAGGGCAAGAAAAAACCAGAACAACTCTGAAAATCAAGCAGTAACCTTCAAAAAGAAAAAAAAGAGGTGCAGGTCAAAATCACACGCCAAGGCGAGAAGGGCATAATTTGTGCTCTGCTTTTAGGAATTGTAACTATAATCTTAGGTAGTTATGCCTGCGCTTTGGAATTTTCACCATCTTCAATTAACGAAGTGCTTTCTATTAACAAGTTTGTTCAGAAAAACATAACTTTGAAGAATGAACTCTCCTATCCGGTAAGGATTGCTCTGGTGCCCTCTTCTAACATTAGCGATTTATTAGACATCACTCCAAATTCTATTGAAATCGGGGCAAGAGAGTCAAAGAATGTTCTGGTTACAATATACGGAAATGTTGATCCTATAAAATTTATTAATCGCTCGTATTACATCTTTAATGGCTTCATAAAGCTTGAAGGAGCTAACGCTCAAATACCTACGGACTTGATGGTCACTAATGGAACAATAAACCTGCCCAGCAGCATGGTGCTTTCAGCATCGGCAGGTAAGGATTATTTCACTAAATCAGAAAATCTCTCTTTTATAATTGTTGTAACGAATCTTATGACAGGCTCAAAACCAAATGTTACTCTTTTCTATTATTTCCTAATTGATAAAAACTCAGAAATTCCCGTTGGGAACGATTCCTTCATAATTACTACTTCAAAATCAGTTGTAAAGGAATTCATACCAATGTCTTCAATACCTGATGGCACCTATACTTTCAGGGTTGTAATGTCTTATGCAGATAAGAAGAGTGTTGCTGATGTGCCCTTCAGGATATCAACCCCATTTATATTCAGAACATTCTTAGGTATAGCTGTATGGCAGTATATACTCGGAGTGATTGCCTTAATAATAATTGGCTTGTTAGTATACTGGCGAAGGAAGCGTGTTTTGGCTTCTCGTCGTTATGGTGTGAGTGTGGATTTGCGTAGTTTTCCTTCTTCTGGTAGGCTTGTGCGTTTGGGTAAGTTGGCGGAGTATGGGCGTGATTTTTGGTTTGATTTGGATGGTTTGACTACGCATTGTATTGTGGCTGGTGCTACTGGTGGTGGTAAGACTGTTGCTGCTCAGGTTTTGGTGGAGGAGGCTTTGAAGGCTGGTGTGGCTGTGGTTGTTTTTGATCCTACGGCTCAGTGGAGTGGTTTTTTGAGGCCTTGTTCTGATAAGGGTATGTTGTCTTTGTATTCGGGTTTTGGGTTGCGTCGTTCTGATGCTCGGGGTTTTCCGGGTAATGTGAGGCAGGTGTTGGATGCTCGTGAGGTTTTTGATGTTAGGCGTTTTATGCGTCCTGGTGAGATTGAGATTTTGAGTTTGAATAGGTTGAGGCCTGAGGAGATTGATGTTTTTGTGGCTAATACTGTTAGGAGCGTGTTTGATGCGGGTTTGGATGAGTGTCGTGAGTTGAGGTTGTTGTTGGTTTATGATGAGGTGCATAGGTTGTTGCCGCGTTTTGGCGGTTCTGGTGAGGGTTTTGTGCAGATTGAGAGGGCTTGTCGTGAGTTTAGGAAGTGGGGTGTTGGTGTTGTTTTGATTAGTCAGGTTTTGTCTGATTTTGTTGGTGAGATTAAGGCTAATATTAATACTGAGGTTCAGATGAGGACTCGTGATGAGGGCGATTTGGAGCGTATTCGTGTTAAGTATGGTGATGCTTATCTTAGGGGTCTTGTGAGGGCTAGTGTGGGTACTGGTATGTTTGAGAATCCCGGTTATAATGGTGGTCGTCCTTTTTTTGTTAGTTTTAGGCCTTTGTTGCATAGTGTGGTTCGTTTGTCTGATGCCGAGTTGGGTGAGTATAATAGGTTGAATGGGGTGTTGGATGATTTGGAGTTTTGGATTGGCGAGTTGGAGCGTTTGGGTGTGGACGTGTTTGATTTGAGGTTGGAGTTGAAGTTGGCTTGGGATAAGTTGAGGGTTGGGGGGTTTGGGATGGTGGATGTTTATGTTGAGGGTTTGAGGCCTCGCGTGTTGGGCGAGTTTGAGCGTTTGGGGAGGCCTGTTCCTAAGCGTGAGGTTAAACGCCTTTCAGATGAGGAGCTTGCAAAGCAGAGGAAGCTGGCTGAGCAGAGCCGTGCAGAGTTTATAAAAAAGATGGGCATTAAAGAGCAGCAGTCCAAGCAGGAGGAAAAGAAGGAAGAACACATCGTGCAGCCTTACACTTTTGATAATGGTGCAATGGTTTCGGAGCTTAAGGAGTTGAAAGACGCTATAGAACCTATGAGTGCTGACATCCTCAGAAGCGCGTTGAGTGGAAACAATAAGCTTTCTGATTGGATAAAGAATGAGCTTAAGAATGAGCAGCTTGCCTCTGAAATTGAGAAGGCGAAGACGAAAAAGGAGATTCTTGATGCAATAACTGCTGAACTTGATAAAGCAGAAAAGAGCAGTGAGAAATCTGGAACTGATAAAGGCCAAAAGTCTAAGTAGATTTCTTATACCTTAACCAACAATGTGGTATTTATAAACTTAGATTACTTAGTATGCATTTATACACATACACTATTTGTGTCACATTTAAAAATTAGTATATAAAATGAAAATATTTATATATCAATATACATATTTAGTATGAGTTTGTATTCAAAGACCTTGAAAAGGCTTTTTTGGGACCCGAAATGCGCAGTACGCCTGAGAAGCATGGCTCAAAGAGAATAACCATAACCATAAGCAAGGACCTTTTAGACTTCTTAGATTTAGCTGTGGAGAACAGGCTGTTCGCAAGCAGAAGTCATGCACTTGAAGTCTTAGTAAGGCGCAGGATGGAGTTTGAGAATGAAGCAAAGAATTACAATTACATTGGATAGTGAATGCCTGGCATGGGTTGATGAAAAGGTAAAGAATAGAAGCTTTGCTAATCGGAGCCACGGCTTTGAATTTTTAATAGCGCGATTCAAGGAGCGCCAAGAACTTCAGAATCTTCTCAACTCGCGAAATTCAAAGGAGGAAGACTTAAAACATGAATAAAAATCCTACCTTCAGGATACTGGAACGGGACAGGCAGCTGGAAAGGAGAAGACAGCAGCTGTACATCCTATTAGGCATCTTAGGAGTTTTACTAGCAGTTGGTGTTATACTTCTGATAAGAATGTTCATAGGATACGCAGTTCTGGAAAGCAGGGCTGGCACAATAACACAACTTAATATACAGCTCAGATACTCAACACACATATGGGCTGGATTTTACGGATTGGCATTCCGCGTTCCCGGATACACTGAGCAGCAGTCTGCAGTTGCAGTCGGCGGCACAGTCTTCTTGCAGCACTTAGTATTTGACTGCTTAAAAACTACAGACGGCAACATTCCTGAGGTATATGCCAGTACTTCAAGAAACATTGACTGGAATTCACTCCAGCCAGCAACTCCAGACTTGATTGACAGCTACCTACAAGTAGATCCTTCAGATATAACCTCTGCTTCAAACACATTTACAGAAACAATGTCAATACTCTTAGGAGACAGAGAAATCACAAATATTGCTGCAACGCACACCAAAAAGTTCGGAGTTCCGGACAGCACGGACTTTGATATAGGCTTCTTAAAAGATTCGTTGGGAAATCTCGTATTTGTAACCCATGTAACTCCAACTTATACCAAAGGATTTAACAACCAAACTATAAACTACCAAATGCTCCTTCCAGTACAAGCAGGAACAGCTCCAGTATACTACTTCTTCTCAGACCCATATGACGAGTGCCAAGCAGGGCTTGAAGCTCTCAAAAATGCTACCATATTCGGAAGAGCCATAGACAATGCAACAGGCCTTCCACTTGAAAATGTTACAGTTAATCTTCATACTGCTACAGTTCTTACCAACTCTACAGGAGACTATTACATAGCAATATTTAACGGCACCTACACCCTAGTAGCTTTCAAGCCGGGATATTACACCTTTGTTGCAACAAACATCACTCTCCCAGCTGACAATCTGTCTACACCTCAATCTGAAAATATTGTCGAATTTAATATATCCCTCATTCCCAACCCTGGAAACCCAACTGGACTCGGAAACCTAACTGGCACTGTAACTGATAAAGACTTCGGAATACCCCTCTATAATGTAACAGTGTATGTAAACGGCAGAATCGCTAAGACAAACATTACAGGCCAATACCTACTTGAACTGCCAGCAGGAAATCATTCTCTTATAGCAATGAAGGAAAACTACAGAACATACTACACTCCAAATGTAACTATACTGCCTGGAAACACCACTGAATTTAATTTCAGTATGGAATATGCAGAGCCAGAAATAAAAGAAACTCCTGGATATCCGCTAAATACCTTCGTTTCCAACCTACTCAAACAGGCAGTGCAGAGGCCTCAAATAATACTCACTCATAAGATTGATACAAAAGAGATATTTGAAACATTAAAAGTTGGCTCATATGTCCAGCGCTCATTCAATATAACGAGTTACAGGCCTGCCGAGTCCAAAGTTGAGTTTGAAGTCATAGGAAGTGCTGCACAGCTGGTAAAGGTTGACAAGAGCAGCTCAATAATACCTCCAAGGGGTGCAGAAAACTTCACCCTTACAATTCTAGCCAATGTGCCTCCAGGCATATATACCGGAACATTCCTAATCAAAGGAGACCTTGAAGACAGAATCCCGATAAAGATAGTTGTTTATGAGAAGGATAGACTTCCAATAGAGGCTCTTCTCCTAGAAGTAGTGCCAATAAAAAAGATAATCAGCCCAGGAGAACTATTTGAATATAAGGTCAGCATGACAAACCTGCTGAGGGACACCCCATACAACATCACCCTTTCATACAATATCACCTCGCGCTCTTCAAATCTTACTATTCCCGTTGAAGAAGAGACGAGACTCTTGGAAACTCAGCTTTCCTACCTTAAGTATTACAAGCTTCCCAAAGACCTGCCAGAAGGAGAATACTTCCTTGAAACTAGAGCGGAATTCTTAGAACTATCAACAAACACAAAATCGCTATTCATAGTTAAGAAGCCAATTTACATGTATGCATTATTCGGAATACTTCCCCTCTGGCAGCTTTTCATAATAATAGTTTTCACCTCCCTCATGACCTTCGCAGGATTAATGTATCGGAAGCGTGTTTTGGCTTCTCGTCGTTATGGTGTGAGTGTGGATTTGCGTAGTTTTCCTTCTTCTGGTAGGCTTGTGCGTTTGGGTAAGTTGGCGGAGTATGGGCGTGATTTTTGGTTTGATTTGGATGGTTTGACTACGCATTGTATTGTGGCTGGTGCTACTGGTGGTGGTAAGACTGTTGCTGCTCAGGTTTTGGTGGAGGAGGCTTTGAAGGCTGGTGTGGCTGTGGTTGTTTTTGATCCTACGGCTCAGTGGAGTGGTTTTTTGAGGCCTTGTTCTGATAAGGGTATGTTGTCTTTGTATTCGGGTTTTGGGTTGCGTCGTTCTGATGCTCGGGGTTTTCCGGGTAATGTGAGGCAGGTGTTGGATGCTCGTGAGGTTTTTGATGTTAGGCGTTTTATGCGTCCTGGTGAGATTGAGATTTTGAGTTTGAATAGGTTGAGGCCTGAGGAGATTGATGTTTTTGTGGCTAATACTGTTAGGAGCGTGTTTGATGCGGGTTTGGATGAGTGTCGTGAGTTGAGGTTGTTGTTGGTTTATGATGAGGTGCATAGGTTGTTGCCGCGTTTTGGCGGTTCTGGTGAGGGTTTTGTGCAGATTGAGAGGGCTTGTCGTGAGTTTAGGAAGTGGGGTGTTGGTGTTGTTTTGATTAGTCAGGTTTTGTCTGATTTTGTTGGTGAGATTAAGGCTAATATTAATACTGAGGTTCAGATGAGGACTCGTGATGAGGGCGATTTGGAGCGTATTCGTGTTAAGTATGGTGATGCTTATCTTAGGGGTCTTGTGAGGGCTAGTGTGGGTACTGGTATGTTTGAGAATCCCGGTTATAATGGTGGTCGTCCTTTTTTTGTTAGTTTTAGGCCTTTGTTGCATAGTGTGGTTCGTTTGTCTGATGCCGAGTTGGGTGAGTATAATAGGTTGAATGGGGTGTTGGATGATTTGGAGTTTTGGATTGGCGAGTTGGAGCGTTTGGGTGTGGACGTGTTTGATTTGAGGTTGGAGTTGAAGTTGGCTTGGGATAAGTTGAGGGTTGGGGGGTTTGGGATGGTGGATGTTTATGTTGAGGGTTTGAGGCCTCGCGTGTTGGGCGAGTTTGAGCGTTTGGGGAGGCCTGTTCCTAAGCGTGAGGTTAAACGCCTTTCAGATGAGGAGCTGCAGAAGGAAAAGGAGATTGCTATGCAGGAACATGAGAAAGCAAAACAGCAGGAAGCAGGACAAACTTCACAAAATTCAGATTCCAAGACAGAAACTTCCCAAATTCAAAACACAAAAGTTGAAGAGCAGCCCAGCCAAAATGAAAAGGCCGAGAACCAAGAGAATGCAAAATCCTCAAATGAAAATAAAATTAAAAGAGTAAGGGAGGGTAAAAAGCAGAGGATGAGGAAATCAGCAAGTTCGGAAAAAAATAATAAAAAAAGAGGTGCTAAAAAATGAAGTCAAAAAAATCAGTTAAGTATAGAGCGAGAGTTCACAATAAGGCTAACTCAAGCAAGAAAGATTTGAGAAAAAAGAAGGTTCGCATTGAGAGAAAAAATAGCACTAAAACAATTAGTAAAGAAACATCACCTAAAAAATCCAAAGCTTACTTAAAAAAGCGATTTGGCAAGATTGATAACAGAGTTATTAAAAATAAAAATAATAAAGTAAAACCAGGAGCTTTAAAGCACAGAAAAAAAGAGAAGAAGCAGAATGTTCAAAAAAGAAGAAAAGCAATGCAAAAAAAGCCAGCGCCTGAAAACGCAGCCGCAGCAACCAACCAAGTACAGACAAATACGACTTCAACAGCTCAGCAGGCAAATTCTCAAATTGAAACACATTCAGATGTGGAAGCGCTTCAAAAAGAATACTCAGATATCAACAGCTATCTGGTTCAGCGAAGAAAAGCGGGAGTTGACACCTTCATACAGGAACTGAAACTTTTTTCAATACCGTCAAAAATTCAGCTTTTAAAGGCAGAATACTCAAAAGATTATGCTGACAAGATTAGAGTTCAACTTAATGAGATTAGAGAAGAGTTAGAAAAAGCAGAACCTCAACCGACCCCCCTTGACCTTCCTAAAGTTCAGCCGAACCAGCCGAATCCATTCTCAGAGCAACAGCTCACAAGTCAGAATAATAATCATCCCTTAACGCAGGATGCAGAAAACTATTCAAAAGAACTAGCTGAGAAGCGCCTTTCAAATAAAATAAAAAATTCTCTGAGAAATGCTTCCAAAAAAGTTATGTCCATATTCAAAAAAGGAGGTGGAAATTAGATGTTCAACCTTTTCAAACGGAAAAACTCTGAAGAAGTTCCCAATCAACAATCAGCTAACGAAGATCTGACAGCTCCAGCACAAACCCAGCAAACTGCTACTACGCAAGGACAGGAAAACCTCGCTGCAGAATTAATGAAGATTAAGGCAGAAGTGGAAGCATTTTCAGATGTAAGAAAAGCCACAAATGAGAAACTTACAAGACTAAGCGAGCAGATTGGAGAGCTAAGAGCAATGATTGCAGACAGAGACAAGGTGATGAATCAGATAGAGGTTAAAGCTACAAAGGCAGCAGATCTCGTAGCCACAGTTAAGCCTGAAGAGCAGATGGTAGAAATAAAGCGTCAGGATGCAAAACTTGAAGCGTTTAAAGCATCTCTGGAGAGCAATGAACTTTTGATGAAGAGAGTTTTAGACGAACTTAAAGAGATGAGAACAAAGATAGCTTCCTTCCGCGGAATTGAGGAACTAATCAACCTTAACAATGAAGTAAAATCTGAAATAATTGAAATAAAAAAGGTTGAAGCAAACATACAAAAGCATGCAGACAAGGTAGAAACGATATTTGCAGAGGTTCAGAAAAGATTCGTTGACTTTACAAAAATTGATGATAGGATAGCATCCAACACGAAGCAAATAGCAGAGCTATCAAAGAACTTGGACGGAGTGAAGGCAACTGCCTCGGCAGCAGCCACAAAAAAGAGTGTAGATGAACTAACTTCCAAATTCTTAGAAATGAAAGACCAACTCTCAGAACTGGTTTCAACAATAAACAAGCGCCTCTCCTTAGTGGAGAAGAACAATTCTGCAGCATTTGAAGCTTTTGAAAAAGCGATAATGCACAAGTTTAAACTTTCAAAAGAGGAAGTAGCTGTATTTAAAGAGCAAGTACAGCAGAATCAGCAAGCCCAGCCAACTCAGCAAATATCCCAGCCGCAGGATGTCTCTCAAAAGAGCAATACTCAAGAGCAAAATCTTCAGACCAGTGAAGCACCCGAAGCTCTACCACAGCCGCAAGCCTCTCAGCAGGTTCAGCAGCCGCAGAGTGAGCCAAATGAGCAAGACTCAAAAAAGCCTGACAGCAGCATTCAGAAAGAGATAAGAGAAGCAGCCAAGTTTGCTAAAAGGATAAAAAGCAAAAAAAGAAAGAAGAAATGAATAGCTCCAAATTTTTCAAACTAATAATTTTAGGGTTTATAATAGTGGTAGGTCTCCTAAGCCAGTCAAAAGCAGACAGCATCCAAGCAGTATATGGCAATACTCAACTCATACTCACAGACAAGCCGCAGTACACTTTGGGAGAAAGTGTAAAGATAAACATACTAATCCCAACACAACTGCTTTCAGGAATGAATGTTGAAATAGATACCCCTGCTAGCAGATACCAACTTCTTGATTCAAATCTTTCAGAAGTATACTTCACTCCACAGCAAGAGGGAAACTATACTATTAAAATATCTTCAGCAGCTGGGAATTTAATATCATCAACTTCTTTTTTAGTACTAAGAAAATCTGAAGTTGAAATTCCCTCATCAGATAGCACCAGCCCCAAATTGTCTGCAAAAAACTGGAAGGGAAATTATCAAAAAATACTAAGACAGGAATACCTACCTGCCAACAAGAAGCTTTCAATAGAATTCTCAGAACTTTCAATACAGAAGATTGATTTTTACAATGTTTCAAATCCGAATGGAGAACTGAAAATAGAAGATGTGCCTCTATCTTATGTTGAAAACTTTTCAGGAAGAGCAGCGCGCTCATTTGCAATAGACCCAACTTTATTAGAATTTACTTATGCTGAAATTTACTTTACTGCAACTGCCAACGAGCTGTGGAAGTGCCGCGAATACGACTTCTCAACTAGAAGCTGCGCGGGAAGATATGTAAAAATAATGGACACCATTCCGGGCAGGCAGTATATCTTACACCTCACCAAAGAGGATCCTCTCTACACAGAAGTATGGAACAATATAACCTGCACCTGCCAGAATACAGGCCCAAATAACGGCTGGGCATACTGCGAGGTATTCTGTCCGGTCAACATTCCAATACCAACAGACGCTTTAGATGGATTCATTCAGATACTAGGCTATAATGTCACCATCACTACATCCTACCCGGCAGGCGGGTACATCACGCCTAATTCTGGAATGCACTACGGCTTCTTTGATAGGGACCAGCTGAAAAGCAACGGAAACGAATCCCTAATAGGCTATGTGGCTTATGATGGCCCCGGAACAACCACTCAGCTCATATACAACACCAGCATGGCACCGTCTGGAGCATATGCATTTAACAGGGCAAACTGCCCGACTTGGACCTCAGGATACTGCACCTGGTATGTATTTCTCAACTCAACTGCAAAGAGCAGCAAGGTTAAAAGGCCTGTGACTGTTAATATAACTCTTAATAGCATAAACTGGACTTGGAATTATACAACCCCTGCGCCTTCAAACATTACAATAAACCTTACAAGTCCAGCAGACAATACTGCCCTCGGATTTAGAAATGTGAATTTTTCCTATATTCCCATTTCAAGTTCTCCAGTTTCAAACTGCAGCCTTTTTATAAACATTACAGGTAGTTGGAATGCAGTTGCCACAAGCTACTCAATACAAAATAATTCTGTCAACAGTATAAATTATACTCTTTCTAACGATGGCGAATACCTCTGGAATATCAGGTGTTATGCTGGAGACATCAGCAGTTTTGCACTATACAACAGAACTCTAATAGTTGATACCGCACCCCCTTCAGTCACACTTCTTTCTCCTAACAATAACTCATTTTCTAACACATCTATAATCTCTTTCATTTACAATGTGAGTGACAACTTTAACATTGCTAACTGCTCATTAATACTGGACAATGTTCTAGTTGCAACTTCATACGCAGTTACTAAATATGTCCCGCAGAATATTACCTACGCGTTATCTAATGGCGTCCACAACTGGAGCATAACTTGTTTTGACTTTGCAGGCAATTTTAACATTTCCGAAAGTAGGATCATAAATATATCCGCAGTACCTACCATCTGGGACAGAAGGTGGTATGAAACTTCAACATCAGATTATACCTCTACAGCAAACATTTCTCTCGCAAATTTAAGGGACTCAACAGAAAATTCCATATCCGTTTCAGTTCCAGTTTCAACATCTTACACCCTTGTAGATGCGATTTCTCCATACATTGGAAGCAACGGGGCATTCGTTCCCAAAGGCACAAATGTATCTTTCAGCGGAGAATTCTCTACCAGCCCAAATGCAAAGGGAGTTATAAGCTGGTTCTTATACCAGACTGAGGGTTCAACAAAAAACCTTCTCTGTAATTACGGAAATGGCGGCTCGCTAGGCGCACCCATCTCATCAACAACAACTGCAAGCTGCACTATACAAAATGACACTCTAATGCTCCCAACAAATAGATTACAACTTATTATAATCTACTATAACAATTTCAAAAATTTAGTGTCTGTAACCCACTATTGGGATGGCACTAGGCTCTCGTTCGTTGAATTTTCAAACTTTACTACCTTAGGAACATTAAGCGTTGACCTCTCCTATCCAGACACGGATATAACAGTGGGCCAGAACGAACTGTTCAATATGAGCTGCACAGTTAACTGCTCAGGAGGAAGCTGTCTTAACACACTCGTCTATGCACAGTATAACACGAGCTCAACGGCATTCACCAACATAGGAAGCTCCGGAAATCTCATTCTTAACACTGGAGAGACAAATCCCCATTCTCTCGGGAATATCAACCAGAGCTACACTACAACATTCTTAATAAAAGGAAACCTTGCATCAACAAACAACATAAGATGCGTAGCAGTTTCAAACTATTCAAACGCTACAGGCCAGATTATAAGAAGGGTAGTTGTGGGGGACACTACGCCTCCAACAGTAAGTCTTGGAAATCCAGCAAACTTTTCTTGGCTGAAGAGTAAAACAGTAACAATCTATTACACGCCCTCAGACAACAGCGGAATTACTAACTGTTCAATATACTTGAATGATATTTTGAATTATACTCTTAATTCAGTTCCGAACGGGATTGAGCAGAACTTCACATTCCATAATCTTTCAGACGGACTTTACAATTGGACTGTAGCATGTACTGACAATTCGGCACTAACTACCAGGGCAGCTGAAAAATGGTTCTATATAGACACACAGAATCCCTCAGTAGAATTGCACCAGCCGGAAAACTTCATAGTTCTAGGAAGCAGCCTTGTGTTGTTCAACTTCACTGCATATGACGAAATGGCTTTCAACCTATCATGTAACCTGACAGCTGATAATATAATCAGAATTTCCGGCATAAACTCTCTAAACAGTACACCTACAATAGTTAATTACACCCTTTCTATGGGGCAGCACTACTGGAATGTCACCTGTAGAGACCTTGCAGGAAACATTAACACGAGCGAGACTAGAACATTTAATATAACAAACACTCCTCCTGAAGTTACCCTCATCTCCCCTCCTAACAACTACTGGGATAGAATAGGCAACATAACATTCATATTTAATGCCACAGACACAGGCCTAATTTCAAACTGCTCACTAATAATAAATGGCCAGCTGAACCAGACTAAAAATTCAACTTTCTTAACTAACGGCATAAACAACTTTACTATTCTAAATATGGAATCGGGAGTTTATCTTTGGGAAGTAAACTGTACTGATGAGGGAAACCTGAGCACAATAGCAGGACCTTTCACGCTAAATGTTGATAAGAGCGTACCTTCTGTTCAGCTCGTATTCCCATCAAACTACTACAACTCCTCAGCTTCCTCTATTGTTCTGCAATTCATAACTACAGATGCTCATTCAGCAAACCTCTCCTGCAACTTAACAATTGATGGCATTCTAAATTCAACAGACATAATAGCCCAAAATAATAGTTTAGTCTCACAGCCCATAACCTTCTATGATGGAATTCACAATTGGAGTGTCTCCTGCTCTGATCTTGCTGGAAACCTGAATTCTACAAACACCTGGTATTTCAACATTTCAGAAAAACCTTCAGTATCGCTAAGCAGTCCTGCACCTAACGCCTGGACTAATGGTAATGTCACTTTCACATTTACAGCGTCTGACAATGACGGGCTTTACAACTGCTCTTTATTAATAAATGGAGCAGTCTATCAAACAAAGAATTCATCGCAACTTACAAATGGCGGACAGAACAACTTCACTGTAACAAATTTGCTTGAAGGAATAAACCAGCAGTGGACAGTAATCTGCTTTGATTTGGGAATATACAAGAACTTCTACTCACCATCTACAAGAATATTCCATGTGGATAAAACGCCTCCAGCAATAACTCTTAACTACCCTGCTGATTCAGCTCAGATAAAACAGAAGAATGTCAGCTTTAATTTCAGCGCCTCAGATAACTTCGCTTCTAACCTCTATTGCAACCTGTCCATAAACGGCCAGATTAACACTTCTGAAATAGCTGTTCAGTCAGGAAGTTCAGTTATCGTGAATGTTTCAGGATTTCCTAACGGTTTATACTACTGGAATGTCTCCTGTAGGGATTATGCTTACAATGTGAACTGGAGCGAGACAAATTCTTTTAATGTTTCAGTTCCTCCAGAGGTGTTTTTAGAATACCCCCTTGAAGGGCAGTGGGACAATTCTGAGAATGTAACATTTTATTACTTAGTAACATCAAATGCAGAGTTACAGTCATGTTCTCTCATAATTAACGGGCAGTTAAATCAGACTGACAATTCTCCAGTTAGTTCAGCATACAACAATTTTACCATTTTCCTAATGCCTGAAGGCTATTACACTTGGATGGTAAACTGCACTGATTCATATTGGCTAACCGGTTCTTCAAATTTGAGGAACCTCACCATTGACAGACAAGCTCCTTGGATAGTGCTAAATTCTCCTTCTAATTCTTCAATTGTTGACTCTAACTATGTAACATTTAACTGGACTGCTTTTGACATGATGGCAGATAATATAAGCTGTGACCTATACGTAGATGATTATTTAAGAGAATCAGAAATATATTCTAAAAATGGAACACCTACCACTAGAACATACATATACTCTGACGGCACCTACTATTGGAATGTTTCATGTCGCGACCCTGCCTATAACATTAATTGGAGCCAAACTTATAATTTCACTGTTGAGGCACCTCCAAATGTCACTCTCATAAGTCCTTCTAACTATAACTGGAGCACCGCTTATAGTATAACTTTTGCTTACTTACCTCAAGACCCAATAGGGATAAGACAATGCACACTCTACTTTGATGGAAGCCCTAATCAGACTGATTACGACATAGAAGCTAACCAGCTGAATTATTTCACTATAAATCCTATAAGTGAGGGAGTTCATACTTGGAGTGTTAACTGCACTGATTCAGATTGGAATACTTACATGCCGCCAGCCTTTACTCTTTATATTGACCGCACCCCGCCAACAATTGTTATAGAATCTCCTGTCAACCTGTCTGTTTTTTCAATTCCAGATGTAACCTTCAACTTTACTGCGATTGACATGTTATCAGATAATATTTCGTGCAAAATAACTATAAATGGTAATTTGAACAGAACTATAACAGTACAGAATGATACTCCTTACAATTTCACGATTGTAAAAATGTCAGATAATATCTATTATTGGAATGTGTCCTGCTCAGATTTAGCCGGAAATGCAAATGCTAGCAACACCATGCAGTTTACTGTAAGCGCTATTCCTTCAATAATTCCCATATCGCCTGCCAACTTAAGTTGGAGTGAAGTATCACAGATAACATTTTACTTTAATGCAACCGACAACGATGGGCTTTCTAATTGCACTTTACTAATTAATGGTGTAGCAAATCAGACAAAATCTTCAGGTTTAATAAATGGTGGCATAAACAATATCACTTCTACTCTTACTGAAGGAGAATATGATTGGAGTATCGCTTGTACAGATTCGGGCATATTCTATAATCTCAACTTGTCCGCTCCTCAAAAGATTTTTGTTGATCTAAATTCCCCGCTGATTGTTCTTTACGCCCCTCTCAGCGGTAGCATTACTGAAAATAATTCTCCAGTTCTAAATTTTACTGCTTCAGACACGATGTACCCAATTATGTATTGCAACATTACTCTTGACGGAAAATTGAAACAATCTTATATTGAATTATATAACAACACACCTTATGCAGAAGCTACCTATAATTTATCTGCAGGAACTCATTACTGGAATGTTAGCTGCTGGGACTATGTAAACCATACGGGCTTTAGCGAAACCTGGAACTTTACAGTTCCACTGCCAGACATCACAGTTTCAGCAATTGAATTCATTTATAATACCACAAACCCAGAAGAAGGCAAACAGCTGATGATAAATGCAACTGTAGAAAATTTAGGGAAGTCCAATGCAAACAATTTCTTAGTGCAATTCTTTGACGGAAATCCCGAAGATGGGGGAATTCAGATTGGAAACAATATAACAATGAGTTTACAGCCGCTATCTGCTTCATACGCAATTATGAATTGGACTGCCTCCTTGGGAACTCACAATATATTCGTGCTAGTAGATCCTCCAATAGCAACCAATGGAACGGTACAAGAAGAAAATGAGAGTAACAACATAGCTAATAAAACAATACTCATACAAAGTTGGCATTTCATCTACGGTAACCTTAGCGGAGAATTAGGACTTAGCAGCCAGCTCTATTCGCTGTTATTCCTCTGGAATGTTAGCGACGCCAACAATAGTAATATATTTGCAGTTGACTCTGACAGCAATATTGATTGGGGAAGTCTAAAACCATTAGGATTGGATGTGAATAATCAAGCATCTCCCTACGACTTTTCAGTTCTAGACCAAAAACTAGGTATGTCAAATTATGAAGATTCAATAAACTCAACTTACACCGAGGGAGAATCTCCCAAAATGACAGAAACATTTACAATATACGGAAAGCAGATAGAAAATGTTCCGGTAGCATATTCAATTAACAGCTCCAATTTTAAAACAGGAATACTGTGGGACACTTCCGATGGGAACACATACTTTAACGGAACTCAGGATGTAGTTTTTGTAACTAAAACCAATATGAACGCACAGGGCAGTTTTGATCAGACAGACTACGAAATGCGCATCCCATCTAACTTGAAAAATTATATTGGCTCAAATCCAACAGTAGCATTATACTTAGAGATAAGATGAAACGCAGCATAACTTTTGGAATAATTTTTCTACTTTTAATAGCATTATCTCTAAAAATTTCCAGTGCGAGCTGTCCGGAAATAATACTTTCATCCAACACCACTATAAAAGATGTAGATATAAAAATAAAAGTTTCAGGGCAGACACAAGAGTCAGAATTAGTGATAAGAACGCCTTCAGGTCCGTATCGTCTTTTAGGAGATATTCCTTCCCTTACAAGCTTTACTCCAAAAGATGTAGGTAACTACTCTGTTGAAGTTTGGCAGGACAAAGTGCTGTGTGACATAAAAAATTTTACCGCACTACCTCACAATAACTCGACACTATTCCTTCCGCCAATACTTTCCACAGATAAAAAAGAATACCACTTAGGTGAAGCTGTTAGAATTTCACTCTCACCAGAATATTACGGTTACTCAATTGAAGGTTTAAATTTAAAACTGTTGACAGGACAGCAATCCTACTCTCTCTTAGGGGAAATATCTGAGGATATAGAATTCCGACCTGTTTTTGAGGGTAACTATACAATTCTCTTATTAGACTCCATTGGAAATACTCTTGCTTCTGAAAGCTTTTCCGTCTACGCTTTGAATAGTTACTTTGTTAATAACTTATCTATTAAAAAACGATTTTCGGACAAATTTGAATACAACATCAGCACTAATTCAGAAGACATGATTGTTGAATTCTCAAACTCCTTCATTAAAAGACTAAACCTAAAGAAACTATCTTCAAGTAATCTGGCGATAGTTAGGATTTCAGAGTTACTGCCGGAAGAGAGGAGCCGTCTGAATATTCCTACAATTGGAGGTGAAATTAAAGAATCTTTTGAATTAGATCCTTCCGCCCTAAACTTTTCAGAAGGTGAACTAACAATTGTCCCTTCAGGAAATGAGCTGTGGAAGTGCACTGATTGGAATTATGATGCTCAGTATTGTGTCGGAAGTTGGATCAAGCAGCAGAATCTTGTTCCCGGTGTTGAAAATGTAATTAAGTTTAACCTTTCCGATCCAGGATATGCTATTGTTGCAACTGCTAACATAACTTCAATAGCAGCAGCAACCCTCTCTGAAAACTCTTTTGTAGTAGCATATTGCGATGATACAAATGATAGAACTGCTTTCAAGGTTTTCTGGGCTAATGGGAGTGTAAGAACTAATGAGGTGATAGTTGATTCAACTACTGGAAATTGTGGTTACACCTCAGTTTCTGTTTCAGCACTTACCAACAACTCTTTTGTTATCGGATGGATTGATACTGCCAGCAGTTATGCCAGCTTCGCTGTTTATGATGCCTCTGGAAATGTTATTACTCCAAGGGTGGATGTGGATACTACTGCTGGTACTTCCCGTTCTGTGAGTGTGTCTGCTTTTAATAGTTCTGCTTTTGTTTTTGGTTGGTATGATCAGGCTTCTGCTTATGCTTCTTTTAGGACTTTTAGTTCTTCTGGTGTGGCTATTTCTTCTGTTGTTAATGTGGATACTACTGCTGGTACTTGTAATGCTGTTTCTGTTTCTGCGGTTAATTCTTCTGCTTTTGTTTTTGGCTGGTATGATCAGGCTTCTTCTGATATGACTTTTCGTACTTATACTTCTTCTGGCGTTGCGATTTCTGCCGTGACTGATGTGAATACTAAGGTGGGTACTGGTTCTTTTTCTGTTTCTGTTGCTGCTTATAATTCTAGTGCTTTTGTTATTGTTTGGTATGATCAGAGGCTGGGTTATGTTAGTTTTCGTCAGTATTCTGTTGCTGGTGTTCAGATTGGGAGTCAGGTTAATCCGGATACTGCTGTTGGGACTACTGCTTCTGGTGTTTTTGTTTCTTCTGTTGGTGTGAATTCTAGTGTTTTTGCTGTGGGTTGGAATGATTTGACTACTGATGTTGTTAGTTCTGTGAGGACTTATAGTGGTGCTGGTGCTGCTGTTTCTTCTGAGGTGGTTGTGCAGGCTAATGCTTTGAAGTATAATGCTCTTGCCGGCTACTACCCTGCTACAGGCATAGGTTTCTGCAATGGAAACTTTGTAGCAATAATTGTTAATACTTCTTCGCAGGCATTTTTTAAAGCATACATGCCTAATGGAAGCGAATGGGACGGAAACTGTCCTGATGTTATACCGCCTCAAGTTGTTCTGAATAGTCCTCAGCAAGCCGCTGTCTTCTATAGTGATACTGTGGATTTTAATTTTACAGTAACCGACAATGTAGATTTAGTAATTCCAAACTGTACCCTTTGGATAAACACTTCATCAACATTCTCTCCAAACATAACAATTTACAATATAACCTCTAATAAGATGAACAACATAACTCTATCTCAAATTCCAGACAACAAATACATTTGGAATGTCAGGTGTTATGACAATGCAGGCAACTCAGCATTTGCTTCTTCAAATTTTTCATTATTTATCAACAAGAATCCACCTCAAATCTTGAACCCCCTCCTGAATGAAAGTACAGTAAATCAGAGCCATTCAGTAAAGTTTAATGTCTCAATAACCGATTCATATGGTATAGACTCTGCATATATAACTATGATGTACCCAAACGGTTCATCAAATAATTATTATCTTAATAGAAGTGGGAATGAATTTTACTTCATAATTAATAATACAATCCAGATAGGAACATATTCTGTGATATATGTGTGGGCTAATGATACCCTCGGACAAAACTCTTCTCTAACCCTTTCAGATCTCCAGTTTAATGTCACGCCTTCACCACCTGCTCAATTCAACCTTTTAAGTCCCCCGAATGCAACAGAGTCAACAAACCTGCGACCAAACTTGACTTGGGAGACATCTTACGATGAGACATTCCTTAATTATACTATTCAGATTTCTCAGGATGAAAACTTCGCAACAGTACTCTTTACATATTATAATCCGGGTGTTTATAATACTTCAAGAGTGCTGGATTATGCCCTAGAAGCGAATAAGAAATATTACTGGCAAGTTATTGCATACGACACCTTTGGCAATTATAAATATTCAACAAATTACTTCTCATACATAACTGACACTTTGGCACCTTCCATCGTGCTAAATATGCCGGGAAATCTTTCATTCATAAATTCTACACAAGTCAACTTTACATTTACACCTTCAGATGCTAACACGATATCAAGATGTACTCTCTACCTAAATGTCACAGGAGCATTCCTCCCTAACACAAGTATAACTCAAGTTGTTAAAGACACTCCAAATTTAATACAAGCTGAAATTAAAGATGAGGGCGCCCACTTGTGGAATATCCTGTGTAATGATAGCGCAGGAAATTCTGCGTTTGCTCCTCAGAACTTCACCTTTATTTCAGATCTTAACCCGCCCTCAATACAACTATTAAGTCCTCCCAACGGCAGTACATACAACATTTCCAATTTTGTAAATTTCACTATAAATGCATCTGATAGGATATCCGCAGTATACCGCTGCACACTCATAATAAATGGACAGCCCGTTCTTACTTCTTATTCTGTGCAGGACGGAGTGCCATACACATTTCAGTATTTCTTGCTGAATGGAAATTACTCCTGGCAGGCAGAATGTTACGACTTAAACGGTCATTCAAACCTTTCTTATTCCTACAACATTTCAGTTTTAGTTATTGATTCAGTACCTCCAATCGTAACCTTAACTAGCCCCGCACAGGACCAATACCTTTCCAGTAAAACAGTACTATTCAATTATACTCCGCAAGACGCTACTGGAATAAAGAACTGCACCCTATTTATTGATGGCAATGAAAACGAAACTGACTTTTCTGTTAGGAACTTGGAACCAAACTACTTCTTATTAGAATACTTAGAGGACGGGGTTCATAACTGGACTGTGCTCTGCTTTGACAATAGCAGCCAGCAGAACAGCTACGCACCCACCCCTGTAAGGTTCTCAATAGATACAACTCCGCCATCAGTAATTCTTATCTCTCCAGAAGATGGAGTTCTTACTAATAATTCTCTAGTCACCTTTGTATACGCACCATCAGATGCAAATCTTGAAAATTGCTCCCTCTACACTAATTCTTCTAGCGAGTGGATGATGGAATCAACAGACTTCTACCCAATTAATAATCAGCAGAATGTTTTTCAAAAATCAGTTGCGGATGGAGTTCTCGTTTGGAATGTTGTTTGTTATGATAAGGGCGGGCTCTCCAGCTTTGCTGACTTTAACCGAACATTGAATGTTGATACAACTCCGCCGCGATACGCCAATATAACTCTGATCCCGACAAGCCCAACTGAATATTCACCTTATGGGGAGTATTACTTTAATATAACATGGATTGATGATTTTAATTTGTCATCTGTATATTTTGAGAGCAACTTTTCAGGAACCTTTGAGAATGAGAGTCCCAACCACTTTGAAAACATTTACTATGTTCACAAGACAGGTCTTAACTCAGGAACATACCAGATTAGGTGGTACGCTACTGATTCGGCAAAAAATCAGAACGAAACCCCGGCAATTCAGTATGATATAACTAAAGCAGAGCCTAACCTTACTTTAAAAATAAACAATTATTCTTATAATTTGACTGTTGAGGAAGATAGCATAGTTAATATCTCAGCAGAGCTCTTAGAGCCACCCGGAGCATACCTCTCTATTTATATTAACAATAATCTCATTACTAACGGAACTTCTCCTATTTATACTACTTACAACTTTACAGAGCCTGGATCTTATAATGTTACTGCGAGCTTTGAAGGAAGCCAAAACTACCTTTCAGCATTCAGAACAATAATTGTAAATGTCTCAGACACTACACCCCCAATTATAGTTCCCATCTTCCCGCAGAATAACTCATTCATAGGGGAAAATCACATTGTATTTTCTTACAATGTAACTGACAGCAGCCAAATTGCCAACTGTTCTTTATTCATAAATAGAACATTAAACCAGAGCAATACCAGCATACAGAATGGAATAAACTACTTTGAAGTTGACTTTCAAGATGGCAACTACTCCTGGCACCTCTCCTGTTATGACGAGTTTTCAAACTATGCTGAAAGCCCGGAGATATACTTCACTTCAATAAGGTCAGATAAAATAATTGCTTCAGCACATCCTCAACAGCCGCAGTACCAAAAGGGTGAAACGGCAATACTTATAGGAAATACTACGAGCATCTTCGGAACACCATTAGATACAAATATTTATGCTAATGTAATAAGAGGCAATACTACGATAGAATGGTGGAACACTTCATTCAAATACAGAAGGCCTATATTTATAAATAACTCAATGAACGCTTCAACATACTTGCAGGCGCTAATCAACATTTCAAACCTTAGCGCTTCAATTTCTAACTGTTCTGAACTCAGAATTGTAATGAACAACTCTTTTGAGCACACCCTAATCCCCTCAGAAGTACTCTTAGAAGAGGGAAATGCTTCGTGCCTGCTAAGATTTAATGCGAATGCTTCTGCACTCGCCACGAATGAGAACAACTACTATGTATATTACGGAAACTCAGGAGCAGGAGCCCAGCAGCAGCTTCCAGAACTTGCAGGCATATCAGTACAGCGTAAGTCTGTTGTGGGAACTACAACTTCAATCACTGATACGATGAGTGAGGTGAATACTTCAAGAGCGTTCCTGCTTTTCAGCGCCAATGTCGCCAGCTCAACTCCTGCAGTTTGGGAAATAACGGGAAGAATATTATCCTCAACGCAGGTAGTGTTTGAAAGATACTCGGGAACCACATCTGCAAATATATCCTGGCAGGTTATAGAAGGCTCAGAGATTAATGTGCAGAGGGGAACCGCATCATTTGGAGCTACACAATCAAATACTACAATACTTATAGATAGTGTTAATCTAAACGAGTCTTTCATAATAATAACCGGAAGGACCAGCAGCACCACAGCAGGGAATGCAAACATGGGCTTCTTTAGGGCAATGTTCCTTAACTCTACTGCAATTTATATTGAAAGGGCTACAACTGGAAGCACTGCTGTTGCAGAATGGCAGGTAGTTTCGTGGAGTGGTGCGAGAGTGCAGAGTGGAAACATCTCTTTCATAACAGCTTCGCAGAGCGTCCCCATAGAAGAGGTTAATCTTTCCAGGAGCATGCTGATATTCAGCACTGCTGTAACTGGCAACACCAGGATAGGAGCTAACATGATTTTTGGCAACTTTACCAATTCCACAACAGCATACTTCTCAAGAACGAATGCTGCAGGAACAGCATATGTTTCCTGGTTTGCAGTTGAGCTTCCCCAATACTACTCAGTACAAGCCGGAACAGTTTCAATCACAGCAGATACCAATGTTCAAATATACCCCGTGCGCACTGAGAAGACATTTCATCTGCACTCAGCTTCAGCAGTAGGAGCAACCAGCACTACCTACTCTGATGCCCTAATAAGAGCCGAGCTAACAAATAGCTCAAATCTTATGCTGGATAAGGTGTCTGGCACAAATACCAACTATGTTGCCTGGTTTGTAGTAGAAGAAAAATATCTTTCAGCTAATTCGGGAATGGAAGAAGCTTTAATGGCATACAACTACAACTCCACATTGACAGGGCTTTACACTCTAAGTTGGGTTTCCGGAAAGAGCCCGGTGGGCAACTACACCTTTGTATACTCTGCAACAAAAACTAATTACTCATCTGCAAGGGCATACTCCACATTTGAGATAATTCCAGACACAACTCCGCCCAATGTTACGCTTGTAAGCCCACTTCAACTTGAAAAGAGGGGCGTCGGAAATATAATCTTTTCCTACATACCTTATGACTTGAACCTTCTAAACTGCACACTCTACCTTGGAAAGGACGGAACTTTTTCTCCGAACATTACGAGCACGAGTCCAATAAATAATGCAGTAAACAATCTTTCAGTATACTTAGACATCGGATTATACACTTGGAATGTGCTTTGTAGGGACAGTGAAGGAAACTCTGCATTTGCTCTGCAGAACAGGACACTTAACATAACAGGCCCAGACCTATACCCTGTTGCTGTTTGGTTTAGCAACACGCCCAGGATTGAGACCGTTAACACAACCATCTTTGTTAACATTTCTAATAAGGGGCTTTCTGATTGTACTAAAAACTTCACTGTTGAGTTCAGGAGAAGTGGGCTGCTCATAGGCAATCTGAGTGTGCAGGGGCTGCTGATTGGCGAAGTTAAAAGCTTGAACTCTTCATTCCTGTTAGGTCCCGGCATTAATAATTTAAGTATTAGCATAGATCCTGATAACAGGATTAACGAGTCGGACGAGTCAAACAACAATGCTTATGAGGTTATTGCTGTTGAGTTTTATCAGTACTATTACGGAAATCTTAGCTTTTTACAGGTTTTGAGCAAGTCCTCAAACGAGTCTGTATTCACTTGGGAAAATTCAAATCCTGAAGATGGGGTTATTTTAGTTGCTGATATTGATTCAAAATTTGAGATTGGAAACTTAAGAGCCCTGACTCGGAATGCAAATGGGGATCCAGTTATAAATGATCTTTCAGAATTGGATGAGGCTTTTAATTCTTCAAATCTTAACGATTCTATTAAGAATGTGTGGGGAAACGGCACTGACATTCCAATAATGACTGCCAACTTTACGATAGGACAGTTTAATATTTCTAACGTTCCGGTAGCATATTCCAGAAATTCCACTTCTTCAATTACGGGAATACTCTGGGACTCTGCAGATGATTTAAGCCACAACCTTCAGTATGACAGCTCTGATAGGGAAGATATAGTTCTAATCACAAAGATTCACCCGTTAGCAGACTGTTCTTTTGGTAGCTGCAATTATGAGATAAGAATTCCAGCAGCTCTACGCTCTTACAAGCCTAACACCGACCTCGTAGTTTTTTACACCATGCTAAACTGAGTTCAAATGTTTCTTTACATTTAGTTATCTAGTTTATCTATTAATATATTTAATATAATAAATTAATTATTTTAATTTATTAAGTTAAATATTTTTTTAATTAATTTATTATTTTAATAACTTAATCAGCAAGTTTTAAAACCCCTATTAACTTATTAAAAATCTAAGATGCCAATTTTAAAGAAAGAGCAACCAACTGCATTTCAGGAGCCACCTAAAGAAGTGCCGCCCTTGGCGCGGGAGATAATTGAAAGGAGCAAGATAGCTGGGCATACCGAACTTCCTCAGGAACTTCCACGAATTGCCGAATTGGTTGAAAGCCCAAAACAGGAATATCCAATACCACAAGAGTCAGCTCACGCTTCCGACGACATAAAAGAAGTGAAAGAACGCCTTGAACGAATAGAATCCTTGCTCAGAACTGCTGTTCCGGGAAAATATCTCATACTGAGAGATGGGAAAGTACTTAAGAACATTGCCGATTTGAGAAGCGCTTTAGCCACGATGAGTTCGGAAACATTCAATTTGCATGTCAACTTTGAGAGGAATGACTT
Organism: Candidatus Woesearchaeota archaeon; assembly: GCA_038874135.1. Taxonomy (GTDB): domain Archaea; phylum Nanobdellota; class Nanobdellia; order Woesearchaeales; family 0-14-0-80-44-23; genus 0-14-0-80-44-23. Next base: position 778,260 of record JAVZCZ010000001.1, read on the forward strand.
TGCAAATTGGGTTAGGAATGTCTTCTTGGAAAAAGAGCTTGCTGATAAGTTGGATGGAGCCACGAGCAGGGCTCAGATGATTAGAATTTTAAACGAATATTTTGACTGAGAAATTCTTAAGTTTTCTTCTCGTGAAGACAAAGTTTATTTTTAAACGAAATCCCATTTGAACATTTTTAAGTTATATAATTCTTTATTTTTAATAAAAAAGAATTTTAATCCGTTATAATTAAAAAATAAGCATTTTAATGGTTTTTTTTATAGATTTTTTATGATTTTTTTTAGAAATATTTATATATTAGTATACCTTTTTGTAGTTTAAATTAATAAAAAAGTTATTGGTATACTGCAATGATTAAAAAGTATACCAATAGCTTATTTACAAGCTTAAAGCAAGCAAGAGGGTGTCAACATGAAAAGGCGAATCAAAAACTTAGGAGCAATAGCCTCCTTCCTGGCTTTGTTGCTAGCAGCAGCAGTTCTGGCAGAACCTCAACAGGAGCCAATAGGTCCTGACAGCATAAACCAGTTAGGCTCCAGCAGGCATACCCCCGCAGCTATTCCATCACGCCCAGCATATGCAGGAAACGTAACTGAACTTTCAGTCTATACTCAGACCACAACACTCGGCTGGCAAGGTTACTATGGAAATGTAACGGGTACAATAGTTCTTGATGATGCTAATAATCACACAATGTATGACTGGGCAATTGCACATCCAGAAGGAGAAATCTATGCAGTAATCCAACCAGTAGCTGATTGGGACCAGGTTTCATGTGCAACTCCAGCTCAGATAAGTACGATAGAAAACAACACTTACAAGTTTAACACTTATCCGAACGGAACACTAAAGCCCTCATTAGATGCAGACAGCATTACAAACACATTTGCAGCAAACTTTGATGGAGACTTTTATGTCGGCTCAACACGAATAAATGCTACATCCGGGTGTAAGGCAGCATACCTCTATGTCAATGATGCTCCAGACCCGTCAAAGAAGTTTACTGAGACATTGCTATACGACCAGGTGAATGCTAATCTCATCTTCACAGCAATCCTGGTAGAGAATACGGCAACAGGATTTGACGGGCTGCCTCACGACTTTCAGATGATAGTAGCAGAGAACGGTCACAATGGAGATGAAACCACAACAACATACTACTTTTATGTAGAACTGCAATAAGGGAAAGCCATACTTGCTTTCTCTTATTAATTTTCACCTCCAGGCGAGGCGAGCAAGCGAGTGATGAAAAATGGAACGCATCCCAGCACTAAATCCCAGATACACAAAAGTGGTCTGGCAGGAAACCCCTCAATCTGTAAGGGTTATACAGGGTATCTATTCTGAAGATGGAGACTTCATAAGAGTTAAAGGCGACTATAAAGAGGTTCTAATCAGAAAGGATAAGGTGATCTCCATAGAGCACAAGCAGGCTGCGCGGGGTGATATAAAATGAAAAAAGTATTCATACTAATCTTGCTGGCAGCATTTCTCGCATTCTCAGTCCGCGCAGTTCCGACTGGCCCTGTTATAATGAGCAACAGTACAGACTACGGTCCATCTAATGCTGGCACACTGGTCAGCACTGCTGGAGGAACGATTACAACATATCTATTAAATGCTACTCAGCAGAACCTTAGATGGAAGGCATATGTCGGAAATGTGACTGGAAGGTATGTGCTTCAGGACTCTGCCAACTACTCCATCTACGACTGGAGCTTCACAATAAACTCGGGAGAGGTATATGCCACGAGAGCGTCCTCAGTCAACTGGGCAAATGTGAACTGCGCAAGCCCCGCACAGATAAGTTCAGAAGAATCAGCACTGAATCAGAACTCAGCCAATCCCGATACCATCTCAAAGACATTCAACACAAAATTTCACAACGCCTTTTCAGTAGGAACTGTCCCAATAAGTGCCAACTCTTGCAACTCCACAGCAACTAATGTTAACGGAGCCCCTCAAAGCACCTACTTTCAAGAAGTGCTCTTACATGATCAAGCGAGCGCTTTCATATACGCAACTCTTTTGAGCATTGGACAGACTGGTTATAATAATCAGCATTTTGATTTTCAAATGATAGTGCCTGAAGACGAGATTACTCCGGGAAACACTCAGTACTACCTGTATGTAGAGCTCATATGAGCCAGAGGTGATTAAATTGAAAATCAAGCAAGCCATTCAAGCATTGGCAGTGGGACTTCCTCTGGCATTCCTGCTCTACTTTTGGACTGCCTCACTAATATTATTTGCAGGCAAGGCTGAAGCAGTTTCATCCTGGAATGTTAATGCTACAGTCAATGTAACAAACGCTCCGCCAACAGTTGTGAGCGTGCTTTTAGACGACAATGTAACATCGCCTGCTGACACAATTGACCTAGTAGCAGGGGGCACTCAGCTAGTTTACTGCAACGCTACCGTGAATGATACTAACGGGTACTTAGACATAACTAGCGCTAGGGCTGTGCTCTACCACTCTTCCTCAACCCCCAATGCAGCTGATAACAACGAGACGCACTACACTAACAACTCATGCACACTACTCGCCGGCTCAGGCATATCCAGACCTGTTTCCTGCGCATTCAATATGCTTTACTACGCAACTAACGGCACTTGGACTTGTAATGTAACTGCTTTTGACTCAGATAATGCCAACGGCACCGGCATAGATACTGCAAATGTGAGCATACTTGTAGCACTTAACATCTCTACACAGGTTCTAAACTATGGAAACCTTGCTCCACTGCAGGAATCCAGCCCGGTTACAGAAACAATAACAAACCACGGCAATGTGCAGATTGACCTCGTGCTGAATGGAACAGACATGCCCTGCACTTCAGTAGGAATAATAACTCCAAACGCACAGCATTATAATGTTACAGGAACAGGAACGACTTATGCCACAATGACTCCCCTGCAGTACAATCCCGTGACCGAAACCTCATTTAACCTTGCGAAGAGGACTGACGCTGCTGAGAGCACAAGGGCAACCTACTGGAAAATCATACCTCCAGTAGGAACCAAGGGGATATGCACAGGAAATGTAACAATAGCAGCAGTAGTGGGATAAACTTTTTTTATAAAACTTTTTAAATATATTCTCATTTTAAATGGCTAATGTTGAAATATAATCAGAGGTTTATTTTATATGCATCATTTCTAATTTTAATAGCAGCACTTTCCAGTATGGCAGCTGCTGCTCCAATAACATTTTCTACACACTTCTTAGCTCCTATAGCAGTCGCTTCTCTGTCTAGAGACTCATTCGTAATCGCGTATTGTGACAATACCTCCGCCAAGGTCGCCTTTCAAATTTATAGAACTAATGGCACCCAGCTCCTTGCAGAGCGGGATGTGGACACAACACTTGGAACAAACCCTTGCGGTTACACTTCAGTTGCAGTTTCAGCTTTTAATTCAACACACTTTGTTATCGGCTGGATAGACAGCGGAAGCTCTTATGCAAGCTTTCAAGTGTTTGATATAAATGGGAATCCATATTCCAGCAGGGTGGATGTGGATACTACTGCTGGTACTTCCCGTTCTGTGAGTGTGTCTGCTTTTAATAGTTCTGCTTTTGTTTTTGGTTGGTATGATCAGGCTTCTGCTTATGCTTCTTTTAGGACTTTTAGTTCTTCTGGTGTGGCTATTTCTTCTGTTGTTAATGTGGATACTACTGCTGGTACTTGTAATGCTGTTTCTGTTTCTGCGGTTAATTCTTCTGCTTTTGTTTTTGGCTGGTATGATCAGGCTTCTTCTGATATGACTTTTCGTACTTATACTTCTTCTGGCGTTGCGATTTCTGCCGTGACTGATGTGAATACTAAGGTGGGTACTGGTTCTTTTTCTGTTTCTGTTGCTGCTTATAATTCTAGTGCTTTTGTTATTGTTTGGTATGATCAGAGGCTGGGTTATGTTAGTTTTCGTCAGTATTCTGTTGCTGGTGTTCAGATTGGGAGTCAGGTTAATCCGGATACTGCTGTTGGGACTACTGCTTCTGGTGTTTTTGTTTCTTCTGTTGGTGTGAATTCTAGTGTTTTTGCTGTGGGTTGGAATGATTTGACTACTGATGTTGTTAGTTCTGTGAGGACTTATAGTGGTGCTGGTGCTGCTGTTTCTTCTGAGGTGGTTGTGCAGGCTAATGCTTTGAAGTATAATGCTCTGGCTGGCTACTACCCTGCCACGGGCATACGCATGTGTGACAACGCATTCGTAATAGCAATTTCTAATACAAGCACGCAAGCATTCTTCACAGGATATTATGCCAATGGAACCAACTGGAATGGAATATGCACGCCTCCGAATATGAACTCATCTAAAATAACCTCTTCAGAAGATAACTTTTACTACAATGCAACCCTGATTGGATGGTGCAATGCAACCCATCCTGACAGCCAAAACATCTCATACTACTACAACTGGTACCTAAACGGGCTATTAAACAAAAGTGGACAAACACAGTATAGCACTCCAGGAGTCGCAGTGAATGTGGATAACATAACCTCATCATACCTCTCAATAGGCCAAAACTGGACTTTGGAATGCATTGCCTATGACGGATTATCCAACTCAACACCTCTCAACTCGACAGCAGTGACAATAGTGGATATAAATAGGCCTCCCCTGATAACCTCAATTCTTTTGGACGATGACATCCTTGCTCCTTCTTTTCAGATAGATTTATCTGCGGGCTCAACTAAAAGGGTTAATTGTAATGGCACAATTCAGGATCCAGATGGAATCTCAGACATTGTGAGCATATCAGCAGTACTTTACGCTTCTGGCAACGGCACTCTTCCTACATTTCCCGAAGACAATAACACATTATACCGAAACTACAGCTGCTCACTATCCCAAATAAACCTGACCTCTGGCTCTTTTAACTGCTCATTCGCATTGTGGTATTATGCCCAAAACGGCACCTGGACATGCAATGTTACTATTAATGACACAAAGTCCCACTACGCTTCAGCAATAATAAATTCAACTGTTAACGAGCTGGTGGCATTTGAAGTTTTCCCACTAACAGTTGACTATGGCAATATGGCTCCTGGAAGCACCAGCGCGTCTTCAACAAATCTGCTAATAACCAATATGGGCAATACAAAAATTGACTTAATACTTAATGGCACCAACATGAGCTGCACCTTAGGATTTGTAGGAGCTTCAAACCAGCATTATAATTTGACAGGGTTTGACCAGGAATATTCTAATATGAGAGCACTTACCGAGCTTCCGTTTACCGCTTCAGATTTTGACCTTCAAAAGCGTGTAACCTCGGAAGCTAACAGGACTGCCTATTGGCGCGTTCAAATCCCTACAGGCGTTAAGGGAAGATGTCTAGGTATAATTCAGCTGACAGCTCAGAAGGGTTAAGATTTAAATAATCGTGGTGATGAAGATATGAGTATGAAGATATTAACAAGAGTTTTTGTAATCTCCCTGTTCCTTATTTCAGCTTCCATTCCCTGCCTTGCAAGTTTAGGAGTAAGCCCAGGAGCTCTGATTTTTCCAAACATGCTGAGAGGCGGTTTTGCACAGCGTCAGATACTCATAAGCACCCTCTCAGAGCCAATAAATGTTCAGCTAAATGCAGGAGGCGAAATTGACTCTTGGATTGAATTCTCCCGTCAAAACCTCACAGTACTTCCAAACATTTCAACCGCAGTATCAATAGTTGTAAGGCCACCTGCAGACATTCCTAACGGCAACTATTCCGGGTTTGTCACGGTGTTTAGAACTCCTATGGATAACTCTCAGAACATAACTGGGATAGGAAATGTTGTAGTTATGAGCGTGAGAGTTCCGATAACTGTTGAGGTTACTGACAGAGAATCTAAGAAGTGTAGGGCGTACTCATTTTCAATAGATAGTGTGGAGCAGGGCAGCCAGGCAAAGCTCAGAATGGTTGTGATAAATGATGGCAATGTTAAAATGTCTTCTCCGGTAAGAGTGGACATCTGGGATCAGCAGAGGACATCTATAGTTAAGTTTCAACAGTTTTCAACACCTAATGTTCTGCCAACTTTGGAACAGGCTATAGATTTTTCTCTCTCTGTTGAGCAGCTTCCAACAGGTCAATACTGGGCAGAGATATCTGTGCCGGAGTGCGACGCTTATTCCATAGTGACTTTTGACATCCTTGAAAAGGGGGCGCTCTTATCCAAAGGTTCGCTGCTGCAGATAATTAATGAGCCCTGGATCTCAGTAGGACAGACTGCAAAGATAGAAGCCATTTTCAAAAATGAAGGAGCCAGAAGCGTTCTGGCAAGGTTTAAGGGCACAGTGTCTTATCAAGGGCAGCTCGTGTCAGTTCTAGAATCTGACGAAGTTGAAGTTCCTGCTGGGGCAACAGAATCCTTAATTACCTATTTTAAACCTGCACTTCCCGGCTCTTACACTATTGAAGGAAGAGTATATTATGGAAAAAAGGTTACCTTTCCAGCATCTTCAATAATAAATGTGAAGGAGAGCCAGAGAATTCACTTAGATCTTATTACTCTGATTTATATAATGATACTGATTGCCAGCCTTGTTCTGCTGTTCCTCATATTTAGAAGGCATAGGAAGAGGATGCGAAAGAGACTTTTCTGATATCTCTAAAAATTTTTTTATATGGGATAACTTTTAACAATTTTTAATATCTCCTTACAAAGTCTACAAATGTTTCTAAAATCTTTAGCTGGTAAGATGCAAATCCCTGCTTGAACAGCAGTCTGTTCTTTCTGCGCAGGTTGTAAATTATGGCAATTTCCTTCCTGGGGCTTAGCTCCTTAACTTTGAGTACAATCTCCTCATTTTCAATTGAATTCTCAACCTCAGCAGCAGGCTCCTTTTCAATTTTTATTTCTCCTTCTATGCTCCCTCCCAGAGCTCCTGGCTCATGCACCTCAATGTTGTAAACTGGAGCGCTTCCCACATTTCTGATAATTAATTCTACCTTATAAAGTCCGATTTTTTCTAAAGAAACATTTCTCTTTATCAACAGAGGCTCCTTCCTCCTGGATATGTACTTCATTGTTTCCTTGCCTAAAAGGAAGAGAATTGATATGCTTAGTAGTATAAGGAATAAAATTTTTAGAGTGGTGCTCTGTAATAACTTGATAATTCTTGATGGTGCCTGCTTCTTAGGCTTCTTAACCGCATCTAAAGTGATGCTGTAATTTCCATCAGTTCTGTTATTATATTTTATAAGAATATCAGGTGCACCGTTAGAGTTGATGTCTGCGGGAGCAGTGGAATATTTGTTGAATAAGAATCCAGGACCGCCGAAGAATCCTATATAAATCATGTCCCCTTTTATTGGAGTTAAGGTTAGGAAGTAGTTTGTGCCTTCATAAGTAAAGAACCAAATTGGTCCTTTATACATTGTCACATTAAACTCGTCCTGTTCAGCAAAGTTTCCTATATAGATTATTTCTGCTTTTGTGAACAGCCTTCTCTCTTCAGGCGTCAGCTCTCTTACAGGCGTCTGATTTGTAATGTTTTTCTTCTCTTCCGGCGGCGGTGGTGGCATTCCTCCTCCCCCACCGCTTTTTTCCTCTCCAGGCTTTTCAGGACCCTCATTCGTTATATTCGGCATAGTAAAATTTCTTGGTATCACATTTAGCACGAAAATATCGTGAGTTGCGTTGCAGCCGTCAAACGCCACTATGGTTATTAAGAAGGTGCCCACGCTTTTAAGCCGAGTAGATATCTCTCCCGTGGTTGAATTTATTTCAAACAGCTCGGTGTTGTCTGAAAATGTTATATTATCTCCGTCGGGATCTGTTGCCTTTACTATTGTTCTGAAAAAGTCATACTGAAACATTGTGATTGAGCCCAAAGGTTCCAGTACTGGCGGTTGGTTTCCTACACAATACCTAAACCTGAACCACTGGCTCCAATCACCATAGCTCTCATTATCAAATCCCCGTACTCTCCAAAAGTAGTCGCCTTTTGAGTAGGTAATGCTCAGGTTTGAATAGTTCGTCTGCTTATCGCCCTCTGGTATGTCTTCTGTTTCAAATGCTAAGAAAGAGAAGTTGTTATCAAGTCCAACATGTAACTGGTATGTTATTTTGTCCAAGTTGTAGTCTATGGAATTGTTCCAAAGGTAGTAAGAGATTTCTGAATCTTCAAATATCAGAGAGTTATTCTCAGGATATACTAAGCGCGGGGGTGTCGGAGGTGCATTTTCTACATTTACTTCTGAAACAGCCATGCCTGTTTTTTCCAACCTGCTTCTTAGAAAAAGCACTAACCCAACTATTAATATTGCAATTCCCACAGCGCTTTTTATCCTGTTCAAGTTCATTTTATTCCGTTCAATATTTTCAGCATTTCTTCCTTATTTCTTGCTTTTCTTAATCTTGCCGCTAAATTCCTATCCCTAATCTCGTCCCTTATCCAATCTGCAAGATCGTTCCTTTCAAAATTGACATGGTAGTTGAAAGTGTCAGAGTCGGCATATTTAATCTCCCTTTTGAGTTCTTCTATACTTCTAACAACTCTCCCATTGTAAAGATGCAGGGGATTTATTTTAAGTCCGCATTCACTTTTGGGCTGATTTGAGCTTTTCAATTCTTTTTCTTCTCCACTCTTAACTTGGCTTCTTATTTCTTCTAACCTTTTTATTCTACTTCTCAACTCTTCAGCTTCCTCTGGAGAAAGATCTCTTGGATCTATGCTTTTTAACTCTTCAAGCACAGAATCAACATTCTGTACATCTTCTTTTTCTTCCAGCAAGCCTTCTTCTCCGCTGAATTCATCTTCATAAAAAGTTTCCTTTCCCATTCTGAAATAATAAAATGCAAGAGCCGTCACAATAAAAACACCCATCACTATTCCAACATATTTTGAACTGCTTCTTAAAGTTTCAAAAACAGAATATCCGCTTATATTGTTTTTTTCATAAGTCGGCTTTTTAAGTAGGACTGATTTTATACTTCCCAAATCGCTTTCTGATACTTTAGAGTTTACTACGAACTTGATAACATTTTCTTTTCCATTTGTGGGGAAGCCTATTATAGGGTCACTTTGGATTATTGTGTAGCCCTTGCTTATGAAGCGAAGTTTAGATACATCTTCTGCAATGTTTTTCGGAATCAGCATTACAATTGAGGAGTTGTTTTCTTCCTTATCTAAAATGAGTTTATCTTCAATAAATGTGATATGCTCAGTGGAGCCCTCATATATTATGCTTACAAGCCTTCCGGAAATCAACTGCTTAACTCCTTCCTGTTCAGAGCTGACCTTCTTTATATAGTCTAAGTCTCCAGAATTTTGCGGGTAAGTCTTTGAAATGGCAGACACCACATCTTCGTTGTTTGCCCTTACTTCAACTTCTGAGTAGTTCGTTAATTCTAAACTTAGAGGAACAGCACTTAGCAGCGATCTTAATGCTATCTTCTGCCTTGAAACCTCAGAAAGTATGTCTTCATCTTTTGAAGTGCTCGTTCTTAACCCTTTCAATTCTGAGATTACTCCTTCAAGTCTCATCAATGAGTTTTGCGCCTCTTCTAATAAGCCGGTTGCATCCAGAATTTCTGAAGGGATTTCTTGCATTTTTTGGATTCTCTTCTGAATTTCCACCTTAGCAGCTTCTGCAGAGCTTATCGCTTCGCCTATACTCCTTATTGTTTGCGGGGAAAGTTCAGAATCAACATCACTTTTAACAGCTATCGCACTTACCTCATTAGAAAGCCCGCCTTCATTTCCAGCCAGGTCAACTGCTGATACTGCGTAGTAATATGTTTTTCCTTCCGCTACATTTCTATCAACATAATATGTTTCACTAGTCTTATCGTAGTAATCCAGATAGCTTACTCCAGTTGAAGAGCTTCTATATATTCTAAATTCTGATATGTTATCCCCTTCAAATCTTATACTTAAATTTATCTTACCATCTTTTTGAGATGAAGCGCTTAGGATTGGCGCTTCAGGTGCTACTGTATCTATTATGAAAAGTTTTCCAGAAGTTATTAGGTCCCCACTTGTGCCATAGTAATCAGTACCCCTGAATGAAAAAGAGCCTATCTTGTTTCCCATACCCTTATCAATTATGAGATACCCGCGCCAAACCCTTCCAGAACCGACTAGGTCTATACTTTTTATGTTATCATCCACCTTATATGTTAATATTGGCGTTGGTACTAATTCAGTTGAAGCTGTTAGAGTAACCTCATACAGCCCATCCTTCAATGGTGGATTTTTTGAGAGCGAAATCTGAGCATAGACTGGACTTCTCACATAAAAGTTTATAACTTGTTCAACCTTGTTTCCAACAGAATCAAAACATCTTATCAGGTATGACTTTGGGCCTTGAGATAGTCCTGAGAGGATAGTTTGATGGCTGAAACCATCTGCACTTTCCAGTTGCCTTTTTACTCCTGAAGATTCGTAGGAACAGTTAGCCCTTTCATTAGTCGCAACGAACATCATAACATAATCTGTGCTTATTGAGCCAGAAGGCCCGCTTCCCACTATTAAGGGGGGTGTAGTGTCTACTGTAAAATTAATTAGAATCGGAGTGCTGCTCTCATTGTTTAAGTTGGTGCAGACGGCATAGAATTCATAGTAATCGTCTTCCAAGCTTAGGTTCAGCCAGTGTTCTGTGTCGTTACCCTGCATAAGATTTTCCATCTGTGAATATGTAACATTGTTTTCTGATATTCTGCAGAGAGCACTCTCGTTTGTTATTGTGAGAAGATTAACATTTTTATTATTGGTGTCTGCTGTTGGTGCATATGCAACTATCTTTGGAGCGGCAAGAGTGGATGTTGCACACGCTATTGTGATAATCAGGATTATTATGTTCTCCTTCCACGAGATGTGATAATTTTTCATGTTAAAGCTTTATCTTTGAGACAAGGTTGTTGTCTCTTTTTACTGCCTCTTCAATTGCCTTTTGCAGGTATTCTTTTAGGGTTGTGTTCTTGAGAAAGGCGATGACCTTAGCTTTTGTGTGCAGGTCCTCGCTTAGGTCTAGATTTATCTTTTTCATTTTCAGCCGCTCCTCGGAAATTCCCGAATTACTTTAATTACTTCAATTGTTAAAAGAATTTAAATAGTTTTCTATATTAAAATTATAAAAGTTATAAAAATTATTTAACTAATCTTAACAACTTAAACTATAAAAATAATATATATAAGAATTGAAAATGGTTTTTTAGTAAGCGTATTCTTCTTTCTTCTTCCTTCTCTTAAAGAAGGCTATCACTATCAACACTATCAGTACCGCTATTGCAATGGGAAGCCCATAGGTTGTAGCATAATACACATAATCAAATCCTGCTTCTTTCATTGGGAACTTGGCTGTCTTAAACTTCACTAGAGCATCTTGCCGCTCTCCGTAGTAAGCATTAACTGTTATCTGAGAATTTTCATTTATGTCACCTTCAGTAAGCTTCTCAGGTGCGTAAACCTCTATCTTTCTCTTTTCTCCAGGCAGCAGTGCAAAGGCGCCTTTTGAGGAGATCGTAGTGGGTATTCCATTAATTATTACATCCGGAAGCTCTACACTCACATAAGCCTTAACCCTTCCAATGTTCTCTATCTCAACCAGGAATGCACCCGTTCGCGCATTATACTCTAAGTTGGTTATGTTGATATCTGAGTTGTCCATAACTTCAATTACTGATATTACAACTGTTGCCTGAAGCACTTTTTCCAATGACTTTTTAGACTCGCCATACAGCGTGTAAAGGCTAGCACTTATATTTCCCTGCAATCTTTCAGAAACTGGATATGTCACTGTCTTCTTTGAATTCCCATCTATAAAGACAGCTTCAGAATCTCCAACACTAACCCTATTGCCATTTTCGTCACTTAGGATGATAGTTCCCTTAAAGTAAGCTGCTTGGGGTTTTGGATTTGAGTATGTGACCTCTAACCTCTGAGTTGCTCTATTGTAAGTTATCTGAAATAGTTCAAGCTGCAGCTCATATTTGGGAAGATAAAAGAGATCCAGCCCTTCTACCTGTGCTATTGCGCCCTGAGGATTTCTAGCTCCTTGAGCAAACTTTACAAACACGCTCAGCCCAAGGTTTCTTCTAAGCGTAGTTGCAGTTCCAACCAGCTCATTTCCTATGAGGACTGCAAACTTTATACCGCTCTTCTTTACAAACTCGCTTACAACATCTGGAACATTGTTTGAACCTATGAATATTACCGGCTCAACCCCGCTCATTATCTCTTTTTCTATGAACTCTCCATTTGTGAATATGACCTGCTTTTTGTCAGATATTGCAAGATATCTCTTTTGTATTTCTATGTTGTTCTCAAAGCGGTCGCCTTCCTTGTTTATCACTTCAGGATTGTATTTCTGGAAGGTGGAAAGCACGCTCCTATCCACATTTCCATAAATTATTATCTTATCAACTCTTCGCGAGGATAGAAGAGCATCTACTCTGCCCACATTTCTGCTGTTCACAAATAAGACATACCAGCCGTCCAAAACAGCATATGGTGCCACAGATATGGCATTATAGCCATACGAATCATCTATTATTATAAACTTGGTAATCTGCGGGAGGTTGTTTTTTAGCAAATCTAAGTTTACATCCGAATATGAAAGCTCTTCTGCATTGAAACCACGCGCCTCAACAATAGCCCTATACCCAACAACATATGGAACTTTTGAGGAGCTGATTATCTGAATGTTCTTCTTATTTGGATCTATCGTATTCAAAAGAAGAGGGCCCGCCTTGCTGCTTACTAAAAAGCCGTTATCAGCTTTTATCAGGTTGGCGTATAAAAGCGTTGAATAAACATCTCGCCAGTCCTGCGAATTGGCTATTACATAATCCGGAGTAAGCGCTTGAACCCCCCTTGCTATGAGTATTCCAGCAATAATGAGAATTATTCCAAAAGCCAACCTGCTCCTCTTCATAAGTTTCCACCCCAAAATGAATACTTTTAAGTATTAATGCGGAGCTTTTTTTAAATCTTTTGCCCTATTACCCTCTTGTTTTCAGGCAAGTCCTCTGAGCAGTAGTAGTCAGCCAGCTGGAATAATGCCTTAAAAATAAATAGGACAGCTAATATGTTGAAAAGCACAATTAATGCTAATGGAATCTGCATGCTGGCAAGGTCAGCGTTTGAGATGTAGATTGAAATTGCTAGTGCTGCAATGCCTAAATTCTTTACTAAAACACCATCTGAAAGCAGCAATAGTGCTGATAATAACAGGGGAAACAGCACTCCACCAAGGCGAACTAGCAGGTAAGCAGAGCTGCTGTTGCATGTAACTTTTGTAAAGAAGTGCTCATTTGCGTCTGAACTAAATATTACTGACTCACAAGAGCAGTTAAGAGCTAAGCCGACCAATCCGTGTCCCAGCTCATGAACTGCTATCGTGCTTGCAAAAAGAAATGTTAACATTGAAATCATAAAAAAGAGGTAGTGTACGAATCTAAGAGAATTTTTACTAAGTCCCTCTTCAAATTTTTTTCCTTCACTTCTTTCAGCATCCTTAAACTCAACTAATCCTCCAGAATTTCTAATTAGAACCATGAGTGCAGCGCATAGAAAAATCAAGGGAGCAAACCAGAATTTTCCTACTAAAATTCTTAGTGAAGAAAACAAAGATATTACGCTGCCCAGCAGCCCGTACAAAGCAATTAAAAGCCAAGCCTCTGAAATCGCCTTATGCGAGCTAGTGTATTTTGGATTATGAGCAATTCTGAGCATCACTCCCAAGAGCATGAGCAGGAGAAAAGATAGCAGGTTTAGTATGAATAAGAATGATCCGGGAATTATAGCCATTCCAACAGCGGCCATGCTGAAAATCGTCATAAACAAAATTATCCGCTTGTCTCCAGCAAGCAGGTAAGCTATATAGGATAAGAGTGCTGCTAGGGGAGTGATAAAAGCAGAGCCTGCTAGGATGAGTTCCAGCTCAGAAGGTTTGACATGGCTGAAAGCCCAGAAAATGTTTAGAACGCCGGAAGCAAGGTAGAATCCTGAGAGAAAGATAAAACTCCAAACGAGCCTTCTCCCCTCTTCTTTGTTTATCCTTGCAGTGAGAATCCAGCAGAGCAGGGTAGCTAAAAAAAAGAACACCGCATTTACAATAAGTATTTCTTCCATAAAATGTATTTGGCACTTGCACTTTATAAAATTGCGCCTCTCAATTTGTTTTAACCTAAAAATATAAAAGAGCACAACTATTTACTTAGTTTATGAAGAGCAGAGAAGGAGCCTGCTTTATGCGAGCCGAAGTTAGTATAGAAGATCCGGAATTCTACATAAAGCAGGCGTTTTTAAACGCTCGCAAAGCCCTCTCTCAGAAGGAAAAGAAAAGGAAAAAGTCTAAATCAGGATTCTTCTCAGCTAAGCGGAGATATGCAGATAGGATAACTTTGTTTCAGCAGTTTTTCAAAGAGCGCTTCTCAGAGATTATAGGAGCATTTCCGGAGTTGTGGCGGCTTTCTCCATTTTATAGAGAGCTTACTAATATAACATTTGGGGTTGACGAGTTCAAAAACGCGCTCGGCTCGCTCTCCTGGACAATCTCTAAGATTAACGGGCTTTCAAGTCAGTATAGGATTAAGATTTTATCTGCGGACAACTTAGAAGAAGCTCGCAATTTGATGAGGGAGTATGAAGGGAGAATCTCCTCGCTGCTGAGGGAGTTAAGCCCAGCTCTGAACTTCTTGAGAACTGCTAAGGAAGAAATAAGGAATTATCCAATAGTTAGGCAGGACACCTTCACTGTTGCAATAGCTGGCTTTCCAAATGTTGGCAAGTCCACACTTCTCTCAAAACTAACAAAATCGCGCCCGGACATAGCGCCATACCCATTCACTACTAAATCTCTTCTATTAGGGTATGCCAGCGCCTTTGACTTTGCAAGCTCAGACATTCAGATAATAGACACGCCGGGAACTTTGGACAGGCCTGAGAAGATGAACAGCATAGAAAAGCAGGCATATTCTGCAATGAGAAACCTTGCTAATCTGATAGTTTATGTTTTTGACCCAACGCTCCAATACCCTTTACAACTTCAAGAACAGCTCCTTTCAGAGATAACCACCTTCGGAAAGCCGGTGATAATTTACATAAGTAAGACTGACATTCAAAGTGAGGAAGTAGTGAGAACTGTTGAAGAAATAAAAAACAAGCACAATTCTTTTACAAATTCAGAAGAGCTGGCTTCAGAACTTAGAAGGATTGCTAGAGAGTATTACGCTAAGCTTAAGGCTCAAAAGTTTGGAAACAAAAATAAAGGCTCAAACTAATATCTTTTTATAAGGTTTACTCATATGCGGTTAACTTCTTGTTCTTCGCCCTTCTAAGCTTTTCTCTTATTAGGTCAATCTTCTGGCTGCAAGTTGGGCATAGCATTATTATGTTTGAGAACTCATCTTTTCCCCCGCTGGCAATAGGAATTAGATGAAAGAAGTGGCACTCCTTCAGCCTTACGGGAGTTTTGCAGTTCGCGCATCTTAAGGTTATTTTCTGCTCGTGTCCACACTCAGAACATCTTATAATACTATTCTCCAGAAACTCTAAGATTACTGAGCGCTTCACCTGCTTGCTCATACTTAGATATACTTGCACGCCTGTTTAAATCTTTTTCTCCCCAATAAGCTTTGAACTCTCTTTAGTCCCATTATCTTTTTCATAATATTCCTGCTTAGAAGGGCATTCGGGATTCAGGCAGAACTTCCAAGGCCTCTTCCCCTTGTTAATTATTAGAACAATTGGCCAGGAGCACTTTTCACACTTCTCTTCGGATGGCTTAACCATTCCCTTCTGCGGAATGCTGAAAGTTGTCTTGCACTCAGGATAGCGGTCGCAGGCGATAAACCTCTTCCCCGACTTCTTTGAGAATAGTATTTTGAGGTTTCCCTCATTACAGGATGGACACTTTCCAACAGTGTTCTGACTGTGAATAGTTTTTTCATTCGCATCTTTAAGCTCAGCTCCCATCTCCTTCTCCTGTTTCTTGAACTTCAAAAGCACCTTAGTCAGGAGCTCTCGCGCTTCTTGAAGGACTTCTTCCCTCTTCTTTTTTCCTTCCATGACAAGGTCTGCTTCGTCTTCAAAATGCCTCGTAAGCTCTACATCCACTATCTCCGGACAGTATCTTTCAAGAGTTTTTTCAGTGGTTATGCCAAGCTGAGTTGCCCTTATTGCCTGCCCTTCAATGTAGCCCCTCTTATAAAGCGTTTCAACAACAGTTGCCCTAGTTGCTTTAGTCCCCAGGTTCTTTGCAGAGAGCTCGCTAACCAGGGAAGCTGGGGAATACCTCTTAGGCGGCTGGGTCTCCTTCTCCTCAATCCTAATTGAAAGAACCTTAACCTGCTGACCCATCTCCATTTTTGGAAGCTGCGCCTCCTTGATATTAGCGTAAGGAGCATACAATTCCATCCAGCCCCTCTCACGAATTGAGAGGCCCTCGCATACAAAAGTTTCAGGACCAGATACAATTTCAGCTTTTACCCTCTCTAAAACTGCAGGATTTCCAAATGTTGCCAGAAATCTCTTAACAATCAGGTCATAAATCTTTTCAGATTCGGAGTCCAGCTTCTTAGGTGCATTTCCCGTGGGATAAATTGCAGGGTGCGCTGGATCGGTCTTCTTTCCATTGTTGGGAGTCAGCTTTGCACTTCTTAAATCTTGGAATCCGCGCATTCCAGTAAGCTTCTCAATCAGCACAGCATAATCTCTCTGCTTTTGCAGGGATGACATTATTTCGTTGAATCCAATACTGAGAGGAAGCTGCTGAGAAGAAGTTCTTGGGTAAGATATAAGCCCCTCAGTGTATAGCGCCTGTGCAATGTCCAGACACCTTTTAGGATTAATGCCGAAGCACCTATAAGCTTCTACCTGCAGTGTAGTCAGGTCAAATGGGAAAGGTGGGCTCTTAAAAACTTCGGAACTTTCAACCCTTGCTACAGAGCACTTGCTCCCAGAAGCGTTCTTTAGAGCAAGCTCAGCCTCTTCCTTATTCCAGAACCTATCATGCTTGTGCACAGCTTCAAAATTTTCACTTCCGACCCTGCCGTTGAGTATAACCTGCCAATATTTTTTTGGAACGAAACTACTTATCTGCTCCTCCCTGTCTACAACTATCTTAAGCGCTGGGCCCTGCACCCTTCCTGAGCTCATCACTTTAAATGTGCCAACACTCTTTATTGCAGATGTGAGAGCTCTTGAAATGTTTATGCCGTAATAGTAATCCAACTCGTGTCTCAACAGTCCCGCTTCTGCCTGGCCCCAGTCAATTGTTGGGCTCTTGTTCTCATAGGCACGCACCAGATCCTTCTGAGTAAGTGCAGAGAACTTCATCCTGCAGCCGTCCTTCTGCTTGCAGATGAACCTTAGAACATTTAATCCAATTACTTCACCCTCTATATCGTAATCAGTGGCAACAGTGAAAAAGCTTGACTTCGCGCTTGCAGCTTCCAAAGCTTTTATGTATTTCTTAGTGTGAGCGCTTTCCTTCTTAATCTTATAAGCAGGAGCCCACTCCACTTCAAAAACAGGATACTTCCACTTGTTACCTCCTTTTTCCATAAGCCCAAAGAGGTGGCCCACAGCGCATCCGACTAATATTTTCCTGCCGCCCCTCTCAATCTCATAATATGGAACGCCTCCCTCAGAAATCCTCTTTACAGTGCCTTCTGCCAGCGCATTAGCTATCCTGGCAGCAACTTTCGGCTTCTCAGTTATTATCAACTCGTAACCTTCGCCTAAAGCTTTTTCTCCTTCCGATTTTGAAGCCCTTCTAGCCATACTAAAACAAACCCTTACAAATTTAAACCACAGCAGGAAGCATATAAAAAGCTTGCGAAAGAAAATTTACGCCGAATCATAATAACATGACAACATCCTTTGCGAAAGCTTTAAAAATGAATGGGGGCTTCCCACCTGTATGGCGAAGCTAAGAAAGGGAAGGGCTTACAGGAAGCTGAAGAGGCCTTACACCAGAATTTCCAAGTTCAGGAACAAGTCGTTCGTAAGAATGGACCCTCACATCAAAGTGATAAGGTTTGTTATGGGGGATCCTAACAAGAAGTTTGAATACACCTTAAACTTGATTGCTAAGTCCTCTCTTCAGATAAGACAGGAGGCAATTGAAGCTGCAAGGCAGATTGCTAACAGGATTCTTGAAGGAAAACTTGGCAAGACCGGCTTCTTTTTCAGGATAAGAGCTTATCCTCATCAGGTGTTAAGGGAGAAGCCGATGGCAACCGGGGCAGGTGCAGATAGAACCAGTACGGGAATGGCAGCCCCATTTGGAAAGCCTATAGGTGTTGCAGCGCGCGTCTTAAAGGGCTCTACGGTCTTTGAAGTCCAAGTGAATGAATCTGATTTGGACATAGCCAAGCACGCTCTCAAAGAGGCTTCTTACAAGTTGCCATTGTCATATCAGATAACTGTTCAGAAAAATAATTAAAGTTATTCTTTTTTTACACTTCAACATTTTTTAGATGAGGCTTTATGAAGAGAACAAGGATTTTTTCAATATTCTCACTGGCAATTTTTGTATTTGCTATGCTCTCAGTTACAACTTACGCTTCAAAAACAAATCTTCTGGCAGTTTCTGAAACTGAGCACGGCCATGTTGGAAGCGTTGTGCCTCTTAACCTGGAAGTGCTTCCGGGAAGTGGGCGAATACTGATAAATACAGCCCCTCTCACAAGGCCGGATACTCAGATTTCTTTTAGAATAGCCACGCAGATAGCCTGCGAGGAGGCAAATGTGGATTGTTCAACTCTAGACTTCATATACACTCTTGATTCCTCCTCGCCACTTGTTAGCGGGCCCAGTGCAGGTGCTGCAATTTCAGCCCTGGCATATTCTGAACTTAAGGGCTATCATATTAATGAGAATTATGCAATGACTGGCACCATAAATGCTGGCGGCATAATTGGGCCTGTGGATGGAATTCGTGAGAAGGTGAGTGCGGCTTCCAGGGCAAATATAAGCCTTGTTCTAGTTCCTCAGATAGAGTTCAGTTCTAGCTTAAACTTGAATAAGAGTCTAACTGAGAATTTAAGCAGTGAAAATTCGGATAATGAAAATATTGAAGAGTTTGGCGCTTCTATAGGTGTTAGGGTTGTTAGGGTTTCTACACTATATGAGGCGCTTAGCTATCTAACCTCAGAATTTAAGTATGAGACGCCAGAAATCCTGAGGAATGCTGCATATTCTGCAATAATGAAGAATATTTCTGAAGAGCTATGCGCTGAAACTTTGCAGCTTCTGAACACTTCAAGAGTTTATAATCTGTCTCAAGATTACCTCTTAGCTCTTAACCTTTCTCAGAAGGCAATGCTTGACTATTCAAAAGGCAGTTATTATTCTAGTGCGAGCAGGTGCTTCGGGGCTAATTTGAAGCTGAGAGGGCTTATCGCTTCTTCAGAGGCACCATATAGTGCTGAAGAAGTCTTGATAAGGTTTGATTCTGTTCTGTCAGCAATTCGGTCTGAGAGGCAGTCTCTTCCTAAGAGTTATGAAAGTTTGGAAGAACTTCAAGCATTTATGGTTACCTCTTCCCGACTGGAAGAAGCCTCTAAGTATTTAGACGATGCGAGGATTAACATAGTGGAGAAAAATTATACTGGTGCAATGCTTTCAATAACCTCTGCAGAGGAACGCCTTAAAAGCGCCATCTTATGGAAGAAGCTTTTTAACCTGCCCGGAAAAAAATTGAGCTTGTCAGAGCAGAAGCTTAAAAATGCGTGTATTGCCAAGATTGTGGAGGCTCAAGAGAGCTACCAATACGCCAACTTCATCCTTCCTGACTATCTGAATTCTACTCGTGAAAAGATAATTTCTGCTCTTTCAAGCTTGAACAGCTCATACTATGCTGATTGCTTCTATCAGGCAGCTCTCGGTAAGTCTGAAGCCGATTCGGTTATTTTGCTTTCCAGTATGGAAGGTGAGAACCTGACCCCCTTCCTGGCTGCTCGGCTCAATGCATCAGAAAGGGAGATTTCTATTCAACAGAAGGAGGGAATATTTCCGCTCATCAGTTTTAGTTATTATGATTATTCTTTATCTCTGAAGGAAGACTCCCCATCTGCGTCTATGTTATATGCAGGATATGCCTTGGAGCTCTCCAAGCTTTCTCAATATTTCTTGTCTGATAAGAAAGTTCCTAGACAAATAATCCATTCTCTCTTATTAGTTATTTTGATATTTATCGCAGGCGTTTCCTCGGGACTTCTGCTCTTTCTGGCATTTTCATCATTTAGAAGACGCAGGTTTAGAAAAGCACTGCAATTTAGCAAGGGTGAAGCTTTTAAAAAAACACCTAAGCATAAGGGTAAATTTCTTAGAATTAGGTGATTTTGATAAGAAAATATTTTTTCTTATATGTTGAAAACCCATGCAAGCAACCCGAAGGTTGCTTGCCTGGGAAAAAGAGGTGATAGATCGTGATTTTTTCTACTATGTAGTGAAACTATCTAATATTTAAAACTTTCTGTTTTTTTCTATATTTTAGTAGTAACAAAATGGGGACGAATCTTTAAATAATTGTTAATTAAAGGTTTTTGAAGGAACAATAAAAAAATGAGAATCGCTATTTGTGAAAGCTGCAGAGAGCATCCTGCACAAGTCTCATTTAAATATTCACGAAGCTTGTGCTATAGCTGCTTCTCAGCACTGTTGGAAAGGAGATGCAGAATTGACTTAAGAAGGCACGAGTGTCTTGAACCCCTATTGAGGGCTGAGAGAGTTTTACTAATTGAGCAAACTGCTCTGGAAGGAATGGCAGCAGAGCAGTTTCTCCACAAGCTTAACCCCAAATTAACAGTGTTTAGAACGCCCACTAAAAATTTTTCTCCTAATCAAATACTAAGCATTGCTAATGAAAAAAAAGCAAAGTTAATCGCGCTAGCGTGGAGCATTGAACGCGAATGTTCTCTTTTTTTAAAAGAATATTTAACAACACGAACTCAAAAGACAATATCTCAGCCATGCTTAAAATCTTCAGGAAGGCTGATTTTTAAGGTTTTTAGAAATGCAAGGATTGAAGAACTTAAGGCATACTTAAAATGTGAAAAAGTAAAAATCCCAGAATTTGAAGTGCCATCTTCTGATAAGCCAATCTACAGAATGCTTTCACGAATGGAAAGGCAATATCCAGAAATAAAGTTTTCCCTACTCTCCTCAGCTGATAAACTTGTTAAGATCCGGAAAACTTTCGGAAAAGGAAAGAACATCTAAATTAATCCAATTTTTTCTATGAACAAGGTATGCGCAGGATTCCGACAATTATCCTCTTATGCATCACTATACTAACTGTAAATTTTTTTAAAAAATTCTCATATGCAAACTTTTTTGAAATAGTTGGCAGTGCAGTCCGGGATGAGGGAAGCATTAGTGTTTATTTCTGCCCAAGACAAGACTGTCTGGAGATATTTTTAAATATACTCTCAAGTGCTCAATCGGTAGAGTGTGCCCTCTACACCGTGTCACCTGAAGTTATAACAGCTATCCAACAAGTTCCACAACACACAATCTTGATTGACTACAAAACCTATCAGAGGCTTTCAGAAAAAGTGACAGACATAATTCCAGTTTATTCCGAAGGAATAATGCACAACAAGTTCTGCATTATTAATAAAAGTATTTTAATTACAGGATCCTGGAATCCGACTCTAGCGGACTCTTTCAAAAACAATAATAACATGCTAATCATTCATTCACAAAAAATCTCTAACAATTATGAAGAGAAGTTTAAGCAGCTTCTATTGAGGAACACACAGAGATATTCCCCTAAGATTAAACATAAAATTATTCTCAGCAACGCCCTTGTTGAGAATTACTTCTGCCCAGAAGACAATTGTAGCAGAATTCTTATTGAAAAAATAAACTCTGCAACATCAACAATCTACTTTATGACATTCAGCTTCACTGAGGATTCTGTAGGAGACGCTTTGTTAAAAAAGAATTCGGCAGGAATTATAATCTCAGGAATATTTGATAGGCAGCAACTTTCCAATTTTTCAGAATATGAAAGACTACTAAATGCGGGAATAGATGTTTCAGCAGACTCTAACAAATACCTTATGCATCACAAGGTTTTCATAATAGATAACTCAACAGTGATTACCGGAAGCTTTAATCCTACACAGAATGGAAATACAAAAAATGATGAGAACATCTTAATAATTCACAGTCGAGAGATAGCATCTCGCTATGTTGAAGAATTTTTAAATTTGAAAGCTGATAATTAAAAATATTAAACTATTTTATCACAACCATGTCGCTTCCAATGTTCTTAAGAAACTCAACTGCAGACTCCAACCTTTCCCTGTTTGAAGAATATAGTGTCAGGATTGGTTCTCCGACATTTACTTGACTGTCCACATGCTTATAGAGGTATATCCCTGCCAGCTTATCTTTGGGAGTTCCAGCTGCTCGGCACACCTGTGCAATGAGCTGGCTGTCAATGTGTGCTATCCTCCCGCTGTTATAGGCAGTCATCGTGTAGGAGAACCTTCCAGGGGAGAGCTCCTTCTCGTCAGGAACTCTTCCCCCCTGAGCTTCAATTATCTCCGTGAATTTTCTGAGAGCCCTTCCAGATTCAAGTATCTCCTTGGCAAGCTTATACCCCTGCCCTTTCTTTGCCTTTCCACCCATTTCTAACAGCTTGGCTGCCATCTTAAGAGATTTCTCTTTAAGGTCCAAAGGCATTCCCGGCTTGTTCTGAAGTATTCTTAATATATCTCTCATCTCCAACAGGGCACCTATGCCATTGCCTATTGGTTGAGAACCGTCACTCAGCATAACCTCAAATTTTATATCCAGCGCCTTTCCAATCTCTACAAACATCCTTGCAAGCTTTTTCGCTTCAAATACACTTTCAACCTTAGCACCCTTCCCTACAGGTATGTCTATCAGCACATGAGTTGCAGAGACGGACTTCTTCTTAGCTATTATACTTGCCAACATCTGCGATGGAGAATCTATCCCCAGAGGATATTCCAGCCTAATTATCGTGTCATCTGCAGGTGCCAGAGAAACTGCACCTCCCCAGACGATACATCCTCCAGTTTTCTGAACTATGCTCTTTATCTCATCTACTCCAAAGGAAACATTTGCTATGACTTCAATAGTGTCAGCAGTGCCGGCTGGACTGGTAATTGCTCTAGAGCTTGTTTTCGGGATTAAAAGCCCCGCCTCAGCCACTATTGGAACAACAATGGGCGTTGTCCTATTGCCAGCAACACCGCCTATGCAGTGCAAGTCAAATACGGGAGGCTCAAATTTTATCGTTTCCCCACTTTCAACCATCGCTTTAGTAAGTGCAATGGTCTCCCTAAGCGTAGTTGGCCTCATGTAGCATGCAGCTATAAAATATGATATCTCGCTTTCTGAAAGGCGATTTTCAACGATATCTCTGACTATCTGGCTCATCTCTTGAGGTGTGAGCTCCTTGCCTTCCATCTTCTTTCTTATCAACGACACTGACAGCGGCTTTCCTTCAGGCTGAACCTCAACAATTTCGCCGCCCTTACATTTAAGTTTGGAAGCAACCTCTTCAAAAACAGCTATCCTGCCCTTAGGCACAAGCTTTTTGTTCTTAGCTATATCAATTATTGCTACAACATCAATCCCCTGCTTCTTTATCAGAACTCTGTCGCCGTAGTGAAGGTCCAGTTTAACCGCATCACTCTCATTCAGCACTACTATCGGTGCATCTCCAGTTCCTATGCCTAAAAGCATTGTTCTCAATTTCATCTTAATTCACTCCGCTTCTCCTCGCCAGTATTCATCCTTGTATATCTTTAAAAATGTTGAGAAAAGGGCAAGTACTACAGGCCCTATAAACACGCCCACAACCCCAAAAAACATTATGCCCCCAACTGTTCCAAACATAACTATCAGTGGATGAGTTTTTATCTTGCTGCCAACTATCTTAGGCCTGAGAAGATTGTCAATCGTACTAACTATTATGGCTCCATAAGCAAATATGAATATCCCATTTTTGAGCATCGCAATATTGTCCATGCTTATTCCCTTTATGACATGGTAAGCAGATATTGGAAGCCAAATTGCTACTGCTCCCATGAATGGAATCAGAGCTGCTATTACTGTAAAGAATCCCCAGATGAGGGCTGCCTTGACACCAAACAGGTAGAATCCGAAAGCAGCTAACGCTCCTTGTACAACTGCTATAACTATGTTTCCATATATTACTCCATTCAGAGTCGTAATCACCCTCTTAGCAGCTTCTTTTTTATGACTCTCTTTTATCATCAAAGTGTCCCAAATGGATTTGTATATCTCTTCCGCATCTCTTAAAAAGAAGAACATGGTAAAGAATATTATGAAAAGGTGAAATGCAACTCCAGGTATTATTTTTATGAGAGAAGCAATGTTCTGAGTAATGAACGAAGTGAAGTTGGAGATCATCTCAAGTGAGATCTTATTGAATGGCTGCGTATACATAACCTTGCTGATAAGAGAGTAGATGGTGCAGGCTATCTTTCCATCATCTTTACACCCAACACCGGTATAGCTCTGCTCTATGAACTGTTGGACCACAGCATAAGAACCTGAAAGTTCACTGAGCAGACGATTTATAAGCAGAACTGATGGGACTGCAATCAAAAGAAATGCAAGCACACTCACAACTCCAGCAGATAAGTTCTTATTGTTAATCCTTCTAAGGATAAACCTGTAAAGTGGGCTGAAGGTGTAAGAGAATAAGAAAGCCATAAAAATGTCTACAAAAAAAGGTCTTACTATCAAAAAAGAGAGCACTGCCAGACTGCACAGAATGAATATTAAAAAATACTTAGAAGTGGCTCCATCCCTCTTTTTCATCCTCGCATTCCCTTTCCTAGTTGAAAAATGGGCCCGCCCGGATTCGAACCGGGGACCTTCTGCACGTCAAGCAGACGTCATAGCCTCTAGACTACGAGCCCTCTTTCTAAAACAAACATTCCATCCTTATTTAAATATTTCGCCAAATATCAAAATGTTTAAAAATAACTGAATATGCTCTCCATCCTGCGGGGGTATCAAAGGCTGGTCAAATGAGCGGGACTTAAGATCCCGTCCCCTAGCGGGTTCGGGGGTTCAAATCCCTCCCCCCGCATTTAACCGATTGTTTTAAAAACAAAGCCA
Source organism: Candidatus Woesearchaeota archaeon (assembly GCA_038874135.1). GTDB lineage: Archaea > Nanobdellota > Nanobdellia > Woesearchaeales > 0-14-0-80-44-23 > 0-14-0-80-44-23. Next base: position 803,341 of record JAVZCZ010000001.1, read on the forward strand.
GATTCCAGGAGTTTGCGCCTCTGTAGCTCAGTGGTAGAGCGCCACCTTGGTATATTCCGCAGTCAACCCAGGCTTGGAATTGCAGAAAGGTGGAGGTCGCGAGTTCAATCCTCGCCAGAGGCTTACTTTACAAATCGGTACATGTTCAGAAAGCTCTTGATTGTTGCTTCTATGTCTGCAGTGTCGGAGCTTACTATGTTCTCAAAGTGTTGAGTGTAGTTTTTATAGAAAAACTTGTCGTAAACCGTTCTCATAAAGAAATAGAAAGGCGTCTGCTCCCACCTGCCTTCATAATCAGTTTCAAGATAGGAATCAACTTTTACTTCCATTTCACCCTGATTGAGTAAAGCCTTATGCCCGTCTATCTCAACTTCTACATCCTTAAGGTCTCGTATAATGATTTGAAGCCTTATTACAGATTTGGCATAATCACTCATCTTCTTGAAAGGCATCATGTCTATATCTATAAACTTGCCAGACTGTTTAACATGCTCTTCATTCTTTATCTCCCGCCTGTCATACCCTTTCTCTTTTAGCCATTCGTTTATTATCCTGTAAAGCTCGTTAAAGCTGAAGAGTCCAGAATACTTTATCACACGCCCCTGCACTACAGGCATCTGCTCTGACATTCTTATCACCTACACCATGCTTCCAGTTCCTTCCATTCCGAGGTATGCCTTAACATCTTCATAAAATCTTAACACATAATAATAAAGAGGGTCTACATGCTTAAAATCCAAATCCTGTCTCAAAACATACTTGTCAAAGAACTCCTGCATTTTAATTAAGAATTTGCTTTCATCCCACAAAGTTTTTCCATACTCATCAGGATAATCAGTCTGAACCTTTCCTGAAAAAGTTATTATCACGCGGGCATCCTGCATCTTCTTCTTTTCCCCATCTTTTATAACCTCAACATCCCTTACGCCGTAAAAGTGAAATTCCACGCTTATAACATACTTGACATATCCTGTGATTTTTTTTTCAGCCTCCCAGCTCAGCTCAATCTCAGGAGGCTTGTGCTTATACTTCCTTTCATAAAAATCAAAACCCTCATTTATAAGCCAGTTAGACATGAACTTGTAAAGCCCATTTATGTCAAAGATGCCCTTATATTTCAGAACAGTGTTGGGAAGCTTTATCTCTCTCATCAAAACCCTTTAAAGAAAAGTTTGTTTATAAAAGTTTCCCTATTATTCCAGCAGTGCGCTTCGCATTTTTAGAGTTTACTTCTGCACTCAACGCAAACCAGCATGTCTTTTACTCTGTATAACTTCTTGGCAGGATTTCCGCAGAGCTCGCAAACTGAATTGCTAATTGTCCTTACAGGCTTATGTTCCTCTTCCCTTATCTCAAACTTTTCTACTATTAGATCAAAAAGCTCCGGCTGTATCTTTAAGATGTCCTTAATTGTCAGCAGCCCGATTATGTTCTGTCCGTCCACTATTGGAAGGTGCCTTATGTTGTTGTCCCTCATCTTTATCAGAGCATTGTATATGTCGGCTTCAGGCCCTATTGTTATTAGCTTCTTGACCATCAGCTTCTTCACAGGAACTTTTGAGCAGTCAATGTTTTGAGCAACTGCCTTTCTGACAATGTCCTGCTCGGTTATTATGCCTCTAAGCTTCTTGCCCTCAGTTATTAGTAATCCCCCAACATGCTTCTGCTTCATTATCCTAGCACAATCGCAGATGCTGGTTTCAGGACTAACCGTTATGGGCTCCCTAGTCATTGCGTCGCATACCTTATACCCAGTTTTCATTCTGAGATGAAGTAACCCTCAGATGCTTATAAAGATTATTATAAAATAAAACAACAATAAAAAAGGTCTATGCGTTTATTAGAATTTCCATTTTTGGACCGAATATTTTTTTTAGAGACTCAAAGCTTTTCTCCTTTATGAACACCACAGGCGCTTTTTCCAGCTTTGCAAGTTCAGAGTCCATCTCTTCAAAGCTGCTTTCTCTCAACTCAGATATCTCGCCATCCTCATTCACATTTGCCATTTGAACCTTCTTCCCCTCCTGCTCTGTCTTTATTATGAAGGCGGCCTTTTCCAGCATTATTACTTCTGCATATTTATTTTCATCATACTTTATCTTGATCTTTACTCGTTCAATCTGCTGTACATGGTACCTCTGCAGATATTCTATAACATACTTTATAAATTCGGAGAAGGAATTCTTGAGCCTTTGAAGCTCCGCCTTGTCCAGTTTTCGTTCTTCGTAATCTTTTTTTCCCTTGATTATCTCTCTAAGTAGCCTGCTGAACTTTTCAGGCATCTTTCCAGTGTTAACAAGATGCTTTTCAAACAGTTCGGCAATTTCTTCTTCTGAAGCTTGAGTTATGCCTTCTGTTTTTAGAATGTCTCTTACAGCGGTTATAGTGCTTTCATATATGCTCCTCATGCTTTCCTCTTCTTTCATCTTGTTTATCTGGCTAAATAGGCGTTGTATCCTCTTTAGATATGCCTTTGCGTCTGTGAGAAGCTGGTCTATCTCTTTTCCAGTCAGCTCCTTCTTTTCCCCATGCTCAATGTCTTTTCTTACTTTTATATTTCTCTCTAATATGTCAACATATTTTTCTTCTAGAAGTCCTTCTTTCTTTACAAAGATTTCTCGCATCATCTCAGCAGTTTCTCTAGGAGCTGGCGGTGGCACGCCGTACAGCATTAGAGCTGCCTGTGATGGGGTAAGAATTGCATAGTATATGTCTTCCATTCCTATATCTTTCAGTTTCGTCTCAACATGGTTGAGCATCTGTTCTCCCGTGCTCATAAACATGTCTATTGCTTCCTGAGAGGGCTTTATCCTACCCATCTTTAAAAGCTGCTTCCAAGGCATAAATATTCCTCTATCGTATAATGGCACTCCGTCCCTCAACAGGGTGAATATTATTGGATTCGCTTCTCTGAGAGAGTCCCAGAAGTCAGTAAGTATGTACACTTGTATGTTTAGCTTATTTTTTATTCCTGTAATCTCTCCGGCTTCTATTCCCATGCTTATTATTATTGCCCTCAGCTTGTCTTTGAGCTCAGCTCTAGTCATTCTCTTAACATCAGTGTCGTCAATAACAACCCACACGTCAATATCTGAATTCTTAGTTGCCTTCCCCTTAACAAGAGATCCTGCTAATACGTAACTCACTATGTACTTCTCAAATTTCTTAATTACCATTGACTTGTGAATTTCTCCAATCTTTATTGCAGAGAGCATTCCATTGTCATAAACTGGCGCCGCCATTGCTATTGTTTGTAAAAGCTCATATTTACCGTCGTAGCAGGACTGCCACAGCTCTGAAAGTAGCACAGTTTTGGGCACCAGCTTTTCATCTACTTCTCTTGCCATCTGCTCAACTATTGATGCCAGCTTTAGAGAAAGCTCGTCTTTGCTCATCTTCTTTGAATCAGAATCATCAACTAGGATTAGTAAAGGAAGCTGCTGTTTTCCATCTTTTTTCTCATCTTCCTTATTTTCAGGCGGGAGCAGTGCTATCCCAACCACATAGTTTGAGAACTTTTCTAAAAGTCTCTTCTTAAACTCGTCAATCTTTCCCTTTAATTCCAGAATGTTCTTCTTAGTCTCTTCCGGAAGCTGCGTAATGAGTTTGTCAGTATCATTACTTTCAGCCTGCTGATTAATTCCCATTTTTTGAGAATTATCATTTTTTTCTTCTGCCTTTTTCCTTGCCATAAACATCTCCTCTATTTTTTCTTACTTTACCACTTACTTTACCGGCATATATAAAGGTTTCCAAACAAAGTTTTAAATAATCATCTGTCTTCTAACCCTACAGGTGGTTTAATATGGGAGTTGACTATGCTAAGATTGAGCAGAGGATACTTGACGAGGCACTTCCGGGAGCCGAAACCTTGGAGTCCTTGATATATGGAGCTTACTATAAAATTCTGGATTCTGATGAGCTGCACTATAAAGAGCACGCATTTGAAGATGTTCATAAGGATAAACTTGTAAATGAGATTATCAGTAGATTGAAGCAGTTCTTTTTGGCGAAAAACGAGGACTACAAGCAAATGGACAAGGAGCTGTTTGATAAGAATTTTAACGATTATATAATGAAAAGCGTTTTCGGTATAACTCCTTCTGAGCTAAGAGAACAGTTCATGGATTTAAAAAGGATAACTCATCAACACATAAGCCAAATCGCATCCTCAATCTCTAGAAACTATTATTCTTATACAGTGCATTCTGCCTTTTCCGACATTAAAAGTTTAAGTGACATCAAGGGCGCTTTTGACTACCTCAAAAACAGCTACAAGTCTTTAGGTATTAATCCTCCAGATTTTGAAAAGAAGATTGCCGAGTCACCTAATAAACTGCCCATGGATATTGTAAAGCAGCACTACTTAGAGGTTGCAAGCCAGAAGTATGAAAATAAGCTGAAACAGAAGTATTCTTAACTTTTAACTTTTGCAGCTAAAATTTTTTTATCTTAACTTTTTTGAAAGCCCGCTGGCTATAAAGCCGAATGGAGCCATGAGCCAGCTTCCTCCTGCAAGTGTTTTCTTTAAACGGATTGCTTTTTCCAATGAAAGGGATTCTGAAAATGTAGTGTAGCCCGATCCAACTTCAAAAGGGAAGTGCGCATCAGAGCCACCTGTTCTTGCAATTTTGTACTTCTGAGCTGCAACTTCTGCATTCCTGTTTGCTCCAGGCACTATGTTTCTCGCGTTAAATGTTTCAATTGCATCCACAACTTTAGCTGCCCTTTTGAGATCTCCGCTGAAATTCTTCCTGAACCGCGTAAAGGGGTGCGCTATTGAGCAGAGAGCCCCCTGCCGTCTTATCTCATCTATAACATCTTCAAACCTGCCCGGGCGTATCCTCTCATTAAGATAATACGCAAGTATCTCCCCCTTATCAGTAAGGATTTCCTCTCCAATCACAACTTCAAAAGTTTTGTTAGAAAATAGCTTCTTTGCAAGCTTCTTGGCTTCTAAAGCACCTCTAATCTCGTTGTGGTCTGTTATTGCAATACCATCTAGCCCTCTAATCTTCGCGAACCTCAAAGTGTCTTTAATGCTCTGAAAACTGCATTTGGAGTAAATCGTGTGGCAGTGAAGATCATACCTAAGCTTTTTCTCATCCGAGTCCATGCTCGCAGTTTTTCTCAGGTTAAATATAAAACTTGTGCTTCCGCAAAATTTTTATAACCTTATCAGATAATCAAAAACCTGTGTGCGGCCGTGGTCTAGCGGCTATGATTCGAGCTTCCCAAGCTTGCGACCCGGGTTCGAATCCCGGCGGCCGCATTTTTCACTTCTTAATAGAGAAAAAATTTAAATATTGCACTGTCTAAAGAGTTTTTGTAGGGGGTGTTTTTATGAAAGCTTGGAAGAAGTTTTTAGTCGGCGCTGTTGTTGGTGGGGCTCTGCTCGTATCAGCTTTAGTGCCAAGCTGTCAGAAGCAGCATTCAAACTTTTACATCCTTGATGAGTGGGCGGTTATGGAAGGATGCACTTCAAGTTCAAATTTTTCAGCAAAGGGCGTTCCTAAGCTGGAGATGATTGTTAAGCAGCCGGTTGTCTACATAAGGTCTGAATCTGAGATGGATGATTTGGATTTAAGGTTTGAGCTTCCCACTATTTCAAGTAGGAATTCCGTATTAGTATACCCTCAAGCTTCAGTTTCTGAAAGCGCTGTTGAGTGGAACAATGTTAAAGTGTTCAGCTCTATTAACAAGGTTGTAAATCCTGCGAAATCAGGAAACTCAGACCTGGACGCTCTGCTAGATGTACTTGGAGAGACCGATTCAAACATATTAAGTGTCGGTTCAACAAGGTCAAAATTCTTATTTTATGAGGCGGAGCTTAAATTTTCAAATCCGGTCAGAATCTCTTATGATAATGAAGAGGTGCGAATAAGAAACATTGCAGATTACACATTAGAAAATTTGGTTTTTTCTGCAGAGTTTCCGACAGGGGAAAGTCCAATCTTCGGCAGGAACTACTTTGCAACTGCAGCCAAGCTTAATCCTGGAGAGGAGCTTGTGCTTAAACTTTCAGAGAATGCTCCTGAATATTCAATATTTAAGGATGACCTAATTAGATTGGGCTTTTCTGAGCGGGAGGCTGATGCATTCGTAAATACTTGGGCTTCAAAGCTTTTAAACCCAGGAATTCAAGGGCGATCTGCACAGCTGACCTTTAGGATTCCTGAAAAAGAATATGACAAAATAATCCCGTTAAAGGCAAATCCCGTTCCGAAAGATACAAACAGAGCAATGTATGTTCTGTTAGATGCTGGCTCATGCCTTAAACCAAGTTCAGAATTATATGAGAAATATGCACAAATACTTCCGGCAGAAGCTCTGGCGCTTCTTAGAAATCCAGATTCCAAGTGGCAGCTGACTGCAGATCCTGATTATAAGAAGTCAGAGGTAACATGCGAGGCGTGCGGCTGGATATGCTACTCAACACCAGTCCCATTTGAGTATGTTATCTCAGGAGATAGAGGAGATCAGCTTGAGATTAGAATTAGAAATGTGCAGTGCTTCGGCAGGGTGCCAATCTTCTATTATAATAGCAAGGAATTTAGGCCTTCCCTCTCTCTTGAAGATGTGGACAAGTAATCATATTGAGAATGAGTATGTGAAGCTTTTTCCAAGGTTTCCTTTTTCCTCTTTCAAATTTTTGTATGCTTCGTATATTTCTCTTCTCCTTTCCAGCACGAGTTTCATGACTCCCTCTTTGTGTCCAGCGCCTAGAACTGCGATGACTTTTTTTCCAGGATTTGACCTCATTATTTCAACTATCCTGCTAGCCATTATCCGATTCCTGTCCTCAACGAGCACTTCATACAAGCTAGGGTACCTCTTCTTAATCTCTTCAACAGCCCTTTTTACAACTTCATCTTCAGGCACTTTTTCAAGGTCAAGCTGAACATCCTGAGCAATCATTCCGCGCTTAAACAAAATTCCACTAATTAAGTCCCAAGCCATTCTGGAAGCCTCTCTAAGCGTGAATCTTCTGGAAAACTCTTTGAGTGTAATTTCAAGGTTTCTATCTATTAAGAAGATTGGAATTTCACGCCTTTTTGCTTCCATTATTGCAGCCTTCATATCCACGCCAGGAGTAGAGCCTATGCTTTCGCCCAAACGCTTTTGAATTATTCCTCCAATCTTAGCAAAGAGGTATCCCTTGAAGCCCAACTTTTTTGTATCTGAAAGAGATGGCCCTCTCTTTTCTTCCAGTACGCTCATTAACGCCTGCATCCTGTTTGAGTCCAGTTCTAATGCGCAGATTTCCGGAGAAAATTCTGAAAACTTGTCCCTTATTAGTTTAGAGGTTGAGGTTGCAATGTGAGAGGTTCCAACTATGAGCAACCTTTTTTTAACATATTCTTCTGCCTCGTCCATTAAAATGGCTTTTTATAGTGCTCATTATAAAGTTTATGCGCAAGATTTAAATAGTAGCAATTAAATAGTCAGCCCATCCAAAAATATGGAGGGATAAGGCTATGCTCAAGATGAAGAGGATAAGTGAGATGTATGGTATGAAGGTTTTTACTGATGCTGGCGACTATTTTGGAGATGTAGAAGAGGCTGTGCTTACCTCTTCCAAGATTTATGGGTGGAGAATAAGGGCAGGCAGGGAGTCATTCCTGGGAAAGATTTTGGGAGGAGGAGCTAAGGGTGTAATTGTGCCTCACCACTTTGTTGAGAGTATAGGGGATGTTATGATTATAAGGAAGCTCGCAATACCCAGCTCTGCAACAGAAACAGCAGAGGAATCCCCGCGTGAAGAGGAGTAATTTCTTCTTTTTACCCTGTTCTTCTGTTATCCGCTTATGTCTAAGACGCTCAAATTTTTGAACACTAGAGATGCAAAGGAAGTATTAAATATTGTGAAGGAGCAGTGGGGTGCTGATTTAATATCTGAAGGATTTCTTGATAAGTTTGCTCTCATGCAGGACTCAAATAACAACATATTCATAATTTCTAAAGGAGTCTCAGCGCTCAACAGTGTCAAGCATTTGAGAATTGACTCGGCAGGATTATACTTTGGAGAATTGAAAAATGGTAATCTCAGATTGAGTATTGAAGGTTCTCAAATTGTTGGCAGGCATGCTTCAAAGAACATAGTTAAACTTTCAAGAGAGGAATGTTCTGAATGGATGAAGGGCAACTCAATTAGAAAAGACATCCCATCACACCAAGGGTACCTCATTGTTAAATACGAAAACTATTTTCTAGGCTGCGGCAGAATTAAGGACGGAATGCTCCTAAACTTTATCCCGAAGGTCAGGCGGGTTTCTGAGCCCTGGTAAGCTTATCTGCTTCTTCTAAAATTCTTAAAAGGTTCTCATACTTCAGGTTTTGTATCTTCTTATTGAGTATTCCCCTTCCAAGAGGGATTCTGCTAACTAGTATTCCAGCTTCCCTCTTTGTTATTTTAAGCATTTTTATGAAGATTTCACGAAGAGCATTCTTAACTAGCTTATCCCGCTGCAGGTAAAGCTCTCTAAGAAGGTATCTCTGAAACATAAGCTCAGAGGAGAGTGCTTCTTCAATACTTATTGGCTCGCGCTTCCTCACACTTACAAGTACGGTTCTGGCCTTTGGTGCCGGGCTGAATGATTCTGGAAGTATCTCCCTCACGAAGTTCATTCTTAAAAATGCGTCTGCAAAAAGCCCAAGCTTCGTATTCTTGGCAGCTATCCTATCTGAGAACCTCTTGGGAAGGAGCAATATGGCTTTTTCATATTCTCTTAGGAAGAGTTGGTGCATAAGCGGCTCACAAATTAGGAATGGCGTGCTGGATATTATTTTGTTGAAATTAATTTTGGATATCACCTTAATTGCATCGCCTAATATCGGCTCTACATAGTCTAAGTGTTGAACTTCCTTTTTCAGGATTTCAAATGTTTTAGGTTCAATTTCAACTGCATAGACCTTTTTGCATTTTGGGATGTTCTTAGTAATTGTGCCTATGCCAGCTCCGACTTCAAAGATAATGTCTTCAGGCATGACTTCCAAGAGCGTTATTATTTCCATTATGTTGTCCCTATTGTTAAGAAAATGCTGATCCATTGACGGATCTGGACTGAAATGATACCTCTTAAAAATTATGTCCAGCTCATCTTCTTCCATGCACTCTCACTTTTGTTAGAGAATTTATAACTTTTTCTTTTTAGTAATTCACGCTTCTCTTATTGTGACTAAAATCCTGGATTTCGGGCTTTTAAGATACTTCACAAGATCTCTTGACATTTGAGAAGCCGCCTTATCAGCCAATACGCCCAGCGTCCTTTCTGATTCATAGTCACTTTTTCTTATTACAATCTCCCGGTCAGAGCTAAAACTTTTATTCAGCACTGCTCTAATAGTTTCTCTGATGCCGTTTCCGCATATTTCAATTTCAATCATATGCGATTTTACCATTTTAATGAACTCTTGGATGGCTTCTGGAGAAAAATCAGCGCTGACACCAAGAATGCAGTCTCCATTCTTAGTTAATTCAGAGTCCTTAGTAAATTCTATTGTTTTTTTATGAGTGGCAAGTATGTTTTTATGTCCAAAGGCGTTAAAACTGACCTGCGCCATTTCAAAATTCCTACTGCAAAACTTCGTCAATGGGCTTCTTCTTCTCTTCTTTCTTCTGTTCAGACTGCTTCTGCCCAAGCTCAACTCCCAAATCTTTCAAAGACTTAAGATGCATCTGCATAAGCTGTTCAACTATTGAGAGGGTCTTCAAAAATTCTTCCCTTTCCTTGGCAAGAGTAGCCAAAGCCCCCTTATGGAATCCAATTTGTTCTTCTCTGCTCATTTCGCCCTTCTTCTCAGCCATTTTTCTCACACTCCCCATAATTTATTCTCTTTTCTCATCTCCAGAGCAATTTCTCTCAGAGCCTCAACCTCATCTTCCCTTAAGTATTCCTTATAATTTTTTATCTTTACAAAATCGCTTTCAGGCATAAATGAATATAAAACATCTCCAGGATTGAGCTGTCTTCCTATAGTAACACCTTCCAGGCTAACTGCTACTTGTTTGCCCTTAACCGCAGCAGGTATGCTCTGATTTTCCTCCTGTATTGTTTTTACTACTGTAACCTTTTTGCCATCCTTCATCAGAGGGGTTTCGGGCTTCAGAGTGCCTAACAGCACTTCAACTCCAACAATTGCCGGATTGCTCTTCCTAAATATGAAGTTTGGAAGTATCTGAATCTTGCACGGAGAGGTTATTGAACTCAGAGCAGCTCTTTCCAACTCTTCCTTTCTGGCATCTCTCCACCTTTCAAACTCGTCAAGTAGATTATATATTATGTTAGAAGTGATTATCTTAACCTTTGAAGAGTTCAAATACTCTTTAGCCTCCTTGTTAGGTGAGGATTCAAATGCAACTATCACTGCATTAAGCGGTTCCCTCTCCAAAGATGCCTCTGCATCTATAACATCGCTTTTAGTAATTGCTCCGAGCCCAACCTTTCTTATCTTTATCCCGCTGTTCTTAAAGAGGGTTACAACAGCTTCTAATGCTCCCAAATTTGCAGCCTTAACTATTATCCCTTCCTCCTCTGTTTCTATGAATATCTTTTTTATATCCCCCTGAACTTCATCTGATACTATACTTATCTCATTTTCCTTCCTGCATCCTAAAAAGGGCATTCCTGCAAGCATGCCTTCTGTTTCAGAACATTTGAGGCAAACTGAGGTAGCAGCAACAGCTTCCTCAACCTGCACAAGTTCATACCTTTTATCCTTTCTCGTAGGAGCCTTCTTTTCAAATATAGCTCTCACCTTAGCAGAAATGGGTCTCTCAACTCCCCCTACAACTATGAAATCTCCTTTTCTTAGAGTTCCATCATAAATTACTGCTTCAACAGTGCTTCCAAGGCCGGGTTCTTCCTTAACTTCTAAGATTGAGCCTTTAGCGTTTCCCTCAGCAGTGCAGTGAAGTCCTGAGCTTAGATATCTCTGCACAAGCCCCACTATCAAGCTTAGCAGTTCGGGAATTCCCTCGCCCGTTTTAGCAGAAACTGGAACTATTGCAATCTGTCTTGTAAAGTCCTCAACCCTGTCAAAACGTTCAGAAGCAAAGCCCATTGCGTACAATCTTTCCACTATGGTGTATATTCTCTGGTCTAGCAGCGCCTGCGTTTCACTACCCTGTTTTGAAATATTTTGTATGAGAAGCTCTTTAGGCATCGGTTCCCATCCAGGCACCATGTCAATCTTGTTTGCGGCAACTATGAACGGCGTCTTATTTGCTTTGAGAATGCCTATTACTTCCTCTGTTTGCGGCATGAACCCTTCATTTACATCCACAACTACAACTGCAAAGTCAGCTATTGAGCCGCCCCTCTTTCTCAGGCTAACAAAGGCAGAGTGTCCCGGAGTGTCTATAAATAGTATCCCGGGAAGGTTGAAATTAATCTTTGACTTGCAAAGTATTGGCTCGCAGATGCTCTTTATGTTCTCTATAGGGATTAAATACGCATTTATGCTCTGTGTAATCTGGCCTGCTTCGGTCTTAGTTATTGAGCTGCCCATAATTCTGTCTAGCAGGGAAGACTTTCCATGGTCTACATGCCCTTCAAATACGCATATTGGGCTTCTGAGCCTCTTGTTGCTTGGGCACTGCTCTTCCATGCATAAGAGAAATTTTGAGGTGCTTTTAAATCTTTACAAAATTTCAGAGCAGAGCCATCTGTAATATTCTTTATTTGCCTCAGCTTCCATTTTGAGAATGCAGGGAACATCGTATGGGTGAACCTTTTCAATTTCTCTTTTGACACTATTAAAATTGCTGGCTCTTGTTTTTAATATCAGTGCATATTCCCTTGCGCGCTCAACTCTTCCATTCCACTTATAGATACTGTCTATTCTGAACATATTTGCGCAGGCGACCAGCTTCTTACTAATTAGCAGCTCAGCTATCTCCTCTGCATTTTTCTTGCTCGGACAGGTAGTGTATGCTAGCACTATATTTTTTCCCACTCTTCAACACCCCCTGGAACTATTTTAAAAACTGGATTTTGCAGTATTCTTCTCTTCTTCTTTAGTTTAATAAAATCTTCTGGACTTCTTCTTTCTAGCTTTCTGAGCAGGTGTTCATATTCAAATTCTAACTGCCCTCTTTTTGTTTTTATCATTCCTCTTCTTCTTATAATCCTTACCTTTGACCTGTTGAAGAGATAACCTCTTCTCCTGCCTTCCATCCACACCTCAGTTAAGTACGCATCAATTGCTATGAGAGGATTTTCTGAATTTTTGAAACGCAAGAGTTGCGGGTGACTTCTATACCCTTTTGTTCGTCCCGAAAGGACTTTCTTGGCGAGAAGGCCCTCCCTCCAGAGTGCAACTAAACCCTTCTGATCTAAGTATTTCGGGTGAAGTGTCCAGAGCCGCATTTTTCAGTTTAGCAACACTATGAAATAGTTAAGTATTAAAGCGAAGCTCACCCAGAGCAGATATGGGACTAGTAGTAATGCTGCTGTTTTTGAAGATTTTCTGAAAACGAAGATGTTTATAACTATCATAATCCAGAGGGCAAAAATATCAATTAGGGCAATGGCAGGCTTTCTTAATCCGAAGAATAAGAATGACCACATCAGATTTAATGCCAGCTGTCCAAAATATGCTGCCAGAGCAATCCTGCTTAGCTCATTCCTTTCCCACAATAAATAAAATGAGATTCCCATCATTATGAACAAGGCGATCCACACTGGTGCGAACACCCAATTTGGAGGATTAAAAGACGGCTTGTTAATGCTGAGATACCAGGATTTTAATGAAGAGGATGTCATGAGCGAGCCGAGCAGTCCTACAAGCAGAGGTATTGCCAGGGAGATTGCCAACCTTACAGTCCAGCCTAATCTTTCTGTTTTCTTTTTCATTCTTCCAAACCTCAAATAATAATTGGAATAGCAATTATAAATATCTTTACATTATATCTTCCTTTACAATCTCTCCAGGCAGCGTGGTCTTATCATTCCAAATCTTCCTTCCAGGATAAATGGAAGTGTTTATGCCCGTGTGCACATTGTCCCCTATTATCGTCCCAAACTTTCTTCGGCCAGTATCTATGAGAATTCCCTTCACCATTGATTTTATGTTGCCGTTGTCATGTCTGAGATTAGCAGTTATGTTTCCAGCTCCAATATTCACATTGTAACCCAGCACAGAGTCTCCAATATATGAGAGGTGTGCAACATTAGTGTTGTCAAATATTACAGAATTCTTTATCTCCACTGCATTTCCGATATGGCAGTTGTTACCAATGGTAGTGGAAGCTCTTATGTAGCAGTTGGGTCCAATCCTGCAGTTCTCTCCTATCAGGACGGGGCCTTCAATATATGCGCCGCTCTTTACTATGCTTCCTCTTCCTACATGCACTTCGCCCTTTAAAGTTGCTCCTGGCTCGACAGTTCCCTCAATTTTACCCTTAAGAGAAGAGAGAGCCTTCTCATTTGCTTCTATTATGCTCCAGGGGTATGTTATTGGAGTCCAATTGGATGCCTTGACGATTTTCACTCTTTCTTTCAGAGAGAGTTGTGTCACCATTTGAGTAAGCTCAAGCTCTCCCCTTTCAGACATTCTCTCTTCTTCGTTGAATATTCTTTCATTTAGGATGTAGCATCCGCAGTTTGCAAGATTTGAAGGCGGCTGCTTTGGCTTTTCCAAGATTCCTTTCAAAAATCCCTCCTCTTCTATTATGACTCCAAATTCCTGAGGATTCTTAACCTCTGAAGCAAGGATTGTCAGCCCATCTTGAGCGCAGAGTCTTCTAATATCTTCCCTGTCATACAAGTCGTCTCCCATCAAAACGAGAAACCTTCCCCTGATTAGTTCCTTAGCGGTACCGAGTGCGTTTCCAGTGCCCAGCTGCTCCTTCTGTTCAGCATACCTTATAGGAATTCCTTTATACTCATTTCCTAGAAGGCTAATTATCATTTCCTTCTTGTAGCCAACAACTATTATGAATTCTGAGACAAATTCTGAGAGGGCATCTAAGGTGTGAAATATTATCTCTTTGTTGGCAACCTTCAGCATTGATTTAGGCCTCGTGGTTGTCAAAGGGTATGTCCTTGTGGAGTTTCCAGCTGCTAATATTACCGCTTGCATTTTATTCCAACCTCCCTTCTTGCAGCTTCTGCAATGCTGCTTGCAATTCGCTCTATCTCAGCTTCACTTTTCCCCTCAACCATTATCCTCATGAGATTTTCTGTTCCAGAATACCTTACCAGGATTCTTCCGTCTGGTTTAATGACCTTTTCAAAACTTTTGATTAGGCGCATAAGCCTAGGCATCTTTTCCAGCGGCTTTTTCTCTCTCACTTCAACATTCACAAGAGTTTGAGGCAGCTTTATTATGCACTTTTTTAGTTCTGAAAGCTTCTTTCCAGTTATTCTCATTGTTCTAAGCACCTGCAGGGCGGCTATTGTTCCGTCCCCAGTCGTGGAAGCATCCATAAGTATTATGTGCCCCGACTGCTCCCCGCCAAAATTCAGGTTTTTCCTTCTAAGCATATCCACAACATACCTGTCCCCTACATCTGTTCTTAACACTCTTATGCCGTGTTCCCTCATAGCGATTTCAAGGCCCATGTTGCTCATAGTTGTGGCAACTATGGCGTCATCCTTTAGGCGCCCCTCCCTCTTGAGCTGTAATGCCAGGATTGCCATCACCTCATCACCATCAACTAACTCGCCGTTTTCATCACACATTATTAGCCTGTCCGCATCTCCGTCCAGTGCTATGCCTACATCTGCTGCTTCTTCTCTTACACGCTGTATCATACCTTCAGGGTAGAGGGCTCCGCAGTTCTGGTTTATGTTAAGTCCATTAGGCTGGTTGTTCAGCACTACGACATCTGCGCCGAGCTCAGATAATATTGCTGGGGAAATCTTATAGGCAGCACCGTTTGCGCAGTCCAGCACGATTTTTAAACCCTTCAAGGAGATGTTATTGGCTGAGGCCTTTGCAAATTCAATATACCTGCCAGCGGCGTCATCAATTCTGAAAGCCCTTCCAATCCTTTCTCCAGTTACACCAGAGCTTACACCACCTTTTAGGGCAATCTCTTCTATCCTGTGCTCCTCCCAGTCGGCAAGTTTGAAGCCATCTCTTGAAAAGAATTTGATTCCGTTATGCTCCGCAGGATTATGAGATGCAGAAACTACGATTCCAGCGTCTGCAGAAAAACTTCGCACCAGATGGGCAACTGCAGGAGTTGGCATTGGGCCTACGAGGAGCACGTCAGCTCCTGCGGAGCATAGTCCAGATGTCAGGGCGTATTCTATCATGTAGCCTGAGCGCCTAGTGTCCTTTCCGATTACTATCCTGCTCTTTTTTGAGTAGTTCTTAAAAAATAATCCAGCTGCCCTTCCCACCTTGAGAGCAATCTCTGGAGTCATAGGGTATGTGTTGGCTATTCCCCTTATGCCGTCAGTTCCGAAGAGCTTTTTCATTTTAACCACGCTTTTAATGTTTTCCATTCTAACTTTGAGCGATTTCTAACTATGAGGTCTGCTTCGGAGAAGTTATGGCTTCTGCTAAGGCTGTTTGGAACTGCTATGCATGACATTCCCGCCCTTTTTGCAGCTATAACCCCAGTTTCAGAATCTTCAAAAACAAGGATTTCGCTTCCTTTTAGGCCTAAACGCTTTGCGCATTTAAGATAAGTTTCAGGATGCGGCTTTCTCTTCTTTACATCGTCTGCTGTTATTATGCACTTAAACTTTCCGTAAAGTCCTACTTTTTTGAGAAATTTTGTAGTTAACTCAGAATTGGTTCCAGTGGCAATTCCTAGAATTATTTTTTTTCTTTTCAGTACGCTTATAAGTTTTTTCAGATGAGGGTCCGGGCGAAGTTTAAATCTTTTCAACATCTCTACTGCTATTAAGCGTCTCTCTCTAGAGAGTTCTTCCTCGTCTTTTGAGATTCCAACCTCAGCGACCTTCTTTTTTAGAAGCTCTCCTTCGTATCTGCCAACCCAAGCAATGTACTCTTTTAGAGTTAAATCAGAGCCGTAGCGCCTTAGCAGCTTTCTTGCAGAGTAGAACCAAAGCTTCTCGCTATTGAGAAGCGTTCCATCCATATCAAAGATGACTGCCCTTATTCTCCCGCTGTTTTTTTCTTGAATATTTTTAAGCTTGTTGGATTTCAAAACCATGATAGCTAGGGTAAATTTGAATTCATATTTAAGTATTATTAAAAAAATTATAATACCATTATAAAAAAATTTATAATATTTTTTTGCGATAAAAATAAATGCTGCAAATAAAACACACCATGCATGAAGCCGGAGTCAAGAATTTTAGGAATAGATGACGGCCCATTCAACAAGTTTTCAGGTTGTAAGAGGGCTTTAGTGGTGGGAGCACTATTTAGGGGCTGCCACTTTCTGGACGGGGTACTATCCACTACAGCAGAAGTAGATGGTCTTGACGCAACTGCTAACATAATAAACATGATAAAGCGCTCACGATTCTATGCTCAGATTCGTATAATCCTTTTTAAAGGGATAGCAGTTGGCGGTTTTAACATTTTAGACATAAAAGAGATACACAGGAAAACAAGAATACCGGTGATAATTTTTATGAGAAGGCTTCCCGATCTTGAAAAGATTAAGGGAGCACTTTCCAATCTGCCCCTCTCAGAAAAAAGATGGCTACTAATAAGAAAAGCGGGAAGGATTTACACAATAAGAATATTCCACAGGGACTCTGAAAAGCAGGCGTATCTTCAACTTGCAGGCATCAAGCTTTGCGAGGCAGAACCGATAATAAGAGCGAGCTGCACCCACTCAGCAATTCCCGAACCGCTTAGGATCGCACACATAATCGCATCCGGAATCATTAAGGGAGAAAGTAGGGGTAAGGCATAAATTTATTAATTGGCTAAAAATATTCTTTCTCAAATGAAACTTCCTAACTATAATGGGGGAAGCATTCTGAACCTAATGGCATCTATTCAGAACGCGCTCGGAGGAAAATCATTATACCCAGAACTTAGACTGCTTCCCTCATCTAAGCTAGCTAGAAAAAAAATAATCCTTATGATAATTGATGGACTTGGGTTTGAATATCTCAGAAGAAAGGAGAGCTTCCTTAATTCTCACATAAAAGGAAAAATTACTTCAGTGTTTCCTTCCACAACTGCAGCTGCAATAACAACATTCATGACGGGGCTGGCTCCTCAGCAGCACGCAGTCCCGGGGTGGTTCACCTTTATAAAAGAAGCTGGCGAGGTTGCAATAGTTTTTCCATTCACTACAAGAACTTCTAAGATTCCACTTCAGAAGAAAGGCCTTACATTTTCCCAAGTTATAGATGTGGACTCCATTTCAAGGAGAATAAGATTCCCTGTAATTTACATCTCTAAAAGTGAGCTTGCCAGAAGTGGATACACTCGCAGAATGCAGTTTAGTAAGCGGATTGGAGTTTCAAATTTCAGGGAGTTCATATCTAAAATCAGAAAGCAGAGCAATACTAAAGTGAGGAAGTTGATAATTGCTTACTGGCCCGATTTTGATGCGGTGTGCCACAAACACGGCGTGGAGAGTAAGAATGCTTCTCAGGTTTTCCAGCAAATAGCTTCAGGGATTAAGAATTTGACTGCTAAGCTTCCGAAGGATTGCGTGCTCATAATAACTTCTGATCACGGCTTAATAGATGCTGAGAAGACAATTCTTTTAGATGAGCATCCAAGGCTTAAAGAGTGCCTGAAACTTCCGCTTTGCGGAGAGACGAGGGTAGTGTACTGTTATGTTCATCCTTCAAAGAAGAGCGAGTTTGAAAGGTATGTCAAGAGCAGAATGCAGAGGTACTGCCAACTCTACACCAGCAGGGACATACTTTCAAGGCACTTCTTCGGACCGTTTAAGCCGAATCCCAAGCTTAAAAGCAGGATTGGCGACTACATTCTAATTATGAAGGGCAGGTATGCCATGCGTGACATTCTAAATGAGGAAGAAAAAAGAACTAAACTAATTGGCAACCACGGAGGAGTTTCTAAGGAGGAAATGTACATTCCGCTAGTACTCTTTCAGAGTTAAGCTAAATGATGTCTACTTCTCTTATACAATCCTGCACAAGTGCTTGGCAGTCGTCCATAAGGTTTATTACTTCCTGGTTCTGAGACGCTTTCCTAATCTGCCTTATCCTGTCTATAATCTGTCTGAAGAATCTTATCAAGTCCCCTTCAGGCATGCTAGTGTTGTCTATTATGAAGAATATATCCTTCTTGTTATAGCAGGGGTAGAGCAGCGCATTAACCTCGTCTATTGCTCTAAACCTTTTTTCTTTCTTCATCCAGCCGCTCTCTGAAATTCTATGCTTAAGATTGCTTGCAGATTTATTTTTGAAAAGGTTCTTAAATTCAATCTTGTCAGAGCCCTCATACGCTAAGCACCCTAAGATTAGGAGCACCTGGTAAAGGTTAAGGCGCTTGTAAAAGTTCGTGCCGAATATCTCGCTAGTGATTATCTCATCTGAATAAATCTTGGAAGCAAATTCCCCCTTGTCCGTAAGCCCCCCTTCATATATGTAGCCCATCCTTTCAAGCTTTTTCCTTATCCTGTCAAAGGCGTTGTGGCTCCTGTAATTTCTCATGAGTCTGAACCTTTCACCGTATTGCTGGTATGAACTGAAGCTCTTGCAGAGTATCTCCTGAATTTCCTCTTCGTTGTGATTCTTTATAAGATTTAGAACTGTGTTGACAGAAAGGCGAAACTGGGAAACTATGGGATCCTTATCCTCATCAGTTATCTCCTTGAACTTCTTGTAATCAAAGTCGCGCCGGTCTATCAGCACATAAGCATAACCTTCCTTGTCAATCCCGCGCCTGCCAGCCCTGCCTGCAATCTGAAAATATTCCTTAGATGTTAGATACCTAAACTGTATGCCATCATACTTTCTCATTGATTCAAAACAAACCATCTTAGCAGGCATGTTTATGCCTACTGCAAAGGTTTCAGTCACATACAAAACATTTATCCATCCCTTAGCGAAAAGCTCTTCAACCAACTCTTTAATTACAGGAAGCTCTCCAGCGTGGTGAAAGCCTATGCCGTACGGAAGGGTTCTTCTAAGAATCTGAGTAGTTTCCAGCTGGCTAACCTCAGGAGGTGCCTGTGCTAATTTCTTTGCTACATACTCTGAAATCTGCGGGTTTGCCTTGAACACATTAGCTTCAGTAAGCTCTAATGCCATCTTCTGGCAGAGGCTTCTTGAGAAAACGAAGAACAAGCAGGGAATCTTATCTTTAAGGTCCTTAATAACCTGCACGTGGTCTGGCTTCTGCACAAGATTTCTCTTCTTTTGCTTTCCATGCCCCCGCATAATCCTGTGATAGTCAGGCGCTTCTACAATGTCTCTAACCTCTTCCAGAGTGCAGACTCCAAGCTGAAAGTCATAAAAGCCCCTTCTGAGCGGCACCGGCCTAACTGTGTGCTTTATTACTTCCACCTTATGCCCCTTTATCGCTTCAATCCAGGCTGCGAACTGTTCAGCATTCGGAATTGTTGCAGACAAGCAGAGAAATCTTATGTTTGGCGGGGAAAATATGATTGACTCCTCCCAAACATATCCCCTTTCAAAATCGTTTATGTAGTGAATCTCATCAAGAACAACATATGAGACCTCTTCTATCATTGGATCCCTTGACAGAACCATGTTGCGATATACTTCAGTAGTCATTATCAGGATTGGCGCATTTGGGTTTCTGACTATGTCTCCAGTCATTAAGCCTATGTTTTCTTCTCCGTAATCATTTGAGAACTCCCTATATTTCTGGTTGGAAAGTGCCTTTATCGGAGCAGTATATATAACCCTTATGCCCCTCTTTAAGTCCCTTCCAATAATGTAGTCTGCAATTAGAGTCTTCCCAGAACCAGTAGGCGCAGATACAACTACTGAATGGTTTGAGTCAATAGCTCTTATGGCGTCTTCTTGAAACTTGTCTAATCTAAGCCCTTTATATTCCATTCTAACATGTTAATAGAGAACTGCTTAATAATGTTTTGCACTTATAACTATAATCTCGTAAGACCTAAGATACGCTTCAGCATTCTTCTTATCCAGCATGGCATAGTACCTGTTAAGCCGTAAAAATTCTTCTCTTCCAACTCCAAGAGCGCAATATTCCAAAAGGGTTTCTAAGAGATATTCAATATCTTCAATCTTCCTATCATTCGTCATTATTATCCTCTCAATTTTAGAATGAACAAAAGGCATTACACTCTCTGCTTTTCTTCTAACATATTCCAGCTTCTTATCAAAACTTTCAAACTTCTCAATTCCCGAAAGGTCAAGGCTTGTTATGTCACAGTGCAGCATGCCAGCAAGTTCAAACCCCTCTTATTTAAATTTAATGTTCACTGGCCATGCTCCTCTTCAAACTCCTGTATGAATTTCAGAAGTTCAGCAGCGTCTTCAAACTCCATAAACTCCTTCTTAGTTAGTGAAGGGACATCTTTGGGCTTATGCCTATCCACAATTGCTAATCGGGCGGCTCCTATAAGCCTAGATATCCCCGTTAGGACTGGGCTGGGCTTGTCTCCCAGCTTTGTCAGTATGACCTGCTTCTTCTCCCGCTTGGCAATCAGGTCAAAAGGCATCCGCCGTGTTTCTACAGCGGAAAATCCTAAAGCGGAGTACTTCCTTGCAAAAACAGACCTGGCTTGAGGATATTCTTCTAAGGGCTTGTTTTCCAGCCCTTCCCTTTTAAATACAGAACTTCCGAATAGTCTGTAAAGCTTTTCAGCCCTGGAGAGTATGATGGAAGACTTGCCAGATTCGTATTCTAAGACCATCTTTCTTGAAACTCCCAAGTATTCTGACATCTGGCCTATGGAGATTCCTTTCGCAATTCTAGCCTGTCTTAGCTTCTCAGGATCAATTGTAACAGTAAGTCCTGCCTTGCTCCTCTTTATTACTGCGTTTTCGCCCTTAAGGCAACGCTTCAGCGTTTTAAGGTTCATAGTCGTGATTCCGAACCTTTCGTACACCACGCCGTCCTTCAGTAGGGTGCCAGCTTTATTTGCAACTATGATTATGGGCACGTTCAGACAGGAAGATATCTTTCTAAACTCCTCAGCCTGGACTTCTGAGATTGAATTTGCATCTTCCAAAACCTTTACAAACAGTATCCTCTCAGAGTCCCTGGCAATTATCTCAAATGGGCCGCTTAGAGTTTTGACTGTGAACCCTTCACTGAGAAGCGCAAGGCTTGCACTTTCAACTATCTGCTTCTGCATAATAGATATTAAACCGCTGAAGCTTTAAAAATTTGCTCATAATTTGGGTTAAATTTATTAAATGCTGACCAATTTTTAGTTTTGAAATGACAAGACTGGCTGTTGTTAAGAAGGAGAACTGCAAGGGCGGCATAGACTGCCCGTTCCTGTGCATTTCTGCATGTCCAGTAAATAGAACTGGAAAGGAGTGCATAACCAAGATTAATAGGGATGCTAAGGAGAGCAAGATTCAGATAGATGAGAAGCTGTGTATAGGCTGCGGAATCTGCGTTAAGAGATGCCCCTTTGAAGCAATCTCAATAATTAACCTTCCTGAAGAACTGGATAAAGAGCCAATACACAGGTATGGCGCAAACGGATTCGCTCTATACTCCTTGCCAATTCCAATATTCGGAAAGGTTGTTGGGATAGTTGGCAGAAATGGGATTGGAAAGAGCACTGCAGTAAGAATACTTGCCGGCGTTCAGAAGCCAAACCTCGGAACTAATGAAGAGAAGGGCTTTGAGGAGTTGCTCAGATTCTTTAAGGGAACAGAAGCACAGCTCTTCTTTGAACAGCTCAGGGATGGACAGATAAAGGCAGCTTATAAGATTCAGAATGTTGAAGCAATCCCAAAGCATTACAAGGGCAGCGTGAGAAACCTTCTTGAAAGGGCGGACGAGAAGGGAAGACTTGAAGAGGTTTCCAATCTTCTGGGGCTTTCAAAGATACTGGACAATCAGGTGGACAAGATATCTGGAGGCGAGCTTCAAAGAGTGGCTATAGCCGCCGCCTCTCTGAAGAATGCCAACCTCTACATCTTTGACGAGCCTTCTTCCTTCTTGGATGTGAAAGAGAGGATACGAGTCGCTAAGTTCATAAGAAGCCTGGCTGACGAAAAAACAGCAGTTATAGTTGTAGAACACGACCTCATAATACTTGACTATATGACTGATTTGATTCACATAATGTACGGTAAACAGGGCATCTTTGGAACCTTATCCTTGCCCAAGACAACACGGATTGGGATCAACATCTTCTTAGAAGGTTTCCTCAGGGAGGAGAATATCAAATTTAGGGATTATCCCATAAGGTTTTTCGCAAAGCCGCCCGCAGACATAAGAAGGCAGTCGGAGCTTGTTTCCTGGAGAGGTATAAAGAAGAGGATTGGAAAATTCTCGCTCTCCGCAGATTCAGGAGCACTATACCTGCATCAGACAGTTGGGGTTCTTGGGGAGAACGGCATTGGAAAAACAACTCTTGTTAAGATATTTGCCGGAGTTGAAAATGCTGACGATGGGACAATCTCAAAAAAGATAAAAGTTGCATACAAGCCGCAATACCTTGAAGCCGACCAGGAACAGCTCGTATCAGAAGTGCTCAAAGCTGCTCTTGAAAAATATTCTGCTGAGCTGATAAACCCGCTGGAGCTTAACAACCTGATTTCAAAGAAGCTGAGTCAGCTCTCTGGCGGGGAACTTCAGCGTGTGGCAATAGCTGAATGTCTCTCCAAGCAGGCAGATCTATACCTACTAGATGAACCTTCAGCCTACTTAGATGTGGAACAGCGCATGGCAGCAGCAAAGGTGATAAGGGACTTTGCCGAGCGCACTGGCTCAACAGTATTAGTTGTGGATCATGACTTGATGTTCATAGATTATTTAGCAGAGCGCCTGATCGTTTTCAGCGGCACCCCCACAGTGGAGGGCTTCGCCTCTGAGCCGCTCTCAATGCGTGATGGAATGAACGCCTTCCTTTCAGGGCTGGGAATAACTCTGAGGAGAGACATTGAAACGCTACGGCCTAGGATAAATAAGGAAGATTCCAGGAGAGACAGAGAGCAGAAGGCTGAGGGAAAACTTTATTACGAATAAGTTATTGTTATTTCAAAACATCTTTATGAGTTATTAGAAAGCAAGAGTTTGCCACTACGCTGATGTTATTCCTTCTGCAAAACTCTATTGCTTTTTCAGATTCTGAGCCCGGCTGCATCCAAACCCTCTTTATGCCTAGCTCTTTTGTTTCCTTAACTATCTCTTCTGTAACCGATGGCGGAACTACTGTTATTACTATGTCGGGTTTTTCAGGCAGAGACTTCAGGTTGGGATAGCACTTTTCGCCTTCAATTGCATGGCAGTTTGGATTTACTCCGAAAACTTTAAAGCCCGAATTTCTTAAACTCGCATATACCTTAAATCCCCATTTTTCTTTATTTTCTGAGGCGCCAACAACTGCAAATGTTTTTTTTCTGTCTAAAAATTCTTCATCCACTTTAAACCTCATTGTATTTTTTGTTTGAGCCTTTAAACTTTTCAACAGGATAGCGCTGTTCGTTCTTTTTCATCTTTTTTTCAAAAGCTTCGGAAAGGTCAATATTATAGCGTTGTGCCATTCTTAGTAGATAAAAGAGGGTGTCTGCCATCTCAAAAGCAATTTCTTCCCGCTTTTTTTCATCCATAAACATCTGCCTTATCTCTTCTTCTGACTTAAACCTGAAATGTTCTAATAGTTCAGCTGCTTCTGTGCTTACTCCGATTGCCAGGTTTTTAGCGTCGTGAAACTGATCCCAGTCCCGTTCCTCGCAGAAATCTTTTACTCTCTTCTTCATCTCAGCTAAGTTTGTTTTTTCATCCATCTCAATCACTCAAATATTAAGAGCGTCTGCTTATCCCTTTCGCCCTGTTTTAGAGAGTATATCAAACCATACCTCTCAGATGCGCATTTCTCATAAGGTGCGCTCTTGTCATATATTATCCGCCAGTCCGGCTCTTTCATTTCATACAATACTGCTAAGTATTTGCAGGAAAAGTCCGCTTTTGGCTCTATGCCTTCAACTTCTAAAATCCTTACACGGGTGCTGTTATTCAGACATCTAAAAAGGTCTGCCGTATCAATCTTTATGTCGTAAAAGTTCGGATCTTCTGAGCAGGTAATTGTTGCACCTCTAATTATCCTTTTTATTATTTCAGGAGGGAACATCTCAAGGGTTAATTTGATGAATCTCTCTTTTAGCTCTGGGTCATCTGCAAATTCTTCCTGCCATCCTGAAGTGTTTGTAAGCTCTGAAAGCTTATTCCTAAGCTCTGTTTCTTCTTGTAAGGTTAGTGTCATGCAGCTGGTTTTTTCTTCGCATTATTTAAACTTTGCCTGAAACTTTCCGAAATCTTAGAAAATTTTCACAGGACATTCGGATTCTGCATTGGACTTCTGAGTGCGTTGAAGATTTAAACTCGTTATTACATTTTCTAATTGAGGTGAGACATTCATGAGAGAAAATCTTAAGCAGCTTATGTTGAAGCTTAAAGAGTTTCAGACTGCAAGGGTCAGAATAAATGATAAACATTTTGAAATAAAAAGGGTATCTTAGATGTTTATACGAATAGGCAAGGTTATTCTTGACTTTAATGAATATAGAAAAAGAGTTTCAACACTTAAAAAATTCCTGAGTTTAGAACTTAAGAGCATTTTCAGCAACTACGGTTTTGAAATAAGACAACTTGAATCGCGAAGCTCATACGACCAGCTTATTATGAATATGATTAATCAAGAGTTGGAAATTAGCGTAAAGATTAAGATGCAAAGATACAAAAAAGAGAATCTGGAAGAATAGCTAACAGCTTCAAAAACTAACCCTCTTTAAAGTGGTTTAGAGTCGCCTGATTTTTCTTTAAATGCTCAAAAAACCTTGGAGGTTCAACCCGTCTAAACTCAAAGCCTAACTCCTTAAGCATGTGCTCAGCATTCTTACTTATTGAAGGCGCAGCTAGAATTCCCCTTACTCTCTGAAGCCCCTTATCCCTCCTTATCTTGTCCACATAGCGCGCAAGCTGCGAAACCGCTTTAAAATCAGCAGAGTACCTCTTCGCTTCAACAACCACTAAAACATTTTCAGAATCGTAACCAAACACATCTATAAAACCATACTTCGTGTGTTCTTCTCTGGAAAGAGGCTTAAAACCTTTCTCTATAAGCTCCGGATTGCGCATTATCATATCAGACATGTCCCTCTCTGAGCCAACCAACATAAGCTTCTCTCCATCCTGCAAGTTTGAGTGGAATATAGAGTATAAGCTCTCCACACTTATATCCAACACTTCCTTTAAAGGAATATTGGAAACTCTAATTTTAATCTCTCCACCTTCAACAGATATGCCGAACTCTGAACCCTCCTTCATCCAGTTCACAGGAGCTGAGCCGGACGGCTGATGCACCATCATGCTCCCATCAGACTTTATTATGATTATCCTATCACCGGATGCAAGATAACTTTCAGCCCTGCCAGAATATCTTATTCTACACCTTGCGGTCAGAATTATGCACTCTTTTTTCAGGATGGCCTCCCTCAAATCAGCTGCTGCGCTTACAAGATTAAGCATAAGGCAAAAATCTCCCTTTCAGAATTTAAATTTATCCCGCTACGTGCACCTTTGAAAAATGTGAGCGGGACCTCTGCCTAACTATTACTCCCCTCTTCTCATCAACAAAAACCTCATAGCCTTCAGGAACAGTAAATAAGACATTTTCATCATCCATGCTGTTTATGAGGTCAATCTCCTCTTCAGAAAGAGGCCTAGCCATCTATCTCACCTGAACTTAGGACACTTCCTGCACACTTCGGGAGCTTCTTCCCTTTTTGTCTTCTCATTTACCTCTTCGGGACAATCAGGAAATGTTCCCTTACACTCGGGAAACCTGCCAGTGCGCATCTCAAATTCCTTCTGCTCAGTTACCCATCTAGGAGTGCCCTTTAACCTCTGTTTGTGAGTTTTTCTTCCCATAAATGCTCCACCCTTCCCACCATAATAATTTTCTTCTTATTAAATCTTTTGATTTTTACTGATTTCATCGCAGGTTTAATATGAGCACAAATAAATTTAAATATAACATTAAAAACCACAAAACTCTCGAAGAGGTGTTAGGATGCTTTATTTTAGTACTATTCTGGGCAGAAAAATAATTGATTCTGCAGAAGAAGAAATAGGCACTCTTGAAGACCTAATCATAATAGATGGAGAAGACGAAGCTGAAGTAGTTGCTCTGGTCTGCAAAAGAAAGACAAGCCCTTTAAGGATACCGATAAAATTTGTAGATGTTATAGAGCGGGTCATAAAACTTTCAATAAGAAAGGAAAAGGCACTTCTCTTCGGAGAGCCAAATCCGGATGAGATTCTTCTAAAAAGTTCAATACTTGACAAGCAGCTCATAGATACTAACGGGGCAAAAATAGTAAGAGTGAATGACATAGCGCTGCTGCATAAGAATAATGGCCTCTTTGTTATAGGCGTAGATGCGAGCTTCAAAGGGCTGCTTCGCAGGTTGGGTGTAGGGAGCACAATACCTGCAATTCCCAAGTTTCTTAAGAAGGGCGGCGAAGTTGAAGTTCCAAATATGATCCCCTGGAAGTTTGTGGCGCCCTTGGAACCAGATCCGAGGCACCTTAAACTTAAAATAGAGCGCGAAAACCTGAACAAGATACACCCTGCTGACCTGGCAAACATAATAGGCCAGCTTAGCAGAGAGGAAAGAATTCTGGTAATGAGATCCCTGGATGAAAATGTAGCTGCAGAAGCTCTTGCAGAGGCAGATCCGGGAATTCAAAAGTCGTTGCTTGAAGAGATGAAGCTCAAGAGGATAAAAGACATTCTGGATAAGATGAGCGCTGACGAGATAGCAGACCTGCTCTCAATAAGCAACAGGGAAAAAGCAGAAGAAATTTTATCCCTGCTAAAACCTGAAATCTCAGCACAGGTTAAGCAGATAATGCAGTATCCTGAAAACACTGCTGGAGCTATGATGTCCACCGACTTCATCTCAGTGCAGATGAATATGACAGCCCAGGAGGTTATTGAAAAGATGAGGAAGCGTGCTCCCAACAGCTCCCAAATCTACTATATTTATGTGGTGGATTCTAAAGGAAAGCTGGTTGGAGTTCTCTCAATACGCAGCCTGCTCATAGCAAATCCTAAAAAGAAGGTAGCTGACTTTATGAATACAGAAATTGCTAAGGTAGAAGTAACTTCTCCAAAACAGCACATAGCAAAGCTCCTATCAAAATACAACCTACTTGCCCTCCCAGTGGTTGATTCGGAAGGAGTTTTAAAAGGAATAGTCACTGCGCACGATGTGGTTGATGAGCTCATGCCTGATTCTTGGGATAAGAAGGATCTAAAAAGACAAAGGGTAATCAGCAATGGTACAAAAGATAAATCCTCTAAAAAGAAGGGCCGGGGAGAAAAAGCAAAGAAGTGAAAGAGCTGAAGGAGCTGCTTATAAGATACGAATTGGCTTATCCGAGCGCTTCAGAGCATTATTTCTGATGCTATCCCTGGTAGGCCCAGGGCTTATAACAGCATTTGCAGATAATGATGCAGGAGGCGTATCTACATATTCTGTGGCTGGAGCAACTCTTGGCTATAATATATTGTGGTCTCTACTCCCTGTTACGGTACTTTTGATAATAGTTCAGGAGATGTCCGCACGCCTCGGAATAGTAACCGGCAAGGGGCTTGCAGACCTCATAAGAGAGAGATACGGCGTTAAAATAACTCTCTTCTTAATGATAGGATTATTTTTGGCTAACATCTCAACCACCATAGGAGACTTTGCAGGGATAGCTGCTTCAGGAGACCTATTCAACATACCCCGCTGGGTGATAGTGCCTCTTACAGCAATAATTCTACTTCTCATAATGATTAAGGGAGATTACAGAACTGCTGAGAAGGCAATGTTCATCTTAATATTTTTTTATATTACCTATGTTCTTGCTGGAATAATGGCGAAGCCCAACTGGAGCCTCGCTCTTAAATCAACATTCCTACCAAAAATTGAGTTTACACCAACTTACATATACATACTAGTAGGTGTGATCGGAACAACTATTACACCCTGGATGCAGTTCTACCTTCAATCCACATATGTTGAAAAGGGAATTTCAGTAAAGGATTATAGATTTGCAAAAGCAGAGGTAATTCTCAGTTCAATAGTGAGTGACAGTGTAAGCTTCTTTATGATTTTGACCTGCGCAGCCACCCTATACTATGCTGGCATAAGTATAAACTCAGCTCAGGAGGCAGCACTCGCTCTTAAGCCGCTGGCAGGAGAGTACGCTTATATCCTCTTCGGCGTAGGACTCTTTTTTGCTTCATCAATAGGAGCAATCCTCGTGCCAGTTTCAACATCTTTCTCAATCTGTGAAGGAATAGGATTTGAAAGTGGCCTTAATAAGACGATGAAGGAAGCCCCAGTCTTTTACGGGCTGCTCATAGCAACCGTCGTTATAAGTGCCGGTTTGGTTTTAATTCCTAACCTGCCGCTGATAAAGATAATGGTCTTCTCGCAAGTATTCTCCGGAATGGTTTTACCATTTATCATGATTGCAACGCTCAGAATAGTGAATGATAAAAAGCTTATGGGTGAGTATGTAAACTCAAAGGGGTTTAACATAATAGCCTACGCGGGCGCCTACCTTGTAATACTGATGACAGCATATCTAGTTTATATGTCTGTTCGCACAATAATTTAATAGTTAGAATCATAAAATGTCTATTATGAACAGAAGAGTTTCATTTTCAGAAAGGGTTTACGAGGCTACGCGCAGAATTCCAAGGGGCAGAGTTTCAACATATGCAGAAATCGCCCGATTCTTGAAGTGCAGAGCGTTCCGCGCAGTGGGTAGTGCGCTTCATAAGAATCCTACACCTATGCTTGTGCCGTGTCACCGCGTTGTCAAATCAGACGGCTCAGTTGGAGGCTTTGCATTTGGCAAGAAGAAAAAAATTCAGCTTCTTATGAAGGAGGGGATTCTAATAAGAGGGGATAAAATAATTGATTTTGAAAAGAAATTCATAAGATTAAAAAAATAGTTTCATTCTTTTAGACGGCTTTTTATCTTCTTTATCTCCTTATCCAGCTTCAACCTGTCTAAAAGTTCCTTATACCTATTCCTGATTGTAACCTCAGTTACACCTGCAACATCAGCAACTTCCCTCTGAGTGCGCTTCTCTCCGTGGATCAGAGCGGAAACATACAAAGCTGCAGCAGCAATCCCCGTAGGACCCCTTCCAGAGGTTAACTCTTCACTCTGAGCCTTATCCAGAATTTCAACTGCCTTGCTCTGAGTTTCAGGACTAAGCTTCAGTGCAGAAGCAAACCTGGCTATGTAATCGGCAGGGTTAGAAGGTATTATCTTTATTTCAAGCTCCCTAGTTATGAACCTGTATGTTCTTCCAATCTCCTTCTTTTCAATTCCAGAAGCTTCACTTAGCTCATCTAAGGTTCTCGGTACCTCGTGTCGCCTGCAAGCAGCGTATAGGGCGCCGGCAACTACAGATTCCATAGAGCGGCCCCTCACAAGTCCCTTCCTAACTGCTAGGGTGTATATTCTCGCTGCTTCCTCTTCAACTGACTTGGGAAGTTTCAGGTAGCTTACAACCCTCTTCAGCTCTGCCAGTGCCAGCTTAAGGTTTCTCTCTATTGCAGTGCTTATTCTGTACTGCCACTTTCTTAACCTGAAGAATTTGTTTCTAGCCTTTGAGGAAAATTGTGAAAAGTCAGCAGCCCTTCCGACCTCTGTGCCGAGGCCCTGATCGTACTGCGTGTATGTCATCGGGGCTCCTGAGCGCCTTCTGGATTCTGAATGATCCGAGTCAAACTCGCGCCACTCCTGGCCAAAATCCATCATCTTGTCGTCAATTACCAGCCCGCAATCCCGGCAGATGACTTCGCCCTTTTCCTTGTTTATGAAAAGGTTTGTGCTCCCGCATTCCGGGCACTTTCTTACTGCTTTGCCTTTCAGCATCACATTAATCACCTTCTCGCGCTAAAATTAAGGACTGAATGAAGCTACAATTAGAACTTCCTGCCGTGGAAATTCTCTGCAGCGACACCCCCTTACCCTTTTATCCACTCAGCCCCTATGCGATAGTTTTAAATACTTAAAACAAAACTACTATTTAAATCTTTCTATCAATTCTATTTTAAACTTTGATGTTAAAACGCAAGATATTTATTTTTTTACCACTTTCTAATAGATATGTTATCTGAAATTTTTGAGAAAACCAAAAGCAGGATGCTCTCTAGCATAGACTCAATAATAGATAACATATTAAGAGAGCGAACTTTGCTTGGCATGACAATACCGAAAGGCAGTATCAACATAGAGCCAGAATTAGCAGGGGATGAACTGGCATATGTAAATATTGAAGATGCTAAAACTATTCACATAAACTTAGCGCGCATCGTCAGCAGCGAATATGAGCTTCACGCTTCCTTAAATGTTGTTTATTCCTTCTTTAAGGTAGTTCAATTTGCAAAACAGAACTCTGAAAACCAACAAGCGAGCGAGCCTGTTAAAGAGAACCAGCTTTTCATTAAATTTTTAGAAAACCCGCAAGAAGTAATCAAGGGAATAGACCGAGAATATGTTGAAGCATTTAAACGCTCATACGACTTAAAAGCTTTATTTGACTTAACAAGACGAGTTGAATTATGGCTGGCTAGCAGATTAGATACTTACAAAGAGGATGCTGAGCAGCTAAAGCTAATACTGACACACGAGATAGACCACCTTGCTTTCATGCAAACTAGCTTCTACGAGAGGTTTTACGCGCTCATTCAAGAGTGGAAAAACCTAATGTGTGAAGAACAAAAAAAGGTGATTAGCCTGTTCTTCTTTAAACCAAGCGAAAAATTAGAACACCTCACACAAATGCTAATCCGCGATTATATCCCAATAGTGCTAAGTGAAGAGTGCAGGGCGTATGCAATCCAGTACAGCTCATATACCTACAAACAGATCACTAAACCAAATACAGCCCGGAACGACTTTGAAGAGCTCAGAGATAATATTATAAGTACATGCCTCAATAACTATCTTTACAGCTCCAGCCACGGAATTCTCAGCAGCATTGCGAGGATAATTAGAAGCGTTTACCCGCAAAGTGCGGAGATATCACTTACAACAATTCCGAAACTAAGTTGGAACTATAGCAGCTGGGAGAGGCATACAAGAAATCTGCTGCCTAAAATAGCGGACATCCATTCCGAAACAATCCTCACACACCCTGCACTTTTCGGTTATGCTGACCTAAACGCAAAAACAATTACAGAATACCTTGCCATCCTGGATTGGGATTAAATCACAATTTTTTTAAATTAAACAAATTCCCCTAATCTTTGAATGCCGGGGTCGCATAATCTGGTAGTGCGCCAGCCTGGAAAGCTGGTGCCCGAAAGGGCTTCTGGGTTCAAAACATCTCTGAGCAGAGATGTGAAATTCCCAGCTCCGGCGTTCATTTTTTTCTAAAAAAATTTATACTCTAAAACATGAATATCCAAATATGAGCAGCATAAGAGAAAATGTGCAGAAAATACTATCTGAAATACCTCAGCAAGTTTCCCTTCTTGCAGCCACAAAATCTCAGCCTCTTGAAAGCGTAATTGAAGCTATAAACTCGGGAGTCAGAATAATAGGCGAAAATTATGTTAAGGAAGCAGAGCTTAAGTTTGGAAAAAGTGGCGAAAAAATAAGAAGCATGACAGAGCTTCACATGATAGGAGCACTTCAAAAGAGAAATGTAGCTAAAGCTCTTAGAATATTTGATGTCATACAGGGAGTCCCCTCATTAGAGGTTGCGCGCGAGATATCCCGAAGGGCAAAAGCTCCTGTAAGAATCTTCCTTGAAGTCAATATTGCTTCAGAGCCTACAAAGTCCGGATTTAAGCCTGAAGAAGCTAAAAAAGCAGCTCTTGAAATCTCCAAGCTGCCAAACATAATTTTGGAAGGAATAATGAGCATGCCGCAGGCGAATTCAGAACAGGAGCTCAGAGCTTACTTCAGAAATGCGAAGTTGCTTTTTGAATCAATAAGAAAAGAGATTCCCTCACTTAAGCACCTCTCTATGGGAATGAGCCAAGACTACAAAATTGCAGTTGAAGAGGGCTCAACAATGATAAGAGTAGGAACTGCAATATTCGGAGAGAGAAATAAAAAGTAAAACTCAACTCGTGCCCTCCCTCCACTCATCTAAGTATTTCTTCTGCTCAGGAGTCATTGAATCAATAACTATGCCGTTAACCTTCAACTCCAGCGCAGCTATGCTATTATCAATCTCAGAAGGAAGCTCAATAACCTTTGCAGGAAGCTTTCCCCTATTCTTAACCAGGTATTCTACAGCAAGGGCCTGCCCACAAAATGAGAGGCTCATCACCTCTGAAGGATGCCCCTCTGCAGCAGCCAAGTTTACAAGCCGCCCATCTGCACAGAGATAAACCCTCCTGCCAAAGATTTGAAACTCTTCCAGGAAGGGCCTTATCCTCCTGCTTTTTGAGCTCTTCCTCTTTAAAGACTCAACATCAATCTCAACATTGAAGTGTCCCGCATTTGCCAGAATTGCTCCGTCCTTCATAAGCTTCATGTGTTCTAAGCTTATGATTCTCTTGTTACCAGTCGCTGTAATAAAGATGTCACCCCTCTTAGCAGCTTCCCTCATAGGCATCACCCTAAAGCCGTCTAGGTGTGCCTGAAGCGCTCTGAACGGATCAACCTCTGTAACTATAACATTTGCTCCCATTCCCTTAGCCCTTAGAGCAATTCCTTTTCCGCAGTCGCCATAGCCCGACACCACAACAACCTTTCCAGCGAATAATATATTAGTAGCTCTTATCACGCCGTCAATTGCTGACTGGCCAGTGCCATAATAGTTATCCACTAGATGCTTTGTCTTGTTATCATTAACTGCAATTACAGGATACTTTAAGGCGTTGCCCTTTTCCATAGCTCTAAGCCTTATAACCCCTGTAGTTGTCTCCTCACACCCTCCAATCATATTAGGTATCATCTCAGGATGTTTAGAGTGTATCTCATTTACCAGGTCGCATCCGTCGTCAATAGTAATCTGTGGGTTGAAGGATATTACTCTGTTGAGGTTTTCATAATACTCCTGAGTTGTTTCTCCCTTCCAGGCATAGACTCTTATTCCTTCTAATGCTAGTGCAGCGGCTACATCATCCTGAGTGGATAAGGGATTGCAGGAGCAGATTGCAACTTCAGCACCCCCCGCTCTAAGCGTCCTAACCAGGACAGCTGTCTCTTTTGTAATGTGCAGAGCCATCCCAACCTTTATTCCCTTTAACGGCTTTTCCTTTTGGAACCTCTTTCTTAATTCCAAGAGGGCTTTCATGTGGGCTTCAGCCCATTCTATATTTCTTAGCCCCTGCTCTGCAAGGGACATGTCCTTAACCTTGTAATCAGAAAATACCTGCTGCATTTCTTTTCACCTCAGGATTTCGGCTTCTGATCGTGCTTTATTTATTAATCTTTGTATTCTCAGCCGTTTCTTAGTTGTATACATTTTACTATCTTCTTGAAAACCTCTTCTGCGTAATCCTTTTTGTATTTGCTGCACAATCTTTTAAGCTCTTCAGCATTTACTGTTATTTTTTTATTATTTAATAGTTTCATCCGCGAGATTATGAACTGGCAGAATTGAGTTGTATTGGATGGTTTTTTTGTAAATCTTGCCCTTTCAAAGTCAATCATTTTAAAAGTTCCTTTATTTCCAACTATTATATGTTTTGTAGGATGGTGCATCTCCCCCTTTTCAATTTTTAGAGAGTCCAGCCTTCTGCATTCTTTTAATATTCCAATAATTACTTTTAGTGCTTCTTCCCCACTACACTTTTGTAAGTACTCCTCTATTCTATCTCCTTCTAAAAATTCTTCAACGAGAAACTTCTCTTTCCAAAAAAATAATTTTGGCACTTTAAATTTTTCTTTTGCTAATATTCCAAGAAATCTCGCTTCATTCTCAATTCTACCCACTGCTTTTGACTCAGGATTCTCTAATTTTACAGCAACTTTCTTCCCTTTGAAAATTCCCAGGTGTACTACGCCCCTGTGCCCCTTAGCTATCTTTTTCAAAACTCTTATTCCAAGCGATTCCAGCTGCTTCAACTCTTCTGATTTTCTTATGAGTAGTGCGTAGAGCTCTTCAAAAGCCACCTTTCTACTTCCCGCCAGCTCGCTTTTGAGAAGGTTATCTCTAATTATCT
Organism: Candidatus Woesearchaeota archaeon; assembly: GCA_038874135.1. GTDB lineage: Archaea > Nanobdellota > Nanobdellia > Woesearchaeales > 0-14-0-80-44-23 > 0-14-0-80-44-23. The sequence goes on from JAVZCZ010000001.1 coordinate 837,590, forward strand.
CTTCAACCCTTTTTCGTCCAGTTATTGAAGAGAATGCTACCAGTGCTAGCCCATCCCTATTGAGATGCTGCGGAAGTTCAGAGATAAACCTTTCAATTGTTTCATAACCCCTTTTTCCTCCGCAGAGAGCCATTTCCAGCATGTCTTTCTCAGCATTCTTCTCCTCAGGAAGGTAGGGTGGATTGAATATTATGAAATCAAACATTCCCGGAATCCTTTCAAAGAGGTCGGATAGCACTGTTCTTATTTGTACTCCGTTCTGCAAGGCATTTTTGCGTGCCAGCTTAAGCGCTTCGGGATTAATGTCTGAAGCAACGACCTCCCTTACCTTAGGATTTGCGGCAGCAGCTATTGCTAGAATTCCAGAACCCGTTCCCACGTCTAATACACGCCCAAAAGCATACCTGCCTACCAGCTCCTGCATCAAGTAAGAATCTTCCTGTGGCTCATAGACATTCTCGCTGAATGAGAGCTTCATAACCATTAAAACTTAACATTTTATTAAAAATTTTCCTAAGCACGGCTCTTCTTCAAGAACCGAATTATCCTGTCAGCAACCTCTTCTGCAGGAATTTTATCTGTGTTTATCACCAAATCAAAATTCTTCTTATCATAAACATTCACGCCATAGTACTTCTTATATCTAAGAGCGTCACTCTCATTTCTCCTTCTTATCCCTTTCAGGGCTTCTTTGAAACTCTTAAACTCTTCAGCAGTTCTCTTATCCTTCATTATCCTACGGGCAGCTTCCTCATCACTCACATCCAGGAAGACTTTCACCGAGTTTGGAATAAAAAAAAAGCTAAGCCTTCCATCTATCACAAAGTTGTCTTCCTTGCTTCCAAGCTCCTTCTGGTATTCATCAACGCTCTTATCTGTAAAATCGTTTTCTTCTCCAAGTCTGTTCAGCTCTTCTAGAGTAATTCCCATCTGTTCAGCCATCTTCCTCCTGAGATCGCCTACGCTGTAGTATCTCAACCCAAGCTTCTGAGCAAGTATTCTACCAACAGTGCTTTTTCCAGAGCCTGCAACTCCTGAGATTGTTATTATCACATTACACCACCATACTCCACGCCGAACCATCTGTAAAGGAAGAGCTTAATAACTGCCGGGACATAAGTCTTAAACGCCTTCTTATAATTAAATTTTGAGCTTCCGCGCCTTCTCACACCCAGTACTAGCGGTATCTCCTTAAATTTGAGCCTCATCCGAATGATTTTAACGCTACTCTCCAGAGGAGCTTCAAACCCTCTGCTTTTAAGAGATATTCTTTCAGCTGCTTCCTTTCTATAAGCTCTAAAGCCGGAAGTCATGTCCCTAATGCCGGACCAGAATATTAAGCGAAATATCCAGTTGCAAACAATAGTTATCGCCTGCCTCCAAGCAGGTATTCCACGCATTCCTCCCCCTGAGACATATCTTGAGCATATTACCACGTCATACCCCCTTTCTATGTTTCTAAGCATCTCATCCACTTTTGATAGGGGATGCGTCAGGTCAGCATCCATGTTTATCACAACAGCACCCCTTGCCCTTGAAAAGCCTGTAGAGATCGCTGCGCCCATGCCTAAATTCTTCGCATGCTGAACAAGCTTAAGATTGGAATACTTCTTCATTAAGCCCTTTACAATCAGGGCAGTTTTGTCAGAAGAGCCATCATCCACTATTAAAAGTTCAAAGTGTCTTCCCTTAAAATAGGCCTCCACCTTAGCTATAGCTTCTCCTATCGCTTCTTCTTCATTCCACGCAGGTATCACTATTGTAAATTCGGGAACTTTCGCTTTTTGCATGCTCATCACCACTCCAGCTTGTAAAAGGCGTAGTACGTAAAATTCGCATAGCTCCAATTTTTAAGGAGTTTTGTCGGAAGGTTAATAGGGCCTGGCTTTATTATTACAAGTTCAGTTCTGGGAGCATCCTGAAATGCGATGTCCAACCTGGCGTATACCTTTTTGGTTTCTATACCGTTCTCTTTTAGGTATTCTTCATACTGGGGTAGGACTCTCATACAAGAGTATGAGAGCTCCCAATACGCAGGGTTTGAAAAGTTTTCCCACATCTGAAGGCAGGATTTTGAGTTTGTTATGGTGAAATAATCATAATAAAAGTATCTTACATTGTATTTCTTTATCAGCTCCATCTTAAGCGCAGAATTATTTCCATACATAATTACTGCAGCGTCAGCAGCTCTCTGATCAAAATTCACAAACGGGCTGGCGTGGGTCCTCCTCATAAATACCACTTTTTTTCCAGTTAGGGCGTTTATGGCGAAGGATGTTTCCTCGTGAGGTGTAAGTATTGTTTCATTGTTTAAAACTACACTTCTTACATAGTAAGCCATTTCCAGCTGTCCCTTCTGCAAGTCGCTGAGCTGAGCCATAGCCAGAGTGTTTGACTGGCTCTTTAAGGATTGATTCAGATTCAGTATGAATAGAGTTAAGAAAAAAATTGCAAGTGCTCCTAAGAGGATCTTTGACTTTTCAGCATAGTTGTAAATTATGCTGAGAGCGTAGAACGCCATTAGCATTCTAAAAAGTGAGAGCACTGGAGCAAATCCGTAATATCCAAAAGATGTATGCAGCAATGGCATTGTTATGTAAGGATGCGTAAGTCCTATGAATCCTGTGAGAAATACTAAAAGTAGAGGCCAGTTTATCTTTCTCTTTATTATAAACCAGACAATGGTGAACATCACTAAGGCGCTTATAATGGTTTGAGGTATGCTGGACAGGTCTATGAAAGTATTTTTCAGCGTTTCAGAAATATATTTACCTTCCCCCTGAACGCCGTAAAAAGCGTATTCCTGCCAAGGGTTAAGCGTCTTTCCATGATAAAAAACAATCAGGGGAGCCCAGTATAGCAGTGCTATGGGAATGCCAACTGCAAATGCGAGCACATATTTCTTGAGTATATTGCCTCTGGTTCGTCCAGAGATTAGCTCTACAGCCAGCATAAGCACCATCAGCAGGTTTATTGAGAGAAATGCTGCCACATGTCCTATTCCCATTATCCCGTAAATTATTCCGGCAATTAGTGAGCTTTTAGCATTGAACTCCTTTTTGAATAGCAAGAAAAATGTTAATAACATTAGGGGAAGCAGAACAAAAGATGAGAGGGAAGTAGGCGTAGTTGTGGGCAGGGAAGCAGAGGCGATTGTAAAGAGGAGTGCAATATCCTTCTGCTTGAACACCTTCTCTCCCAGAATGTAATTCACTATGAGAGAAGCGGAGAATATAATTATTGGGAATAGTATATCAGCTCTGAAGGGGTCAATCGTAAACAGTTTAATAAAGAGCCAGACGAGCAGGTAGCAGAGCCAGGGGTAGTGCTGCCACTCGTTCAGGTAGTGAGAACTCTTAAATATGGAGCCCCCGTTGTATAGGTGCATTATGTTACCAAAATGAAAGAATATGTCTCCCCCGTATAATGGTCCTGGAAGCCAGTTCATCCTGGCTACAATTGAAGTAACATAAATCTGAGATAAGAAGAGAAATGTAATAAATGCCCAGTCCTGCCAGGACAGCTGCCTGAAAAAGTTTGTTAATGAAACATTAAAACTTTCAGATTCTTCCCCCTTTTCATCTTCAGAAACTTCCACTTTGATATTCCCCCTAGGGATGAATCAAATTAGAACCTATTTAAATCTTTCCTGAGAATTGCCGCTTTAATCCTTCCTCATAATTATTTCAATAACCTCGGCAAAGGCGGGCCTTGTTATAAGTATTCCTATGGTCAAGCCTACTATTGTAGTTATCGCGAAACCTTTCAGAATGCCCGCCCCGGCAAAGAGCATTGGAAATACTGAGGCAACTGATGTGAGATAGTTCCCTGTTATTATGTAAAACGCGTTCTTTATCTTCTCCTTCCAGCTTAGCTTTTTCTTCTCCTCTTTCGCCTCGTAGAGCTCCTCATCAGCCATTACTATCTGGTCATCCACATTTGAGCCGACTGCAGCCAGGAGCCCTGCTATAGCAGACAGATCTATGTTCCAGCCTAGCAGTGTCAAGAAGGCTATTGTGAGGAATATCTCTATAAGTCCTGTAATCATTATCAAGGCGGATATCTTTATCCTACGATAGAAGAGGAAGAGAACTCCTGCGACTCCCACTATTGCAACAAAGAAAGTGAGCGCAGTATTCTTCAAGAATTGCTCTCCAAGCGTGGGAGATATTGAAGAAGTTTCCTGCACCTCAAGCTTTACGGGAAGGGATCCAGTTACGAGTATCGTCTGAAGGCGCTTCATATTTGCTAAGGCATTATCCTTAGCTTCCTGCATCGTCCTTCCAGAACCGCTTCCAGATATTGCTATGTCAGTAAACGGCTGGCCCTTAAGCTCAGCTCCTATCCTTAAAGTGTCAACATTCTGGCCGTCAAGGTATAAGTCCAGGCTTTCGTTTAGATATTGTTCTTGTGATCCAGGCTCGTAAGCTACAGAAAGTTTGGATGTTGCTTCAGCTTGCCTCTTGGCAGCTGCCTGGCTGAGTGTTACTGCAAATCTGAACCTGCAATACCAAACCCCTTTTGAATCCTGGCTACAACCTTTAGAAGTGTCTAGACCTGAGCATTCAGCTGTCCTGCACACTCTTACTATGTCGTTTCCTCCCGAGAATATTGTTTCATTCCCTATCTTGGCTTCAAATTTTCCCTGCTTGGCTATGAGCTCTCTTATCTCGTCTTCATAGGCTCCTGCTATTTCCACTACGATGTACTGTTTTCCCTGAAGGTCTGAGACCTTGCTTATAGTTACATCGCTGAGCCCATAAACATTCAGCCTTTCATTCATGCTGTCTATGGTCATGTCTATTTGGTCTTGAGTTGCGTTCTCTTCAGGTTTTAATATTACTCTTGTTCCGCCCTGAAGGTCCAGCCCCTTTCTTATGTTTGATGTTGGAGCGTCATATACCCTTATTCCAAGGTCAGGAGCAGCTAAACTTTCATTGTTCTCTGGAACATAAATTAAATATGCGCGCTTGTTGGTAATTATCCTTACACTCGTTCCTGGAAGAACCAGCTTTTGCGCTTCATAATAGTCCTGAGCGTTTCTTATCTTCTGATTGTTAAACTGAAATATGACCTCTCTAGACATGGGCATAGAGTTTGCTTCAGGACTCCTCATGCCCGCATTATAGGCAGGACTATTTTCAACTATGCTCCTTATTGCAGCGCCGCTCCTGAAAGGGTTCGGCTGTATAATTATTAGTCCAATGATTATAGATGTGATTACTAATAAAACTTTCCAATTGGTAAGTATCTGCCTGACTTTTGACATGTTTTAATCACTCTGCCTTCTTGTTTGTCTTGCCCTTGCTCTCAAGATACATTCTGAGTATGCCCACATTCATGAACCAGGTAAATATCATGTCAAAGCATAAGCCTATGAGCATTATGAGCATTATCTGCTTTATCAGTTCTGATTCTGCTATGAAGTATGCTGCGAGGAGTGCTATTATAGTTGTAAGGGTCATATCCATTCCAGTTCTGAAAGCCAGCATTATGTTCTCATCAAGGGTTTCATACCTGCCCTTAAGAGCCCTTGCAGTTAGGAGTATGTCAGTTGTTACCGAGTAGCCTATGAGCACGAGCAGTGCGGATATTCCTGCAGTGGACATCCTCATGTCAAAAATGGATATAACAAATATTGTTCCAACAACATCAAGAAATGCGCACATAACTACAAAGAGAGATGGGATGGGAATTCTGAAATAGAGAAATACAGTTAGAGCCATCAGTGCAAACGCTATAACTATTGATACTATGATCTGTCTGAACACTGAAGCTCCCAATGCCGGGCTGACTATCTGGACAGTGTAGTCTGAATTTTTCAGGTTTGGCATCTCCTGCTCAAGCACCTTTATAATCTGTTCTGCACTAAGTTCTGAACTCTCAATTACCAGTCCAGTAGTTATTCCAGCACTTTGAAGCTCCCTAACATTAACATCTGTATTTGGATAAACCTTTTGAAGCGCTTCTAATACTGAGCCTCTTCCAATCTCAGATTTGGAAAGCGTGACAGCGACTCCACCCTTAAGAGAGATGTCCTTCCGGAAGAGCTCCCCTCTAGCAAGGTATATTCCTGCAATTCCTATAAGGAGCAAAACTGCAAATACAACAGTGACATAGAAGTTTCTCCTGTAATTTTTTAGATAGGCATTTTTTAGCTTTTCTGAAAGCCCTACCTTAACATGTTCTCTACTATGATGCTTATGCTCCTCCTCTTTTTTAGACTCAGTTACTATCTCTGCCTCTTTTATCTCTGCTCTTTCAGAGCCTTCTGCCTCGCTCATGGAAAATCTAGAAACCTGCATCCCTTTATAAATTTTCTTATAGCTGCTTATGGCTCTATAACGCTTCCATCCTCTGAAAGAGCAACTATGCGCATAGAAAGTCCAAGCTTGAGCACTGCCGAGATTAGTGCAGTATGCTCCCTACCTTCCCCAGAGATTAGGCAGACCCCCACTTCTAAGTCGGGAATCTTTCCATCTAGGAAACTTACTATCTTTTCAGACATCTCTCTTATGCTTCCCTCAAAGTTTAGCACCAAGAATTCTGTTTCCTTATCGCTCTTTATCCTCTTTTCATAATTCTGCCTGCCAAACTCATTGGTAACTAGAAAAACCTTGTCCCAAGGCTCCTTCCTAATTATCTCTCCAAGGGCAGCCCAGCTTCCCCTTCCGCTGCCTAGCACAGCTACCAGAGAGGTCATACAGATTCCCTTTAATCTTCACTTATTTTAAGAACCTTGACTTTAAAGTTTAGCGACTTTCCAGCCAGGGGATGGTTAAAATCCAGAAGTGCAGTTTCCTTCTTCACTTCCAAAACCTGAGCGTAAAGCCTTCTACCTTGCATGTTGAACATTATCCGCATCCCCCTTTCAGGTTTGAGCTTTCCCTCAAATAAGGCTAGCGGAATCTCCTGAATGAGGTTTTCATTTCTAAAACCATACGCCTGCTCGGGCTTTAAATGAATCTCCTTCTCAGAGTTCAGATGCATTCCTCTAATTGCCTTCTCAAAATCTGGAAGGAGCTCTCCCTCTCCCATCTTGAATACAAGCGGGTTACCATCCTGGCTTCTATCAAAAACTTCCCCATCCTCTAAAGTTCCGATATAACTTATTGCAACCCTGCTATGCTCTCCAACAACTTCTTCATTCACACTTGGACTTACGCCCTTTTCCTTACTGATTTTTTTTGCCATTTTCAATAAACAATCCAACTCCTAATTATAAATCTTGTGTATTTGAAAGTGAAGGTTCTGTTAACAAATGGATTACTCATTTATTTAGAACCTCTGTAAGCTTTACTTGCTTCCTCTTTTCTAACAACTCATTGATTCTTTTTTCAGCAAGTTTCACATATTCCTTATTAATATCATATCCGACAAATCGACGGTTACTCATTAATGCTGCAACAGCAGTACTTCCACTTCCGATAAATGGGTCTAAAACTACATCATTTTCAAAAGTATAAAGTTTAATGCATCTTAATGGTAGTTCAACAGGAAAAGGAGCAGGATGCCCTACTCTTTTTGCCGATTCTGCTCCAAAAGTCCAGACACTTTTTGTCAATTCTAAAAATTCATCTTTAGTCATTGTTGCCGGTTGGTCATCGTGATTGAATCTTGAAAATGTTTCTTTTGAAAAAACCAAAATGTATTCGTGAATATCCCTTAACACAGGATTTTTTGCAGATAACCAACTGCCCCATGCAGTAGATGGGCTTGCTGTTGATGCTTTATTCCAAATTATTTCCCCTCGCATTAAAAAACCAAGTTTCTGCATATCTTCAATAATAAAAGAATGAAGTGGGATATACGGCTTTCTACCCAAGTTAGCTATATTTATGCAGGCTCTCCCTCCGGGAACAAGAACACGATAAACTTCTTTCCATACTCTTATTAAAAATTCTCTATATTCACTCAAAGATAAATTTTCATCATACTCTTTGCCAACATTGTAAGGGGGAGAAGTAACCATTAAATGAACACTATTATCTGGCAATTCTTCCATTTTCTCGCTGGATTTACAAAATACATGATTTATATTTTTATCACTTATTTTATTTTCTACAAAAATGACCTTATCTTTCTCTGTCGATAATCCTTCATAAAGTCGGCTATTATAAAATTTAGATGAATCATGGTTCATTCTACCCGGAGAGCCGAATTTGCTGGTTTCTGTACCGTTTTTTCTATTTACCATTTATTTCCCTCATCAAATTTAGGAATTTTTCTGCTTTTTTTCGTAAGTATTTTCTTTATTAGCAATCTCAATGAATTTACCCAATTCATTCTTTGATCTCATGCCCGCAAAGAACATCATATCTTCTTTTAGCAAAGCTAAAAGTTGAGTTTTGAAATCTAAATAAGAATCAAATCTCAAAAATCCTTTTCCTTTTGTTGCTTTTACATTATCGCCGTTGTTGTCTAATGGCGCAGGATTTAATGACCAGAACCCTTGTATAATCCCATAATTCTTTAAATTATCAACTTTAGAATAATAACTTTTCATTACAGGAGTATTACCTAAAACAATTATTGGTATTTTTGCTGATTCCAAAGAGGAAATTCTAACAGTTATGCTTTTTCCAATTGCTTTTAGCATACTATCTGAACGCAATAATCCCGGATTTCCTTGATGTGTCTTAAAGTCACCTAAACATTTTAATGAATATTTGGAATCATTTTTTAGAAGCTCCCAATTCCAAACAATAGACATCTTCACCTCAAAAATAGCTATAATATCTTGTGGTCTCTGAACAACCGAATCTGTTTTGCAAATTGCGACATCAGCAGGAGAACCTTTTGTAAGCTCCAATTCTTCACAAACTACATTCCTAACAGCATATGCATTCAAATCTTTAGCAACATCTTTTAGAAGTTCAACCGACCATTTTTCTGTATATGCTCCAATAAAAGCGTTTCTGCTCTGCAAAGTAGTTTTAGGTCCTTTGTAATTTTTCGGCCAATAGGCATAATATTTCTTGTTTTTTGTAGTGTAAAATAATTGCTCGGGAGAAGCAACTTCTAAAGATTTTGTGAAAAAATCGATTTCTTGTTCTTTTGTCCATAATTTTTTATCTAGCATTTTTCTTACCTTCCCTTTTTATCTCCTCGACCATAAAGTTCTCAAATTGCTTTGATACAATCAAACCTTTTTGGTCACAAATATTTTTATAATCCTCATAAGTTTTAGCATCAACGCTTAATGTAATAGTTCTTTTTCCGTTACCCATATTAACCCCTCAATAAATAAACATATTTAAACATATTTATAAACTTTACCTCAAAACTGCGGCAACAACGAATTTTCGCCTTCGGTATCGTTGCACTAAAATTTTGTCTTCCCTTCTGTCAGAGAGCATAACAGCGATTTAATAGTTCTCAGGGTCGGCTTCGCCTAAAACGCCAAGCGTTTTCCCCTGCTCTCTCAAATTGAAATTTTGGAGGTCGCTCGGCTGGGTTGCCTGCCTCGCTCCAACTCTCAAAATTCAACTTCGTTAAATTCCGTAAGTTAAGTGAAATAAAAAATGGGTTGCGGGAGTGCCTTCGGCAAAGATTGTCTCGCCTTGCGCGGATATTATAAAACTGATTTTTTCGTTTCCTAACTTTATAGGACAGGGCGGTATTTAAACGAAAAGATTAGTAAATTGAGGAAAAAACTTATAAATATGATGATAGGTATCGAAACACGGATGATAAAATGAAGAACAACGGAGCAAATTTAGGTTTTGAACAAAAACTCTGGCAGGCGGCAGACAAGCTGAGAAGCGACATGGATGCTGCAGAATACAAGCACGTTGTTTTGGGATTAATTTTCTTAAAATACATTTCTGACTCATTTAAAGAAGTTTATGACGAATTGAAAAAAGATCCAGAAGCTGATCCAGAAGATGTTGATGAATATATTGCAAGAAGAGTTTTCTGGGTTCCAAAAGAAGCGAGATGGGATTATTTGCAAGCCAATGCAAAAAAACCAGAGATAGGTGAATTAATAGATCATGCAATGGATATTATCGAAAGAGACAATCCATCGTTAAAAGGTGTTCTTCCAAAGATTTATGCACGGCCAGCACTAAGTAAACAGCGTCTTGGAGAACTCATAGACATAATCGGCACTATTGGTTTAGGTGATAAAGAAAATAAGAGCAAAGATATTCTAGGCAGGGTTTACGAATATTTTCTTGGACAATTTGCGGATGCAGAAGGAAAGAAAGGTGGTCAGTTCTACACACCGAAATGTATTGTAAAATTACTTGTTGAAATGCTTGAGCCATACAATGGCAGGATATTTGATCCTTGTTGCGGCTCAGGAGGAATGTTTGTTCAATCAGAAAAATTTGTTGAAGCTCATGGCGGCAAAATAGGAGATATTTCAATTTATGGCCAAGAAAGTAATCAAACAACATGGCGTTTATGCAAAATGAATCTTGCAATAAGAAGAATAGATGCAAACATAAAATGGGGCAATTCATTCCATGATGATCAGTTTAAAGATTTAAAAGCTGATTTTATTCTTGCTAATCCTCCTTTTAACGATTCAGACTGGCGCGGCGAGTTGTTGCAGGAAGATGTGAGATGGAAATATGGTATTCCTCCAAAAGGAAATGCTAATTTTGCATGGGTTCAGCATTTCATCCATCATTTATCGCCAACAGGGACAGCAGGGTTTGTTCTTGCTAATGGCTCTTTAAGTTCAATGACCTCTAATGAAGGTGAGATAAGAAAAAATATTGTTAAAGCGGATTTAGTAGATTGCATTGTTGCTCTGCCATCTCAACTTTTCTATAACACAATGATTCCTGCTTGTCTATGGTTTGTTTCTCGCGATAAAAAAGACAACAAGTTCAAAGATAGACGAGGAAAGATTCTGTTTATTGATGCAAGAAAAATGGGTGTAATGATCGATAGAAGACATAGAGAATTAACAGATGAGGAAATAAAGAAAATTGCTGATACTTATCATGCATGGCGTGGAGAAAATAACCTTGAATATAAGGATATTCCCGGCTTTTGTAAATCTGCCTCATTAGAAGAAGTTGAAAAAAACAATTTTATCTTAACACCAGGCAGATATGTCGGCTTTGAAGAGCAAGAAGAGCCGGAAGAAGTTTTTGAAGAAAAAATGAAAAAACTAACAGCAGAGCTAAAACAACAAATGGAAGAAAGCAAAAAGCTCGACGAAGAAATAAAAAAGAATTTGGAGAGGTTGGGGTGGAGGGTTTAGAAGATGATGTATAGAATAAGAAAATATCTAGCTTATAAACAATTCATCCCAACAAAAAAAGATTTAGATTGTGAAAAATTAAAGGAGTTGACAAATCAGTTAAAAACAAAAACCTTTGACGAAACTTTAGTTAATATTGCTGAATGGCAAGACAGAAATATAAAATACTGGGATGAAAGAGGAGGCATAATTAATTATATACTTATCGTTTCTATAACTATTTTGTCAATAATTATAGGCAATATAAATAATTTTGCTTATTTTTTGTTACTGCTAATACCTTTTTTGATAATTGGAAAAGAAACTTTAAACATAATTTTCAATATAATAATTTTAGGCGTATCTCTTTTGTTGCCTTTTGTTTTTTTAATTTTAACTATTCCTTCAATAACAATAAGTTCAAATTTTCTAATTTTATTTATTGCATTATCCTTTATTTTGGGTGCGTTTATATCTTCAATTTTGAGTATCTATTTTAAGTATCGTAATATCAAAAGGTTTATTCCAGATTTTGACATGGGGGATACTTTTAAATTAAGCTTACCTGTAGAAAAAATATTAAAATATCGACTTTCAATATGTAGAGATTATGCAAAATTAACAGCTGCTCTACTTTTAAGCATTTATCCAAAAAACGAAGTTTATTTTTTATTAATACCTTCTCATGTTGCGGTTGGTATTAAAAAAGACAATAATATATTTGTTATAGATCAGAAACTACCTATTTTAACATTCAATAGCTGGAAAGAAAAATGGAAAAAAAGATTTAATAAAAAAAGATTAAATATAGAAATATTTAAGATTTATTTAAAAAATAAAGATATTGAAATTCAACCAATCAAAGAAAAAAATATTATTGAACAAAAAACTATTTTAGATATTAAAAAATTAAATAAAAATTTATCCAGTCTCTTAAACATAGATGAAGTCAAAGAAAAAAAGAAACCGAGTTTAGAAATACCTATTAAAAATATATTACCCCTAATTCAAAATGAAGAATTAATTGAAAAATCTTTATTTGAATTTATAAAAAACAAAATCGAAGATGAATTAGTAGGAAATATAAAAAATTTGAAGGGCATTCATTTAGAAAAAAGAAATGATGACTTGATAATAAAATTATGGTTAAAAATATGAAACCCCAAAAACCCAAATTCAAACAAACCGAAATCGGAATGATTCCTGAGGATTGGGAAGAAACAACAATTGGGGTTATCTGCAATATTAAAAATGGTAAAACTAACACGCAGGATGCTGTAGAGGATGGAGAATACCCTTTATTTGATCGTTCAGCGCAAATTAAACGAAGTAACAAATTTATATTTGATTGTGAAGCAATAATTGTGCCTGGTGAAGGAAAAGAATTTCTACCACGATATTTTGAAGGGAAATTTGATTTACACCAAAGATCTTATGCTATTTGGAAAAAAGAAAATGTTAATCTAAAGTTTGTTTATTATTGGATTCTTAAAAATAGAGATTATCTCTCTAGAGTTGCTGTTGGTTCTACTGTTAGATCTCTAAGAATTGGTCATTTACAAAGTTTTCCATTAGGTTTACCTCCCCTCCCCGAGCAACGAGCAATTGCAAAAATTCTTTCTGACCTTGACTCTAAAATAGAACTATTACAAAAAATGAACAAAACACTTGAAACAATCGGCCAGGCAATTTTCAAGCACTGGTTTGTTGATTTTGAGTTTCCAAACGAGGAAGGCAAGCCTTACAAGTCATCAGGTGGCGAGATGGTTTATAATGAAGAATTAGGCAAAGAAATACCGAAGGGATGGAGGGTTGGAGAATTAGGAAAATTTATAGAGTTTGTAAAAGGAAAAAAACCGAAAGTTGTTTTTAATACTGATAAAGAAGGATTACCACAAATACTAATAGACGTCCTAGAAGGAGGAAAACCTGCTTTTGTAGATCCAAAAGACATGATTATCTGCAATGAAGAAGATATTATTATGGTTATGGATGGGGCAAGCTCTGGAAGAATAGAAAGAGGATTTAGTGGTGTTTTAGGTTCCACTCTTGCAAAAATAAAAATAAAAGAATTAAATCAAGATTATATTTATTATTTACTGAAGAATAAGGAACAAGAAATTAAAGAAAATACTACTGGGACTTCCATTCCACATGCAGATAAAAAGAAAATAGAAAAATTTCTTATTGTTATACCGCCAAAAAAAGTTCTGGATATTTTTAAAAATAAAATCCTTTTAAAACAAATCGCATTAAAAAAAGAGATTAAAACCCTCTCCCAACTCCGCGATTCTCTCCTTCCTAAACTTATATCTGGCAAAATAAGAGTGCCTGCTGAGATGATAAAAGAGATGGAAAAGGAGATTGAAAAATCTACTTAAAAGGAAAGATTTAAATATTAACTAAAGTTAATATATATTAACTATGGTTAATAAATATAAACAAAAGTTAACATTATTACAACAAGAAATTTTGTCTTTGTTGTTTAGAAAAACAGGATTGTCTTTAAATCAGAGACAAATAGCAAAAAATTTAGGAGTTAGCCAAGCAGGTATAACAAAAGCTATTCCATTGTTAGAAAAACTTGATTATGTCAAAATAAAGAAGGATAAGGAAACTGGCAGATGGTCAATAGAAATAAATCAAAGCAACAGAAGAGTTTTGCAGTTAAAAAGAGTGGAGAACTTAAAAAATATTTACGAAACAGGTTTTTTTGATTTTTTAGAAAAAGAATTTCCTGGAACAACAATAATTTTGTTTGGCAGTTATTCACGAGGAGATGACACAATAAATTCAGATGTTGATATTGCTATTATTGGAACAAAGAGAAAAGAAATTGATTTATCAAACTATGAAAAATTGTTTGAAAGAAAAATAAATCTTAATTTCTACAGCTCTTTTTCAGAAATTCATAAAAATCTAAAGGAAAATCTTGCAAATGGAATACTACTAGCAGGAGGATTTGAATTATGAGAGACTTTAAAGAATTTGTTAAAGAAGGTGTAGTCAAAAAACAAAAACCTGACAAATCAAGAGCAGAGTATTTAATTAATGAAGCCAATAAATCTTACAATTTACTTTTAATAAAAATTGAAAAATTAGGTGTTAATAATGAAACTGCAAATGATTTAATTAAAACATGTTATGATATTATAATGGAGCTGATCAGAGCAAAAATGCTTTTGGAAGGTTATAATGCATCGGGCCATAGTGCGCATGAAGCAGAAGTTTCTTATCTTTCATTGATTAATTTTAATGAAAGAGACATACAATTTCTTGATCAATTGAGATATTTCAGAAATGGAATAATTTATTATGGAACTAATTTAAACAAAGATTATGCCGAGAAGGTTATAGATTTCACAAAAAGGATCTACCAAAAATTGAAGAATCAAAAATAAAAATATGTTAATATTTTTTTAACATTTGTTAATTATTTTTAACATATATTTTGTGGTTTATTTTTCAAAAGATTTAAATATTAATGTTAATTATTTTTAACATATGTTAGAAATATTTAACACTTTGAAGCCTTTCTTTGAAGATTGTTATAGACGTATTAATGTTCGCGAATATGCAAGAATTCAAAAAATAAGCCCGCCAACAGCTTCAAAGATTCTTGAAAAATTGCATAAAGAAGGTTTGCTCAAAAAAGAAGAAGAGAATCTTTATAATTATTATTTCGCAAATAAAGATTCTGAGTTTTTCATAGAATTATCAAGAATTTATTGGAAAAGAATATTAGAAGATTCAGGATTGTTAGAAGAACTAGAAAAAAATCTGCTAAATCCGATAATTTATCTTTTCGGTTCTTTATCAAAAGCAGAAGCGAAAGTTGATTCTGACGTCGATTTAGCAATTTTCACGCCAGCAAAAAAAGAAATTAATCTTGAAAAATTTGAAAAACTTCTAAAAAGGAAAATACAGATTTTTGTTTTTAAGGATATGAAAGATGTAAAAAACGAAGAACTGCTTAAAAATATACTAAATGGTTTCAAAATAAAAGGAAGCTGGTAAAATGGACTGGAAAGAATGTTTAAAACAAAGAATTGCGAAAGAAACAAAAGAAGATAAAAATCTAGTAAAATCTTTATTAGAAACAGCAGAAATAAAATTAAAGTCTGCTGATTCTTTGACTGATGAATTTTTTATAAGCAAAATCTCTTTATTGTATGATTCTCTAAGAGAAATTCTAGAAGCACTAGCTATTAAAAAAGGGTTTAAGATTTATAACCATGAATGCTACACGGCTTTTCTAAAGGAGATAATAGGTTTGTCAAGGGAAGCAGATATTTTTAATGATTTGAGAAAAACTAGAAATGATATAAATTATTATGGAAAAAAACTTGAAAAAGAAGAAGCAAAAGTAATTATAGAAAAATTAAAAAATTTGATTTCAAAATTTAAAAATATAATAAAATGAAAAAAGCACTCTCTGAATCGGATGTTGAGGAATTTGTCTTATCACTTTTGGAAAGCTTGGGCTATGAAATAATAAGAGGTAATAGTGAGGATTACTTACCAAATGGAAGATATGCTCTAAGACAAAGATATGAAGATGTTGTGCTTGTTAGCAGGCTGCGTGAGGCTTTAAGGAGGATTAATCAACAGGCTTCAGAAGAAGCGAGAGAGCAAGCAATAAAAGAAATTCAAAGGATAGGAAGTCAAAAACTGATTGTGGACAATGAGACCTTTCATAAGATGCTTACTGATGGTATCAGTGTTCCAATTACAAAAGCTGGTGAAGAAAGGCATGTTTTGATTAATTTGTTTGACTTTAAAGATATAAAAAATAACGATTTTCTTGTTGTTAATCAATTTACAGTAATAGAAAACAATGTTGAAAGAAGACCTGATATTGTTTTGTTTGTTAATGGTTTGCCTTTGGTTGTTATAGAGTTAAAAAATCCTGCTGATGAAAATGCAACAATTTGGACAGCATACAATCAGTTTCAAACATATAAAGAACAGATACCATCTTTGTTCAAATATAATGAGATCTTGGTTATTAGTGATGGCATAGATGCAAGAGCAGGCACGATTACTTCTGAACCAGAAAGATTTATGCAATGGAAGACAATAGACGGAGAAAAACCAAAGCAAGGATTAACAGAAATAGAGATTTTGATTAGAGGAATGCTCGACAAAGAAAGACTTCTAGATATTGTAAGAAACTTTATTGTTTTTGAAAAAGATAAAGAAACAAAAAAGAAATTGGCAGCGTATCATCAATATTGGGCAGCAAACAAAGCGTTAGAGTCAACAATACAAGCAAGAAAAACAAACAAGAAAGCAGGTATTGTATGGCACACACAAGGTTCTGGGAAGAGCCTAACAATGATATTTTATGCAGGAAAGTTAATTAAAGAGCTCGATAATCCAACAATAGTTATTCTTACAGATAGAAACGACCTTGACGATCAGTTATTTGGAACATTCGGCAAATGTCAAGATATTTTAAGACAAAAACCAGTTCAAGCAAACACAAGAAAAGAATTACAAGAATTACTCAAGGTCTCTTCAGGGGGGATAGTTTTTACAACAATACAAAAGTTTTTCCCAGAGGAAGACAGAGAAAAATATCCTGTGCTTTCCCAAAGAGACAATATTATAGTTATAGCAGACGAAGCTCACAGAAGCCAGTATGGTTTTACAGCAAAAATACTAAAAAAAGAGGATAGAGCATTAATTACTTACGGTTATGCAAAGTATTTGAGAGACGCTTTGCCTAATGCATCATTTATTGGCTTTACTGGAACCCCTATAGAAAAAGCAGATAGATCAACTCCTGCAGTTTTTGGAAAATATGTTGATGTTTATGATATAGAACAAGCAGTAAATGATGGTGCAACTGTAAGAATTTTTTATGAAAGCAGATTAGCAAAACTGGAGTTAAAACCAGAAGAAAGACCAAAAATAGACCTTGAATTTGAAGAGGTAACAGAAGGAGAAGAGATAGCACATAAAGAAAGGCTAAAGAGCAAATGGGCAAGATTGGAAAAAATTGCTGGCGCTCCAAAAAGAATAAAAAGAATTGCACAAGATATTGTTAATCATTTTGAACAAAGGCTTTCTGTTCTTGATGGAAAAGGAATGATTGTTTGTATGTCAAGAAGAATATGCATCGACCTTTATAATGAAATAATAAAATTAAGACCAGCATGGCATAATGAAGATGATGACAAAGGGTTTATCAAAGTCGTAATAACAGGCTCTGCTTCGGATTCAAAAGAATGGCAAAAGCATATAAGAAACAAAGTCAGAAGAAAGAAAATAGGCGATAACTTCAAGGATCCAGAACATGAAATTAAACTGCTTATTGTAAGAGACATGTTCTTAACTGGTTTCGATGCACCGAGTTTGCACACAATGTATCTTGACAAACCAATCAAAGGTCATACTTTAATGCAGGCAATAGCAAGAGTTAATAGAGTTTATCCCGGAAAGGAAGGCGGTTTAATTGTTGATTATATTGGTATTGGTGCTGAATTGAAAAAAGCCTTGATGGATTATACAGAAAGCGGAGGTAAAGGAAAGCCAATATTAGACCAAGAAGAGGCAGTTAAATTAATGCTCGAGAAATATGAAACTGTAAAGGATATGTTTTATGGTTTTAATTATAAGAAATTTTTTGAGCTTCCACCAAAAGAAAAATTGGCTTTCATACCAAATGCAATAGAACACTTACTAAAAGAAGCAGGGAAAAAAGAAAGATTTGTAAAAGAAGCCACAGCTCTTATAAAAGCGTTCTCTTTGTCAGTTCCCCACGAAAAAGCTATGAAAATTAAGGAAGAAGTTGCTTTTTTCCAAGCAATAAAATCGATAATATCAAAAACAATTGAAACCAAAAAAGATGTAAAAGAAAAATATGAAACGGCGATCAAACAGATTATCTCAAAAGCAGTGATCTCTGATAGAATTATAGATATATTTGAGGCTGCCGGAATTCAAAAACCCGAGCTTTCAATTTTATCAGATGCTTTTTTAGCAGAAATAAAAGAGATGCCTCAGAAAAACTTGGCGTTTGAAGCTCTAAAAAAATTATTGAACGATGAGATCAAGATAATTTCAAAAAGAAATCTTGTTCAAGGCAAATCTTTCATGGAGATGCTAGACACAACAATAAAAAAATATACAAATAGAGCTGTAGAGGCTGCGCAAGTTATAGAAGAATTAATAGAGTTGGCAAGAAAAGTTAGAGAAGAAAAAAACAGGGGAAAAGAGCTTGGAATGAGTGAAGATGAACTTGCATTTTATGATGCGCTTGAAGTTAATGATAGCGCAGTTAAAATACTTGGTAATGAAACCTTAAGAAAAATAGCGCTAGAACTAACGCAGATGATAAGAAAAAGTGTTACAATAGACTGGACACAGAGAGAAAGTGTTCAAGCAGAGTTGCGTCTTAAAGTAAAGAAAATACTGAGAAAATATGGTTATCCTCCTGACAAAGAGAAAAAGGCAACAGAAACCGTCTTAAAACAAGCAGAGTTGGTTGCTGGAAATTTAGTTGCTGTTTAAATACAAAAAATAGATGCTTGGATCAAGTCTGTTGACAGAGGGTTTTATGATGTTCCCTATACTTATCGCAAAGGAACACATCAAGTTTGGGTAAAATTTAACCCCGACTTCTTTATCAAGATAGGAAAAGACATTATGGTTGTAGAGATAAAATCTGACGAAGCTATCGCCGAAGGAAATAAAGCCAAATTGAAATATGCTAGAATACACTTCGAAGAATTGAATAAAAAGCAGAAGAAACTTAAATATTATTCCAAGTTCCTTTCCCCACAAGATTTTCTACAATTTTTTTAAGCCATAAAATCTGGAAATTATGCAGAATATACTAGTAATCTTGAAGCCGAAATTAAAAGGCTAATTTAAAAGAATAGACCTAGAAATTGACGAGCTCGTCTATAAGATTTATGACATAAACTGAAGAGGAGAAGAAAATAATTGAAGAAAGTTTCAAATAACGCCGCCCCGTCTTCTAATAAAAAACGAAAAATCTCCTAAAATTTCCGCCACGATCCATTTTTACTCTCCTCACAGCTTCACTGTTCGTCGGCACGTTGCACTCGTTCGCCCAAATTTCCCCAACAGGAAACTTCGTTAAATCGCATATGTTAGTTGCAATTTGCCCCCTCGCTACGAAATGGAAAACGAACGGAAGCCCAACTGCAAACGCCTAATGCAACTTATCAATACGATTTTTTAGCTGATTCTTTAAGAATTTATTTAATGCTTCATCAACAGTTCTTTCTTCGGTTACAATTGGTGTGATGTTGCTGTTTACTAAATCTGAATAAATTCTTTGCCCCATTCCATAACTGATCACAATCTCACAATCTTTTACATTCTTAATCATGGCTGAATGGTCACAACTTCCACACTCGCTAGAGCTTTTACCAATATTTTCCCTATAAGTTCTATTAATCACCTTTCCATTTTGAATATCAAACACTACAAAACCCATTGCTCTACCAAAATGGGGAGATATTGTTTTTTTGTCATCACTTGCTATTGCTATCTTCATCTTGTAACCCCCTCCTCTGACAAAAACCTCTGCCTTTTCTTATAAATTTAAAATTTCCGCCCTCAATTTTAAGGGCTTTTCCATTTACAATAGAATCAGCAATTTTTTTCCTGGCTGATAAAATTAACCTATGAAAAGTTGGCTGTGAAATATTCATTTTTTTGGCACATTCTTCTTGTTCCAAGCCTTCTAAATCTTTTAATCTTACAGCTTCAAATTCATCAAGAGTAAGAATTGATTCTTCTAAATCTGATACCGGAATTCCTCTCGGCTTAAAATAAGTAACATTTGGTTTTGAAAAGATTCTCCTGCAAAGCCTCGGTCGTGCCATATTATGAATACTTATTCACATTTCTATTTAAACCTTACGAAAATAAAAAAGCAAAAGAATAAGCTTACTCCATTTCTTTCAATTTTTTCTCTATCTCTTGCTTTTCCAAATCTATTTCTTTGAGCTCTGCTTCGAGGATTTTCTTTTCTTCTTCTTTCGTTAAGGTTACTTGTCTTCTAAATCCAACTCCTCTTCTGTAACCTCTGCTAAATCCTCTTCGCATTCCATAACTACAAGGTCCAAGTCCTCTTCCTGTTAGAGGTCCTAAACCTAAAGGTCCTGTACCGTCTTGTCCTGGCATTTTGTTCACCTCCTTATGTTTAATTATGAATATATATTCATAATTACTATTTAAACCTTTCGGTTTTTCGTGGTGGGGCTTCTAAAATATGGTCTGTTACGCAGAAATAATAATAAATGTTCGATGGCAAAAATTCAGAGCTGTTGATTCTGCATAAATTTGGTGATAAAAATGAAGATTTTTAATGTTTAAGGCATCAACATTAAGTTAACAGAACCAAAGTGAAAAAATTTTTAAATAGCTTCAAAATTCTTTATGTTATGTTATTCCTCTCATTTTCTGAACTGATTGACCTGGTTGCGATGATAATATTCCTCGGTTTAATATTCTGGGACATATTCAGGATTCCGCACACATCCTATTCAGCATATGAACCACTTGAAGAGGTCTACCTTAAAAAGAGAAGGAACAATAGAACCTTCTTAGGAATTCCTGCAAGGGACTTTTGGAACTCAGTAATGATAGTTGCCCCGGCAATAGCTCTTCACGAGATGGCGCACAAATTTTTAGCAAACTCATTTGGTATTCAAGCAGTTTTTCACGCCAGCTACTTCTGGCTCATATTAGGCTTGATCCTCAAGCTTGTGAGATTTCCATTTCTAATATTTGTGCCCGGATATGTAAGCATATACGGCTCTGGGACACCCCTGCAGAATGCAGCTGTCGCGTTTGCGGGGCCAGCAGCCAACCTGCTGCTCTGGCTTGGCTCCCTGATTTTATTGAAGAGTCGCATTAGGATTTCCTCAGATAAAAGGATGCTTCTGGCTTTAAGCGCCAGGGTGAATATGTTTCTTTTCCTCTTCAACATGCTACCCATACCGCCCTTTGACGGCTTTTCAGTCTTTTCAAACTTGTTTGTCTTGCTGAAAGCGTTTTTCTAAATAAAAGAATATCACTTGAAGAAGCTGCTCAAATTTCTCTGCTGTTTTTCTCCTTGCGCGCCACCTACAAGCTCTTCTTCTTCATATCCGAGAACTTCAAATATGCGCCCTACTGATGGAATTATCTGGTTGCTTATGTAGTATTCAGAATCGTAGCTTCCCTCTTCAGCTTCTTCAGGAAGCTTAGCCCTGTCCCTTATCCTGCCCTTTCCCTCAACTACTATGTAGGGTATTATTGTGCCCGGGCCAACAACCTTTCTCAGCTCCTTCATCCTCTGAGCAACAGCCACGTGGGGCCCTACGGAGTTGTATTCGTCTACTCCCTTCTGAAGCTGAGTATATATTATGAGTTGTTCGTTGGGAATCTTCTTTTCTTTGAGCTTCTCAATTATCTGTCTAACATATTTGAAAGCGGCTTCTCCTTCTCCTCTTTCAAGTATCATTCTCAGAACCTTGGCTTGAACCTCCTTTCCTATTATTGACCAGTTTCTCCTTACAGTTTCAAAGCCTCTAATCTTTAGCCTTCCAGAGGCTGAGATTAGGGCGTACTTCTTCTTAGCTCCATAGCTTCCAGCCTTTGCTGAAACAAATATTCCCCTGGGGTAAAAGTCCTCAAGCTCCATCTCCATTGTTCCAGGAAGTTCCCTGTTTATCTGGTTTAGGAAGTGTTCAGCATCCTCTCTTCTCTTATCTCCCAGGGTGAAAAATATTGAGTCCGTATCAGAATATAGTACCTTAAATCCGTTCTCAGTGGCTTTATCAATAACTTTCTTTATGTAATACCTTCCATAAGCAGTTATGCTCTTTGCACACTCTATGCAGTACCACCTGGCTGCGAAGAAGCCCATATAGCCATACATTGAATTTGCTATTGTTTTTAGAGCGTTCTGCCTAGCGTTCAGCAGCTTTTTGTCGTGCTCATTTGCACCTTTGAGAATCTCTTTTATTCTCATCCTTCTTGTTATGAGCTCGTTTATCACAGTAGATATGAAGCCCCGCTTCTTTTTACAGAACCAGTAGTCCAGCTCGGGCACATCCTCTTTTGAGCTACGGCAGCATTCACAGTTAAGCGTGTCGGGAGATATGTTATGAGTTGTTATTATGCTTGGGTAGAGGCTTCTGAAGTCAAAAACAACTATGTTGCTGTAAAGTCCCGGCTGCGGCTCAAAGACAAACGCTCCAGGGTAGGTCTGCGCCTTTCTAATCCTAACTTCCTGATGGTCTGGCTTGTTTGGGATGAGCTCGTTAAAGTTCTTCGCCTCTTTTATTAGAAACCACTCAACTATCTGGCTCGGTCCCATTCTGGAAACTTCAAATGCGGGCATTCCGACAATCTTTATCAGCTCCATAAGGTTTTCCAGCGTCTTTTCCAGAAGCTTATATGTCAGGGCAGAGTCTTGAAGGTTGTATCTGCAAAAAGCCTCCAGCTCTTCAGGATTGTTATCCCAGGCAGATGCCAGCTTTTCAATTTCAACTTCTTCCTTTCTCTCATCCAAAAGCTCGGAAGCTACAGAATTAAGGTCTAGGTATGTTGTTTCTAGCCCTCTCGCCACAGTATTTCTCACAAACTTAAAGACATCAATGTGAGCTATGCCTACAACTCTGCAAGTGCTAATCTGGCCGTGCGAAACTGCGATTGTGCTGTAGTCCATCCCTATGTCCAGTTCAACCCTATTCTCTTCTGCCCTCTTTTTAAGGTATGGCAGATCGAAGCCGTCTGAGAAATAGCCTGTTATTATGTCCGGCTTGTGCTCTATAATTACCTGCTTGAACCTTTCTATGAGCTCCCTTTCATCCTTTACAAATTCTATGTAGTCCTCTTTAGTTTTAAACCTCTTCCAGGTTATTACTTTCTTAAAGTTGTGCGAGTAGAAAGAGCACATAAGGATTGGATCTTTTTCGGGAATCGCCATCTTGCCCTGCGGGTTGTATGTTTCTATGTCAAAAGCCAGTACTTTCAGTTTGGGTATTGTCTCTTCTGAGAAACATTTGAGTGCAGATGCTTCAAATACCGGCACTCTTGACTTTCTGTTGACAAATTCGCCTTCTGCTTCGCACAGACAGCACGGTACTATCTCATTATCTATCAAAAACTTCTTTGAAAACGGGATGTCTTCCTCAAGCACTGAGAAACCCATCTTTTTGATCTCTTCTGCAAAAGCCTCTGAATCGGAAGGATTCCTGAATTCAACCCTTACCGCTTCAACTTCTCTGCCTACCAGATTCTTTCTGAAAACTTCAGCTGCACTTATCGTTGCAGTAGTGCCGTTCTTCCTTGTTATTCTCAGTTCTCTTATACTGCTTATTTTATGTCCGCTCAGTGTCTTTTTATCCTCCGGCACTGCCCAAAAGTAGGGATTAAATTTTGAATACTCCACAGCAATAGGGTCGCCATTCTTATCCCTTCCATACATTATCACACTTGCCCCTTCCTCCCTTACTTTGCCAGCTATTTCCAGAGGATAAAACTCAATCTTCATAAATCAAATATTTACTTGTGAATATATAAATTTTCTCAATATAAACACGAATTACGGCTTTTGAGCTTCGCTTAGAAATGCGTCTTTAACTCCCTTATAAACATAAGAAGAGGTTGCCTTTTCAGGCTCATTTGAGAGTGCCTGCTTGTGAGCTTTTTCAGCTGCAAGGTATGCTTCCCTAACTGAGACCATTCCGTCAGAATTCAAGTCAAGTGATTTGTCTTGAAATGCTTCCCAGAATGTTTTGGAAAAGGTTTTAGATATCGTCTGGTGCTCCTCATCTACTGAGGAAATTGCAATTGCATCATACGGAAACTCTTTAAATTCCTCGCTAAATCCTCCGGAGTAACACTGATCTGATACTATGATGGAGAGCCCAGCTCCTATCCTCTCAAGATATTCCCTGAGGCATCTTGAGGAGAGCTCGTATTGTGAGAGTTGGAAGGTGCTCTCCCCTTCTCTTCTTCCACCGTGCCCGGTAAGATAAACAACAAGTTCGTCATTGTTATCCACAGCATTGTAAAGAGCATTTATCGCGTCTTCCAGGTTTAAAATGCTTGGCTCTGCACAAAAGCTTCTGCCGCTCGCATCGGGATTTTTGTGAGATATTACTATTATATTTTCGGGTTTAAAACCTTCATTTATTAGACATCTATACGCATTTTTTAAATTTGTCAGGTGTCTAGCTTCTTTACTGCCGCTCAACAACAAGGCATAATTCTCCCTCAAAGAATGGTTTATCCTGCTCGGATTAAGTGCCTCTTCTAAGCTCATTCCAACAGCTTCTGGCCTTCCAAAGGTGCAGGTAGCACCCACTGCAAAAACAGCTGCAATCTTTAAGGCTTTCTTCCAGAGGCGCATATGCTCATGATAAGCCGTCTTTTTTATAAATGTTTCGTTTTGTTGTCATTATAAAATAGTAAAATGATTTGTTTTTTGGGTGTGTTTTTTTGTCCAGTATAAATTCACACAAAAATCTTTAAATACATATATCCTATACGATTTTTAGAAAAATGCTAAACATTTTCAACTTGAACAAACTAAAATATTCAAACAGAACCTCGGAAAAAACTCAATTAGAGGGAACTGCAGAAAGCTCTCCTGGCGAAACGGAACCAGGAACTAAAAATGCTGAGAATGTAATTTTGGAGGAATCAAAAATGGAAGAACCAACTGAAAAAAATGATGAATCAAATCAAGTGTATGATTTGATAATAATCGGAGGAGGCCCAGCAGGATATTCAGCAGCCATTTATGCGGGAAGGTACAACCTGAAAGCAGTAGTGCTGACCAAAGAATTAGGTGTCATCTCAGAAGCGCCCGAAGTTGAAAACTATCCCGGAATAGAAAGCATTTCAGGATTTGAGCTTATGCAGAGATTCCAAAAGCACGCTCAAAAGGTCGGAGTAGAAACCAAGTTTGTAGAAGTTGCAGATGTTAGAAGGGGAATAACACTCTTTTCAGTGACAGATTCCGACGGCAACATCTATAAAGGGCACACAATTCTTATAGCAACAGGAACTGAAAAGAGAAAACTTGAAGCTGAAAATGCTGAAAAATATGAGGGAAGAGGAATAAGCTACTGTGCAACTTGTGACGCAGCATTCTATAAGGACAAAAGAGTAGCAGTGGTCGGCGGGAGTGACAGCGCTGCAAAGTATGCACTGCTGCTCGCAAGCTTTGCTTCCAAAGTTTATATAATATACCGTGGAGAGAACTTGCGTGCAGAGCAGATGCTCGTGGACAAGGTAAAATCCAATCCCAAAATAGAAATATTGACAAAGGAGCTCATCTCAAAAATTGAGGGAGAAAAAAGGGTTGAGCGCATAACACTATCCAGCGGAAGGCAGATTGAAATTGATGGCATATTTGTTGCAATGGGCGGAATCCCAAGCTCTGCACTGGCAAAAAAACTCGGAGTAGAAGTTGACCCCAGCGGTTATATCATAGTTAATAATGAGACCCAAGCAACAAACATTCCTGGAGTTTATGCAGCAGGCGATGTAACTAAGTTCCCACTAAAACAGATAATAACAGCAGCTGCACAGGGAGCAGTGGCTGCTCATAGCGTAAACGACTTCATAAAGGAGAGAAGATGAGAGCCTGCCCCCTTTGCGGAAGTGAGGTCAGCGGCGACTCAAAAACAGGATACTACTGCAAGAGGTGTAACCTCATATTTGACGAGAGAGAAACAATTTGTGCTCCCGATTCTAAGGTTGAAGAAGCTGAAACCAAAAATTTAGATATAAAAAGCGAAGAAGTTAAAGACAATACGCAAGATGTTCAGAAATTCATAACCTCCGCCAAAGCAAAGCGCTACCACTTGCCAAACTGCCCATTTGCACAGAAAATACGCCCGGAAAAGAGAATATTTTTCAATTCAGCCGAAGAAGCAGAAATGCATGGTTACAAGCCTTGCGAGTGCACTCAGAAAATCTCACCTTAATAATCTTCAAGCCTGTAAAGCACATAAACCGCTCTTGCAATTGCCATAACGCAAAGAAACATCACTACAATGTTCTCTCCCGGAATTCCAAGCCCGAAGAAGGAGTTCTCGCCACGCATATAGGAGCGAAGGCTGGAGAAAAATATTACCCCAAAAGTGAGTATCAGCACTACAAGCACTTTCACGAATGTCTTTCTGTAGCTTCTCATTTTTTATCATCCAAAACAATAGAGAGCATATTTATGTTGGCAAGAGCATTCAGGTAGGATTTTGCATCCTTCCTGTCCATAGTTTGAATCATTCTTAAAGCCCGACTTATAAGTTCTCTCATCCCTCTAATAAAATCCTCTCCATTCTCAACAACCACATTTACATTGCCATAAGAATCTGCAGAGTAGTGCCTCTTAGCAGCAGCCATCCTAAGCATTTCTTCCAGAATGTTATACGCCTCATATTCAACATGCATCCTCTTTGAAATCTCAGAAGTGCCTTTCAAGTCCTCAAACTCAACAGAGAACCTGGCTGTTTTCTCCGCAGGAAGATAATCTGCAAGAGAAATTCTTAAAACCTTCACAAAAACCAGCTCATCTCTCATAACCATAATTAAGTAGAATAATTACTCAAATATTTAAGGTTTTAGAAAAAATTTGAAAAAAGGATTATACTGCGCGTCTGGGAATTCTAGGCGTCCAGTTGCGCGAAATGTTATTAAACGCTTCTCCAGCCCTCTCAATGTTATTCCCACTTATTATTAGAACAATAGCCAATACCACTATTAACGCTGCTATGGCTATTATCCACCACTTCCCACTAAGCTTGCACCTTGGCTTCTTGAACTCTTTTGAATTCTTTTCCTTCATAAGATTGGCCTCCTTTTAGCTTATAAGCTTAAAATTTCAGAATTACTATATAAATTTTTTTTAGAACAGAGAGCTTTCAAGATATGCTCCGAGCACTACTAAAATTATTGAAATCCCAATTAGAGTTACACAGTCGCGCACCCTCGCATAAAAAATCTCAGAAAATCTCTTCTCTGAAACAACCGTCCTGCTTAGTATTATTCCAGCAATAACAGCTAGGAAGTAGCTTCCAGACTCAAGAAGGGTGTGGGGGAGCATCTTTAAGAGCGTTAAAAGCATCTGAAAAGTGCTCCCGCTAACTACCGCATCCCTTATAAAAATTCCAAGGACGCTGCCCCAAACTGAAGCGTTCCAAACCATCATCAACACTCCGCCAACTCCATATATCAAAGATATCACAAAACAGAAGAGCAAAACATAAGAATTGTTTGAAAGCAGAACTAAAAATGTGGATGGAGAAAAGGCATTTCCGGAACTTCCTAACATCCTCAACTGAGGGCTAAACACTAAAAAGGTGGCTTTAGGAGGCCAGAGTGCTGAAAACATCAAGAATGCGAACATTATTCCAAAAAACAGGGAGGCATATGTTGTGAGCAGCTTAGAATACGCAGAAAAAACTCCCAACTTTGAATTACTTGCTCTGCCGTAAAAATCCTTCTCCCTTGAAAACATTACCTCCAATACGGGAACGCACAATAGGGATGTAAATGCTATTGCGGCAAATCCAGGACTGTTAGGGAAGAGGAATATTGCAGAGGCGATGCCAGTTATTGCATAGGTTAAGCCCATAAGGAACAGAAAAACCGGCTTTTCCCTTATCAGCTTCAATGAGTAAATCTTCTCTAAGATTATTACCACCTGAAACATAAAAGGTGAGAAGTGGTATATTAATTTTTTTTATAATTTTTCTCCTTAAAAGCGCAACATTTAAATATAGATAAATAAAATAAAAGTAGATAAAAATAAAATAAAAAGAGATTTTAAATAAAACAAAAGGAGATTAATAGATGCCTGCTGCAAAAGAGCCTAAAATTGAAAAAATAGTTGAGGCAATATCATTACTAATATCCTACGCTGAACAGAATGGCATATCCACTCAGGAAATACTGAACAGCAATAAAAAATCTGAAATGCTAATTCCCGCTTCAATATTCTCAAAACTGCCCGCGCTTGAAGCAATTTCCAAATTCTTGATAGAAGAAAAAAATATGAGCCTGAAGGAGTGTGCCGAAAAGCTTGGACGCTCTCAAAAAACAATATGGGGAGCATACCGCAGGGCTAAGAAAGTAAAAGGGGACATAGATCTCTCTTCAAAAGTTCTGATTCCACTTTCAGTATTTTCACAAAGAAAAAGAAGCCTGATGGAAAACGCAGTTTCATATCTAAAAAAGGAAGGAATGTCAATAATAGAGATAGCAAAAGAGATGAGAAAGAGCTATCAGGACATCTGGACGATTGCAAAAAGAGCAGAGAAGAAGGGAAAACTAATATGAAACAAAACTTAACTCAAAGAGAAATACTGCTGCTGTTTTTCATAATCCTATTAACACATAAAATACTTGCAGCACCCTCAGGTCCTCAAATCCTATTCAACTCAACAGATTATGGCCCGAGCGGCTCATCAACTATAATAAACACTTCAGGAGGAACAATTTCAACCATAAACCTGTACGGGCTAACGCAGAATATAAGGTGGAAAGCATTTATAGGAAATGTTTCAGGAAAATTGATGCTCTCAGACTCATCAGGATATTCAATATACGATTGGAGTATCACCTCAGTTTCAGGAGAAGTATATGCTTCAAGATTCAACACTATTGACTGGGCTTCAATAGACTGCGCTCAGGACATAAACATAACCTCTGAAGAAGCTGCTCTAAACATAAGCTCATCTTCAGATGACAGCATCTCTCGCACTTTCTCTAAGAAGGTGCACCGCACATTCTATGTTGGCGTTAAACCAATTCATAACAGCACCTGCTACTCCACTGCGACATTTGTAGGCAATCAGAGTCAGGCAATTAGTGAGGAAATGAAGTTTCAGGAAGTTCTTTTGGCACAAGCCAACAAGCTCGTGTATGTAGCCCTTCTTGAAAACAGGAGCATCGGCTACAATAACCAAAACTTTGACTTCCAGATGATAGTTCCTGATTATGGAGTGCCAACCGGCTCAAACGTGCCTTACTACCTCTATGTTGAATTAATCTGAATAATTAATTTTCTAAATTTTCTATTTAAGTTAATTAACAAAATTATGTGAATTAACTAGATTCTTTAATAAAATAAAAGAAAAATTTAAATATAAGTAGGTATTAGTATACAAAAAAGTAACATTAGTATACCTTGATTTAGTTTAATGTAGAATGTATATTGAGAGAGTAATGTCATAAAAAACCAACAGTGAGAGCATGGAGATTGAACCGCTAATCTCAGGTTCCAGGTGGACAATGCTTAAACACCTTGCAGAAAAGCCGTGCTCCCCTACCGAACTTGCTGAAAAGCTGGGAACTACACTAGCAAATGTGAGCCAGCAGCTCAGAATGCTTGAGCTGGCAGGAATTGTTGAGAAAAAAAGCCAGCACTCACGAGAAAAAGGCAAACCACGAATGCTATTTTACCTCTCAGGAAGGCTAGCATATCTCTCAATACTCACATCTGAATGCTCTGAGAAAAAACTAATTCACATAGACAAACACAAGGAGGCACTAATAAAGATATGGCTTCTAACAAAAGAAGCCGCACACAGAAAGTTGGAAGCATTCTGCTCCTCAGCCGAATCAGTTCAGGGAATCTCTTTGTATGCAGAGCCAAACTCGGGAAAGCTATTTGCAGTATGCAGGGACAAGCAGGCTGAGAAAAAGTTACTTGAAATAAAAACAGAGTTGGAGGTGGTTATTGGGGAAGAAAAGAAAGTGCCGTCTAACTATATCAAGCTCATACAAAACTGAGCAAACAAGCAAGATAAAACAAGCCAAAACAAGCAAGCAAGGAGGTGTTAAAAGTTGAGAAGAATACTAAATCTTTTGATGCTCCTAACAGCAACCATAATATTGGGAGCATCGCTGGCTGCTGCCGCGCCAATAGGACCAGATGAGATAAATGTAACTGGCAGTAGCAGAAGGGCAAGCACTGGTCCAAAGGAGCTTCCTGCACTTGCAGGTAATGTAACTGAGCTTTCCATAAGTGCAGTAGCAGTAACTAACATCTGGCAGGGCTACTATGGAAATATAACTGGCACAATTGTGCTGGACAATGCGAACAACAAAACAATGTATTCTTGGAATG
Source organism: Candidatus Woesearchaeota archaeon (assembly GCA_038874135.1). Taxonomy (GTDB): domain Archaea; phylum Nanobdellota; class Nanobdellia; order Woesearchaeales; family 0-14-0-80-44-23; genus 0-14-0-80-44-23. Next base: position 867,907 of record JAVZCZ010000001.1, read on the forward strand.
ACATGTCCCCCTCAGGAGAGATATACGCAGTGAGGACTTCTAACTCTGTGAATTGGGCTTCCATATCATGCGCCAATACAACCCATATCGCAGAAGAAGAGGCCGCCCTGAACATTCAGCCAAATGAAAAAGACGGAATTGACGAAACCTTCAATCAGACGGTAGCAACTGACTTCTATGTGGGAACCACGCACATAACCAGCTGTGACCATGCTCAGTATCTCTATGAGAACGATGCACCGGCTACAAGCAACAACTTCTTAGAGCTACTGCTCCACGATGGCAATTATGTGATATACACTGCGCTCATAAACCAGGACAAACTCGGATTTGACGGTGCAACCCACGACTTCCAGCTGATGGTTCCGGAAGATGGTCATAACGGGGACACTTCAGCAACAATGTACTATTTCTATGTGGAGTTGAACTAAGGGCTCTTTTATTTTTTTAGATTTTCTTATATTTGTTTTGAGAGAATTACTACCTCTTTATCGTTCACCTTTGAAATCTGCACTAAGCCGCTTGACTTGAGCTCGTTCAGGTACCTGTAAAAGCTTGCTTTTGAGCAATACCTCAGCTGGTCTACTATTGCTTCCTTGACCTCTGGTATTGAGATAACTCTTGAGCTGCCTATGAAATCAAGGATTTTTCCTTTAATTATGTTTTTCCTATTTCTGTTCAGCTTTCTTAGAATTTCATCCTTTAAGGGCTCCTTCTTTTCTGAAAGCATCTCCCTAAGCTTTTTTATTTCTGATAGTAGAATCTTGTTCTGTTCTTCCAGGAGCTGTATCTTCCTACTGTTCTCTTCTAACTGAGCCTTTATGCTGTAATCCTCTGTTGACATCCCCATCTTAACAGGCTAGCTTATCGCAGTATAAAAATCTTTCGCTCAACTGAGACAAATCTGAGGCTGTCTCAATACTCAGCTGAGACACCCCCTTGTTTCCTGTGGACGACACCCCTTTATTTCCTGTGGAACATTTGAGACAAATTTGAGACATAATTGAGTCCACACTGAGACAGTATTTAAAAAGTGAAAACTTTAAAATGGGCTTACCAATTGGGTTTAAGAAATCTTTACCTGCTGGAAGTAGTTCTCCCACGCATTTGAGATTGCCTTCATCTTTTCAATACGGCTCCTGCTCGGATCAATAGGCTTGTGTTGCCCTTCTGCCAGAACATTTTCAGCAAGTGCTTCCATGTCTAAGAAGCTCTGGTCCAGCGCAGCATACACTGGGTTAGACAGGTTCTGGTGTATGTACATCCTGGCGTCCCTGCAGATTAATATTATATTCTGCAGGTTGGAAGTTGACATCTGTTGTAAGTTCTGCTTTATTTCATACACATACTTTATAAGTTTGTCCATTTTTCTCCCCTCATCTCGACACTAAAACTGAAGAGTGGAATGTGTTAAATATGAGCAGATTTAAATATTTTACTATTTTGGATACCAATATGGTAAAAAGTATAAAAATATCTGTTAAAGGTAAGAAGGTATTTATAAATGCTCTTGCTTATAGAAACATGTTCCAACAAGCCAGAGGCTTAATGTTTTCCGTAAAGAAAAATATTTTATTCATATTCAAAAAGGAAAGATACATTCAGCTTCACATGTGGTTTGTGTTCTTTCCAATCTGGGCATTCTTCATAGACAGCAAGGGAAAAATTGTAGAAAGAAAATTTCTGCACCCATTTCAGATCTACTTTGCCAGGTGTAAAGCCCGCTATGTATTAGAAGTGCCCAATGAAGATCTAGGAAATAAGATAAGTGTTGGAGACACACTGCTCTGGAAGCCAGCTTCCAACAAGCTGTAAACCATAAAGCTTTATAAATCAGTCAGATTAACCAGCAATGCTGAGGGGGACATAGTATAACCTGGCAGAACGTGAGGCTCCAGACACTGGAGCGCTGAGCGAAAGCGATGAAGAAGCGCGGAGGAAACCTTAAGGTCGGGGTTCAAATCCCCGTGTCCCCACCTCTTTTAAAACATTCCTATTTAATCTCAACCTTCATAAGCTTGCCCGGATTTATTACTGTGGTCCTTCCAACCTGTTCAATAATCCCGGAGTTCTCGTGAAGGTGCCCGCAAAAAAGTAAATCCACCCTGTTGTGGCGTATAAAATCTGAAATGTCCCTACTGCCAACATGCATGCCGTTCAAAACATCTAACCTGGTGCCATATGGCGGAGCGTGCGTTACAAATATTGACCTTCTTTCTTTATTAATCTTTATTGCTCTCGCAAACTCTTCAGCTACTCTTTTAAACTCAGCATCTCTAAGAGTAAACCCTCCAGAACCGTAACCCATTATCAAAAACTTGTCATACACTAAAAACTTCTTATGAATATTCTTAACATTTTCAAATTTTTGACATAACAGTTCCAGATGCTCAGGCGACTCGTGATTACCCGGAACTATAAAAATTGGAATGCCAGCAGAGTCAAGCTTTTTAAGAATCCCTTCAAGGCCCTTCTGAAAGTTTGTGATATCCCCACAGCAGAACATTGCCTCAGCCCCTCTCGCCTCTTTTAGTATCCTGCTCAGCAAAGACCTACTCCCGTGAATGTCTGAAAACAGCAGCGCTTTCATAACTTAACTCAGAATATTTTCATTTTTAAAACTTTACCAATAATTTTTTATAAAACTCAAGAAACACTCAACACGAATATGAATCCTGAACACTTAGGAATAGAAAAAAATCTGGAAGTCATGAACGAGGCGGGAAAGGAAGTGCTTACATTCTTCACAAGCAGCTACACTGCCAAGGAAGCAGAAGAGCTACTGCTTCAGAACCCCGGTAAGAGCGTCTACCTATTTTCTGAAAGAGAGGTAGGCACGCACCACAAGCCCGGATTCTTCTCAAGATATGCTCCGTCAATAATATACGCAATAAACACGGAACTTCAACCAGAGCAGAGAAGGATATTCTACTCAAAAAACAGGTTTAACTACGGGCTTAACAAGCTGGCATACCTGCTCTCCACAATTGACAAGTCGATAATGCACGGCTTATATTCTGTCAGCCAGATGAGGAGCAAGATACACACCTTAAACTCCGTTTCGGGAATACTGAACAAGCATTCATTCAAGATGGATGAGCCTCCTGAAAATGCGCAGTTCTCTCTGGATGAGATAGTGGATTATTTAATATCTGTTAAGCTTAGGGCTTCAGAGCTGCTAGCACAGCTGGACCTTCCCGAAGGCGCTCGCATAAAAGAGCGAAAATATTCAGAAAATAAGCTGCACTATCCATTCCTTTTCAGAAATCTCCTGGGAGAAAATCTTGAAAAGATAATCCTCTACGGCTCAAGCGCCACCTCTGAAGGAAACGACTATGACAATCTACTAATAGTGCGGGAGCTTAACAGAGATGTATATTCTAAAATAAGAGACTCCAAGCCGTATGAGGGTGAAAAGCCTGTTGGCGGAGTTTTGATTCCCGAAAGCCTCTTTTACAAGTATATGCTCTCCAATGCTAACAACAGGATAATTGCCTCCACAGGAAAGCTAGTTCTCGGAGATTCAGTGCTCATACCTGTTGATTCCGACTATGTCATAGTTCAGAAGGAGTTATACCACGCTGCTATGGGCACGATGCAGCTCCGCTCTGCACTAAACCTGGCATTCTCAAAAGCTGAAGAGATATTCGGCAAGGAAGGACTCTTTGAATTTTTCATGAAAATTCCAAGATTTACGCTTTCAGCATTCCTAGCAACCGAGCACTATCTCAAGCACGGGACTTACTGGTTCTTTGAAAAGCAGGACATAATGCCAATCCTCAAGCAGAGGTTCAACTATGAAATCCAAGAAATGAGAAACGATAAAGAGTTTATTAGGCGCTCATTCCTTACAGCCAACGAAGTGAACTCCAAAATAATTGACGAGTACTACAATGATGACGCATTAAAAGCAGAAGACGAGCTGATAGTTCCAGTTCTCTCAACCCAGGACGGAACAATCATCTCAGAGTTTTCGGGTAAAAAACTTGTAATCATAGACGCGGAAGAGAATCCAATCCCCGGAGAGAAAGTTCCCGTAAAAATTATAAAAGACGGCAGGATAATTCTTGCCAGGCGAATATGAAATTTTGAAATTTTAGGACGCCCTGTAATAATCTTCCAGAACAATCCTGTCAATACCTGCAAGCTCCCTCACCCTGAAGAACCTTCCGCGGCCAATACCTGCAAGCTCCCTGGCAAGCTTTTCAGCAGTCGCGTCAAGGCGTATTCCAACTATAGATATTGTAATTCCCGAACTGGCAGCTGAAGAAGCAGCCCTCTTAGCATCCTCTTCAGGACTAATCCCCCGGGTAGGAACTGCATCACTTATGAGTATTATGTGCCTTGCAGAGCCGTCATCCTTTGAAAGGAGCTCAGCAGCCTCGCTGATTCCAAGAGCGATGTCAGTCTCCCCGTATGGGCGAATAGCACTTATCCTTATAAGTATCTCGCGAAAGTCGCGTAGTGGGCTTAAGCTTAATCTGACATCCTTTCCGAAAACTACAACTCCTACTGAATCTCCCTCCAAGATTGCCTTGTAGGCAAGGGCTATCCCAGCCTTCTTGCACTGTTCAATCTTCTCACCAGACATGCTTCCAGATGCGTCTAAAGCATAGACAACTTGTAAAGAAGACTTTTTCTCCCTTTCAGATATGGCGAGATCCTCAGGCATTATGCTGGTGTGCCCCCGCCTTATGGCCCTCACAGCGCTTCCCGCAATGTCTAAGTCCTTATACCTATTCTTCCTATAAGCTGCCCGCTCAGCTCTGAAGCCCTCTGAGGACTTCCTGACTTGGGCCTTCCTTCCTAAAATTCCTCTCTTAGAAGCAGAGTCAATCTCTTCAAAGTAGCTTATGTATGCAGCCAGCTCAATCCCCCTCTCAGTAGGCTCTCCATTTTCAATGAGCCCTTCTGATTCCAAAAGCTTTAAGCGGTCTTCAATCCTCTTTTTCAGGACGCTTCTAAACTCTGGAATCCTAATGTTCTTTTCTACATACTCTTCTGAAAATCCTGAAACCTCCCTTATAAATGTCTTTCCGTAAATGTTTTTAGCCATCTTGTAATCCTTCACTATTTCCTCAAATATTGATTCTGCATTCAGAGGAATCCTGTAGTTTATTGAGGTTGAGAGAACCTTCGCGGATTTTACAATCTCAACATCATTTTCTAAAACAGAGTGCATAAGCCCTTTAGAACCATTCCTGCCAACACTTCCCGAGAGCTCTTCTATCCTCTTCCCATCTGAGAAATTAAAACTTGAATCCGAACTGCTGCTAAAGGTAACCGCCCTTTTGCTGGAAGTCCTGCTTAGCCCTTTCAAATTCCTTCTTTATTAGCTCTTCAGTAGTTGTAAGGAATTTTGAAGCCGGCTTGAGCCCTATCCTGTGCGAGAGCACTGAAACAACTGCTTCCTCCAAATCTTCCAGAAGGACAACTTTCCTTCCCGCGAGGATGGCATTCGCCTGCGCCCTCTCATACAGCCCTATTGAAGCTCTCACGCTGGGAAGCTTCTCCAGCTCCTTATTAGTCCGGAGCTCCCTAACAAATGATATTGCGAACCTGAGCAGCTCATCTGGAAAATCAGCCAGCCTGAGTCCCTTCCTTCTAACTATCTCGGTTTCAACCTCAATAGTTTCAGGATATCCCATGTAGGTTATATCAAACCTGTCCAGAAATACATCTGAGAGCGGCTCAGTGCTCTTATCTTCAGGATTCATAGTCCCTATAAAGATGAAGCTTGCAGGAAAATCCACTTCATAACTGCCAATAGTTATCTTCCCTTCTTCCAGCACCTGCAGCAATGCATTCTGAAGCTTCTCCGGACACCTGTTCAGCTCGTCAAAAAACAGGATGCCGTTGTTAGCCCTAAAGATCTTTCCGGGAGTGAACGCTTCTACAGATAGGGGTCCGAACTTCATAGCCTTTATCGGATCTATATCCCCAAAAAGGTCCTCTGCAGTCAGGTCCGGGCTTCCCTGCACCCTTATGAAACGTTCCTCTCCAGAAATCTCCTTCGTCTTAACCTTTGCTCCAGCCTTGCAGGAAGGGCATAACGGATTTTCCGGAAGGCAGTTGTAGCCGCAGTCATTAACCCTTACCCTTGGAAGAAGCTTAGCTATATTCTTTGCCAGAGTAGTCTTTCCAACTCCAGGAGGACCCACTATTATTATGTGTCTCCCGGTTATCAAGGCGGACTTTATATCTTGCTTAGCGGAGTCCTGCCCCAATATGTCCTTCAGCGGGTCTTTTTCCTCCCGAAAGATTTTCTGAAATTCCTGAGCGAGCGCGTTTGCCAATTCTATCCTGCAAGCTGTCAATCTGCAAAATTTATAAATGTTTCCACAAAATTTTAATATGCTGGCTGAATAGCAGGGCTCATGAGGAGCAATAATGAGCTTACAAACTTCTTAATAGCAATCGCCCTGCTCATGGCTTTCATATTTGGAGTTTCCTTCTTCATATACTATGCTAAGGAGCACTACAGCCCAGCATGCGGCTGCAACGTTCCCCTACCCCTGATGATTTTAATACTCTCTTCTTTGGGAGTATTTATAGGAGCAGTCTGCTACTACTTATTCCTTAAATCCTTCCTTGTTAAAGAAGAAGTCATACACTCAAATGTTGAGAAAACCCTTGACTTTTTGGAGCCTGAAGAGAGAAAAATAATTAAGGCGCTCATAGATGGGAGCGGAAGGTGCGCGCAGAACACTTTAAAAAAGATAACTGGAATTGACGCTGTCAGATTGCACAGGCGCATAGTTTCCTTGGAATCAAGGGGAATAATCAAAAGAGAGAGGAATGGAATGACTAAGATTGTAATTCTTGAAGAGCCTTTCTCAAAAATTTTCATTAAATGAAACAATTACAGATAGTTATTTCAAATTTTGAAACAAACCTTTATAAGGCATTTCAAACATCTTTCCTAATTAAACAAATTAAATTTGGTGATTTCATGGAAAGAAAAGCGCGAATTTTAATGCTAGCACTTACACTAATGCTCCTTACAACCATAGGAGCATTTCCTACAAGGGCTCAGAATCTCTCCAACCAGGAAGGCAAAATCGTGCTATACCTATTCTGGGGAGATGGATGTCCACACTGTGCAGAAGAAAAGCCATTCCTAATGCAGCTTCAACAAAAGTACCCTCAGCTTGAAATAAGAATGTTTGAAGTATGGCACAACGAGTCAAACAGAGAACTCTTCTATGAGATGGCATCCCAGCACGGCATAAGGGCTGAAGGTGTTCCAACAACATTCTTAGGAAACAAGTCCTGGGTTGGATACTCTCAGCAGATAGGCAGCGAGATAGAGCGTCAGCTTCAGCTAATGATTTACCAGCAGGCTCCAAGGCAGCTCTGCATACACCTCTTCATAAACAATGACTGCAGTCAGTGTTCAAGCGTACTTCCCTTCTTAGAATCTGTCAGAAAGAAATATGGAATAGACCTTAAGATTCATGATGTCTCAAACTCTTCAGAAGCGCAACTCTACGAGCAGCTCAAAGATATGTACTCCCTTCCAGAAGCAGGCTTCCCAATAGTATTTATGGGAAACTCATACTATGTGGGCACGAACTCAATAACAAAGAACCTGGAAGGAGCAGTTCAATACTGCTTGAGCCACGAGTGTACCTGCCCAATAGATAAGATTTCCGGAATAACACCATACCTTCCAAGGCCTGGAGAGATGAGCCCTGAAACTAAGACGCTGATAAGCCTTCCGGGAATAGGAGAACTTGACGCGTCTAAGATGTCCCTGCCGTTCTTCACAATAATAATAGCCGGCTTAGACAGCTTTAACCCATGCGCATTCTTCGTACTTTTCTTCCTTCTCAGCATGCTAATCTATGCAAAGAATAGGAAGAGAATGCTGCTGATAGGGCTTACCTTCGTGTTCTTCTCAGGCTTGATCTACTTCCTCTTCATGGCTGCCTGGCTTAACATCTTCCTGCTGATAGGAAACCTTAATTTAATAACAACAACCGCAGGTATAATTGCAGTGATAGTTGCATTAATCAACATCAAGGATTTCTTCCTCTTCAAAAAGGGAATTTCTCTATCAATTCCAGAGAAGGCGAAGCCGAAGCTATTTGAAAGGATGAGGTCTCTCCTTAAAGCGTCTTCCCTGAGTTCAATGTTGATAAGCACGATAGTTCTCGCATTGGCGGCGAATAGTTATGAGCTTCTCTGCACAGCTGGATTTCCGATGGTCTTTACAAGAATACTCACCCTGCACAACATTTCACGAAGCGGGTATTACGCATATCTGCTCCTCTACAATCTCATCTATGTGCTTCCACTCTTAGTGATAGTGTTATTCTTCACACTAACCTTAGGAGCAAGAAAGCTTACTGAGTGGGAGGGGAGAGTGCTGAAGCTAACCTCAGGACTTATGATGCTGCTGCTAGGCATAGTGCTGCTTGTAAAGCCAGCCCTGCTTAACAATGCACTAGTGGCATTTTTACTCCTGGGCGTAGCACTCTTAATTGACCTGATAATAATTCTAGCAACAAAGCTGCTTGATAGGAAGGAAGTTGAGATGGAATCTAAAATAGAAGAGCACGAAGAGATCCCAGCTGAAAACAAGGAGAATAAGATTACATCAGAGAAGAGAAAGAGGTGATCTGATGCTTCCAAAGAATCTCAAATATGACAAGAACTATTCCTGGATTAAAGTTGATGGCGACATTGCAGAAGTAGGCATAATAGAGCCGGCAGCTAAAAAGGTTAAAGAGTTCGTGTTCATCGCACTTCCGGATAAGGGCTCAATGATAAAAAGGGGGGAAACATATGCTTCATTAGAAGCAGTGAAGTGGTCGGGGCACCTGCCAAGTCCAGTCTCTGGAAAGATAATTGAAGTAAATGAGCAGCTTTTTGACACTCCCTCTAACATAAACTCTTCTCCCTATTCCAGCTGGATTATGAGAGTGAAACTTTCCAACCGCAAGGAGTTGGAAGAGCTTATGAGCTCTGAAGAAGCGGAAAAATTTTATGAAATAAAAAATGAAAAGGTGAGAGCATGAACTATAAACAGCTCAGCGAAAAATTTACCACAACAATAAAGGGCAAGGCATCCCCAATAGGAATAAAGCTTTTCACTTCAAGAAAAGATGCAGAAAAGCTAAAGATAGTCCCTTTGGAAGAGCAACTAGCCCTATGCCAGGCAATGAAGCTGGCTGCAGTTTATGAAAAGAGCAGACTCGTCTTTTTTGAAAATGTAGATGCCTGCGTTGTTGGCTCATACATTTTAGGCTTCGGCCTCCCCCCTGAAGACATAAAGGATAGATGGGTAGCTGGCTTCAACTACAAGCCCGAGATATTTGAAAAGCTCACATCAGCAATAGAAGCCATACCGCAGAAGAAATACGAAGCTGCAATCATAGCTCCCCTGTACGAATTTGAAAGAATAAAACAGAAGCCTGAGGCAGTAGTCATATTCATAAACTCTGCACAGGCATACCTGCTGTTGGTGGGCTACTTTGACGCAATTGGAAAGAAACCCTACTCAACATTCAACGGGCACGCAGCCTGCGAGGTCATAGCTGCAGTTGCAAATGGAAAGTCACCCTGGCTTACCATACCCTGCGGAGGCGCTAGAAGCATAGCTGACGCACAGGATGACGAGCTCTGGCTGGGCATGAAGCCGGAGGAGCTGGAAGCTGCAATCAAGCGCCTGGAGAGCGTGGGCTCAAAGTATCCCGCACCACTAAACCAAATGTTAATAACTCCTATGAATCCGAAGCACCCTCTAACATCTCTTATAAGCAGGAAGCTGCAGCAATAGTCATTTTTCACCTCATGAACAGGCAGCTACCATACTGGATAGGCGTAGGCGCTTATGATAGGCAAGAGTATGTTAAAATATTGAATCTGATAAGAGAGCATCAGCTCAACACAATCTGCCTTGAAGCCAACTGCCCCAACAGGTACAGATGCTTTTCATCCGGGACAGCTACCTTTCTGATACTTGGAAAGGTTTGCACGAGAAATTGTGCATACTGCAATGTAAGCCATGGAACTCCGAAGGGAGTTGACCGCTCAGAACCAGAAAGAATAGCACAGGCAGTTAAAAAGCTTGGATTAAGACACGCAGTAATAACCTCAGTAAGCCGGGACGACTTGAAAGACGGGGGCGCTTCCCAATTTTTTGAAACAGCAAGCGCTATAAGAAAAAAGAGCCCCAAATGCAGGATTGAACTGCTAATTCCAGACTTCCAAGGAAGCACTTCAGCTCTGAAGAGGGTGCTGAGCTCCAACCCTGAAGTGCTCAACCACAACATTGAAGCAGTAAAAGAGCTGTTCCCAAAACTCAGGCCGCAGGGCAGCTACAACAGGTCCATAAAGCTCCTAAAGAAAGCTAAAACGCTAAACTCTAAGCTCATAACAAAGTCCGGACTGATGCTGGGCTTTGGCGAGAGCCTCCCTCAAGTTTTTGAAACGCTTCACGACTTAAAAGACGCAGGCTGCGACATCCTCACAATTGGCCAGTATCTCCAGCCATCTCCTAATAAAATTCCAGTTCAGAAGTTTTACAAGCCGAGCGAATTTGAACTTATAAAGCGAGAAGCTCTTAAGCTTGGCTTTAAGTCGGTTGTGTCAGGCCCGCTGGTAAGGAGTTCTTACCTTGCAGAGCAATCATTCTTAGAAGTTGCAAGTGGGAGTGCAGAATGAGAGAGGTGCGACTTGTAACAACTTACAAGAGAAGTGCGTTCTATAATATGGCGCTGGATGAGGCAGTGCTTTCAGAATGCTATTCAGGGCGTTCTCCACCGACATTGAGGTTTTACACTTGGAAGCCGGCAGCAGTTTCAATAGGATTCTTCCAATCTATCAGGGAAGAAATAGATTTAAAGAGGGCTGAAGAGTTTGGTGTACATGTTGTGAGAAGATTAACTGGGGGAGGTGCAGTTTTTCACGACAGGGAAATAACATACTCAATAGTAATTCCCGAAAGGTGGGCTCCTGGCACTATTATTGAATCTTATGAGAAAATATGCAGGGCGCTGGTGCTCGGATTAAAATTTTTAGGAGTAAATGCGCAATTTTCACCAATAAATGACATAGTTGTAAGTGGAAGAAAGATTTCCGGAAACGCTCAGACCAGAAGGGGGAGATTCATACTACAGCATGGAACTCTGCTTTTAGATTTAGATGCTGAAAGAATGTTTTCACTACTCAAAGTGCCTTCTGAAAAAATAAGAGAGAAGATGATAAGAAGTGCAAACCAGCGAGTAACCTGCCTCAGAAGGGAAGCAAATAAAAATTTCACAATAAGCCAGGTTCAAAATGCGCTTGAAAGGGGATTTGCACAGGCTCTCAACATTAAACTGAATCCGGGCAAAATTACAATGAGAGAACTCAAACTTAAACGCGCACTTGAGCTAAAAAAATACAGAACGCACGCCTGGAACTTCCTAAGGTGAAAAATGAAAATCCGAACTAGAAGGATAAGATTTGATTTTAAGGAGCGCGGCGGTAAGCTGCTCAGAGCCTCAGCACTAATCCTGAAAGAAAAAATCATAAGCATAAGACTCAGCGGGGACTTCTTTATATATCCCGAAGAAGCAATCTTCAGAATAGAGCAGGCACTTCAAGGTTCCAGTATTAAAGATGTTTCAAAAATTCTAACAAGACATTTGAAAAGAAACAGGATAAAGATAATTGGATTCACTCCCGAAGGGCTTCAAACGGCTCTGGAAAGCGCTGTCCGCAAATAGCATAACTTTATATAGTGCGCTTCAGCCCCCCATTCGTTTCTTCAGGAATTTCTTGGAGAATATAAAATCGGAAAGGTGAAAACAAATGGGATATGGAAATGGCTTCGGCCAAAGGACAATGTATAAGGCAGTTTGCGCTGACTGCGGCAAGGAGTGCGAGGTTCCCTTCAAGCCAACAGAAGGCAGGCCTGTGTATTGTAGGGACTGCTACCAGAAGCATAAGAAATTTTAAAAAATATTCCTAATAAGACACGATTTATTGGAGACTTCACTTTTTTATTTTCTTTCTTATAATTTTATAATTTCTTTCTTATCATGTATATAATCAGTAGCACTAAGAGCACTATTGAAAGTGAGAGCACTGCAGTTACTAGCAGGTCTGAAATCTCACTCTTGGATAGGGAAGTGCTAGAAGCATATGCCCTGTCAGCGCGCACCTCCTGATTGATAAATGAACTCTTTTCAGAAGATTCCTGATTATTTTGCAATTCCATCTGAGTTGTTATGTTTGTGAAATTCCCGTTACAATCTTTAACTCTTATCTGAGTGAGCTGCGTCTCCTGCATTCCGGAGTAGTTTAGGATTAGGCTGATGCTGTGAATTCCAGGCTCTGCACCTTTCAGCAGTATTGGAATGCTGGCTGAATACACTGAACCTGAGCCGGAGTTAGCGGGAATTCTCACCTTTGAAGAATCAAGAGGCCCAAGCTGGCTGTCCAAAATAGTTAGTTCAGCATTCTCATCATTGGAGCCCACATTCACAACTTTTAAATTGAGCACAAGCTCCTCGTCAGGGCAGGATTCATTCCTCTCAGCCTGAAACAGGCTTACGCTCAGCTTGTGAGAGCTCTTCTTAACTTTCAGTAAGAACTGCTTTTCATCCTTATAATCAAAACCATTGCTTCCCTCCCCTTCTATATAAACTTTCAAATTGTAAGTGTCTTCTAAAGCAGTTAGCGGAAGGGAAAAGTTAATCCTTGCGGAAGATTCAGAAGATGGCTTTATAGAGAACTCTTCTGATTCAAACTCAAGATCGCTGCCGTCGTCTATTCCTTCTAAAAAGACATATGCTCTGGCATTTCTTATAGTGATCTTATCCTCAGTGGCGAACTGGTTTCTTGCCTTTACTATAATCTGCATGTAACTTCCAGGATATGCGCTTATTCTTGAACCCTCTTCAATATTACTTATCTTGCTCCCATCTACTACAAAGTCAGTTTTGCTGATGGAGAGCCCGCATACGCTTGAAAAATCTGCTTCTGCAGGATACTCTAAAGGAGTCCAAGTATTAGGATCCCAACCAGTTCTAACCCAGGCGATCATGTCGCCATTCCTCGCGCAGTAGTGTCCAGAGTAGCTGTTAAAATCGCCATTCCAGCACGATCCCCCGTCAGAGCCGACTGGAGAAACCTTCCAAGCTCCTGAACTTTTGTCATATATAAAGAATGTCCAATAGCCATCGGCATCGCTTCCCTTATACTGCTCCACTTCTGAAAGGAAGTGGCCAAGCCCAACGGTGTATGTCCACTTGCTTCTTATACCTGACTTTTGAAATATTGAATAGCCGCTTGTCCCCTCTTCAATATTCACGCACCTCTCTAAGGTTGTGCCGTTTGGAAGCTGAACTATAAGTGCAACATTTGAAGCAGACGCGAATGCAGCTAAGAATAGTGCCATTATTAGAACAATTGACCAACTCCTGCCATACATTTACAAACACCTCTGTTGGATATTACATCCAACAGTAAATTATTAATACTATTTATACCTTTTGTTTTTTGTGGTAGGAAACACAACTAACTACACTGAAGAGGACATCCTAAGATGCTTTTTTGTGCTTCCCAAAAACCAAGCAAGGCAAAAGATTGCAAAGATGCTCGGCCTTGGTGAAGGAAGTGTTAAGGCAATTCTTGAAATACTGAAAGATAAAAACATTATTAGTTCTACGAGAAAAGGGCACTTCCTGACATCTGAAGGATTAAAAATTTTGGATAGAGCTCTTTCAATTGTGAGCTTACCAGTGCGTCTTAAGCTTGGGAAAAAACTTCCAGGAGAGGTTCAGGTTGCCTCAGTTCTTAAGAGGCCAGCTGGAAAACTTAATGTTCTCCTTCTCAGAGATGAAGCAGTTAGGAGAGGTGCAGAAGGAGCGATCATCCTCACTTTCAGGAAGGGCTCTTTAGAATTGGGCTTCAAAGCTAAGCAGCAATTCAACTTTTTAATACCTTATTTTGAATTGGAAGATGGAAATTTGCTTTTATTATCTTTCGGGAGAAGTTATGCTGAATGTGAAAGAGCCCTAATCTCAATGCTTATAATGGCATCTCCAACTTTTAGAAGGATCGCTTCAGAGATAGTATCAAAGGAATAAATTACGGGTTTTTCCGAAAAGTTTTTAATGATAAACCACTTTTAAGTAATAAGGGGTGGTTCTATGAAGGAGAGCAGCTATCTGGAAGAGTTATGCAAGCAGGAATTCTCAGGAGCGCTTGCGAACAGAATGTACGAAGCGTTAAGCCATCTGGTTCCGGCAAATATACCTCATAGTAAGAAGAACATTGACGAGATTGCCAACTACGATGAGATACTTGAGGCATATCCTAACCAACCAGGTGCTTATCAGCTTGCTGGAATGATTGCATTATTGAAGGGCGAATATGAGCTCGCTTCAGCCCATCTTGAAACTGCTGCAAAGATGTCTCCAAACATGAAGCCGTATTATGAGCTTGTGCTTCAAAACACAGAAAGGGTCAGCAGAATTATGAAGCAGTATTACGAAGGAAGAGCATCCTATGAGAGAACATATGCTAAGATTGATGAACCCTCTGAAGAAATCTTGAAGGAAAAGGATAATGAAACAAATAAGAGCGGAATTTCAAAAAGGATTAAGGGCGTGATAGGAGTGCTAACTGCCCTGGCAATTCTGGGCGGTGGAGCCACTCTCTACTATTCTGGAGAAGCATCCATTGCAAAAAGGCAGGCGGCATCCCTGCAGGAGCAGGTTTCATCCTACCAGGTTGAGATTGACAATTATAAGCAGACAATCTCAGAGCTTGAGAGCAGACTTTCAGAATTGCAGCAGGAAGAAAGAGTGAATGAAATAATATTATACGTGCAAGCGGAACTGGAAAGGGGAGAAACAATCACTCATGAAGTAGCGGCATATCTGAGAAACCTCTTAGGCAACGAATATCTGAGCTTGTCCTCTCCAGCCAGGATAAGCTTGATAGCGGATTATTGCAAGCTAGTATACCAGGCAAACGGGATTCCCCTGCAGAAGGCACCTCAGATAGCCAGAAATCTTCAGATTGGCTACACATTCTATATACCTTCTGCACAACTAGAAAAATCCAATGGCGGCTGGGTGCTTAAAGGCAAGTTCTTTGACGCTAGCGGCAAACTTGTTCCATTTGAGATTAATGGAATGAAATACATCCTTGACCCATAAACCTTTTCTCTTTAATTTCTTATTTTTCCATTCTTTCCCTGCGGTACTCTTCAATTATCCTCTCAAAAATCTTGTCCGACTCTAAAACCTTTTTCAGCTGATCTTTGTCACAGGTCAAAAAGCGTCCTATATCTTTAAGCTCAAGTTTTGAAGCGTCAATAACTGTGAATTGGGAAGAGATGCATTTGGGAAACTTTTTATTACTTATTAAAACTTTTTCAGCTCCCAGCTCTCTCAAGGTATGCTCGCTAAACTTTTCAGGATTTTCAACATATACAAAACTAGCATGTATTAATATTTTCAACTGATCATGGCTCAAGCTGAGTGACTCAACCTTGGGAATTATTTCAAAGCGCGTTGTTGAGAGGGCAGCTTCTACAATCCTCTCAATCTCGCCTCTTAGCAGATTTACCTCTTCTTCTAGCTGAGAAACCCTCTTAGCTAACACTTTTATTCTATCCTCTTTAAAGACAAGCCTCTCTTCAATCTTCTTCTGAAAATCTGATTCGCTTTTTAAACGCGCCTTTTTAATTTTGCCAATTTTCCTCTTCAGCTTTGAAATATAAAGGCGCAGCCGAATGTTCTGATTACGAAGGAGCTCGCTTTCTTTTAATACACTTTCATAGCTTCTAAGCTTAAACTCGCTGGTTTGCCCTGAACCCTCTGAAGTGACTCTACCGGTTTTGAAATCCTCTGTTGCTCCTTTAGGCGTTTTCTCGTTTTTGGAATTGCTTATGGCTGAAGAGATGTTCTCTCCAAATAGGATAATTCTCCTTTCAGCCATTTCTCTTTCCAGCTCATCCAGCTCTGCCTTCGCGCCAGCCCTCTCAAATCTTGAGAGCAGCCCACCCATTGATTTAAGAGCCCAGAGTGCTGCTGCAGCAGCATCCCTCTCATGCGCATTCTTAAGAGCTTGCAATTCTCCCCTTTTAAGAAGTTCCTTCTTATCTTCTAAGCTGAGGTCCTGCGGAGGAGCAAATATGCGCGCTCCCCTAGCAGCAGCGAACTTTCTAACCAGCTCAGGCACTTCCCTCCTGTCAGTGGCAACTCCTACTATTCTCAGCCCTATAGTTTTATTTAGAATCTCTGAAAGAGAAAGCCCTCTTCCCGAATTTGCCGCTATGAATCTTCCAGAAAGTTCAAAAGCAGCGTACGCAGTAGTAGTCCCCGGGTCTATTCCTATTACCACATTCATACTCTTGTTAGGATAGCATTTCTGTTAAATATTTTTACCTCTTGGACCAGAGGTAAAACCCCGTGCCTTCAGGTATTATTATTACTTGCTGGCTGGGCGGATGCTGTACGCTTCCATCCCTTGAGTCATACCAGCCCCAGATTTCATAACCATCCGCCTGGCCTATCATTGCAATTGAGTTTTTCTCATAGTCCGATATTTCAGGAAACTTGATATAGACCACAGGATAGTATCTTGTGCCATTCCAGAGTATGTCCCTTTCAGGAGTTGAAGGATCAAAGTCGTGGTTTGGCTCAAGGTGTGCTCCCGTTATGTAGTTCCAGTCATATTCTGGAGCAAGTTCCTTTCCGTCTTTGCTCTTAATCCAGGAGTGAGAATCTCGTGCGTATACAACCTTGTAAGGAGAGCCGTCAGTGGGCTTTTCGTCAATTATCATTTCAAGATTGTGCAACTCTCTCGCTTCTCCAGCTCGCTTTTCAGAAGAATTTAGTGGATGTCCAGCAGCGTCTGTTTCAAACTGGGCGTACACCTTTACATAGTCTCTGCTCAGGTTTTTGACCTCGTTTATTTTTAGGGAATAATATTTTTCTGATACATCTGTGCTTTTTAGAAACTCTCTAACTTTGTAGTCAATCGAGCCCTGTTTTGCACACCCAGCTGACAATATTGAAATTGCAGTTAATATTCCAAGAATAGCTTTTTTTGCAGGTTTCATACTCTTTCCACCCCGATTATTATAAAATGGATAAAATGGGGTTTGATATATAAAACCTTCCTCTAGCGGAGAAGGCGTGGTAGAATAAAAAGTAAAATTAAAATTATAAAAAAATAAAACTCCCTTTTGAATTCTAACTAATTACGATAGCCCAATATACTATAAGGGGTACTATAATATATTATTTTTCTCAAATTCAATAGTTCAGAAATTAAAAATAACTAATTATAAACCTTTTAATAGTTCAATAAAGTTCAAAATTTATTTTCTAAGCGAAATAATGTTTTTTTTGCCTTTTTTTTGTTTTATAACAATTTTTCTTTCTTCTAATTCCGAAATAAGCGTGCTAAGGGTAGATTTGGGAATGTTCATTATGACTCTGAGAGTACCCTGCTCGCAGCTTCCACCCCTCTGTTTAAGTATGTTTATTATCTGGGCTTCTTCCTCTTTCAGATGCTCTTCTATGTTCTCAACCTTCTCCACAACCACCTTAGGCCGTTTCTGCCTCTCCCTAAGATAAACCACAATTGAAAATGCTACAAGCACAATAAAACCTGCTGAGAGTGCAATTATCCAAGGGAACTTTTTCTTTAACAGAATTAGTATTGAAAAGGTGTCATTTGCTTCCATATTCTTCAGATGCCAAATGAAAACCAGGGACTGGCCGTCGCTCTTAACCTCGGATGGCACAGGATATACTGAACCCGTTTCAAAGGTTTCTCCGCGTACCGGGCTTTGAATGGTATACCCTTCCGGAAGGGAAACTCTAACATCCATGGCGTCAGTGCTGTAAATTGTCTTGATAGTTACGAAGAATGCCGAGCTCTTTAAAAGCTCTCTGGTAGAATATTTTAGAAGGATTTCCTGTCCAATATTTCTTATTCTGAGCTTCTTCTCTTTCTCATCAGAGTATATCGGCGTCCTCTGTACGCCGTCAATGCTTACATAAACATCAAAGGCGTCATTAGGAAGGTCTACAATTGTATCTAACATTGTACTTTCTGAAAGGTAAAGCTCTGAACTGACAAGCACCTTTCCCTTTTCTATCGTGAAGGAATAATTGGCTGTGGAAACCTCTTGGGCATGCGCATCTGAAGGAAAAGTAAGAAGTATTAAAACAAGTGCTAAGGGTAGCCATTCAAAAATCATTCGTCTTTTCATTCTCCACCCCAACCTTCTGAAAAATGCGGGATGGATTAATAAACTTTTCCGAAAAATCCTTACTTTCCGCTTACTGAAGCCAGCCTTATGTCCGTTTTGAGTTCCATAATCCTGTAGAGGCGCTTCTTCCTTTCAGTGTCTGAGAGTGGCAGGCTCTGGGTTTCCATTTCCAGTCGTTCAGCTATGAAGTTTGCTTCCTGTATGCTTCCAGACCTTGCCAGGGTGAGTGCTTGGGCAACTGCTGCTTCAAAATCCTCGTTCCGCTGTACTGCCAAAGATGTTTTCCTCTCTGCAAAGCTTATGGGCTGGCCTTCTAGGGAGATGTCTTCACTGCCAGCTCCCTTTACCAGCTCCTGCTTTACATAGAGCTGGAACCTTTCCTCTTCCAGGCGGTTTTTCTCTTCAACTAGGCGGTATTGTATGTCCATGAGCTGTGCCTTTTTCTGCTCCAGCTCTGCCTCCTTTGCAGCAAGATTGGCTTCCCTCTCCCTAATCTCGCGCTTCTGCTCTTCCAGGCTTGGAGCTATTTTTCTGTAACGCTCTTCAGCCCGTCTCAGTTTTTCGTCACTTTCCTTTAATTTTTTTATTAGAAAAGCATATTCCCTTCTTACTGTTGGAAGCTCTTTTTGTAGTACTTTCAGCTCTTTAGAGTCAAGTTTGAACCTTTCGTAGTCTTTCTTCTTCTTTTCCAGAAGGGCGTCCTGCTCTTTAAGGATTTCCTCTCTCTTTTTTATGCTTTTTTCCTTCTCGTTCAGCTCAGCTGCCTTTTGTTCCAGCTGTTTCATCTTCTTTTCCAGCATTTCTCGGCTTTTATCTATCCTCTTCTGAGCAGATGCCAGCTCCTTAAGCTTTTCTGAAAGCTCCCTACTTTTTGCCCTTACATACTCCTTGTTCTTTAAGAGCTCCTGCACGCTCTCTCTTATCTCTTCATTCTTGTTGTCTAGCTCTGCACTTAGCCTTTCAATTTCTTCCTTTTCCTTGGCAAATTCTGAGCTCTGAGCAGATGCGCTCATCTGAGTTGAACTCTGCACGTCAGCTCCCGCTTTTTCTGTTTCAATCTCTTTATTAAATTCTAAAACGGTTGGCTCCTCTTCAGGCGGCGTCTCCTCCAACTTCAGTTTCTTTTCTTCTTCACTGCTCTTCTTCTTTCTAAAAAGAAATCCTAACCAGCCATCTCCTTCTCGCTTAACTTCCTTCTTAAGCTCAGTAGACGGACTGATTTGGTCAGGAGCTTTAATCTCGCTCAAGTTAGTTTCTGTAGAAGAAGATTTAATATCCTCATTTTTGTTCTCCCATTCAGAGTTTTTCCCGGCGGCAGAGGCAACCTGAGCACTTTTATTCTCCTCTTCGCTCCTTATGTTCTTCCCATAGAGCACTCTTATTGCATCAATCCTGTTCTGAGCCCTTCTGAGCTTTTCAGCTAGCTCCTTCTTTCCTAAGGCTTGTTCTACCCAGTCCGCAAATTGGTGCCTCTCTGCTATGTGCCTAGCATACATCTCATCGCTCATATACTTTATCGCATTTATGAGCTCGTCAAGATCAGTAATCCTGTCCCCTGTTTCTATTACCAGAACATATTTTATGCCGTTGGGATGTTCTTTTTTCATATGCCTTTTCAGTTCAATCTGTTTGTCAAATGATGCATCGCAAAGCTTACACTTAAACTTCTTCTCATCAGACTTCGTATTTGGAGCAGGTTCTGGAGGCGGGGCAAAGATGCTCTCATCTTCTTCTGGCTTGGGCGGCTCCTGCTTAGGCTTCTCTTCTTCCTTCTTTCGTATCAGGAAATTAAAGAATAAGCCGTGCTTCTTTGGCTCTTCCACCTTCTCTTCAGGCAGGGGAGGCAGTTCCAAGTTAGAATCATCCGTGCTATCTGCCACAATTTCACCTCTTTTAAACTCTTTTGGCAGAGTTCCCCTCTTTTTATATAATTTTGTTATTATTTAAAAATGAATACATAACATCTGATGGTGCGAGTGTTTCATCCCTACAAAACCAAAACCTTTTTTAATAGCAGGTCAAATCCCAATGCCAAAATACAAGGAGGAGTAAAATGGCTGAACAACTCGTTTGCATATCCTGTAAGAAGAGGATAACCAACAAAGCAGGATCTACAAGGTTCAAATGCCCATCCTGCGGAAAGTACGAAATAATAAGATGTCCAGAGTGTAGAGAGCGCGGCATAAAATACACCTGCCCGGAGTGCGGATTCACAGGTCCAAACTGAGTGAGGCAAGATGGCAGTAGTATATGTTACAATAAAGATAATGCCGAACTCTCCCGAAGCAGATCTCTCACTAATAGAAAAGGAGTGCCGTGACAAGATAGAAAAATATGGAGCGAAAGTGCATTCCATCAACAAGGTGCCCATAGCATTTGGATTAGTTTCTTTAGAGATTGTTCTAATGGTTGATGAAAAAAGAGGAAGCACTGAAGAGTTGGAAGCAGAACTTTCAAGGATTTCAGGAGTAGAGTCAGTGCAAGTAGTAGATGTTAGACGCGGCATAGGCTAATTTTAACCTATTCCCAATTTTTAACTTCTTATAGATGGATTTTATCGATGGATTTATGAAGTAGGATGCTACCTTAGCAACAACTGAAAGTGTATCCGCTCTGCAGAAGCACAACTCTCATGTGTTCCTGACTGCAGATGCTCTTTAAAAACTTGCGTTGGAACGACTTGCAGTGACGGGTGCTGGGGTAAATGCCAGGGCACTAAGTCCTGCACAGAACAACCTTACTGCAAGTATGTGCCTCCAGGATGTGAGTGCGTGGGTGACAATCTGGTTGCCTGCTGAGAAGATCTTTTTGTCCTTCTTTATTTTTCCAAATTCTTTATTGCTTCTTTAATCATTTCTGGAGAGGCGTCAGTTCTCATGCCTTCGGGGTCAAAGTGCGTTTCCGATGCCTTAAAGCCAATCCTTCTAAGTTCTTCTATAATGGCAGATTTCTTAGGCGCTGCTGTCTTAAGCCTGCTGCACAGCTCGGGAATGCTGTAAAAGAATGGAACATTTATCTCAGCTTCCTTCTTAATTGTTTCAACAATTTCTAAACTCTTCAAATTTTTCAACAATTCCCCATCCCAGATGGCTCCAACATAGAGGGGTCCTATAATTTTTAGTTCTGAGCCGCACTCGCACCTTTCCTTTGCAGAGTGCTGTTCTGAAACTTCTGTCTTTAAGCATTTTGGGCAGTGGAGCAGTATCTTATGCTCTCTTATGATGCTGTCCGCCTTCTTCTTTCCCTTCTCGCATCTTAGGAATGCTCTGAAGTAGTGCAGGTTGTAGTATGAGAATATTGGAACCAGCGCCCTTCCATACTGGGCTGCTACTAGCTGCGCCTTTCTTATTAGGATTCTGAGCCCTGTCTCGTGCATGAATGCATTTCTCAGCGGAGTCGCCCAGTACTTTCTAAGGCAAGTCTTCTCGTATGTTCCAGAGAGGGGTGCTGTGTCTGTGGCAGTTATTGCAAGGATTCCCCCTCTTGAGATTCTCCTGACTGCAGAGTCTAAGAATGGGTTTGGGCTTCCAAATGGGTCTATGTCTATGTAGTCAAAGCCTGAGCTCTGGTTGAGCAGCATGTTCGCTTCAGAGTTTATAACAGCTACGCTTCCTTTCACCTCTTCGCTCCTCTTCCACTCTTTTAACTCATCATATTGTATGAGGTTGAGTTGCAGGTTCCTCTTTATGAGTTCAAAGGCATCTTCATCAGCATCGTTAGCATAGATTATCTTAAAAGTTTCAGCTGGAAGCTCCTTCACCATTCTGATAGTTCTCACGCCAGAGGCTGCGAGCAGGTCGCAGGCAGTTATACTTCTAAGCTTTAGAGCTTTAAGAACTTCTATTGTGACATCCCGGTTAAGCTTCATCGCAGGGTTATAAAACACGCCCATCTGCTTTGAAACTATTTCTGCTCTGGGCGCATAGAATCTTGCGAGTCCCTCTTCTAAGAGCAATTGGTTCATATAGCGTTATATGCCCCGCCATTTAATAAAGGTTTGCAAGCAATTATGGAAGCCAGCTCTTCTGGTTGGAGAGCTTCTCAGGAAGGTAGTCCGTAATTACAAAGTTCAGACCGTGCTGTGCCAAGGCCTGCTGCTCTGCCCTCTTTTTCATATCTACCAGCTGTTTTAATGCCTTCTGCCACTCGGGATACGCCTTTACAAATGGGTCGTTCTTGAATCCGTCTTTAACCCTTTTTATGTCTACTTCTTTCAACGGGTGTGTGGGCAGCTTGTATGTTATTATGTCCTGCGGGGTTATTCCCCAAAACTTTGCCTGCGGAACGCAGAAGAACTTGTTTATGTGCGCAGCGTTTCCACTCCCAACCTTCAGGGTTCTGTATATGTTGAGGTATCCGTACGGATCTCCATCAGTAAATACATAAACTGGGAGCTTCATCTCGTCTGAGAGCCTTCTTATGAACCTCCTGCACGCCCTAGTTGGCACTCCGCCCATTGAGATCAGTATTGAGTTGGACTTTTTCCAGTAAGCGTGCTTTACAAGTCTCTGGTACATTCCAGCTGTTTCAATTGCAAGTATGAAGTCCGCCTTAGTTTCAAATTTTAAATGTTCAACGCTGCTCGGTATTGAATACGCTCCTGTTCCCATCTTAGTGCAGTCAATCTTTATCTCCTTTCCAGTTTCTGGATCCACATCTATGACTGTAAGCTTTCCGGCAACATCTCCTCCTTTCTCCTCCGGAATAAAGCCAAGCTGCTCCCTGTTAACCATAAACATTGCTTCAATGTCATCCATTATCATGTCTGATTCCGGCTGCTCTGTAAATCTGGCTTCTCCCCAGTTCTTTGAAACATAGTACGCTTCCCTCTTAGTTGCTATGTCGTCCGTCTCAACAAGGTTTTTGGACAGGGCCAGCATTCTTAATGTTTGAGCAAATGTTTTTGAAGTGTTCACAGTAAGTGTTCTGGTCTTCTTCTGCTCTCCAATCTCGAAGTAACCATCCTTAGGATTATAAGTTACATTTGAAAGTGCCCTCACAGGCATTGAAAGCTGGGGCTTATCCCTGCTTATTATCTTCCTATAAAGCTCTTCTGAAAGTGACTTAATGCGTCTGAGCATCTCCTCATTCTTCATCGCTCTCACCCTCTTCACGATCTTGAGATTCTTCTTCTACTCTGCTCTTCCTCTTACGGCTGGAAGGCATCTCCTCCTCATAATCCTCTGTTTCAAGTTCCTCCTCAACATTTCCAGCAATGCCGAGGCGTTCGCCTTCAATCTCCTCTTCTGATTCCTCATTTAAAGATTCTATGTGCCTGCTCTTTTCAAGTATCTCCTTAATTGCTTCCTCAAGTTCTTTTTCCTGCTGCTCTGTGAGTTCCAGTATCTCTTTTAGAGCAACTGCTATGTGCGGAAGATACTTCTCTATGTAGGATTTCTTTTTTAGCTCATCATGCACTCTATGCTTCTTTCCGATATACCTTGCTAGTTCCCTCCCGCACTCTTGAAGCGCAAGCTTCATCTCCCTTATGATTTCAGGATAGTGGGCTATTGCTTCTTTTGCTTCACTCGTGAAGGGAGCCCACACTGAAGCCAGGTGTATTGCAATGACTAGCGGACCTATCGGCATAGCCCCCTGACTCTGGGAGAGGCCGTAAGAACGCCAGTTTGTACTAATAACAGCCTTTGTGGTTGCGCAGGCACCCTGCTGGTACAGAAGTGGAACCCTGTTAGCAAACCTCAAAAGTGTAACTGGCTTTTCAGCTGGGAGCTGGCCTCCATAGGCGAAGGCGCATTCTATGATGAAGGGGTTTCCCCTGTAAACTGAGGGCGGCCTAGCTGTTGAGGTGTAAAACTCTGCATTTATCTCCTTTCTGAGGCCATTTTCAAGGTTCTTTGCTCCTATTGGTGAGAGGCAGTCAGTTGGCGGGCTCATTATCTTAGTGTTTCTTATTGCATTGAGCAGCTTTTCTGCAGCATTTCTGTCAAGAGAGGATGGCTTCATGCTCGGAAGCAGTGCCGCCCTTTCGCATATCTCTTTTGCAGTGGACGCTCCAACCCTGGAAAATTCGTTTGTTAAGAAGCTCTGAAGGGTTCTCTCTTCAGCATTTTTGAGCATCTTCATAAGGTAGCCGAGCTCAACTCCATATGGGTGAGGCTTTATCTCCTTAGCCGGTGTTGGAAGCTCGTTTACCACGCGTGCGAAAACAAACTGTTCTGCCTTGGGATTTGTATATATTATCGTGGCGTGAGGGTTTATTATTGCCGTCTGTTTCAGGTATTCATCCACGGACTGGTCTCCCTTTTGGTAGGATGCCTCAAGGTCAATCTCAACCCTGGTGCCGTGTTCAAACTCGCAATCTTCACGCTCTTCCTCTTTTAAAATTTCAGGCGAGTTAGTGCTGGTGTTTATGTGCAGTTCGTAATAATATGCTGGCTTTGAAGCTGATATTCTTGAAAGTATCCTGGCAGGCTTTCCAGTTGTGAGTTGACCGTAAAGCACCGCTGCTGATATTCCTATTCCCTGCTGGCCCCTTGCTTGTTTTAGAGTGTGAAACTTGCTTCCGTAGAGCAGTTTAGCGAATATGTTTGGAATCTGTTGCTTTACTATGCCGGGACCATTGTCAGTTACGCTGATTCTAAAGCGCTCTTCTCCCATCTCTATTACTTCAACTTTCACTTCAGGTAGTATTCCTGCTTCCTCGCACGCATCCAGGGAGTTATCTACAGCCTCTTTTATGGCTGTAAGGAGTGCCTTCTTCTTGTTATCAAACCCGAGAAGGTGCCTGTTCTTTTCAAAGAATTCCGCTATTGAGATTTCACGCTGCTTCTTAGCAAGCTCGTATGCAATAATGTCCTCTTCAGCGTTTTCGCTCGCATTTTTTAATTCCTGTTTTGGCATATTTATCACCAAGATTATGAACTGGTTCTAAAAGTCATCACTCAAATCTTCCTGAAAATCGTTTTCTCCCACGCCGAACTGCTTTCTTATCTCCTCAGCACGGGAGATCTTCCTCTGTTTTTCCAGCCAACTGTAAACCGTGCTGTGGTTGCTTCCCAGCAGCAGGGATTCTATGGCTCTCTTAGCCGTTGCTACATCGGATGATTCTCCTATTATTGATATGGTCTTTCCATAAACGCTTATTGAAGTGTCTGTGAGCTGCTCAATGGTCTTTCGCGCCTTTCCTCCCGCTCCGATGACACGCCCCTTCATCCTGTTTATCTGGCTGGCTGAGGAAGCTGCTCTTCTCAACTCAATCACTTCCAGCACATAATCTGGCTTCAGAAGTTCTAAGGCTATTTTTGGATTGAATCCCCTGCCCACTGCCTTTACAATCTCTTTTGCAGTGTAGAGCTTAACTGAGTCCTCACTTGAAATTTCAACCTCGCCGTCCCTTGAGTTTATGTTAAAGGAGCAGCCCGTCTCTTCTTCCAGCTGCTTCTTGGTAGAGCCTTCTTTTCCTATCAAAATTGGAATCCTCTCTAAAGGTATCTTCATTGAGTAGAAGAATTTCTCTTCATCTCGCTCCTTCTCTTTCTCAGTTCCGGCTTCTTCTGTATGGCTCATAACACTTGTTCGGATTTGCAACTTGCTTTTAAAGTTTCCTATTTGATTTTTTATTCAGATCCTCTTTTAGGCGTGCCCTGCTGAAATGCTTGAACTTTTTTTATTCTTTCCTTCTCAGCCTGTTTTAGATTCTGCACGAAGTACTCTAAACAGTCAATACCGCAGAAGTGCGCTCTCTTTTTAAGATCGGGCGGCCCGAATATCAGGGTGTAGCTTCTGGAAGTGAGCAGGTTTATCGCATTCCCGCAGGTTGCGCACACTTTTATGTTTTCGCTTTCAATATCTTTTATCTTTTTCTCCACAAGCTTTTTTAAGTGTATTCCTCCCTGCTCTAAATCTGCCTTCATCTTGTACAGGTCTTCATAATTTACTTCTTCTATGAGCTCTCTTAGTTTCTTCTGCATTTTTGTTCAGCTCCCCATCTGCCTCTTTTTTTATAGAAGCCCTTGCAGCTTCTTTTCTCTCTTCAAAGCGTATGAACCACCTGCCGCTCTCCTTCTCCATCTCAAAAACTACATTGTACTTCTTATCGGGATCAAGTCCGAAGAGGAGTGGCATCGGTATTGTCGTTTCAAAACTGCTTCCCCTCCTGTAAAGTTTGCGTTTCAGCGGCAGCATATCCATCCCGAAAAATAAAAATACTTATTTTTTTATTATTTTTTTTATTATAATAAAAATTATTTTTATTACTTAAAAATATACTTATATAAAAATTTTGTGGTGTTTCAGCTTTTCTTGCCAATTCTCATTTAGAAATTAGATGTTCTCAGAAGTTTTAGTCCGTGCTTGTAACAGAAATCTTCAGCCAACCTTGAAACTCTTTCCTTCTCGCTTCCCAAGCCCTTCCAGTCCAATATTATTGCTTCCGGCTTGGGAACTGATTTCTTAAAAGCCTCTTCTAACATCTCATAGTCTAAATGATTTAGCATATACTTTGGGCAGGCGTGAGATATGCCGTAGTCTGAGTTAAGAATTATCTTCTTAAAATTGGTGAGCGTGTGCAGTCCACCTATTCCTATGGCTGCTCTGCAGCTCGGAACATTCTCCCTTATTATGTGAGAGACTGTTTTAGCAATCACGCCGCCAGCTTCTTCATCCTGCCACCTTTTTTCATCAGAGCCGATTTCAATAAAGAAGTGCGGCTTTTCAACAAGTGGTCCATGGTGAGTACACTCCTGAACTATGTCATATTCGGGATTTTGGTTTAAGCTGTTTATCAATTGCAGGGCTCTTTTTAGGTAGGCAGCATTTGCTACTGACAACCTTCTGGAAGCGCCTCCAAGCTCGGCAACTCCCCAGTTTCCTGTTGCATGCACGCTCAGGCTTGGAATTCCTGAGCTACTCTTATGTTTGCTCATAAATATGAAGAAATCAGCTTTGATTTCCTCGCAGATTTGCTCCCTTCTCACCATCTCTGAGTTTAGAGTGTATACCTCAGCTTCTGCTCCTTTAAGCTTAAAATATGGGTTTCCATCAAAAGTGCCGCGCTCCTCAAATTTTTCTAACTCCAGAAGCCTGTTTCTTATGTTAATTCCGGCAGCATCCAATTCTGAGCAAACCAGTGCAAAGCGCATTATCAGAGAAGTTAAATAAGTGTAGTTAAAAACTTTTTCTAACTATTAGAAAACTATGTGAATTATTCTATAACAGCCCCGCACTTCTTACAGTATATCTCCTTATCTTTTCTTACCAGCTCAGTACTTCCACATTCCGGACACTTCAAAACAGCTTCTCCGCTTACCCTCTGAAAAGACTGCTCATTAGACATGCTAACTTCAAAAACAAAGGGATTTATAAAACTTTGGAAAATCCTAATTAGAGAGGTCTGCCATTTCTGAGCTGATTCTCTTCTTTCTCAATAATACTCATATTTGCTTCAGCCAGCTGAATGAGATTTTGATAGACAAATGGAACTGGCCAGTATGCGGCATAGAGCACTGCTTTTGTTCCTAGAAGAAGTGCTCCCCATCCAGTTGCGCTTGCCAAATGGCTGAATCCCTTTACAAATGAGCTCTGATTAAGGTCGGGGTTTTGGTAGTAGGCGCTTATCTCATTCATAGCAGCTTCCAGGTTACTCTTAAAGTTTTTATCTATTCTCAGAATTCCAAGTGTCAAAATCTCAGCAGTTTCCATTACCGAATGTTCTAAATCCTTATGCTCGTTTCCCCACTTCATAAAACCTCACCAGATATAATTACTTAAAAGTAATAACTACTATTTAAATGTTTGCTATCTATCAAAAATAATGTTTAAATATAACCGTTTAAGCACATTTAAGCGAATAGAAGGTAGATCGCAAAGTGCAGCAGGAACAAGAAGACAAAAACTTGTCTGAAAAAAAAGTTAAACGAGACTTGGCAATCTTTTCACTATCTTCCTTTCTTAACGATTTAGGAGCGGAAATGATCTATCCCATCTGGCCTTTATTTCTCACTGCAGTTTTAGGAGCAAATATGACCATTCTTGGACTTATTGACGGAATTAGCAACTCAATAGTTTCAATATCTCAAGCAGCTTCTGGATACCTCTCTGACAGGATAAAAAAGAGAAAAATCTTCATCTGGACAGGTTACCTGTGCGGTTTCATATCGCGTGTTGGCTACGCATTTGCTAAATCCTGGCAGGTGATAATCCCTTTGAGGATCCTGGACAGGGCTGGCAAGATAAGGGATGCTCCGAGAGATGCAATAATTGCAGATGAGGCAAAAAAGCATGAAAGGGGAGGGCACTTCGGCATTCTGAAGATGATGGACGCTCTGGGCGGAGTGTTCGGAATAATTGCCTGTATCATTCTCTTTAAGTATCTCGGATATAAGAATCTCTTCCTACTTGCAGCAGTTCCATCCCTAATCTCAGTGCTTCTCGTGCTCTTATTCATTAAAGAAGGAGAGCACTCTAAGAATGGTAAAAAGTCCGAATGGCTCTCTTTCAGAGAGATGAGCCGCGACTTGAAGATGTTTCTGGGAATATCAGCACTATTTGCACTCGCTTCATTTAGCTACTCATTCCTGTTAGTGTATGCTCAAAGGTTCGGATTTAGCCAAGCCCAGATTCCAGTTCTTTACCTAATCTTTGTGCTCGTGGCTTCAATCTTCTCAATACCATTTGGAAGACTGGCTGATAGGATTGGAAGAAAGCCCGTGCTAATGATTTCATTCCTGCTTTGGGGCATAGTGTGCTGGATATTCTTAGTGTTAAAAAATTATCCTTCAGCAATAATCCTAAGCTTCATAATTTACGGAATGCATAGGGGTGCCATAGAGCCAGTGCAACGCACCTTCATCTCAGAACTCTCACCAGCTGAAAAAAGAGCTAGCAGCCTGGGACTTTTACAGCTAACAGTTGGAATGTGCGCCCTTCCCTCTTCACTCCTGACAGGCCTGCTTTGGGACAGGGTTGGAATGTTCTTTCCCCTGACAATATCTCTGGGCATTACAATAGGAGCAATCCTGCTTTTGACATATGTTAAAGAAACAGAATCACAGCTTCCTGTAAAAGCTTAGAAATCCGGAGTGCCCAATCTGCTGGCTTTTAGGCCTCACCTTTCTACCATCCAATTCCCACTCTCTCTCAATAATCTCAATAGTTTTTAGGTGTATGAATGAGTTACTCTTTTTAACCGCTTCTTCCATATCAATTATCTGAGGAATTGTAGGGCTATATGAGACCAGGATGCCGCCGTGTTTTAAGGCTTTTTCAGCAGCTTTTATCGCGAGCCACGGTTCGGGCAGGTCTAATGTTATCAAGTCCACATCCTTCTCGTCAATCCCTTCATAGATGTTTTTCTGTTTTATTTCAAGGTTATCTAAGCCTAACGCTTTTGCATTTTCAGAAGCTATTTTGAAGAAGTCCTCTCTCAATTCGTAACTTACAACTTTTCCAGCATGCCTTGCCAAAAAGCAGGCGAGCATTCCAGAGCCAGCTCCAGCATCTACTACCAGGGACTCCCTACCTATGCCTGTCTCAGCAATTATGGCAGCCATGTCTTTCAGCGGAATTGCTTGCGGGCCTCGCCGTATCTTTGCCAGCTGTTCTGTGAATGTGGGGCTGACTACTACCATCTTTACTCCTGTGTTTGTTTTTATTTCTGAGCCATCTGGAAGCGCCAGCATTTCCTTCTTCACTACGCCGTACTGGCAGTGATAATCCTGATCAACATTCCTCAAATAGAACATCTTTCCGCTTTCAGAAATGAGCACCTTAACTATTTTATTCATGCCGACAGATATTTCTGTGCAGTATAAAAAACTTTTTCAAAAATAATTAGTTACTTTATAGTGGTTAAAAATGAAAAGGTTTATATATTGATCCTTCCATCACGCTAGCACCATGGATAATTATCTGCTGTCCAACTCACAAATTAGAAATTTTATGGAAAGAATGGAGAATATTAACTTAATTGAAGAGGCTCTGGCAGAACTATACACTGAATACATCCCATTGAAAGAGGATTTTGAAAAAAAACGAATAAGACATTCTCCCATTAGACATAAGTCCCTTGAAGACCTCATAAGCATAACGCACACAGCAATAGAGGAAACCTCTAACTTTTTAGATGTGCACCCATACGAGAAGCCGAACATAAAAATTGTTAATAAGAATCCAATTCTAAGACTGATAAGTCACATTTCAACTTACCAAACCTTAGGTCAATATGATGAAATTAGTAAAACTATAGATTTAGTGGTTTTGGATTCAATTGAGTCTTTCTTCTTAGTGGCTTGTCACGAATATACGCACTTCCTCCAGCACATCACCTTAAAAACAAACTTTGAGAGTGAGAACAGTGACAAATTCTTATATCTGCTAGAAGGCCATGCTGTTGGAGTTGAAAACTCTGTAGGAAAACAATTCTCTGAAAAAACAAACAATCCAGCATTAAGGTATTTCTCCTTAGATAATGAAATAACATCTCTGAAAAAAGTATATCTCTACTACTCAATCATCTTAGATTTTCCGGTTAAGGATTCACTTCTAATGGACCCTTCAGGTAATTTCAGAAGAAGGTTCTATGATGACTTAAATGAGGGCGAGCCTATGGATGAATACACTCTGGGAAGCGTATACTTCAAAATACTAGAAAAAAAAGAAGGTCCAGCAGTGTATAAAAAGATATTACAGACATTTATGAAAGTTAACTCTGAAATTTATGAGAATGAACTAAGTAAAATATAAAAATTCAATTTGCCTTACCAGCTTTTATGCCGCTGCGATTTGTAGTTCAGGAGCACCACGCTTCGCACCTTCACTGGGATTTTCGCCTTGAACTTGACGGCGTGCTTAAAAGCTGGGCAGTTCCAAAAGAGCCGCCCACCAAACCTGGAATAAAAAGACTCGCAGTTGAAGTTGAGGACCACGACATTTCCTATATAGACTTTGAAGGCACAATTCCTGAAGGAAGC
The DNA here is from genome assembly GCA_038874135.1 of Candidatus Woesearchaeota archaeon. Lineage (GTDB taxonomy): Archaea > Nanobdellota > Nanobdellia > Woesearchaeales > 0-14-0-80-44-23 > 0-14-0-80-44-23. Next base: position 899,068 of record JAVZCZ010000001.1, read on the forward strand.
TACGGAGCAGGCACAGTCAAAATATGGGACAGCGGCACCTTTAAACTTGAAAGCAGAAGACCTGAAAAGATAGTTTTCAAACTAGATGGAAAAAAGATGAAGGGTGAATATGTTCTGTTAAAATTTTCCAAAGCAGGAGAAAAAAACTGGCTGCTATTCAAAAAATAGTCATTTGAAAGTTACTAATTTATGAGAAGTGCCCAAGTTAAGCACAACTTTTTTTATACTTTACATTCTTTAGTATCCTAAGGGGGGGTGCTCTCAATGAAACCGAGACATTTTCTGTACATCTTATTAGCTATTTTCCTATTCTTAGGATTTAAAACTGCAAGTGCAGCATCTTGTGCTATGATGGGACAATATAAGCTATGCACTGAGAAGTATGATTACAGCCCTACTCAGACAGTTCAGATAAACGGATCAGGATTTACTCCGGCAGAAACATACCTGGTAAAGGTAACTAGGCCTGATTCAAGCGTAGTTACTGGAGACGGAAGCATGCAACCCTGGCCAACCAGCTATGACTATGTGACAGCAAATTCTGAAGGAAAGTTCCAGTTCCAGTACATCTTAAGCGGGAGGATAGGTGAGTACTTAATTCAAGTTCTCAACTCAGAAGGAATAGTTGTAGTAATTCACTCGTTCGTCACCAACCCGCCTTTACAATGCCCAACCAGAGTGTTTCCAACTCAGTCAGTGCAGTGCGTGGCTAACTATATTGGAGAAAATGATAGGCCCGCGCACATAATCTGGTATGACAGGAACAATGTTCAGAAGTTTTCAGGCCCTTGTAATTCGGAATACTGCAGTGCTTATCATTCTCAGCTTACAACTCTCGGATTATGGACTGTTCAACTTGTAAGAGACTCAGACAATCTCGTATTGGCGAATACTACAATCTTAGTAGTGCCCTATCAAAACTATGTTTACCTGTACTCAGACCCTCAGAGGACAGTTGATGCATACACATTCAATCCTGGCGCAACAGTTTATGCCAAAGTGTCCTCATCCTCAGCTGAGCCTACACTATACCCTACAAGAATAGTGTGGCTCAATTCTCAGGGAGCAGTTGTTAAAACTTCAAAGTACTGCACTTATAGCAGCGGACAATTTTTGGACAGCTATACTCTCACAGGAGCAACTCCGGGAACTTGGAAGGTATTGAGAAAGAGATATTATGACTGTGATTACTGCGGTATTGGCATGTGTTTCCACTACAGCGCCACAGCAAATTGTGATTTAGATACGAACTGTTACTATGGCTATTATACTGATTTCACAGTTAAAAATCCTCAAGTTTGCGGCAATGGCATAGTTGAGGGCTCAGAACAGTGCGATGGTGGAATCTGCTGTAACAACGATTGCACTTTCAAATCTTCTAACACCATGTGCAGACCCTCTGCTGGAATCTGCGATGTTGCAGAGTACTGCACTGGAAGCAGCGCCTCATGCCCTGCTGATATAAAATCTACTGGAGCTTGCAGGCAAGCAGTTAATGATTGTGACATTGAAGAATACTGCGATGGGGTGAGCGATGCGTGCCCAGCAGATTCATTCCAGCCTGCTGGAACACCCTGTGAGGATGGGCTGTACTGCACAGTTGAGGATGTTTGCGACGGCTCAGGAACCTGCTCTGCAGGGGCTCCTCGGGACTGCTCAGCAAATGACATTTCAGAGATTGCCTCATGCACCAACGAACCAGATGGAAAACCATTCACTTGGGATTATAGGGCTTCATTTACAAGTGTTTGCGATGAAGCTATGGACGAATGCACTTCTAGCAATCCTGCAATGAGTCACACCTGTAACAAGGTGGAGTGCAATGCCGAGTGCGAGCAGGACAGCGACTGTAACAATGTGCATATGAGCGGGGACTACTGCAACTATGCTGGACGCTGTGATACTGAAAATTCCTGCGCATGCGCATACACTGAAGAGTACTGCCCGGAACCTGGAACTATAAGCTCTGGAACATGCTACTACGGAATTAGGTCTTGCACTGAAAACGGTTGCACTCTATTGAAAAAGGAGATGGGCTCCTATAAGGTTTGTGATAAGAACTTAGGACCAATGGATACGACCCCACCGATAATTACAAGGTTAATAAGAGGAACTCTGGGCAGTAACGGCTGGTATGTCTCAGATGTCAAGGTTGAATGGACCGTTACAGATGAGGAATCTCCAGTAGTAATAGATTATGGATGCCGCGTTCAGCTCTTCAATCTGGAAACAGCTGGAACCACTTCACTTTGTATTGCTCACAGCGAAGGTGGCGTTTCAAGCGATTCATTAGGTTTAAAGATTGATAAAACAGGTCCATCAGCACTGCTCTCAGTAACTTCCGGAAACCTCGGTTCTAACGGCTGGTATGTTAGCGATGTTACAATCTCAACATCTGGTGAGGATGATGTTAGCAGTCCTGTAATCTGCACTCCAGAGCAGCATCTCAGCACGGATAGCGCGGGCACTACCTTCCACGGCAAGTGTGTAAATGATGCAGGACTTGAGACAGAAGCGGAGCCGTTAACAATAAAGCTGGACAAGACAAATCCTGAAACAACTCTTACAATAGGAGAACCAAAACTGACAATAAGTCCAGTTTATGTATCTGCATCCACAGAGTTTTCACTCTCAGCATCTGACGCCACGTCAGGAGTTTATAAAACATATTACTGGTGGGATAACAATGCAGAGACAGAATATACAGGTAAAATAACCGCTCCAGGCTTGGGAGAACACACACTGCACTACTACTCAGTTGACTATGCTGGAAACATTGAACCAGCCAAAGCTGAAGATGTGATTGTTGGAGCAACTCGCCTAGTGCTTTTTGCACAGCCCGAAGTTCACTACTCTGACATGTTAGAAATCTCAGCTGAGTTAATTGAGAAAGCATCTAGTAATCCAATACCGGGAATGAGAGTAAGGTTCATTGTTGGAAATAATTCATATGAGGGGACAACTGACGAGCACGGAATTGCACATGCTTCAATAAAGATTGAACAGCCAGCTGGGGAATACACCATTGAAGCATACTTTGATGGGGAAGAGGAAAAATACCTTCAGAGTTACAGCTCTCTCAACTTTAGAGTAATACGGGAAAATACAGCTATAGAATATACTGGCATGACTTTCACTTCAACAGCAGGCCCAACAATAACCAAAGCTCCAGTACTCCTTTCAGCGCATCTAATTCAAGAGAATGATGGCTTCCCCGGCGAGCTGCACCTAGCACAGGTAAACTTCGTGCTTGAACCAATAAGCGGCGGACCAACTATAACAGTACCGAATGTTCAGGTCAGCCCTTCAGGAGATGCATACGCAGTTGAAAATATTCCTTACGGAAACTATAAGATAAGTGTTGAGATAACACCTGGAAACACCTACTGGGATGAAAACCCTGCTGCACTCAGCTCCTTGACAGTTGACCTGGGAAGTAATGAGCAGAGAGTCACAGGAGGCGGCTGGCTTCCTGACAGTGCTAGCTCAAATGGAAAGGATAACTTTGGCTTCACAGTTTACTACAATAAAAGAGGAGCTCCCAAGGGTAACCTTCTCTTTGTTTTCAGAGGAAGCGACGGCTATAATTATGTTCTGAAGAGCAACAGCTGGGCTAAGGGAGGGCTTTCATTCACATCTGAGAACTCTGCAATGTTTACTGCAAAGGCCACACTGAGTAAGATTAATCCTGAAACTGGAGAAGTGCTCTGGTCTGACGGAAGCTACTCCTTTGTTGTGAATGTGCAGGACATGGACTATGCAGCGAGCAGCTCAAAAAATCGCGACACCCTTGCAATAACAATATTTGATTCTAACGGAGCAGTTTGGAAGCAGCTGGGCACACCGAGCAGTCAGATAGCAATTGGGGGAGGAAACATAGCAGTGCATAGCAAGTAATCTTTTTTATTCTTTCAAACTTTTTCTTTAATTTTTGGAGAATTATGAAAATTGAAAAAAGCGAGGGGAGGGACTTGAACCCCCGAATAACCGCTCTGCAGGCGGTCGCCTTAGCCGCTTGGCTACCCCCGCGCACATCTTAAAAAATCAGCATTTGTTTATAAAATTTTTCTTATAGCCCTTTTTCTTATAATTAATGAGCCCAGGGGGATTTGAACCCCCGATCTACAGCTTAGAAGGCTGTCGCCTTATCCAGACTAGGCAATGGGCCCATGTTTTCTAAGTTGCCCATTATGATTTTAAAAGCTTTTCTCTGAATTCCTGTTTGAATCGCTTACAAAACTTTTTATAATACCCTTTATTTAATAAAATTTTGATGCTAATAGTTTCAAAGCATAAGAACAGAATTTTTTCACTTCCCGCATCTGAGCTCAGCCCTGCTGAGGCAAAACACATCTCCTCTCAGCTCGCTCTGAAGATTATCAAACTTATTTCTGAAAAGCCGTCCTACCCGCTGGAAATTGCACGCGCATTGAGAGTTAATGAGCAGAAGGTTTATTACCACATAAGAAATCTGGAGAGGGCTGGAATAATCTCCGTTCATTCAAGTGAAGTGTTTAAGGGAGCGATGGCTAAGTATTACTCACTCAGCAAGCCAGCTTTCGTGCTGAGGTTTTCAGAGATGAGGGAAACCAGCAAGCTTTTCCACCTTGAAGGTGAGAGCAGCTTTCTGGCTCCTTTCATAAAGGACGGACAGCTGGACGCCAACTTCATACTCGGAAGCCCAGACCCGCACGGCCCCGAGGGAGCCCGCTCAAGAGACGATTACTACGCTGTGGATTTCGCACTATTCCTGGGAACATTTCTCAACTATGTCCCTTCGCTAACAGTAAAGCTGGATACTGAGGTCAGGCGTGAAGACCTGAACTCAAACCTAATTCTTATAGGCGGGCCTGTAACCAATAAGATTGTGGAAAAGATAAATCCGAAGCTGCCTGTGCGCTTTGAAAAGGCGGATGCTTGGCACATATATTCCTCACTCTCAAACAAGCGATATTTTAGTGATGAGGCGGGCTTGATAGTTAAGGCGTCAAACCCTTTCAGCCAGGGTAAGAGCATCCTGCTCCTGGCAGGCAGGAGGTATCCCGGCACTAGGGCTTCTGTGATTGCATTTCTTAAGAAGTTTTCTGAGGTTCAGAAGGGAAATTCTAAGAATTGCAGGATTCAGGCGAGGATTGTTCAGGGCATAGACAGGAATTCTGACGGGATAGTGGATGATGTTGAGTTTTTAGAATAAGGCTACATGCTTTCCAAAACTTCTACTCCGCACAGGTTCAATCCTTCTCTTATTACTTTCCTCACGCTCTCAAGGATTAGCAGCCTTGCACGCCTTACATCTGATTCTGCTTTTATTATCGGGCACTGGTTGTAGAAGGTGTTGAAGGACTTGGCAAGTTCTAAGAGGTATTTGGGGATTAGGAAGGGCTTATACTCTGAAGCTGCTTTCTCTTTGACAGATTCAAATTCTAACAGCTTCTTACACAGGCTCTTCTCAGATTCATCCCGCATCTCTGAAAATTTGATCTTTCTTATATCTTTAAACTTTACCTTTTCATTATTTTCTTCTTCGTTCTTTCGTATTATTGAAGAGGCTCTCGTGTAGGCATACTGCACATATGCACAGGTGTCTCCTTCAAAATCAATTGACCTTTCAATGTTAAATATTATCGGCTTGTTGTTATCCTGGTTGAGCATCCCAAACTTCATGGCACCTATAGCGATCCTTCTAGCAGTTTCTTCTTTCTGCTGTGCACTCCACTCCGGATGCCTCTTTTCAACTTCCTGAAGGGCTCGCTGCATAACTCTTTCTGCGAAGCTCCTGTAGCTCACAACATTCCCTGCACGCGAAGACATCTTTCCCTCTTCAAGCATCACCAGCCCGTAAGCCAGGTGGTAACAATTTCTTGCCTGCTTGAAGCCCATAAGCTCCAGCGTTTTAAAGAGCTGCTCAAAATACATCTTCTGCTCTGCGCCCACTACATAGATGCTTCTTTCTATCTTGAACTTTTCAAACTTTTCAACAGCCAGTGCTATGTCCTTTGTAGAATAAAGCGCAGTTCCATCCCTTCTGAGAAGTAGGAAGACATCTAAGCCATAACTTTTTAGGTCCATTATTATCGCTCCTTCGCTCATCTTCGCTATTCCCCTCTGCAGCAGCTCCTTTACTATCTGCTTTCCCCTCTCCTCAACCTCGCTTTCAAAGAAGTAAACATCAAACTTAACATCCAGCTCTTTATATATCCGCTTAAACTCTGCCAGGCTCCACTCTCTTGTAACCTGCCAAAGTTTTGTAAGTTCAGGATCCCTTGCTTCCAGGCGTCTTCCTATTTCAGCAATTTCCTCCTTAACTGAAGTGTCTCCATTTTTTTCAGCTTCTTCACTCTTCTGTGTTGCCTCAACATAGACCCTGCTGAGGAATTCACTGCGCTTATCTTCAGGAACTCTCTCTAATTCTTGCTTATGAAATTTGAGTATGCACCATAAAGATTTTGCCACATGAGCCCCGACATCTCCAATGTAATTTGCAGCTATTACTTCAAATCCCCTCTCTCTAAGCAGGCGCACCATTGCGTCTCCCAATGCGACATTTCTCAGATGTCCTATATGAAATTCCTTGTGAGTGTTGGGCTGCGAGAATTCCACCATAACTCTCTTATTAACTGAGCTGGCGCGCCTTTTTTCACTCAGGATTTGCTTTACAGTTCTCTCTGCTACGAATCCTGCTCTGAGAAATATGTTTAGGTAAGGACCTTTTGCAACTGCTTCTTCTATAATACCTTTTAGATTTTCTTCAGATTTTATCTTCTCTGCAAGCTCGCTGGCAATTTCATTCGGGCTTCTTTTGAGCTGTTTGGAGAGTGTGAAGCAGGGTAGGGCTATGTCTCCCATGCTTTCTTCCTTTGGGGCTTCTAAAAGTTTAATTATATTCCTGCTTTGAATTCCCGAATGCTTCCGGATTGCTTCTGCTATTAACCTGAGCTTCAAGGTTTTTTCTTTCATGTTATCCTCTTCTCTTTGTCTTCTTTTCTGATTCTTATTTTTATTTTTTTTGTTCTTCAATTCTCTTCTTTAATCTTTCCAGTATTGCGCCCGCTTGTCTCTGCTTTTCAGCTTCCTTCAATGCAGCACTTCTGAAGAGGTCTCTCTCCCTTTCCAGCTCTTCAATTCTTTTTTCCTTTCTTTTTATCTCGGCTGAGTACCATTCTTCAAGCTTTCTGATTCTTTCTTCCAACTCTTTTATCCTCTCTTCTGAAGCACTTTTTATTTTTCCCATCTTCTCAGGCATTCCTCCTCAACAAAGTGCAGCTCAGCTGGAACTATGATGCAGTGCGGCGGGTTTCCAAATTCCTCTTTCATCAGCCTTCCAGCTTCCCCGCTCCGTATTAGGAAGTTTGGTGATCCTAAGCGGGCGCACACTAAAATTTTTGTTTTTTCAGTGAATATTCCCTCTCTTCGCTTGTTCTCAATTTTTAGCATTTCCATTATTGCCTCGTTCGCTGTGAGAAACCTATTCTCCTTCGGATTTAAGTCTAAGAGCATTAGCGTGTGAGCTTTTATGGAAAGGTTTTCTCTTAATACTTCATAAGGAGTTTCTATTGTGTACCTATCGTCGGGAAAAGGGATGCTAGCGGTTTTTCCAAACTTGTAGAGCTGAAGCCCGGTAATTCCTACTGCTGTGAGCACTGAGGCGTTTCCAATGACCTCTGTTTTAACTCCTAGCGCCTCTGCCTCTTTAAGAAGTTCAATGTGAGTTGTGGCGGATAGCGGGTCTCCTATTACGAGAATGCTTATATTCTGTTTCTTTGCAAGTTCAATTATCATTTTAGAGTCTTGTTCTAGAAGTTCCCTCTCAGCAATCCTGATTCTTCTTCCGCAGGCAACTTCAAGATTTTTCAGATTTATTGAGGAGAGGGAAGTGTATCCTTCTAAGAATATCTCGTGAGAATTTTTTAGAAGTTCCATTCCCCTAATTGTTATGTCTTTCTCGTCGTGAAGTCCTGCTCCTATGAGGTAGAGTGCCATTTTCTCTAAATGTTTCTCAGTTTTATTTAAATTATTTTACCTAATCTCAAATGTGAAAATTTGTTCGTGAGGTAAAAATGTATACTGATTTCTTCTTTGCGTCATTAGGGAAACAATATAACTTTATACTATAAAAATATAGATTTTTAAAAATATATTTTAAACTTTAAAAATGTTTAAATACTTATTAATTCTGATAGAAGCTTGAAAAATTTTTTAAAAAAAGGGGTTCAAACAAAGGTTTTTGGCGAAACCTTGTTTGAAGCAACTTTCTCGGAATTTGGCGTCGGGGCAGATGAACCCCTGCAAGATGGACCTGTTGGCGCAGGCATCTTGATTGAAGAGTAAAAAACCATACTAGAATATAAATATTATGGTTTTGCATTATATTTTTTCCAGAATATGAAGGTGGGGATTTTTTTTAAAAAAACCATAAAAAAAGGGGGCAAAAAAAGATGGACTATATAATACAAAACGCATTGGAAACCAGCAGCAAACAGGACAGGCGAGTTCCTGGACTTGAAGGGCAGGCCAACATCAAGGTGATAGGCGTTGGAGGAGCCGGCAACAACATGGTCTCTTGGCTCTACCAGAAGGGCATCAGGGGAGCAGAGATCCTAGCGTGCAACACCGACGTGCAGCACCTGAACATTACAGAAGCGGACAAGAAGTTCATCATAGGAAAGGATGTCACAAGAGGACTCGGCTGCGGCGGCTATCCTGAAAAGGGAGCAGAAGCAGCAAAGGAGAGCCTTCAGGAGATAAAAGAGGCGCTCAAGGATGCAGACATGGTATTCGTGTGTGCTGGAATGGGAGGAGGTACAGGAACAGGTGCAGCTCCAGTCATCGCAAAGGTTGCCAAGGACAACAACGCAATAGTCATAGGCACAGTCACAATGCCGTTCAAGATTGAAAGGGTCAGAGTTGATAAGGCAGAATTCGGACTTCAGCAGCTCAGATCAGTTGCGGACACAGTTGTTGTAATAGACAACAACAGACTCGTCCAGATTGCAGGCGGACTTCCAATACAGCAGGCATTCGCAGTTGCAAACGAGCTAATAGCAACCATGATAAAGGGCATAGTAGAGACAATAGCAGTTCCAAGCCTGGTAAACCTGGACTACGCAGATGTAAAGGCAATAATGTCCAACGGAGGCGTAGCAGCCATAGGCGTGGGCTCCTCAGACACAAACAACAGGGTGGAAGAGGCAGTAAACGGAGCGCTCTCAAACCCGCTGCTTGACATAAACTACAAGGGAGCAACAGGAGCTCTAATCCATGTTACAGGCGGTCCGGACATGACTCTGGAAGAGGTCAGCAGGGTCGGCGAACTTGTCACACAATCCATGGATCCAGACGCAAATGTAATCTGGGGAGCAAGGATACAGGAAGACATGAAGAACAAGATAACCGTGATGACAATAATCACAGGAGTAAAATCGCCGTGGATTCTCGGAAAGCACGAGCCAAAGACAGCCTCGTCCACCAAGACATCACATGTCAGCGACGAGCTCGGAATTGAGATAATCCAGTAAAAGGCCTGGGAAAAGAGGAGAAATTTTCGCCCCTCTCAGAGGGGCTTTTTATTTTCACGCTCACCTTTCGGTGTGTGCCTTCACCCAGCTTCTTCTTCCACCCCCCACGAAAGAAGGGCTGAAGGCAGCTGGTCTCCCCTCCCGGAAAGGGCGAGGAGACTTTTTTCTTTTTTTAATTTCGCAATTGCTTCAACGCAAGGCAAGAATAGGCATGATTATAATGGCAAGCTAATAAGTAATCTAATTTATATTCTCTCCTCTATCGCCATCTCATTAAGAATTGAAACTGCTGAGCTTATGAATTCTTCCTCCTTCTCTGTCGGAATTACTGCTCCTGCAGCGTTTCTGTGGCCTCCTGTTTCGCCTTCGCATTTTCCAACAATTCTTTTTAAGAGTTCCCTTATGTCAATATTTGGAGCGTGCCCGTTTCCGGCAATTCTCATAGATACCTTCGTGGTGCCGTCATAGTTTTGCGCCATTCCTATAACTATTGTTCCAGCTTTTACCTCTCCCGATTTTGAGATTATTGAAGAGAGAGTTCCAATTATTGTTGGAGAGACATTTCCGCCTGCATTTATTATCAGAAAGTTCTCCCCGCTTATTGCTGAGCTCTTGTTATCCTCATACCAATTTAGAGCCCTGGTTATCTCCTTCTTATATTCTGAGAGCGTATCTAATGCCTGCTGCTTAGCCCTTATGTCTCCAAGGCAGGCGCCAATCCCGAATGAAGCCCTCCCCATCCTGCCGCACGCGTTCAGCAGTGTTGAAAACTCCTTAGCATCTCTGAAAACAGAGCCCTCCTTCTCTTCGGGAAGTATGTAATTGTCACCTATTATGGATTCAGGATTCTGCTCATCTCCCCTGGCTATTATCACTGCAGTTATTAAGCGTTGCATCTCTTCCTCAGTTAGCGAGGATAGCTTCCTCCAATTTCCCTTGCTGTCAGTTGGCTTTATTCCTATGTTTTGAAGGAATTGGATAGCTCCGCTCTCAGAGCCAGTAACCCCCTTTATAACAAAGTCTGAGCTGTGTTCCAGAAGCTTGTGCAATGGTTTGCTCTGCACTCCAAAGATTCTAAGCCCCTTCTTCCTCATGAGCTTCCCCTTCCTTTCAGCTATGCCGAGTATGAAGGAATTTATCTCTGAGAATCCGTTATCTTCCTGAACATCCCCTATTGCGCCTATCACTGCTATGTGTGCCAGGTCCTCGTTCTTTATGTCAAGAGCCCTTGCAAATAGAAAGGTAACTCCCGCTCCTGAGATGTTGTTAGAGCCGTCAATGTTGAACATGTGCGGGTTTATGTGATGTACCCCTTCACTCTTGAAATGTTCCACCTCGTGATGGTCCAGTATGAAAACCCTTCTACCCTTAAAC